>NZ_JBIBGL010000015.1:0-39874 GCF_042956465.1 Embleya sp. NPDC008237
ACCTCGTCGAAAGCCGCCCGGAAAACCGGAAACGCCCCACACAACTCCACACCCATCCCGACCCGCTGCGCACCCTGACCCGAGAACACGAACGCAACCGGCCCGTCCGAGGCGACACCCCGCACCACCCCCGCCCCGACACCACCCTCGGCGACCACCGACAACCCACCGGCCACATCACCCGCAACCACCACCGCACGATGCGCCAACACCGCACGCGAGTTCGCCAACGAGAAACCGACATCCAGCGGACGAGGCTCGGGCACCTCCCGCACGTGCGCCGCCAACCGCTGGGCCTGCGCACTCAACGCCGCCTCGCTCTTGGCCGACAAAAGCCAAGGCACCGGAACACCCTCCGGCCACTGCGGCTCCTCCTGCGCAACGGCGAGGGGCTCGCCCTCCTCCAGGATCACGTGCGCGTTGGTCCCACTCACGCCAAAGGAAGAAATGCCCGCCCGACGCGGATGCCCGTTCTCCGGCCAAGGCCGGGACTCGGTCAACAAGCGCACGTTCCCCTGCGCCCAATCGACATACGTCGACGGCTCGCTGACGTGCAGCGTCTGCGGCAGCACGCCATGCCGCATCGCCTCGACCATCTTGATGATGCCGCTGACCCCCGCGGCGGCCTGCGCGTGGCCGATGTTCGACTTGATCGACCCCAACCACAACGGCCGATCCTCCGGGCGATCCTGCCCATACGTCGCCAACAACGCCTGCGCCTCGATCGGATCACCGAGCGTGGTGCCCGTCCCGTGTCCCTCGACCGCGTCGACTTGCGCGGCCGGCACGCCGGCGTCGGCCAATGCCTGTCGGATCACGCGCTGTTGCGCGGGACCGTTGGGCACGGTCAGGCCGTTGGAGGCGCCGTCCTGGTTGATCGCGCTCCCCCGCACCACGGCCAGCACGGGATGTCCGTTGCGGCGGGCGTCGGAGAGTCGTTCGAGCAGCAGCATGCCCGCGCCCTCGGCCCAGCCCGTGCCGTCCGCGTCATCGGAGAACGCCTTGCACCGGCCGTCGGGCGCGAGTCCGCGCTGGCGGCTGAACGCGACGAACGGGGCCGGTGTCGCCATCACCATGACACCGCCGGCGAGGGCGAGCGTACATTCCTGTCGGCGCAGCGACTGGGCGGCCAGGTGCAGGGCGACCAGCGACGAGGAGCACGCCGTGTCCACCGTGAGCGTGGGGCCCTCCAGGCCGAGCGAGTACGCCACACGGCCGGAGATGACCGCGGGCGAGACGGCCGTGGACATGTACGCCTCGGCGGCTTCCGGGGCGCGCAACAGCAGGTCGCCGTAGTCCTGGATGCCGGAACCGGCGAACACCCCGACCGGCGTGCCGCGCATCGCGTGCGGGTCGATGCCGGCTCGCTCGAAGACCTCCCAGGACGTCTCCAGCACCAGGCGCTGCTGCGGGTCGGTCGCGACCGCTTCGCGCGGCGACATGTCGAAGAAGGCGGCGTCGAACTCCCCGGCGTCGTGCACGAATCCGCCTTCGCGGACATAGCTCGTGCCGGCCTGGTCGGGGTCGTCGTGGTGCAGGTCGCCGAGGGGCCAGCCGCGATCGGTGGGGAACGTGGTGATCGCGTCCCGGCCCTGTGAGACCAGGCGCCACAGGCCCTCGGGGTCGCGCACGCCGCCGGGAAAACGGCAGCTCATCCCGATGATCGCGATCGGTTCGTGCTCCTGGCCCTCCACCTCTTGGAGCCGCTGCCTGGTCTGTTGCAGGTCGGCGGTCACCCGCTTGAGGTACCGAAGCAGCTTGTCGTCGTTTCCCGTGCCGCTCTCGTTCGCCATCTCCGCCTCGTTCGCCATCCCAGCCTCACAACTGTCCGTGTGCGCGACCGGTCAGGCCGAGCCGAGTTCCTTGTCGATGAATGCGAAAACGTCTTCGGCGGAGGCGGTCTCCAATAGGTCCTCGGCGGCCGGCTCCGCCGATCCTCCGGAGCCCTCGGTCAACCTCGCCGCGAGCGCCCGCAGCCGAGCGGGGACGCGATGGCCGAGCAGCTCGGCGGGTGGCAGCAGCGTCAATGCGGCCTCGATCCGGTCGAGTTCGGCCGCGATGGACATCTCACCGGCGCCCGTCTGCCGGTGCGCTTCCGCCGCCAGGTGGTCGGCGAGTGCCGCCGGGCTCGCGTGGTCGAAGACCGCGGTGGCGGGCAGCCGCAGGCCGGTGGCACGGTTCAGCCGAGTCCGCAGTTCCACGGTGGCCACGGAGTCGAACCCGAGGTCCTGGAATGCGCGTTTGGCCGCCACCTCGTCCGCGGTGTCGTACCCGAGAACGGCGGCCACGTGCGTCCGGACCAAGTCGAGGAACGCACGGCCCTGTTGTCCGGAGGGCAGCGCGAGCAACTCGGCCAACGGCGCGGGTCCGGCCGCCGGTTCGGCACCGTCCTCGCCGTTCAGCGCCTGACGCACCTCGGGAATCGCGTCCAGGAGTGGGCGCGGCCGAGCGAGCGTGTACGTCGGCGCGAAGCGGGACCAATCGAATTCCGCGACGACCAGGTGACTTTCGTCCTGCTCGATCGCCTGGCTCAGCGCGCCGACGGCGAGCGCGGTGTCCATCGCGGGCGCGCCGATGCGACGCATGAACGCGCTGATCTCCGCGTCCACCATGCCGCTGTCCAGCGGCCCCCAGGCAATCGAGGTCGCGGTGAGTCCGCGGGCCCGGCGGCGCTGGGCGAGCGTGTCCAGGAAGGCGTTGGCGTTGCCGTAGGCGGCCTGCCCCGAGCTGCCCCAGACGGCGGCGCCCGAGGAGAACAGTACGAACGCGTCGAGCGGGTGGTCGGCGAGCAGTTCGTCCAGGAGCAGCGCGCCGCCGATCTTGGCGTGGCCGACCTCGGCGAACTCGGCGAGGGTGCTTCCCGCGAGGGGCGTGTCCCGCCCGGACGCGCCGGCGGCGTGTACGACGGCGGTCAGCGGCAGTTCGTCCGGTATGGAGTCCAGGAGCGCGCGCAGGGCCGCCCGGTCGGTGACGTCGCAGGCCGCGATCGACACCAGGGCGCCCAGGGCCACCAGTTCGGCCGCGAGCTCGGACATCCCGGGTGCCGCGGAGCCGCGCCGACTGGTCAGCACCAGGTGTTCGGCTCCGGCGCGGGCGAAGTGCCGGGCGACATGGGCGCCGACGCCGCCGGTTCCGCCGGTGATCAATACGGTGCCGCGCGGGCGGTAGGAGCGCCCGGCGGGCGCGCCGTTCAGCGGCGCCCGGATCAGCCGACGGACGTGCACGCCGTCGGCGCGGATCGCGATCCGGTCCTCGGCGGTGCCCGCGCACAGGACCCGGTACAGCGCGTCCACCGCGGTGTCGTCCACGTCGGCCGGTACGTCGACCATGCCGCCCCAGAAGCCAGGGTGGTCCAGGGCGAGTGCGGCGGCGGCACCCCACAGGGCGCCCTGGTACGAATCGGCGGGTTCGTCGAGGGGGGCGACCGCGACGGCGTTCGCGGTGACGCACCACAGGGGGACGGTCAGGCCCACGTCGGCGGCGGCCTGGACCAGGGCCACCGTGCCGGCGGTGCCTCGGGACAGCGTCGGGTGTTGCGGGTGTTCGCGTGAGTCGAGGGCGAGCAGCGACAGTACGCCGACGGTCGGTTCCTCACCGGCCCTGTCGAGCAGGCTCCGGGTGAGCTCGGCGCGGTCGGCGTCGTGGTCCGGGATCAGCACGACGCGGGCGCCCTGGCGGGCGAGTCCTTCGGTGATCGCGATGACCCGCTTGTCGTCGCCGTGGTCGGCGGGGACCACGAGCAGCCATCGGCCGGTCGGTGCGGGAACGTCGGGGGCGGTGATCGGAGTCCAGTGCAGGCGGTAGCGCCAGGTGTCCCGAAGCTCCAGGTCGCGGCTGCTGCGCCGCCAGGCGGACAGCGCGGGCAATACCCGATCCAAGGCCTCGGCGTCGACGTCCAGCCGCGCGGACAACTCGGCGGTGTCCCGCTGTTCGACGTCGTCCCAGAACCCCGCATCGCTCGGGCCGTTCGCATGCGGCCTGGTGGCCGTGGGCGTCGGCTCCCAGTAGTGCCGGCGGTGGAACGCGTAGGTGGGCAGGTCGACGACGCTCGGGCCGGATCCGCCGGCGAAGTACGCCGGCCAGTCCACCCGGGCTCCCCGCGCGTACGCCGTGCCGAGTGCGAGCACCATCTCGCGTGCCTCGCCGCGGCCCCGGCGCAGTGTGGCCGCGAACGCGACGTCGTCCGCGTCGGCTGCGCAGTCGGGGCCCATCGCGGTCAGCGCGGCGTCCGGTCCGAGTTCGAGGAACGTCGTGACGCCCTTGGCTCGGAGCGCACGGATCGCGTCGTGAAAGCGTACGGGTGCGGAAACGTGCCGCACCCAGTGGTCCGCGTCGAGCCGTTCGGCGAGCGCGCCGGTCACGGTGGACAGGATCGGGATCGACGGGGTCCCGTACTCGATGCTTTCGGCGATTTCCCGGAATCGGGCGAGCATCGGCTGCATCAGCGGCGAGTGGAACGCGTGCGACACCGTCAGCCGGTGGGTCTTGCGGCCCTGTGCGGCGAACCGGTCGGCGATCGACCGGACTTCGTCCTCGGCGCCGGAGACCACCACCGACTCGGGACCGTTGACGGCGGCGATCCCGGTCCGCTCGGTCAGCAGCGGGGTCACCTCATGCTCGCCGGCCCGCACGGCGATCATCGCCCCGCCGCCCGGCAGGGCGTACATGAGTCGACCGCGCGCGGCCACCAGTCGGGCCGCGTCGGCCAACGAGAGCACTCCCGTCACGTGTGCGGCGCTCAGCTCGCCGATCGAGTGGCCGGCCACGAATGCCGGGCGCACTCCCCACGATTCGAGGAGTCGGTACAGGGCCACCTCGATCGCGAACACCGCCCCCTGGGTGTACATCGTCAGGTCGAGGGCGGTCCCGGTCGTCCACATCACGTTGCGCAGCGGACGGTCGAGGTGTTGGTTGATCTCCGCGCACACGGCGTCCAGGGCTTCGCGGAACACCGGGAAGCTCTTGGCGAGTTCGCGGCCCATGCCGACGTGTTGGGCACCTTGGCCGGTGAACAGGAAGGCGACCGGGCCGTGCGGCCGGGCCGCGGCACGTACGGTCGCGGCCGTGGGCGTGTCCTGGATGAGCCCCGCCAACCCGCGGCGCAGGTCCTCGCGGGTCTCCCCGACGACCACCGCGCGGTGGTCGAGTGCCGCGCGCGTGGTGGCGAGCGAGAACGCCAGGTCGACCGGATTCACCTCGGGACGCGCGTCCAGGTGGGCGAGCAACCGGCCCGCCTGCTCGCGCAGCGCGGGTTCGGTCCGGGCGGACAGGGTCCACGGGACCGGCCGGCCGGCAACGGCCGGCTCGTCCGTCACCGGCGCCGGTTCGACGGCCGGCGCCTCCTCGATGATCACGTGCGCATTGGTGCCGCTGACACCGAAGGAGGACACGCCGGCCCGCCGCGGCCGGCCGTCGCTCGACCACGGCCGCGCCTCGGTGAGCAGGCTCACCCGGCCCACCGACCAGTCCACATGCGGCGTCGGCTCGTCGACGTGCAGCGTCTTGGGCAGCACGCGGTGCCGCATCGCCATCACCATCTTGGCGATCCCGCCGACGCCCGCGGCGGCCTGGGCGTGGCCGATGTTCGACTTCAGCGAACCCAGCCACAGCGGGCGGTCGGCGGGCCGATCCTGTCCGTAGGTCTCCAGGAGCGCCTGGGCCTCGATGGGGTCGCCCAGCCGGGTGCCGGTGCCGTGTGCCTCCACCACGTCCACGTCGGTGGCCGCCAAACCCGCGTTGGCCAGGGCCTGTTCGATCACCCGTCGCTGCGCGGGGCCGTTGGGTGCGGTGAGGCCGTTGGACGCGCCGTCCTGATTGACCGCCGTACCGCGGACCAGCGCCAGTACGGGATGCCCGTTGCGCCGGGCGTCCGAGAGGCGTTCCACCAGCAACCAGCCGACGCCCTCACCCCAGCCGGTGCCGTCGGCCGAGGCCGCGAACGCCTTGCACCGCCCGTCGGCGGACAGCCCGCGCTGGCCGCTGAAGCCGATGAAGGCGTCCGGGGTGGCCATCACGTTCACTCCGCCCGCCAGCGCGAGCGAGCACTCCCCCGCGCGCAGCGCGTGCACGGCCCAGTGCAGCGCCACGAGCGAGGACGAGCACGCGGTGTCGACGGTCACCGCGGGCCCCTCCAGACCGAGGCTGTAGGCCACTCGGCCGGAAGCCAGCGAACCCGTGCTCTGGTTCTCCGCGTAATCGTGGTAGACCATTCCGGCGAATACTCCGGTCCGACTTCCGCGCAGCGCGGTCGGGTCGATTCCGGCCCGTTCCAGGACCTCCCACGCGGTTTCCAGGACCAACCGCTGTTGCGGATCCATCTCCTTGGCCTCGCGTGGGCCGATCTTGAAGAATTCGGCGTCGAATTCGCCGGCCTCGTGCAGGAATCCGCCGTGTCGGGTATAGCTCTTTCCGGGTTTCCCCGGCTCCGGGTCATAGATTCCGGCGGTGTCCCAGCCGCGATTCTCCGGGAAGGCGGAGATCGCGTCCCGGCCGGTCGCCACGAGGTCCCACAGGTCTTCCGGGGAGGCGACCGATCCGGGAAAGCGGCAGCTGATGGCGACAATGGCGATCGGCTCTCTGGCCCGCGCTTCGATCTCGTGCAGTCGGCGCCGGGTCTCCTTCAATTCGACCGTGGCGCGCTTGAGGTAGTCGCGGAGCTTGTCGTCGTTCACCAACAACACCAACCCATCTCACCGCAGGACCTGACATCGTCTCGCCGGATATTCGCAATCAGCGCGCGCGGGCCGCGTCCATCAAAACGGCCACCGAGTCCACCGTCCGGGCCACGTTCTCCGCCGCGGTGAGCGCGCGCAGGTCCGCGGACAGCACCTCCGCGGAGATCGGGATGTCCACACCCTTGGCGTCGAGCGTGCGGATCAGTCGCACCAGGTCGAAGTCGCCCTCGCCGGGCATCAGGTTGTGGTGCAGGCAGTCGTCGAGCCGGGAGCCCTTGGGTTCGGCCGCGGCGTCGCGCAGTTCGAGGTTGAAAATGGACGTGGCCGGGAGGCGGTCGATCTGGGTGAAGGCGTCCGGGTCGCGGAAGAAGTGCCAGGCATCCACCACCAGGCCGCCGTTGGGCCGGTTCGCGGCAAGCAGCATGTCTACGGTGTCCGCGTAGTCGAACCCGGGATTGACCGACTGGGGTTCCATCGCCACCGAGATCCCGCGTGCCGCGGCCCGGTCGCAGACCCCGGCGAAACGCTCGACGAGCAGGTCGGGTCCGGGGAGTTCGGTGGGTGTCATGATGACCGTCTTGATCCGGGGGATGCCGAACAGGTCGCACAGGTCGTACATGTGCTCCTCGCGCTCGCGCGCCATCTTCTGGTAATCCCCGCCGAAGTGCCAGGCGAAGAGAATCTGCAGCTCGCCGATCGTCACCCCGTACTGATCGAGGATGCCGCGCAGGTCCTCCACCGAATTGCTCTCGAGCAGCTTGTCGAATTCGTCCGCGTCGAAACCGATGCCGAGGACGTCGTCCCGGGAGGCGGCGGAAACCCGCTCTTCGAACGAATAGCCCGGGGGCTCGTCATAGGATGCACCGAGCAGGTGAAGATATGGCAGGAACACACCCTGTCGGTCGAGCAGGCCCATCTCGCCACTCCATTCGTCGAAACGTGCGCGCAGTCTGCACCCCATTCAATCCGGGGCTGCGCGGGCAGCACCACACGGACCACCCCCTAAGCTCGACGGCAACCCCCTATATACGAACTCGTGGCCGTCGCTCAGGTCTCTTCGGCCGACCGAACGCGTAACATCTCGGCCGTGCACAGTGACCGCGCCCGAGAGTTGATCCTCGGCTGCGCGTGTGGTGCCGTCCCGAATCCTCCCCGCACTTTCGGCCCGAAAGGCTCAGAATGAGTACGCTCTCGTCTGACCGCGTTCGCGCGGCCCTCGATGCCCTCTATGCCGACGAGGAGGTGAAGGACGAACCGGTGGTCGCGGCCGTGATGGCCAAGAACCGCCCGCTCGGCTCCTTCAGCCATCAGGAACAGACCGAGATGCTCGCCGAGGCGTACATCTCGATCCCGCGCGAGGTCGGCGATCTCGTCTACCTGATGGCCCGCAGCCGCGGTGCCAAGCGGATCGTCGAGTTCGGCACCTCGTTCGGCATCTCCACGCTGTTCCTCGCGGCGGCCGCGCGGGACAACGGCGGCGAGGTCATCACCACCGAATGGCACGCCGGCAAGGCCGAGATCGCGTCGAAGAACATCGCCGACGCGGGCTTCGACGACATCGTCGACGTCCGGGTGGGCGACGCCCTGGAGACGCTCAAGGACCTGCCCGGCCCGATCGACATGGTCTTCCTGGACGGCTGGAAGGACATCTACCTTCCGGTGCTCAGGCTGATCGAGTCGTCGCTCGCCCCGAACGCCGTGGTGATCGCCGACGACATGGGCACCCTGCCCGAGCAGCCCTACTTCGATCACGTCCGCACCGGCGGCGGCTACCACTCGGTGCACGTGCCGATCGGTGACGGACTGGAGGTCTCCCTGCGGGTGGCCCCGTAGCGGCCTACCCGCCGCGACGCCGAACGTCGCGCCGGTCGACCTTTCGGTCGACCGGCGCGACGTCGGCGTTTTCCCGGGATCAGGCCGTGTCGGCGGCGTACACCCGGATGTCCATGGGCAGTTCCTCCCGCCGGCGAATGCCGAGCTTGCGATACACCCGGGTCAGATGCTGCTCGACCGTGCTGACGGTGACGTAGATCCGGCCCGCGATCTCCCGGTTCGAGTAGCCCGCCGCGGCCAGCACCGCCACCCGCCGCTCCGAGTCACTGAGCCGGGCGAACTGGTCGTCCCGGTCCGCCCGTTGCGCCTCGCCCGGCTCCGCAGCGGGGGCCTGGGCGGGCGCCGTCGCGGCCACCGGCTCCTCGCCGTGACAGATCTTGGCGATCCGCCGCGCCCGGCGCGCGGCGGTCCGGGCGTGCGTGTCGTTCCCCAACGCCTGGTAGGTCTCGCTCAGATCCGCCAGAACCCCGGCGCTCTCGTAGCGGTCGTTGCCGATCTGGAGCATCCCCAGCGCCTTCTCCAGGAGGGGCAGCCGAGCGTCGACCGGCATGGTCGCCGCCAGGCAACGCAGGGTCAGTCCGTACGCACGGGGCAACTCCGGCCCCAGCCCCGCCGCCTGCTCCTCGGCCAGGGCCGCCGCGCGATCGCGCCGGCCCAGGCGCAACCACCCGCGCGCGGCGCCCAGCCGCCACGGCACCAGCGCGGGGGTGTCGATGTTCCACAGGGCCATTCGCTCCCCGCACGCGGTGAAGTCGGCCAGTGCGGCATGCGGGCAATCCGCCGCCAAATGGTGTCTGCCACGCGCGTAGAGGTAGTGCAGACCCGAGCGGGTCTCGAACAGCGCGGGGTGGACGGGGCGGCCGAGGCACTCGGCGGCGGCAGCGTGGTTCCCGGTCGCGGTGTGCGCCTCGACCAGGGTGGCCAGCGCCAGGCCGACCTGGGCGTTCCACCCGTGGCCGGACATGAACGCGAGGAATTCCTCGGCCTGTTCGATGGCCGAGTCCAGTTGTCCCTTCCGCAGCGCGACGAGGGCCCCGAGACTGCCCAACCACGCGGCGCGTACCGGTTCGTCGCGCTCGCGCGCCTCGGCGACGAGTCGGTCGCACCACGCGGCGGCGGAGTCGATCAGGTCGGCGTAGACCAGCGCCAGGATCGCGTCGGAGACCGCCTCGAACGGCCCTTCGCCGCCTCGGCTTTCCTCCCGCAGGATCTGCTCGGCTTGGGCGACGACGTCCCGGTCGACCCGCTGCGCCAGCGCGGCGGTCAACGCTTCGGCGGCGCGCAGTTCGGCCGAGCGGGGCCCGTCGACGACCGCGGAATCGCCGCTCCGCGGTGCCGGTGCCGTGAGGCCCAGCGGGGACATGAGTCCCGGAGAGCCGGCCGCGACGCGCAACCTGGTCAGCTGCCACGCCTCGCCGAGTCGGTCGGCGTCGTGCTCGGCGGCCACGTGGCCGACGATCTCGACCGCGTCGGCGCTCCGCAGCGACCAGAGCAGGGCGTCGGCCACCCGCAGGGCCTCTTCCGGAGCCACCTTCCCGGCCAGAATCGGTCCCTTGAGCGCGAGGAATCGTGCGTCGGCCGCCGCAGGGTCGACGTAGCGCAGCAGCTCGGCGATCCGGATCTTGAGCGCGTAGCGGCGACTCGGGTCGGCGCAGCATTCGCCCGCGAACTGCAGGTACTCGACGGCAAGGGTGCTTCGCCGGTGCGCCGGCAGCTGCCGGGCCGCGTCCTGGAGCACGGACAGTGCCCACTCCTCGGGCAGCGGGCCGGCCGCCATCAGCAGGTTCGCCACTGTGTGCGACCGCGCGCCGGACTCGTACAGCAGTCGCGCGGCCCGGTGCCGCTGGGATACCGCTTCGTCAACGGGCAGTTCGTCCAGGATGGCCGACCGGATCTCCTCGTGCCGAAAGCGGGTGCCATGCAGCACCCCGGCCGCGTTCAGCTCGCGCACCAGGTGTCGCGACGTCTTCGGGTCGATCCGGCACAGCCGGCTCAGCAGGCCGATGTCGGTCGCCTCGCCCAGTACGGCGGCGCCTTGGACCACGCGGGTGGCCGGCAGGCCCATACGGTGTAAGCAGCCGGCGATCGCCTGCCGGAACCAGGGCCGCGCCGATCCTCCCGCGGCGGCGTCCGGGATCGGCTCGATCGACGCCCGGCGCCCACCGGCCGGCGCGTGCCGAATCGCCGCCTCGCGTGCCCCGCAGGCGGGTTCGCCTCGGGACGCCGGCACCGACTCGACGCCTTCGCGGGGCTGGGATTCGAGGCGGATACGCCGTACCCGCGGCCCGTCGATCAGCTCGCGCAGCATGGCGGATGCCGCCCGGCCCGGCCGCGGCTCCCCACCGAGCACGATCACCAGCGGCCGGCCGGGCACGGCCTCGGCCATGCGGGGCAGTTCACGCAGCGATTCGACATCGGCGAACTCCAGGTCGACGAGCGCGACGAGTACCGGAGCGCCCCCGGTCGCCTCGGCGTCCCCAGCGTTCCCGGTCGCCCTCAACGAGTGCCGCAGCCGCGCCGACATGGCGTAGGGCACATGCTGTTCACCCGGAGAGCCGGTGACGTCGAGCACCGTGGCCCCGGTCTGGGCGGCCCGCCGACCCAGCGCCCACAGCGCCGATTCCGTGGCCGGCGCCCGGGCCCCGTCGAGCACCGCCACCAGGTTCTCGCCTGCGGCGGCCTCTTCCAGAACGCCATCCAGTTGTCCGAATATGTCCTGGTATTCCATCAACAACGACATCAGCAAATCCCCCATGCGCCGAGTGTGTCTGACGTTGAAACCACGGCCGATCCCGCGCCCCTGGCGCCACCGCCGGGACGTGACGATCCGGACCACGCCGTCCGGCGCCGCCTCGTCCCCGAAACGCGTTCGACCGATCCCCGCGATTCGCCTCGTTCGATACCGGAGGGCAGTCGCCCGAAAACCTTAATGCGCACTAGTACGGGGTCGGGCGACCGACTGCTGTTTGACGCACCTCCGGTGAGTAACGAATCCCCCGACCGAGCCCGCAGCATCGGACGGGAACCGTATGCCCCGCATACAGTGCGAAGGTACTGGCGTTCCATAGGGTCTGCAAGCCCGTCACGCAGAGGCCGATGCGGAGCCCCTACATACTTACCGAGCCGGACTCCAACGCGTTAGTAGTGCAGGTCACCGAACGGCTTGCCGGTACACCCCCGGCAAGCATCGCGGTCCGTGTTTTGGCCAAGGCATTACCGAAGACTCTTGACCACTACGTGCACAGACATCTAGCGTGCCCGTGATACACAGTTGCGAATCCAAACAAGATCTGAACAAGAGATGGGGCGCCGGGCAATCCCACGGAACGGCCGTCATTAGCAACGACGGTCGCTCGTATGATGGCCGAATTGTAAACCTTTCGTGAACTCGCTGTTGTCGAACTCGGGGGAATGTCGACGGTGTTGTTGGTAGAGCGGAATCAGGAGAACAATCGGCTCGACGGACTACTGGCCGGTGACGACTCGGGGCGCTTTGTCGTCGCGGTCATCAGCGGATCCACCGGCATGGAGAAGACCGACCTCCTGCGGGCTTTCCGGAAACGGGCGGCGGCGGCCGGAGTCACCGTGCTCAGTGCCAGGAGCTCACCCGAGTGCCGCGATCGTCCCTATTCCACCGTGCGCGAGCTCCTGGATTCGGCCGTTCTCGGCGTGCTCACGGCAAGCTCGGCTCGCATTTCAGCGCCCCCCGATGCCGCCGATCCGGGGCCGGCACAGGCCGCCGGCGAGCTGATCCGGACGGTATCCGAACTGTCCGCGCACGGCCCTGTCCTGGTGGCCGTCGACGACATCGAATACGCCGATCCGTCGTCCCTGCGCTGCCTGCGCCACCTGGCCCAGCACCCGGCCGCAAATCCCGTCGCCGTCGTGCTGACCTGGGATCGCAAACTCGGCCGGCGCGCGCACCCGGCGCTCGAAGAGTTGCTCTATTGCCCGAGCGTACGGCACATCCGTATCGGTCCGCTTTCCTCGTATGGCGGCGCACCGGTGATTTCCGAATTAATTACCGGAACGCCCGATCACCAGCTCGCGCAAGTGCACCTCGAACCTTCCGTCGAAAATCCATCCACTCTCGGCGTGATACTCACCGGGATGGATACCGCCAATGGCGGGCCGGCGGAAACAAAGGGCGCGCCGAACTCTCCCGCCGAAAGCACCGAAACGATTTTCCGCGATGCGCTGGTGACCTGCCTGCATCGACTCGGCCCGATCGCGGTGACCATTGCCCGCGGCGTGGCACTACTCGACGAGTGCACCGATATCCACCTGCTGAGCCGATTCGGAAACGTCAGCACGATGACGGCCGGAAGCGCCCTGCGCAAACTCGCGGAGATCGGCTTCGTGCGCGATTTTCGATTCCGGCACGAGGCCGCCCGTTCGGCCGTGCTCGACGACATCCCACCACACGAGGCCGTACGCCTTCGGCATCGCGCGAGTCGCCTGCTGCGCGAGGAGGGGGCACCGGCGGAGGCCGTCGCGGCCCATCTGCTGGTCGCCGGCCCGCTGCGCCAGGACTGGGTGGTGCCCGTTCTTCTCGACGCGTCCCAGGCCGCCCTGCTCGCCGGTCGCACGTCGACGGCGATCCACTGCCTCGAACTCGCCGCCGAGTGCTGCACGGACGAGGCCCGGCGGTACGTGGTCGAGGTTCGGGCGGCCGGGCTGCAGTGGCTGCGCGAGCCGGCCGGGTCCCGGGATCGGTTCCTCGCGCTCGGCTCGCCGCCGCGCGAGGGCAAGCCGACGCTCGGACCGGCCATGTCGGTGGCCGAGGGCCTGCTGTGGCACCTGCGCTT
The DNA here is from genome assembly GCF_042956465.1 of Embleya sp. NPDC008237. Taxonomy (NCBI): domain Bacteria; kingdom Bacillati; phylum Actinomycetota; class Actinomycetes; order Kitasatosporales; family Streptomycetaceae; genus Embleya; species Embleya sp. NPDC008237. The sequence goes on from NZ_JBIBGL010000015.1 coordinate 13,316, forward strand.
CGACGAGGCGCTCGACCTCGTCGACCGCTTCGACACCCGGGATCGACTACCGGCCGCGCGGCCCACGGTCGGCTCCGCCGTGCCGCGCACCCGGCTGCTGGTGGCGTCCACGTATCCGGGCCTGGTGTCCAGGCTCCCCGGTCCGGCCGCCGCCGAGGCGCCGCAATCGGGCGCGGTCACGCCGGCCACCTCCGCACCCGGTCACCGCGCGGTGCACGCCCTGTCCGCCGTACTCACCGGCGGCGCCGACGAGCACACCATCGCCCAGGCCGAACAGGTGCTGCAGGACGGCGGTTTCGCGCACGGCTCCTACCGGGTGATCGCCCCCGCGCTGCTCTCCTTGGTCTACGCCGATCTGATCGACTCGGCCGCCGTCTGGTGCACGCGCTTCCTGACCGGGGCCGGCAGTCACGAGACTCCCGGCTGGCAGGGGGTGTTGGGCACCATCGGTGCCTTGGTCTCGTTCCGCGAGGGGCGCCTGGACATCGCCGTGGACAAGGCTCGAGCGGCGCTGGCGCACATCAAGGGCTCCACCTGGAACGAGAGTTCGGTGCTGGCGACGGCGACCCTCGCCGAGGCGTACACCGCGATCGGCAACCACGAGGCCGCCGCCCGGGAGTTCGCCCGCCCGGCGCCCGGGGACCTGTTCGAAACCCGCGCGGGGTTGCACTACCTGTACGCCCGCGGCAGGCACCGCCTGGCCACCGGCCGGGCCCGCGCGGCACTGGCCGACTTCACCGACTGCGGGGCCAGGATGACCCGTTGGGGCATCGACACGGCCACACTCGCGCCCTGGCGCGCCGGTGCGGTCGAGGCATCGCTGGCGCTGGGCGACGACGCGGGCGCGGCCCGCTGGGCCGAGCAGAAAGCTTCTCCCTCGGGGATCGCCCTGCCCCGGGCCCGGGGCATCGAGCTGCGCTCACTGGCGGCCACCCGCCCCGTCGGGGACCGACCCGGCCTGCTCGAAGAGGCGCTCCAACTGCTCCAGCACAGCGGTGACCGCTATCAGAGCGCACACGCGCTCGCCGACCTGGGCGAGGCGTACCAGGTGTTGGGCGACCGGGCCAAGGCCCGTACCGCGGCCCGCCGGGCCCGCCGGATCGCGGAGAGCTGCCACGCCGAACTCCTGTGCCGCAGGCTCGTGTCCACGCATCCGTCGACTGCGAAGCCGAACGACGCCCAGGGCCCCCCGACCGAGGGGGACCGGTTCGCGATCCTGAGTGACTCCGAGCGTCGGGTGGCGATCCTGGCCGCGCAGGGCTATGCCAACCGGGAGATCTCCGACCGCCTGCACGTCACGATCAGCACCGTCGAGCAGCACCTGACCCGGGTCTACCGGAAGATGAGCATCCGCAACCGCGAGGAACTTCCCACCGAGTTTCGGATCGGCGCGAGCACCGACGGCTGACCGCCACGGGCCGGGCCGGGCGATCGGGTTCCGAACCCGATCGCCCGCTTCCGCGCTCCCGCTCACCCGTCGTAGCTGACCAGTCCGGCGGCCCGGATCTCGCTCAACCACCCGTCGAGTTCGAAGCGGACCCAGACCGGCTCGGTGCCCCACAGTTCGGCGAGCATGGCCACCGCGAGATCGGGTCGCCCCTGGTGCCGCTGGAGCGCGATCCACATGGCCACCGCCGGCGGCGCGTAGCGGTAGGACTCGTCGGCCCAGGCGGAGTAGAGCTCGAGGCGTCCGTCGGCGGTGACGGTGACCGTCGTGTCGCGCGCGGGTCGAACGACCGTCCGCCGCTCCCGGTGTGGGTTCGGGTCCGGGTCCTCGGCGCTCACCGTCATGTCGACTCCTCAGTCTCTGCGTCGAGGCACCGAAGGCGTGACGCGTGAGTACGGCATCACCTCGACGAGCAACTTATAGCGGATCGCCGAGCCGGTGAGGAGGGAAAGAAGAAGCCGGAGCCTCCGCGGACGGGGGTCGGCGGAGGCTCCGGTCGCACCGCGCGACCGTGACGGGGGGCACGTGGCGGTGCGGTTTGGTGGGCTCCCCTCAGACTGCCGCCTCGGCGAGGGCCCTGGCTCCGATGGCGAGGTTGGTGGTCAGTCCCGGGCCGAGCGCCTCGCCGAGCGCCTCGTTGCCCGGTCCCGCCAGCTCCAGCCGGTGGGTGATCTGCGCGCCGCCCGAAGTCCGCGGCGCGACCCGGCAGATGGTCCGCAGGAGCACGTTCTCGTCGACCTGCGTCTCCATCGTGAAGCTGTGCTGCGTGGTGACCGCGGAGAGCCGGAACGGCACCGGACCGTACGCCTCGCTGGTGATGGTGCCCTCGCTGCCGGCGGCGAACGGGCCGTGTAGTTCGACCAGCTTGATGCCCGGGTTCCAGATGGGCCACGTGGTCAGGTCCACGTAGTGTGCCCAGACCACCTCGGGAGCGGCGTCGGTGTCGATGCTGTATTCATGATTCCACATGTGCATTGCACCCCTTTTATTTCGTCACGACTTCTTCACGAACATCGCACGGCCCTGATTCGCCGACGCGGGATTTTCCCTCGGTCAATCGACTCGGACCGGCTCCGGAGAAACGTGCGACGCTTCCGGTCGGGCCAATTCCGCGGGAACGCTGTGGGAGAGATGCGGCAGCCAGCGCAGGAACCACGGCATGTACCAGTTCTTCTCGCCGAGCAGCATCATCATCGAGGGCAGCAGGATCATCCGGACGATCGTGGCGTCCAGCAGCACCGCGACCGCGAGGCCCACGCCCATCTGTTTCATGTCCTGCATGGACAAGGTGGCGAAGACCGCGAACAGCGCCGCCATGATCGTGGCCGCCCCCGTGATCGCGCCCGCCGTGGCCCGAATGCCCTGGCGGATCGCCTCCTTCGTGGACGCTCCCTGATCGTGTGCCTCACGGATTCGAGACACCACGAACACGTGGTAGTCCATCGAGAGCCCGAACAGGACCACGAGCACGAACAGCGGCATCCACGCCTCGATTGCCCCGGCCGGCTCCGTATGCAGCCGCTCCGCCTGCCAACCGTCCTGGAAGACCCGGGTCATCGCCCCGTATGCGGCGAGCACCGACAGGATGTTGAGGCAGATGGAGAGCAGCGCGATCGGCAGCGAGCGGAAGCAGATCAGCATGATCAGGAAGGTGACGGCCACGATGAAGCCGAAGACCGGCAGGATTCCGCTCTTCAGCTTGGCGGTGAAGTCCACGGACGACGCCAGGTCGCCGGTGACGTAGACCTTGGTCGTGACCGGGGTCAGGGTCTGCGGGATGAGCTCGTCCCGCAAGTGCTCCAGCGCCTTCTTCGAGCGGGCGTCGGATCCGTTGCCCGCGAGCGGCACCTGGATTTTGGCGACGTTCGCCTGCGGGAAGACCTGCGTCTCCACGGCCTTGCCGAAGTCGGGACTGGCCTTCGCCTTCGCCTCGAAGTCGGCCAGCGCGGCCCGGGTGGGGCCCGACCCGATGTCGGCCGCCTCGACCACCACCGTTGCCGGGGCCGGGCCGCCGGGGAAGGTCGCGGTGATCTGCTCGTAGTCCAGGCGCAACGGGGCGTCCGCGGGCATCTGCTTCTGCAGGCCCAGTTGTTCGGTCTTCATGTCCCGGGCCGGCGAGGCCAGCACCACCATCGCGGCGATCCCGAGCACCGCGAACAGCGCGGGCGCGGCCAGCACGGGCTTCAGCAGTGCCCCGGAGAGGCCGCCACTGGCCCGTGGCCGGCCCTTGCGCCCGCCGAGGAAGGGCACCTTCCCCTTGTTGACCCGATCGCCCAGCCAGGACATCAGCGCGGGCAGGATGGTCACCGAGCCGAGCATCGCGATGAAGACCACCAGGATCGTGGCCGCCGCGAAGCCCTTGAAGATGAGCAGCCCGGACAGGAACATGCCGGCCATGGCGACCATCACGGTCACCCCGGAGATCAGCACCGCCCGGCCCGACGTCGCCGCGGCGATCCGCAGCGCGGTCTCCGCGTCCCGACCGGCGGCCCGCTCGTCGCGCTCGCGGCGCAGGTAGAACAGGCAGTAGTCGATGCCCACCGCCAGACCCATCAGCAGCATCACCGAGCTGGTGGTCTGGAACATGTGCATCTTGTAACTGAGCAGCGCCAACAGGCCGTTGGCCGCGATGAACGCGGTCATCGCCAGTGCGACCGGCAGCAGCGCGGCCACCAGCGCGCCGAAGGCGACCAGGAGGATGCCCAGGGCCAGCGGCACCGCTGTCCACTCGGCCCGTTCGAAGTCCTCGGAGAGCATGTCGTTGAGCCACTTGTTGGCGCTCGCGTCGCCGAACTGGTGGATCTTGACGTCGCCGTGGGCCTTCTTGACCTCCCCGACCGCGGCCAGCACCGGCTTCATCCGGCTGTCGGCAGTGTCCTTCTCGCCCTTGATCTCGAACGTGATCAGCGCGGACTTGGCGTTCTCCGCCGGCAGCGGCGCCTTGAGCTGCTGAACGACGTCGATGCCCTCGAGCCGGCCGGTCAGGTCCGCGGCCGCCTTCTTCCACTCGCCCGCGTCCCGACCGGTCACCATCACCAACTCGACGGCCGGTTCCTCGATCTTGTGGTCCTCGAGGATCTGTCGGGCCCGGGCCGAGTCGCCCGCGTCCAACTCGGCAACGGTCGCCTCCTGGAGACCGGCGTTGCCACCCACCGCCGCGCTGACCACCACGAACAGTAGCCAGCCGAAGATCGCCGTCTTGCGGTGGCGGGTGCTCCACCCGCCGAGTCTTGCCGCGATGCCACGCCCGGGTCGGCGGGTCACGGCTGTTCACCGCAGCACGCCGCCGCGCCGATCGGGGTGGCTCGTAAGAGCGTGGGCATCTGGGTTCTCCGCTTCGAATCACTGGAACTGTATATGCCGTAGATGCTTGAGTTTATGTTATACGCAGATAGAGTTCGGGTTGTCAACGAGTAACCGAGGTGGGCCACTTGGAGCGGCGAAAAGCCCCTACCGCCGGGGCGCGTACAACGTAATCGCGTCATTCCCGGGCGGCGATTCGACGGACCGCACGGTCCACCGGGTGGACGTATTGAAACGCTGCGGCGCGGGTGGCCGGGGGGAGATGGCGGACGGCGCCGGTCGGTGCACCCGCACCGTCGGCCGCACGAGCACCGAACCTCCGCACTAGTGCACTGATTCGACGAGCCCGTCACAGACGAACGGAGAGGCGAACGTGACCAGCACCGAAACGCAGCCGGAGGCCCGTCCCGAGACCCGGTCGGGGCCCGACACCCGGCCCGATCCGCCGTCGGTGCGGATCATCGCCGAGATCCGCCGGCGGATCGCCACCGGCGAACTGCGTCCGGGCGACCGGGTGCCCTCGACCCGCTCGATCACCCGCGAGTGGGGCGTGGCGATGGCGACCGCCACCAAGGTCTTGTCGACGCTGGGCCGGGAGGGGCTGGTGCAGGTGGTGCCGGGGGTGGCCACGGTGGTCGCCGCACCCGCCTCCCGGCGCTCCGCCGGCGCGTCGCGCCCGGCACCCGGACGCGGCACCCCGACCGCGCGCACGGACACCCGCGACCCCGAGCACTTCCTCACCCGCGAGCGGATCGTCCGCACCGCCATCGCGGTGGCCGACGACGAGGGCATGGCGGCGCTGTCCATGCGCCGAATAGCGGCCGAACTCGGCGTCTCCGCAATGTCGTTGTACCGATACGTGCCGGGCAAGGACGAACTCGTCGCGCTGATGGCCGACACGGTCTTCGGCGACCTGGAACCCTCCCGGGCCGACATCACCGGCTGGCGGGCCCGGATGGAGACGACGTGCCGGGTGCAGTGGGACCTCTACCGCAGTCACCGGTGGCTGGCCCAGGCCGTGTCGCTGACCCGACCGCGTCCGATGCCCAAGGCGATGGCGCAAATCGAGTGGATGATGGCCGAGGTCGAGGGCTTGGACCAAGACGAGATGCTCTACATCGCGCTCACCGTGATCGGCTTCACCCGGGGCGCCGGCACCGACATCGACTCGGAGGTCGAGGCCGAACGTTCGACCGGACTCAACAACACGGACTGGTTACGTTCCCAGGCGCCCGCGCTCCACCACGTCCTCCAGTCGGGCGCCTTCCCGATGTACTCCGGAGTCGCGGCCCGCAACTCCGTGTTCGACCTGGACACGCTGTTCGACTTCGGCCTGAATCGGCTCCTGGACGGCATCGGCGCGTTCATCCGGGAACGCACCGGCCGCCGCGTGCCCTGACCGCGCGGCACGGGCGCGCCGTGGGGTCCGCCCGCCCTCCGAGGGAGCGGGAGACCACACGACGCGCCCGGTGCTCAGCGGCTGTCGCGCTGATCCAGTCCGGACCCGGGCGGTATCTCCGGCGCGTCCAGCAGCGAGGACTCGACGCCGCCGACGCCCCAGCCGTACGCCAACTTGTGTACTTCGAGGACGAAGAAGGAGTCGGTGGAGAGCACGCCGTCGATCAGCAGCAGCCGGCGATTGAGCAGGTCGGTGAAGTGGTCGGTGTCGCGACAGATCACCTCGACCATCACGTCGTACTGCCCGGCGACCATCACCACGTAGGAGGTCTCCGGCAGTTCACGCAGTTCGCGGCACACCTCCCGGGCGGTACCGGGCCGGACCCGCATGCCGATCATCGCGAGCCGATCGAAGCCGATCGTCAGCGGGTTGGCGATGCCGACGATCTGGAGCGTGCCGCTCTCCTCCAGGCGCTGCACCCGGTAGCGCACCGAGGACGCCGGGATGCCCAGGTCCTCGGCGATCTGCTTGTACGCACGGCGGCCGTCGGCCTGGAGGATGGCGATGATGCGCCGGTCGATGTCGTCCAGCGGGCCTGCGGGGTTCATACGGCTGCTCCGGGTCTGCTGCGGCGCCGAGTTCGGCACGTCCTCTCGATCTTCGGCAGCCATCCTGCCCTGTTCGGCCGACTCCCCCGCCACGCCCGGCCCGCCGGCCCCGCTCGCGTCGCTCACGAGTCGAAGCCCAGCCCGAGCCGGTCGAGGGTACGCAGCCACATGTTGCGGCCGCCGTGCGCGTCCTCGCGGGCCATCGACCAGCGGGTGGCCTGGATGCCGATCCAGCGGGCGGGCTCGGGCGGGAACGGGATGGGCTTGCGCCTGATCATCTCGAGTTCCGTACGCTCGGACCGGGTGCCCGCGAGCAGGTCGAGCACGACCTCCGCGCCGAACCGGGTGGCGCCCACGCCCAGTCCGGTGAAACCGAGGGCGTAGCCGACCCGGCCGGCCGCGGCCGTGCCGGCGAACATGCAGAACCGGGTGGTCGAGTCGATCACGCCGCCCCACGCGTGCGAGAAGGCGACGTCGGCCAGCGGCGGGAAGGTCGCGGCGAACTGCTCGGCGAGCACGTCGAACGTCTGCGGGCGCTGGGTCAGCGCCTCGTCCACCTTGCTGCCGAAGTGGTAGATGGCGTCGTAGCCGCCCCACAGGATGCGGTTGTCCTCGGTCTTGCGCACGTAGTGGAACTGGTTGCCCGCGTCGGTGACGCCGTGCGCACCGGTCCAGCCGATCGCGGCGAGCTGATCGTCCGTCAGCGGCTCGGTGGTGAGCGCGTAGTCGTAGACCGGCACCATGCTCAGGCCGAGCCGGCGCAGGAGCGGCGGGAAGATGTTGGTGGCCAGGGCGACCCGACGCGCGCCGACGATCCCGTAGGCCGTGGTGAGCCGGATCAGGTCGGTGGGCTTGGTGTCGATCGCGGTGACCTCGGTGCGCTCCACGATCCGCACGCCCGCGTCCAGGCAGGCCCGACGCAGCCCCCACACCAGGCGGGCGGGGTCCAGGAGCGCATAGTCGGGCTGCCACACGCCGGCCGACCACAGCGGCGAGTCGACGTACGCCCGCAGTGCGTCGTGTTCGAGGTATTCGGCCTTCTCGCCATGGCGGTTGGCCACCGGTACCGACGCACGCAGCGCCTCGGCCTGCCATGGGGTGGCGGCCACCGCGACCTTGCCGGTGCGGGCGAAGCCGCAGTCGATGCCGTGCGTGTCCAGGTCGCGTTCGAACGCGTCCAGGTTCTGCGTACCCAGGCGTTGCAGGGTGTCGATCTCGTCCGGCCAGCGCTGGAGGCCGTTGGCCAGGCCGTGGGTGAGGCTGGGCGAGCAGAAACCGCCGTTGCGCCCGCTGGCGGCGTGGCCGCAGGTGCCCTGTTCGAGCACGAGTACGTCGCGGTCGGGATCGCGTTGCTTGGCGATCAGCGCGGTCCACAGGCCGGTGTATCCGCCGCCGACCACGGCCAGGTCGGTCCGGGTGTCCCCGACCTGACGGGGCAGCGGCTCCGGGCACTCGGGCCGGTCCAGCCAGAACGGTTCCTGGGCGGTGCGGCGCAAGGCGGTGCGGTGGCTGGGGGTCATGCGGTTTCCCTTGCGGGTTGTGGCCGATGTACGTGCTCTTGCTTGGCCTGATGCGTCGGCCGGGCTACTCGGCCTCGAATGCCGGCCGGGCTGATCCGGCCGGCGCTCGAGGTCGAACAGCCCGGCCCGGCAATCGAGAACCTCAGAGGTTGATGACGCCCGTGCGCAGGTCGGACATGTCCAGCAGGGTGTGCTTGCCGCCGATCCGGCCCCAGCCCGTGCCCCGGTTGCCGGCTCCGCCGAACGGCATGTTCACGTCCCAGAAGCATGTGCTGTCGTTGACCACGACCTGGCCGACGGCCATCTCCTCGACGAAGCGGTAGGCCGCGCGCATGCTGCTCGTGAACACCGCACCCTGGAGGCCGAGCTTGTCGTCGTTGGCCAGCCGCAGTGCGTCGTCCTCGTCGGCGGCGGTGATGATCGGCACGACCGGGCCGAACGACTCCTCGCGCGAGAGCAGGCTGTCCACCGGGACCTGGTCCACGACGGTGAACTCGTAGTAGAGGTCGGTCGGCATGCCCTCGCGGCGCTTGCCGCCGAGCAGCACCTTGGCGCCGCGCTCGTGCGCGTCGGCGATGTGCCGGTCCATCTTGGCGGCGACGCCCTCGTTGTTGAGCGAGCCCAGGTTGGTCGCGGCGTCGAACGGGTCGCCGAGCACCACGTCCTCGGCGGCGCGCAGTACGGCGGCCACGAACGCGTCGTGCACCTCGTCCACCACGATCACCCGCTCGGTGGCGCAGCAGACCTGGCCCGCGCACAGGTACGCGCCGTACACCGCGGCCTTGGCGGCGGCGTCCAGGTCGGCGTCCTCGAGCACGACCAGCGGGCCGTTGCCGGAGCACTCCATGATCGAGCGCTTGAGGCCGGCGGTGGCCTGGATCTTGGCGCCGGTGGCGGAGGAGCCGATGAAGCCGATCGCGTCGATGCCGTCGTGGCGCACGAGCGCGTCGCCGGTGGCGCCCTCGCCGGGGAGGATGTTGATCAGGCCCTCGGGGACGCCGGCGGCGACGAACGCCTCCATCGCCTTGAGCACGGTCAGCGGCGTGTTGGCCGGCGGCTTGACCACGTGCGCGTTGCCGGTGGCCAGGCCCGGGGCGACGAACTCGGCGAGCATGAGCAGCGGGAAGTTCCAGGGGGTGATGATGCCCCAGGTGCCGACCGGCGCGTAGAAGGTCCACATACGCTTGGTGCCGTCGGTGGAGGGCATCGTCTCGCCGTGCAGCCGGACGGCGTCCTCGGCGTGCAGGTGGAAGAGCTGCGCGGCCTCCTCGATGTCGGCGACCGACTCGGCGAGGGGCTTGCCCTGCTCCAGGGTCTGGAGACGGGCCAGCTCGTCGACGCGCTTGGTGATCTCGTCGCCGATGCGGTGACACAGCTCGGCGCGCTGCCAGACGTTGACCCTGGCCCACGCGCGCTGCGCGGTGTTGGCGGCGGCGACGGCCTTGTCCAGGTCGGCGGCGGTGGGGACCGGGATGGTGGCGACGTACTCGCCGGTGACCGGGCTGATCACGTCGTAGCCCTCGGCGCCGGAGCCGTCGACGTAGGCGCCGTTGATGAAGAACTGGTGGCGGGCGGAGCCGTTGCTGCTCATGCGGGGGGTTCCCTCTCTGTCCTCGGACGGCGTGTGCTCAGACTTCATCAGCAACTTTGACCTGTCAATAGGTCTCAATGAGCAACTTCCACAGGTCTCATTTGTCGAATGAACAAAGACGAACCCTTGACGTGGTCGAAAACTCGCATCTATAACAGGGCCATCAGCAGGGCCGACGACGTCGCCGACAGCGGCGCCCCCGGAGCCCGCGACCCCTCCCCCAAGCGGCCGTCCCCCGGGATCACCCACCGGCCGCTCCCACCCCGCGAAGGGGACACAGATGTCCGCATCAACTCAGCCGGCCGCCCCCGGCTCCACCGGCCCCGCCACCGGCACCGCGGCGAATCCGCCCGCGCTCGCCAAGAAGATGCGCTGGTACGACGGCTTCGCGATGTCGCTGACCATGCCCGCCGCCCTGATCGCCTCGCTCGGCGCGTCGATCGGCGGACTCGGCGCGTGGGGCGCGATCGCGCTGTGGGCCGGTTCGATGGTCCTGGCCACGATCGCCAACTGGATCTACACCGAGCTCGCCGCGATGTTCCCCGAGTCCTCCGGCGGCATCGCGCACTATGCGACCGAGGGCTGGAAGAAGCGCGCACCGTTCGTCGGCCCGCTGGCCAGTATCGGCTACTGGTTCCCCTGGACCACCGCGCTGTCCGTGTACGCGGGCATCATCGGCTCGCTGGTCCAGGCCCAGTGGTTCAAGGGCCAGGACTGGACCCTCGACCTGGGCATCGCCGAGCTGACCTTCCCGATCGTGGTCGGCCTCGCGGTGATCGTGCTGCTGTTCGGCGCGGCCATGTTCGGACTGCACGTCGCCATGTGGGTCGTCTACGTCACCGGCGGCATGCTCCTGGTGCCGCTCGCGGTGTTCATCGTGCTGCCGTTCGCCAGTGGCGACTGGAGCGCGAGCAACCTGCACTGGAACCTGCACGGCTCGGCGGGCATCCGCGAGTCGCTGGTGTGGCTGTACGTGATGGCCTGGACGTCGTTCGGCGTCGAGGTCTGCGCGACCTTCGCGCCGGAGTACAAGGACACCGTCAAGGACACCTCCAGGGCGCTGCGTGCCGGCGTGCTGTTCTCGCTCGGCGTGTTCATCCTGCTGCCGCTGGCGCTGGCCGGGTACGTCGGCGAGGGTGCGATCGCGCTCGACCCGACCACCTTCTACGTCGGCGCGTTCAACGACCTGGTGGGCGGCGCGGCCGACCTGATGGTGGTCTTCCTGATCGCCTCGCTGCTGCTGATCATGATCACCGGTCTGGCCGACGGTTCCCGGGTGCTCTACAACATGGGCAAGGAGGGCACCACGATCAAGCAGGTCGGCGTGCTCGACAAGCGCGGCGTGCCGGCCCGGGCGCTGATGATCGCGCTCGTGGTCAACGTGGTCATCCTGATCGCGCTCAAGACGCCGCTGGCGATCATCGTGACCGGCAACCTGGGCTACATCCTGACCCACATCCTGGCCATCTCCGGCTTCGCGATGTTGCGCAGGGACCGCCCGGACCTGGCCCGCCCGATCCGGCTGCCGAACTTCTTCGTCCCGTTGGCCTGGCTGCTCGCCGCGTTCCTGACGGTGGTGCTGGTGGTCGGCGCGACCGGCTTCTCCATCACCGGCTACGGCGGCTACAAGGAACTCGGGGTCGCCTGCGCAGTGCTGGTCGTCGGCGTGGCTTTGTGGCTGTACCGCACCAAGGTCCAGGACCCACGCGACGCGGTCACGAACCGTCGCTGACCTTCACCCACCGGCTCACCACGGACGGGGTTCCGCGCTCGACGCGGGACCCCGTCCGTGGTGACCGGCCGATTCGCGACCGCGCTTCGCGTCGTCGCCGGCTCGGGACACCCGCCTCGTGCCCCGCCGGTTTGCGACTCGGCCCGAGGCACAACCAGGCACACTCGACCCATGTCCACCGAACCCCCGAGCACGTACCGACTGGCCTCCGCCGTCGAACTGACCGGCCCCGGAATCCGATTGCGCGAATGGACCGACGCCGACCTCCCGGCGCTGGTCGACCTCTTCGACGAGGTCGAGACGGCCCGATGGACCCCGCTCGCCTCGCCCTTCGACGCCGAAGCCGCCCGCGAGTTCCTCGCCAAGTCCCGCCTGGCCAGGGCCGAACACCGCTCGATCCAACTCGCCGTGACCGTCGACGGCGGCGCCCCGTGCGGCGTGGTCATGATGTTCCTCGGCCTCGACGACCGCCACGATCAGGCCGAATTGGCCTACGCGATCGGAGCCGCCCATCGCGGGCGGGGACTTGCCGCGAAGTCGGTCCGGCTGATGACCGACTACGCCTACCAAGTGGTGGGTGTGCACGCCGTGGGGCTGCGGATCCCGCCGAACAACGCCGCCAGTATCGGGGTGGCCCGGACCACCGGGTTCGTCCGCACCGACGCGCCGACGATCGTCCGCGACCACCGCGGCAGCCCGCTCACCCTGGAGATGTGGCTGCACCGGCGGCTCCCGTGATCGCCGCCATTCCTCCTCGTCGTCACGAAGGTCGGTTCGGGGCGGCCTCGATCCGGTCGCGGAGCCTCGTGTAGCGGGCGCGGCGGTCCGGGCGGGCGCGGGCGGCGGCCTTGCGCAGGGTGGGCAGCGCAGGCGTGCCGATCCGGGCCAGTCCCTCGGCGGCGGCCTCGCGAAGCACCGGGTCGGCGGCGCCGAACAGGGTGACCAGGGTCGGGACGGCGGGCTCCCAGCGGGCGTACGACAGGGTCCGAATGGCCATCCGCACGATGTCCCGACGCGGGTCGGCGAGCAAGTACTCGGTATGCCGCAGGTACGCGGAGCGGTCCAGGAGGCGGCGCGAGATCCGGTGCGCGTGCAGCCGCACCCTCGGGACCGGATGGCCCAGCAACTCCACCACGAGGGCCCGTACTTCGTCGTCGTCCGCATGCTCGTCGGCGAGTCGGGACAGCGCCCGGCGGGCCTGTTCCGGGGCATCGCCTCGGATCGTCGCGATCAATTCGTCGCGGGTGGGGCGCTCGGCGCCCACGGGTACGGAGCGCGTGCGCAACGCGGCCAGGGCGGTGCCGTTTCGGGTGTCGGCGTCGACGCCGAGCAGGAGGCCGTCGGTCGGCTCCAGTCGGTCGGCCAGGGCAGTGTGTCCCTCCGCGCGCAGCAGGCGCACGGTCTCGGTGAGTTCCGGGGTGCGCCGGATCCGACGATCGAGCAGCAGATCCAGGCAGTCCCAGCGGCCGGCTTCGAGTCGGGTCCGCACCACCTCGGCGAGCGCGTCGGCGGGGATTCGGCGGGTGGCGGCGAGCACCCGAGCCCTGGTCGCCGGTGTGCCGTTCTCCCACCAGGAGACGAGCTGTGGTGCCAGTTGCTCCAGGTCTTCCGCGGGCAGCACCGCGCTCAGAGCGGCGGCGCGTTCCCGAGCGCCCTCGTCGTAGTCGGCGAAGTCGGTGTCGTGGGCGATGTCGAGCAGGCCGCGGACAAGTCCGGGCTGCGGCGGCGGGTCGAGCATGCCGCGCAGACAGGCGTCGAGGATCGCCCGCCGCACCTGCGGCTCGTCCCAGCCGCTCAGCATGCGGGCGGCGGCGTTGCGACGCGCCGGGTCATCGGCGGTGAGCAGGGCGAGCAGGCGTTCGCGTTGCGGGGTCGAGCGGGGTTGGTCCAGGTCGGCCGGGTCCGGTACGCGCGTGGGCGCGACGACGCGCGCGGCTCGTTCGGCCAGGACCCACGAAGGCGCGTCGATCGGCTGAAGCTCCGTCAGCCAGTCGAGCAGCGCCGCCCGGTGCTCGGGATCGGCCTCCGGGAAGGCCTCGATCAGTGCGTCGACGCGCGATCGGGAGTCGATGTCCGCTGAGCCGGCTCGGGCACGGAAGGCGGCGAAGGCTCGGGCCGAGCGCACCGCGACGTGCAACGCGGACCGCCACGCGGCGACGCGGGCCGGTGCGTCGGGATCCGGGGGTGCGGCAGGGTCCTCGACGGAGCCGGACTCGCCGGCACGCGGATCGGGCTTGCCGGCACGCCGATCGCGCTCGCCGGCCGCCGCACCCGCCCGGGACTCGGACCCGAACGCGAGCCCCAGTACCTCGGCTTCCGCCTGCCACGGGTTCGGACCCAGCCGCGCGCCGGCCAACGCCCGGTCCACGTCGGCGCGGGTGAGTACGGCTCCGCAGCGCCGCAGCACCGCCAACGGGGTCCGTCCCGCGAAGGATCGCGCCGGCAACGCACGGATGCGGGCGGCCAGGACGAACGCGGCGACCTCGGACAACGAGTCCGCGATCCGTTCGAGCACCTCGCCCACCCCGGCCACGGCGCCGAGTTCCGCCGCGAGCACGTCGCACGCGTCCGCGAACGCATCGCGCTCGGCGGCCGACCAGGGGGCGGGGCACGCGTCCAGCGCGAGGCGCAGCACGGCGGCCCGATCCACGGGCCGATCCACGGGCCGATCCGCGGGTTGATCCGCAGGTCGATCCGCGGGTTGATCACGCGCGACGGCCAGCAACTGCGGCAACGCCGCCCGTAGGGCGGCCCGTTGCCCGGCCCCGATCCTCCCGGGCTGCTCGGCCAAGCGCAGCACCGCGCGCGCCTCGTGAACGGGCCCGCCGTGCCGGGCGAGCGTGATCAGATCGGCCCGCACCTCGGTATCCTCGCCGGCCGACGACTGCGACCAGGCGATGTCGTACGCCGCGAACTCCCGAGTGAGATCCCGCGGTTCGCCGCCTTCCAACGCCGTCGCACCGCCCGCCAAGCGGGTCAACAGCGGCTGCGCGACCGGGGATCCGCGCCGGACCAGGGTCGACACGGCCCGCACGGACAACTCTCCGTCCAAGGCATCGAGCAGCAGTCCGCGTTCGCGCGCGTCCGTCGCCCGCTCCGCCGCCGACAGGACGCACGCCGCGTACGCCCTGCCCACGATGGCGCGCAGCGCGGCCGTCAGCGACTCGCGCAGGCCCGGATTGTCGTGGCCGCCGAGCCGGCGGAGCAGCGCGGGGACCTGGGCCGGCGTACCGGCGTCGATCAACGCCTGTGCCGCCGTCTTCTTGATGTTCATCACGGGGTGGTCCAGGCATGCCGCGATCGACTCCCCCGCCCAACGGGCCCGCGCCCGGCCGAGGGCGCGCAGGGCCTGACGCACCGTCTGCGGGTCGGCGGCCGAGGTGAGCGGGATCAGGCTCGCGGACAGGGAGCGTGCGGCGTCCACGTCGGCGTCCCGGGCGAGCAGTGCGATGGCGTGCTTGCGAACGTGTGGATCGCGGTGCCGGATCAGGTGGTGCACGCGGTCCTTGACGTGTGCGGACGGTACCCGGCCCAGGAGTTCGAGCAGCACGACCAGTTCGGCGTCGGTGACTCCGGTGCGCCCCAGGAGGTCGAGCGTGAGATCCACGACGAGCGCGTCCCGCGCCGCCTCCGCGGAGGTCGCGTCGAGCAGGCAGGCCGGGCGCAACGCGCGCCGTCGGTAGAGGCGTTCGCCGAGTTCGCCGATCGAGCGGTGGACGCCGTCCGGCACAACCGGTTCGGCGACCTCCTCGCCGCGGTTGGCCACGAGCTCGCTCACCACACGCAGCAGCAGGTCCGCGAGCACGGGAACGGTGCGCGCATCGCCGTGGTCGGCGAGTCGGCACAGCGCGTCGTCCGGTCGGAGCACATCCAAGTCCGCGGTGAGCGAACCGAGTTCGTCCGCGTCGGGAATGCCGAGGTCCGCCGCGACCCGTTCGGGCAGCTCGCGACGATCGAGCCGACCGCGCAACTCGCGGCGCGCGGCCGGGTCGTCGGTGAGGAGCCACACCACCTCCAGCGCGAGATCCGCCACCGCGCGAAGGTACGGCGCGACCACGCGGTCGGGATCGGCGACGCCCAGTGCCTCGCGCAGTGCCGCGACCGTGGCCGGTCCGCCGATCGCCTCCAACGCGCGCAGCGCGGCCCGGGGTGCGCGGGGCAGGGTGGCGAGGACGACGCCCTCCGCTTCCGTGTACCGCAGTTCGCGCAGGACCGACAGGATCGGCTCGGGTCGTGCCGAGCCCGCGAGTCGCGCGGTGAGCACCTCACCGACCGGCAGGTCGGGCGCGCCCTGGGCGGCGAGCGCGGACAACAGTTCGGCGCAGCGGGGCCAGTGCGGGTCGTCGTCCGGAACCGCCGTCAGGGCCCGCAACACCTCGTGCCGCACGGTGAACGACACGGTCGCGAAGTCCGCGGTGGACACGCGGTAGTCGGCGAGTGCCATCTCGATCACGGCCGGCACGTCGTCGGCTCGGACGAAGTGACCGCGTCGATGCATCGCCCGCAGACACGCGGCGAACGGCGCGGCGAACAGCAGCGGGTCCGTGCCGGCCAGCGCCGACAGTGCGGCCGTATCGCCGCGTTCGGCGAACTCCCCGACCAGTTCCAGGGCGCGCCGCCGCGGGCTCCCCGGCAATCCCGGATCCGCCGCGATCTCGTGCAGCAGCCCGGACAGGCCGAACCGGGCCGCCGTCTCCACGGCCTCGGGATACTCCGACACCACCCGTCGCAGCGCCGGTTCCAGGCCCGCCGGCGTGTCCCCGTGGGCCCACGGTTCGGCCAGCTCGGCCAGCGCCCCCGCGACCACCCGCGCACCGCCGGCCGGATCCAGCAACTCGACCAATCGGCCGCGCGCCTGCTCGGGAACCAGCAGCGCGCCGCCCACCGCCTCACGAAGCACCCGCAGCGCCGCCGCGCGCAGCACGGGATCGGGCCGGGCGATCAGTCCGCGCAGGTAGCCGTCGAGGTCGGCCGGCGCCTCGGCGTCGATCAAGCGCACCGCCTGGTACAACTCCTCGCCGAGCGGTTCGGCCTGCACGGTCGGCTCGGGTCGGCCGATGATCTCGGCGCGCAGCCAGGCGATCCGCACCCTGGCCGGCCATGCCGCCGACCGCCATTCCGGCGCCGGGACGCGCAGTCGCGCGCACGCCTCGGCCAGTACCGCCGCCGTCTCCGCCGACCCGGGCGACACCCCGGACAGCAGGCTCGCCGACTCCGCGATCAGGCCCTCGCTCGTCGACTGCGCGATGCCCTGATCGGGTCGCCCCGAGCGCTCACGGAGCAACACGACTCCGAGGTGGCGCAGCGCCGGGTCCGGATGCCCGATCAACTGCCGCAGCACCGCGATCGGGCAGGGCATCCCGTCGAAGTAGGCGGAGAGCCAGCCCACGTCGCCCCGGCGCACGGCCTGCGGCACGGCGTCCGGCACGACGGCGCGGTCGGAAGTGGTCATCGCTCGATCCTAGGCAGGCCGCCGAATCGGTACGAGCGAGTATTCGCGCCGGGTGCGGCGCTGCGTGGCTCGCGGCTGCCGGGCTCACATCGGCCGGGGCTCACCTCTGCCCCGGCTCACGTCCGCCACGGTGAGGCTCTCGACAGTCGTGCCTGCCCTGATGCACCCCTTGTCACCCTCGACAGCCCCGCGCCCGCGCGGGTGCGCCGGAGCCGCTCTCCTCCCCGGTCACCGAGTCGGCCGCTGCGCCGAGTCGGGCGCAGCACCAGGTCACCGCGGGCGCCGACGGGCCGGAGCCGCCGCATCGGCGACTCCGGCCCGTCCACGCGCTCACCGCTGCGTCGTCACGCGCGGCGGCGCCGGTCCCGCGGTGGTTCGGGTCGGCGGATGATCCGGGTCAACAGGCGCCCAGGTCCTGCCACACGCCCCATTGACCGGTCGTACCCGGCTCCTCGCCCTGGGTCCACCACTTCGCCTTCCACGAATGACCCTTGTGCGACACGGAGTTGTTCGCGACGTAGATCGCGGCGCGGTCCCATGCCGTGGTGCTGCACGTGCTCGGCGGGACGGTGGTCGGCGGGGTCGTCGTCGGCGGGGTCGTGGTGGGCGGCGTGGCGCCCGCGAACCGCACGGAGAACTTGGTGAAGTCGTAGGCGCCCTGCGGCACGCTGCTGCACACGCCCGAGGTCTTGCCGTTGTTGTCCGGCGGCGTGCACTGGCGGTCCCGGTTGACCGACCAGTTGGTGAAGCGCGCCATGTGGTGGCCGACCGCGTAGTCGTACACGGTCTGGAAATCGGCCTGGTAGAAGTACTCGCCGGTGTCGCTGCGTCCGTTCATCTGCGAAATGCCCTCGTGGGCATAGGCGGTGGCGGTGTCCCAGCCGAACGTGTTGCGCAGGATGGTGTTGAAGTTGGTCAGCGCCGAGGTCTGCGCGGCGGCGCCGTTGAACCCGCCGTCGAACGGCATGATCGAGAAGTTGTCCGGGACGAAGCCCTGCGCCTTGGCCTCGTTCAACATCTGCTTGCCGAACCAGCCGGTGCCGTCGGCGGTGGCGGCCGTGGTCACCGAGAGGTAGATGCCCGGGTTGCGCTGCTGGATGATCTTCGCGGCGCCGATCTCGTTGTGGATGGCCGCGGCGTTCTCGTACTCGGGCTCCTCCAGGTCGAAGTCCAGCGCCTTGAGCGAATACTTGTCGATCACCTGCTGGTACGCGGCGGCGGTCGCCTCGGGAGTGCCGCAGGTCTGGCCGAGCTTGGTGCCGCCGTAGCCGCCGGCGGACGCCGAGACGTCGCCGCCCTTGGCTCGGATCGCGGCGATCACACCGGCCACCGCGGTATCCGTCGAGGTCGGCTTGGTGCCGTCCCAAGTCGGCGTACAACCACCGCCGTTGGGGGCCAGGATGAAGGCGAGCTGGAACGCCTTCAGGCCGGTGGCGTCCATCACCGCGCCGGCGTCCGGCGGGTCGTTGTCGAGCGGCATCAGGTAGGGGGCGGCGGCATACCAGTTGCTGCCGATGCCGGTGGCCGCCGGGGACGCGGCGGGGCCGGCGGCGGTCGCACCACCGGTGAATGCGAACAGCGAGATCAATCCGGCCGACGCGGCGGCAGCGGCCAGGACGGGGACGTAGCGACGTGCCACGGGGGACTCCCTCGATGGACTTGGTATAGACCAATGGCCAAAGGGTGGCCTTCCGCTTCCGGCCCGTCAATACATTGGACTGGACCAATTTTCCCGATGTTCCGCATCGATGTCGGCCGGCCCGGCCGGCCCGGCGCCCGATGTTCGTCCGGGCGTTGCCCGAGTGGGGCGGCCTTTTCGTCGGGTCGTCTTCGCGGCCGGGCAGGCTTCGGGGATGAGCCCTCGTCAGGAGTCCAACCCCTGCCGGGCCTTGCGGTTCGGCGTGAATTCGTACAGGTCCAACACCCCCGGGGCGTCCGCGATCCCCGGACCGCCCGCCGCCGCCCACGCCGCTATCTCGCCGGTCGTCTCCGGGTCGTTGACCGTCCCGAACCAGGTCGGCCGGCCGCCCGCCGCACGGCCCGTCGGCGAGGGTTGCACCACGATCACATTGCCGCGCTCGCACGGACCCAGACAGTCGCCGAGCCGGACCGCGACCCGAGTGCCGGCCAGGGCCGCGCCCAGCGCGGCCGGTTGGCCGGCGTGATCCGTACCCGCGATCTTGGCGGTGCCGCAACAGCAACCCCGGCACACGGTGATCGTGCAGGCGGCCGAATCGGCGGGCTGCTTGGGCTGCTTCGACTGCTTGGGTTGCGCCGCGCGATCACGACGATCGGCACGTTGCGAGCGGTCGGAGCGATCAGAGCGGGAACGGTCGGAGCGGGTCATGGGAACTCTCCTTCGCGAGTTCGATCCGGGTCCCGACCGAGACGAAGCGGCGGAGCCGGCCACGAACACGCGACCGACCCTCCCGCGGGGCCCCGGACGGGCCGCGCACGGGCGGGCCGCGCACGGGCGAAGGCAGGTCTTCGGACTCGTGGGCACGTCGGCCCGTCCGGGCACCGACACCTACCGGCCGTCGCTTCCCGGACGCCGTGCTCGGCGTCCAGTGCGTGATGACGGCTCTCGTTCCCACTCACCGCTGCGGGGCAGTTCCGGACTCGCACCGGATTCCCTCTTGCGACACGCGCCCCGGTCGGGGGCGTGAACCATTCGCGCAGGTCAGCTTAGGCGCCGGCGGTGCGGGCAGGGTGATGTGAGCCAGGTCACCGGGAACTTCGACCGACTTGGTCTGGACCTTTCGTGGTCCGACGCGGTTATATTCAACCGTCTTTACTAAACCGAGCATGCAATAAGTCCGCGCCGCGCAGGCGTCGGCCAGCCGAGGGGGCGTCCGTGAGCAGCATGGCGACATTGCCGGACGAAGCGGTCTTCGGCGAGCCCAAGTACTGGCAACTGCGCACCTCGCTGCTGAAGGCGATCGAGGAGGACTTCAGCTCCGGCGACATCCTCCCCAACGAGCGCGACCTCGCCGCCCGCTTCGGCGTCGCCCGGGCCACCCTGCGGCACGCGCTGGAGCAGCTCGAACTCGAAGGCCGCCTGGTCCGCAAGCGCGGCGCCGGCACCACCGTCGCCGGACCGCGCGTGGACGTCTCGCTGAGCGCCGACGGCGAGGGCTGGCCGGGCGTCGACCTGCGCGACCGCGAGGTGATCGACTGCGCCACGGTGCCGGTGACCGACGACTTCGCGGACACCCTCAAGGGCCGCCCCTCGGCCCTGGTGCACCGGCTGCGCCGCCGCCAGTTCTCCATGCGCCAGGTGGTCGGCCTGGAATGCCTGTACGTCTCCCGCGCCGTCGTGCCCTCGTTGTCCACCCGCGTCCCGGGCTTCGAGCGGGCCTCGCTGATGCTGCGCCAACTGCGCGGGCACCGCCTGGAGAGCCGGCACCGCGCGGTCGAGCTGGGCGTGGCCGAGGCCGAGGAGGCGCGCTACCTGGAGCGTCCGCCGGGTACCGCCGTGCTGATCGTGACCACGACGTACACCGCGCTCGGCCGGACCGCGGCGGTCACCGTGGCGACCTACCGCGCGGACACCTGCCGGCTGGCGTTCGCCGAGGCGGGGCCGACCGCGTTGCGGCCCGCGTCCTGATTCGACGCGAAATCTGGGTACCATCCGCGCCTGAGCGGCGACGTGTACGACGGGCGCGGCGGCCCGGACCGACGTACCGCGCGCCGGCGCGATGAGAGGACAAGAGCTGTGGCACAGGCGACCGGCGGAGACTCCTCCGTGGTCCGGCGGATCAACTCCGCGGCAACCCTGCGCACGTTGCGCGCCGGCGAGGTGTTGACCGTGACCGCGTTGATGGAGGCCACCGGTCTGTCCCGCCCCACCGTCGAGGGGGTCGTCGACGGCCTGCTCGCCGAGGGTCTGGTCGTGGAGACCACGACCGCCGAGAGCGAGGACGGCAGTCGACCGCGTGGTCGACCGGCCCGACGCTTCCGCTTCCACGCCGAGGCCGGTCACCTGCTCGGCGTCGACGTCGGCGTGCACCACATCCGGGTCGTGCTCGCCGACCTCGCCGGCACGATCGTCGGCCGGGGCGCGCGCACCGTGGAGGAGGACTGCGAGGCCGAGGATCGACTCGAACGCGTGCGCGGCCTGGTCAGCGAGACGCTGCGCCGGGCCCAGGTGTCCCGGGGTTCGTTGTGGGGTGTGGGCGTGGGCACGCCCGGGATCGTGGACACCGAGGGCGTGGTCACGCTGTCCTCGGCGATGCCGGGTTGGACCGGCCTGGACCTCGGCGGCCGGCTCGGCCGCTCGTTCAGCTGTCCGGTCCAGGTCGAGAACGACGCCAACCTGGCCGCGATCGGCGAACGCTGGAAGGGCGTCGCCGTCGGTTCCGACGACATCGTCTACGTGATGGCCGGCCTCAGCCCGGGCGCCGGCTCGTTCATCAACGGCCGCCTGCATCGCGGCTTCGGCGGCGCCGCCGGCGAGATCGGCGCCCTGCACCTGCTGGGCCGCCAGGTCACCCCGGAGAACCTGCTGTCCACCACCGGCACGCCGCTGCCACCGCTGGACGAGGCGGCCGTCGGCGAGGTGTTCCGACACGCGGCCGAGGGCGACCGGACCGCGAGCGAGGCGGTGGACCGTTTCGTCCAGCGGCTGATCCACGACGTCACCGCGCTGGTGCTGGCGCTGGACCCGGAGATCGTGGTGATCGGCGGCTGGGCGGCCGGCCTCGCGGACGCGGTCCCGCCGCTGACCACCGAGCTGCGCCGGTTGTGCCTGCGGATGCCGCGCGTCGAACTGTCCGCCCTGGGCGCCGACGGCGTGGCCCTCGGCGCGGTACGGGTGGCCCTCGACCGGGTCGAGAACCGCCTGTTCGCGGTCGAACACACGGGCTCCGCCAGGGCCTGACGCGACCTTTCCCGCACCGCGGCGGTCGGGACGGACGGGCGCGACCGGCTCGGTCATCGCCCGTCCTCGATCCCGACATGCACCCCGCGCAGCTTCGGCGCGTCGATCTCGTCCAGCAGCGCGATCGCGAAGTCCGGATAGGACACCCGGCTTTCCGCTGCGCCGGGGGCCGGGCGGTAGTAGCCGGTACGGACGCCTTCGTGGTCGAAGTCGCCGGCCGGGCTCAACACGACCCACTCCGGCACGGCACCCGAGGCGTCGCCGACACCCGGGGCATTCGACACGCCGGCCGCCCGCAGCGCCGCGTTGCCCTCGGCATGCGCGAGGAAGAACGCCCGGTACTCCTGCGGATAGCCCGGCGCGTCCATCAGCGGTTCGCCGGTGGCGGTCGGCAGCACCGAGGCCAGCCCCACCCACACCAGCCGCCCGACGCCCGCCCGGGCCAGCCCGTCGAGCAGCGCCCGCACCGCCCGCGCGAAGAAGTCCCCGAGCATCGCCGCCGGATCGAACACCGCGGCGATCGCCGCTTCGTGCCCGGCCGCGAGTTCGGCCACCGCGTCCGCGTCGGTCACGTCGCCCGCGAGCACCCGCACGTCCGGGCCGGCCAGGTCCGGGTACTTCGCCGGGTCGCGCACCACGGCGGTGACCCGGTGTCCCCGACGCAGCGCCTCCGCGACGGCCGTGCGTCCGGTCCGACCACCTGCGCCGAAAACGATGATGTCGCTCATCGATCCACCCCCGCTCGTCCGGGTCGAGCCCTTGCTCCGACCACCGCCACGCACGCTACCCAGGGCGGTGGTTACCTCCCGGATACCGACTACGGTGGACCCATGAGCGAGGCCATCCAAGAACCCCTGCGCGCGGACATGTTCGACCCGGTCTGCCCGTCGAACCTGTCCCCGATCCGTTTCGGCGACAAGTGGGCCGGGATGATCATCCGCTGCCTGGAGGGTGGTCCGCGGCGCTTCTCCGAACTGCGGGTGCCACTGCACGGCATCACCGCCAAGGTGCTCACCCAGTCGCTGCGTACGCTCGAACGCGACGGCCTGATCAGCCGCACCGAGTACGAGACTCCGCTCCGCCGGGTGACCTACGACCTCACCCCACTGGGACGCAGCATGCTCGTCCCGATGGACGCCGCGTGCGCGTGGACGGCGGCGAACTGGGAAGAACTCCTCGACGCACGCGAGGCATCCACGGACCTGAACCGCACTGCGTGAGCCCGGCCGCGTGAGCCGCGCCGGCCGAGCCGAACCACGTGCCCCGGAGCGGGCAAGTCGGCGGAGCGCGGCCCCCTCGGGCCTCGGGTCGCGACCCGAGGGGCGGCCCGGTACGGCTAACGCGTCTCGGTGACCTTCGCCAGTGCCCGGGGGGCGTCCGGGTCGCAGCCGCGGCCCAAGGCGACCTCGCGCGCGAGCAGTTGCAGCGGCAGGATCTCCAGGATCGGCGACACCTCCTCGGCGTGCCCGGTCGGCAGCACGAAGCCCCGACCGTACTCGGCCACCGACTCGGCGGACCCGATCACGTACAGGTCCGCGCCTCGCTCGCGCAGCCGGTCGAGCACGGGTCGCAGCGCCTGCCCGCCCGCGCCGTCCGGCGCCACCGCGAGCACCGGCCAGGCCCGGTCGACGATCGCGAGCGGGCCGTGCATCAGGTCCGCGCCGGAGAACGCCTGAGCGCCGATGTAGCTGGTCTCCATGATCTTCAGCGCCGCCTCGCGTGCGGTCGGATACCCGTAGCCGCGCGCGGTGACCACGAGCCGATCGGCGAACCGGTAGCGACCCGCGGGCGCCTCGATCTCGGCCTGCCGATCCAGGATCGCGCGCGCCGCCTCGGGCAGCGCCCGGGCGGCCTCGCCGGTACCGCCCCGAAGGTGGTCGACCAGCAGGAACAGGGTGAGCAGTTCGGCGGTGTAGGTCTTGGTCGCGGGCAGCGCGAGTTCGGGACCGGCCAGCACGTCCAGGTGCAGATCGGATTCGCGGGCCAGCACGGAATCGGCGTTGTTGGTCACCGCGAGCGTGAGTGCGCCGTCCGCGCGAGCCTGGCGGGCGGAGGCGATCAGGTCCGGCGAACCACCGGACTGGCTCACCGTCACCACCAGGCAGTCGGTCAGACGTTGCCGGGCACGGTATGCGGTCGTGGTGGACATCGAGGTGAGGCCGGCGGGCAGCCCGAGCAGTACCTCGGTGAGGTAGCGCGCGTACAGCCCGGCGTTGTCGGAGGTCCCCCGCCCGGTGAACAGGACGAACCTCGGGTCGCGCGCCCGGATTTCCGCGGCGACGGTACGGATCGGGTCGAGCCCTTCGGTCAGGATCCGAGCCAACCCTTCGGGCTGGGCCGCGATCTCACCGGCCATCACCGACCCGGGCACGGGAGAAGCGGGCATGGGGTGATACCTCCGGCTGCGACGAAGCGGAGCACGAAGTGATGGATCCGACGTGCCTCGAACACCCCGGAACGACGTCCGGCGCGGTGCCCCGAAGGTATCCACCGCGCCGAAGGAGTTGCAATATTGGTCTGGACCTCTTTGGTGTCGGCGTGGTGGGCCGCGGGGCCGGGGCGGGCCGGCCCGCTGCTTGTGAAACCCCAGCCCTCCGGACCCGTCCCGGCGCAAAGGGTGGAGCGGGTGGGTACACCAACCTGCCGAGTCAGGCGTTCTCGCGCGTTCGGCCGACCACGGCCTTGGCCTCCGGCTCCGCGTCGCCCACGCGTACCGCCCCCGACCGACCCCGCGCGCCCCGCAACCTCCGCAGCAACTCGCCGGGCTTCGCGCTCAGCGCCCGCGCCCGCGGCCCCGCCGTCACCGCCCGGACCCGCGCCCGGGGCCCGTCGGTCCAGGCCAACCATCCCGGTCGAGTGCGGCCCGCGAACAGGCCCAGCACGATCGCCGCGCCCACCGCGATCAGGTGTTCACGGCCGGCCAGGTTGGGCAGGATGATCGACTCCAGGACCATCGAGCCGCCCGTGATGGTGAAGAGTATGGGCGCGCGGTGAATGATCGAGAGGTACGTGAACAGACCGACCACCGCCGCCGACGGACCCGTGTCCAGTACGTGCGCGGCCGACGACGGCAGGCCGAGCGCGTGGTCCGGGCCGATCGCGATCATGATCCGGGCGCCCATCGTGCCCGCGAGGGTGGTCACGTAGGCGACCATCAGGGTGCGGGCCGCGCCGAGCGAGAGCTGGGCGATGGCGAACGCGAGGAACAACTGCGTGATGCCCGCCCAGACCGGCAGGTTCAACGCGGGTACGAACAGCGACACCGGGGTCCGCAACAGGGCCAGCCACAGCGGCAGGTCGGCGCTCACCCCACCGAGGATGCGGACCACGGTCCTGCCGGCCGGGGTCTGCCCGATCCCGTGGAAGAAGATCACCGCGGAGCTGGCCACGACCGCGAGCGCGAGCCCCTTGCCGCGGCTGCGCCACAGCTGGCGAACCGGATCCGCGACGATGCCACGCCACTCGCCACACAGGGTTCGCCACAGGAAGAGCACCAGTTGCCAGGGAGCGGACCACAGCCGGCCGCGCCAGTCGCGTCGCACGGTCTTCGTGTCGTCGCCGTCGGGAGCCTTCGCGGCATCCGCGGTCCGGACCTCGGCGGCCTCCGGCACCCGGGCCCGCGTGAGCGTGCCGGTCGGGGCGGATCCGCCGGCGACGCCGTCGCCGTCGTCCCGGCAATCGTCGAGAACGCGCAACACTGCTGATCAACCCCCAACGACTCGTCGAGTCCGGCGGCCACGGACCCGGGCCGGTGGCGATGTGTGGCATGCACCACGCCCTGCCCTCAGCTGCGTCATCGTAAAACGAGGACACGACACACCGGTCGGTGATTTGACGCTGGGCGGACGCTCCGCGGTTGCGACATTTCCGGTCGGCCGGGCGATGCGGGGGTGGTGAACCGCTTTCCGACTCAAAGATTACCGACTGCCGGCGCGGGCCATCGTCAACCCAATCGATGACTTCACCATGCCTGGGTCATCATCTGGTCGTACGAATCGCCTCCCCTCCCGCGCCGACCTGCACCGATGCCGATCGCACGACGTTGCCCGCCCGCCCGGGCCGACCATTCGGCGCCGAGTTGGCCGGAAAACACGTGGTGAGCCACCGGAATCCGGACGCCGAACGCCGCCGAGCCGCCCGATCGCGAATGGCGGGATTCACGAGCGGGCGGCTTCGCAGAGGAATAGGCGCTTCCGGTCGAGCGCGGTCGGTCGCGTGTGTGGTGCAGTTGCCGGGGTCGCGTCCACGCAACCGGGCTCGATCGCACGCACATGCGACCGCGAGCAACTGCGCTCGTCCGCACGCCACGTGCGTTCGTACCGGAGTCGAACCGGTGCCGAGCGTCACCGAAAGGATCGAAACGGACCGGATCGAGTCGAACACGATGCGAATCCGGGCCGAGCCAACGCCCGCCGCATCGACACCGATCCGGCCGGCGCGCGGGCCGATACCGAATCAATGCCGAATCTTGCCCAGCTGGTGCCCAGGTTTTGCCCAGGTTCCGTACAGGTGGCATCCGGAGTCGGGGGGGGGGGGGGGGGGCGGGCCCCCCCCCCCCCCCCCCCCGCCGGCCCCCGCCCCCCCCCCCCGGGCCCGGGGGGGGGGGGGGGGCCCGGCCCCCGCCCCCC
>NZ_JBIBGL010000015.1:39884-284855 GCF_042956465.1 Embleya sp. NPDC008237
CATATACATAAACACGCCATCCAGTCCCCCCGGTGGCCCCGTGTTTTCCCCTATGTCCTTTGCGGGGGGGGGGGGGGGGGGGGGGGGGGGCGCCCCCCCCCCCCCCCCCCCCGACTCGCGTTCTTGCCCGTCCTCAGCCCGAGCTGAGTGCCTCGGTCGGTGGCAGCCGTGCCGCTCGGCCGGCCGGGTAGAGACCGGCCAGCGCACCGATCGCCACCGATGCCGCGACTCCGCCCAGGATGGCCGGCCACGGCAGCACCAGTGGCCAACCCTGGGCTCGGGCATACCCGCTGGTGACGATCAGTCCGAGAACCACGCCGGCCACGCCGCCCAGGCCGGACAGCGTCACCGCCTCGGTCAGGAACTGCAGGCGGATCTGGCCGCGCCCGGCGCCCAGTGCCCGGCGCAGGCCGATCTCCTGACGGCGTTCGAGCACGGAGATGACCATCGTGTTGGCCACCCCGACCCCGCCCACCAGGAGCGCGACCGCGCCCAGGCCCACGAACAGCCCGGTGAAGGTGTTCTTGGCGGCGAGCTGTGCCTCCAGCGCGTCGGAGGGACGGCTGACCTTGACCCCGGCGGGGTCGGCCGGATTGGCCGTCGCCGCAAGCACGTTGCGCACGTCGGCCACCGCGTCCTCGGCGGAGCGCTCGTAGATCCTGGTCGGGTGCCCGTCGAAGCCGAGCAGGTCCCGCGCCGCCGACCAGCCGACCAGCGCGGAGTGGTCCACCTCGGGCGCCAGTGGCACCGGGGCCAGGACGCCGATCACGGTGAACCACCGCTCCCCGATCCACACCTGCCGGTTCGGCCCGTCGACCCCGAGCAGCTCCGCCGCCCGGGCGCCGAGCACGACCGTCGGATAGCGCGAATTGGCCGCGTTGAACCACTGGCCCTTCGCCACCCGGCCGCCGATCGTGTCGAGCAGGTCCTCGCGGGTGGCCGCCACGGTGATGCCCTTGGTCACGCGTGGATCGATCCGGTCGGTGCGCCGTACGCTGCGGCCGTCCAGCTGGGCGGTGGCGCTGGCCGACGTCACCGGGCCGATCCGGCGCACCATGTCCACCGCGTCCTCGGGCAGCGGCACCTTGCCGCCGAACATCGAGTCGCCGGGTCCGACCGAGAGCATGTTCGTGCCCAGGCTCCGGATCTGGTCCGTCAACCGGGCCTGGCTGGCCGTACCGATGCCCAGCACCGCGACCATCGCGGCGATCCCGATCGCGATGCCCAGGCCGGACAGGATCGCGCGCATCGGCCGCCCGCGTACCCCGAGCAGGCCGACCCGCACCACGTCGACCGGTCCCAGCCGCGCGGTGTCCGGCAGTGGCACCGGCGTCGGCCGGGCGGCAAGGGTGTCCTGATCCGTCGTCGTCATCCGAGCACCCCCGCCGGCAGTGCGCTCGACACTCCGCTGTCCGCGTGGATGCGGCCGTCCAGGATCTCCACCCGGCGCGGCAACGACCGGGCGATCCCGGGGTCGTGCGTGATCACCACGATCGTGGTCCCATCCGCGTGCAGTTCGTGCAGCAGTCGCATCACCGTCGCCCCGGAGCGCGAATCGAGCGCTCCGGTCGGCTCGTCGGCCAGTACCAGCGCCGGCCGGGCGACCAGCGCGCGGGCGATCGCGACGCGTTGACGCTCGCCGCCGGACAGTTCGCGCGGGACGTGGTCGAGCCGACTGCCGAGCCCGACCCGGGCCAGCGCGTCGGCCGCGCGCTCACGCCGCTCGCGTACCGGAATCCCGTGGTAATAAAGGCCGTTGGCCACGTTGTCCACTGCGGTGAAGTGCTCGGTGAGGAAGAACTGCTGGAAGACGAAACCGATCCAGTTCGCCCGCACGCCGGAGAGTTGACGGTCCTTCAGGCCGGCGATGTCGTGCCCGAGCAGCCGCACCACCCCCTCGGTCGGTCGATCCAGGGTGCCCATCAACTGGAGCATGGTCGACTTGCCGGAGCCGGACGGCCCGACCACGGCGAGCAGTTCGCCCGCCTCGATGGTCAGGTTCGCGTCGATCAGGGCCCGCACCCCGCCGGGGTAGGACCGGCCGACGCCGTCGAGTTCGATCACCGGTACCGGGCCGCGGACGCCGGGCGGCCCCGGTTCGGCCGCCGTGCGCGGCGCTCTGCGATGCCTCCTCATCCCTTGGGCACCCCGACCTTCAGGCCCTCGGTCACGCCGTCGCCGGTCACCTCGACCCGGCCGTTGGCGAACATTCCGAGTTCGACCTTCAGCAGTCGGGTGCTGCCGTCCGGTTCCACCGCCTCGACGCCGTAGCCGCCCTCGGTGAGCGCGAGCAGCGCATTGACCGGAACGGTGAGCACGCCCTTCTTCTCCTTGCCGGTGAAGCCGACGGTGACCGGCGCGCCGTCCAGGGTGCCGGCGTCCTTGGGCTGGTCGAGCGCGATGTCGACCGGGATGGTGGCCTTGTCCCCGCCGGGGGGCATGCCCGGGGTCGATTCGCCCTCCTTGGCCACCGTGCCGACCTGGGTGACGGTGCCGCCGGCGGTCTTGCCGCCGGGCAGGGTGACCTGCACCTTGGCGCCCTTGCTCGCCAGCGTCTGCTTGTTGACCGGCAGGTTGACCGTGACCCGACGCCCGGTGCCGCTCGCCTTGAGCAGCGGTCCCTGCGAGGTCGAGCCGAGAATCGCGGTGACCTCGCTGACCCGCACCGAGTCCGGCAGCACCACCGCGTCTCCGGCATCGAACCGGCCGGTCTGCTTGTGGCCCATGTCCTTCTGCCACTTCTTCACCGCGGCGGCGGTCGTGTCGGTGAACTTCTCGTCCACGGTGAACCCGCCATAGCCCAGGGCCTGGAGGTTCTGCTCCAACTCGCGGACGTCCACCCCCTTTTCCACGCCCACGTACAGCGCCCGCCAAAACGGCGTCTCGCCGTAGAACAGCGGCACCTTCGTGCCGTCGCGGCCGTACACCCGATCGCCGCGCGCCAGGGTTTCGCCCACGCCGGGAAGCCAAGTGATGGTGCCGGGACCCGCGTTGTTCCCGGTGTCCGGAAGCGAACCGCCCTGGCCCCCGCCCTGTCCCCCGCCCTGGCCCCCGCCCGAACCCCCGGTACCCGGTGCGGACCCGCCGCCCGGGCTCTGACTCGGCCCCGGGGTGCCGCCGCCCTGCGGTTTGTTCTTGCCGTCGCCGGCCGGCGGGGTCTCCTTGTCCGGCCCCGGCGCCGCCGCGTTCACGGAGTACGTGCCCGCGTATCCGAGCTTGCCGTCCACGTTCTGCCGGTCGACCAGGTCCGCGCGGGTCACCGGGACCGCGTCCAGCTTCGTGCGGTTCGCGGAGGCGTCGGAGCCGTCGCCACCGTCGGAGAGCAGTACGGCCGCGGCGCCGCCCGCGGAGGCCAGCACCAGAGCGGCGGCCAGGGCCCGACGCCGACGGCGGCGCCGACGCTCGCGCGGGTATGCCGTGCGGTCCGGCTCGGTCGTAGCCGACACCTGCTCCCCGTCGTACTCGTACTGCTGTGGGGTGTCGATCGAAACCACGAGGCCGCCCCTACTTCTTCTTCGTCAGCGGCGGAACCTTCTTGTTGCACAAATCCATCGCCTTGGTGACCTTCTCGTCGCTCGCGTCGATGGTGACCATCGCGCCCCCCGCGCCGTCGCCCACGTTCACCCCGTTCTCGCGCAGACAGTCCATGTGCTTGGCCTGCCACTCCTTGAACTTGGGGTCGTTCGGGTCGAAGTCGCTCTTCGGCTGGAACTTCTCGCACGCCTTCATGGCGTCCTCCGTCTTGGACGACCCCTCGTCCGCGGGCATCGCCCCTATCCGCATCGCGCCGCCCTCGCCGGGCTCCGGGTCGGGCATGTCGACCCCGTGCTCACGCATACAGCCCGCGAACTTGACCATCTGGTCGCGGCGCTCGGCGTCGTCACCCTTGCCCGAGTCCGAGCCGCCGCTGCCCTCGGCCTTCGCGCCGCCGCTGCCGCCGCCCGAGGCCACCTTGCTCTTCGGCGAGCCGCCGTCGTCGCCGCACCCGGCCGTGGTCAAGGCGAGGCTACTCGCGAGAACCACCCCGACCGCCAACCTGAGCGCCAAGGGCCGCCCCGATCCCGTGCGCCCGAACCTCGTCATCACTGCCGCTCCCGCCTGTAGTCCTACCGTCGGTCGTGTGGTCACCCCTCGCCGTGCCGGCGAGGGGTGCGACAGCAGGTCTACGCGGCGGCGGGTTACCCGGCCGTCTCCCGAATTGGTTATCCGGAGCTAACACGGGGTCGCGTATAACCGGTGGGGTTGGTCCGATGTGTACAAACCCCCCTCCCCCGGCCCGAAGCGGAGCGACGAGACCTTGCGAGTCCTGGTGACCGAGGACGAGGAACTGCTGGCCGACCTGGTCGCCCGAGGGCTGCGCCGGGCGGCGATCGCCGTGGACGTCGCGTACGACGGCGACAGCGCGCTGGAGCGGCTCGCGGTCAACGACTACGACGTACTGGTCCTCGACCGTGACCTGCCCGGCACCCACGGCGACGACGTCTGTCGGGCCGTCGTGGCCGGTCGGATGCGTACCCGGATCCTGATGCTGACCGCCGCCGGCACGGTCCCCGAGCGGGTTGCCGGGCTGCGCCTGGGCGCGGACGACTACCTGCCCAAGCCGTTCGAGTTCGCCGAGCTGTTGGCCCGCGTGCAGGCGCTGGGCCGGCGCGCCATGCCGGCCGTACCGCCGGTGCTGAGGAAACACGGCATCGTGCTGGACAACGCTCGGCGTCAGGTCACCCGGAACGGCGAGTACATCCGGCTCGCACACAAGGAGTTCGCGGTGCTCGCGACCCTGATGGCGGCCGACGGAACGGTGGTCAGTGCCGAGGAGTTGCTGGAGCGAGTGTGGGACGAAAACATCGATCCGTTTTCCAACACCGTGCGGGTGACCATGTCCAAACTGCGCGCCAAACTCGGCGACCCACAGGTCATCCGCACCGTGCCCGGCTCGGGATACCTGATATGAGCGGCCTGCGGAGACCCGGCACGAGCGGCCTCGGGGCAGCAGCCGGAAAGAACCGCCGGAGGGCGGCAACCACCACGAGCGGCTCGACGACGACCGGTACGAGCCGCCTGGTCGCGGACGGGCGGCTGATCCTCCGGGCGCTGTTCCGTCGGCCGTCGGCGCGGGCCCGGCTGGCGCTGATGTACGGCGGCATGTCGCTCGTGGTCGGCACGGTGCTGCTGGGCATCGTGTACTGGTTCGTCGACCAGCGGTTGTCCCAGCAGTTGCCGGGGGCGATGGCCAGGACGTTCGCGGCGGATTCCACGTACGGCTACGACCAGACCCAGAGCACCACGGGCCAGGCCCAACCCGCCCAACCCTTGCCGGGTACGGCACTTGTCACCATGATCCCCGCCGACTCGATCCGTCGGGCCACCGTCGTCGGCCAGAACGTGACGATGAGTCAACTGCTGACCGTGCTCGGCGCGGCGCTGCTGCTCCTGGCCGCGGCATCGATCCTGGTCGGCTGGTGGATGTCCGGCCGGGTGTTGCGCCCGGTGCACGGAATCACCGCGACGGCGCGCCGGTTGTCCGAACACAACCTGCACGAGCGGATCGCGATGCCCGGGCCGGACGACGAACTCAAGCAACTCGCCGACACCTTCGACGGGATGCTCGATCGACTGGAGAAATCCTTCGACAGCCGGCGGTTGTTCGTCGCCAACGCCTCGCACGAATTGCGCACGCCGCTCACGATCCAACGCACGGCGATCGAGATCGGCCTGGCCGACCCGCACTCGCCGCAGGACGTCGTCGAGACGCGCGAACAACTGCTGGCGCTGAATCGGCGCACCGAGCGCCTGATCGACGGGCTGCTGAACCTGGCGGTGAGCGAGCGCGGCAACGTCCAGGCATCGCCGGTCGCGCTGGACGAGTTGACCGCCGACGTGCTCCGGCAGACCCGGCCCGCGGCCGAACAGGCCGGCATCCGGATCGACGCGAATCTCGCCGGCAGCATGGTGTCCGGCGACCCACTGCTGCTGCGCCAACTGATCACCAACCTGGTCGAGAACGCGGTACGCCACAACCACGCGGGCGGCTTCGTCACGGTCGGCGTCTCGGCCGGTTCCCTCCGCGTTCGCAACACCGGCCCGGTCATCCCCGCCGGCCGCATCCCCGAACTCTTCGAGCCCTTCCGCCGTTTCCGCCCCAACCGCACGGGCTCCGCCCAGGGCTCCGGCCTGGGGCTCTCCATTGTCCAAGCCATCGTGCACGCCCACGCGGCCCACATCACCACAACGGCCAACCGTCACGGCGGCCTCACCATAGCCATAGCGCTCCCCAAACCACCCCCCGCACCCCACGACCCGAACCAACGCCGAACACCGGCCGAGCCCCGGGATCGAGCCCACCCGGCACTCGAGGCCACCCCAAAACAACCAACAGCCAACGCACGCCAGGGCCAAATCAGCCCGGCCGGCGCTTGAGGCCGACCCAAAGCAACCAACAACCAACGCACGCCAACACCAAATCCAGCCCGGCCGGCGTTTGAGGCCACCTCGGCCGGAGGCCGGGTCCACATCAGCCCGGCCGGCGCTTGAGGCCAAGCCCGACCGGCGACTGAGGCCAGCACCCGTCGGCGACCCGCAACAACGCGTCGGCCACCCGGTCCGCGGCATCGCCCGTCCCCTCCGCCGCCCACCGCCGCATCGCCACCCGAACCGCAACGTTCGCCACACCCGCAGCCAGGTCCACCGCGAGCCCGTCCACCTCCACCGCCTCCGCCGCCCCCGCGCGCGCCGCGCCCACCCGCGCCGCGATCACCGGCCGCAACCGCTCCTCGCAGTCGTGGTGCACCCCCAACCACACCGCCCGCAATGCCGGATGCCCGTCCGCGGTCCGCAGCACGACCCGCAATTGCGCGTCGTCCACCCCGTCCACCTCCCGCGCATGCCGCATCGCCGCGCGATAACTGGTGGTCATCGCCTCCAGCAGTCCGACCGCCGGATCACACGCCGCCAGCCGCTCCACCCAGTCCGCGATCCCGGCCGACAACACCGGCGCGACGGTCTCCTCCTTGCTCCGGAAGTAGCGGTAGAAGGTCCGCAGCGCCATTCCGGATGCCTCCGCGATGTCCTCCACGGTCGTCTCGTCGAACCCGCGCTCCGCGAACAACCGGATCGCCACCCGCGACACCTCGGTCCGGGTATCGGCCTTCCGCCGCTCCGTCAACGATGGCCGCCCGACCCGAGCAGACCCCCCACGCCGAGCCACCCGATCCGAACCCACCGCATCCGAAGCCACCGAATCCACCGGACCCACCGGGTCCGAGCCGACCGAATCCGAACCGACCGCAGCAGCATCCATCAGCCCAGTCTAATGACCCTCGAGGAATTAATGGCACAACGTGCACGTTAGGCGTAGCGTGCAAGGACGGGAACGACCCCGACCCACCCGCCCGGAAAGAAGGACGCACATGAACCGCTTCGACACCCGCCGCATCCTGGTCACCGGCGCCGGCTCCGGCATCGGCCAGGCGACGGCCCTACGGCTGCTCCGCGAAGGCGGCCGGGTCGTCGCGGCCGACGTGGTCCCCGACGGCCTCGCCGGCACCCGCGACCTCGCCACGCAGGAAGGCACCGCCGAGCGCCTCACCACCCTCGTGGTCGACATCGCCGACGAGACCTCCGTAGCCGAAGGCGTCCGTACCGCCGTCACCGAACTCGGCGGCCTCGACGTGCTGGTCAACGCCGCCGGCATCCTGCGCGCCGAGCACACCCACCTGACCTCGCTCGACATGTGGAACCGGATCATCACGGTCAACCTCACCGGCACGTTCCTGGTGACGCGCGAGGCGCTGCCCGCCCTCCTGGCCACCGGCAACGGCGTCGTCGTCAACTTCAGCTCGACCTCGGCGGCCTTCGCGCACCCGTACATGGCGGCCTACGCAGCGAGCAAGGGCGGCATCCAGTCCTTCACGCACGCCCTCGCCCTGGAATACGGCAAGCAGGGTCTGCGCGCCGTCAACGTCGCCCCGGGTAGCATCAAGTCCGGTATCACCGACGCGACTTCGGGTTACCTCCCGGCGGACACCGACTGGGAGCTGTTCGCCAAGCTCTCCCCCATCCTGGCCACCGACCTCGAATCCGGCGGCGCCCCGATGGCCGGTCCTGACGCCATCGCCGGCGTCATCGCCATGCTCGCCTCCGACGACGGCGCCTTCATCACCGGCACCGAAATCCGGGTGGACGGCGGCACACACGCCTGACGGCCCCCGGGTACGCGCGCTCACCCACCGCGTACCCGGGCCACACACCCCATGAGCCCACGACGCCAGGGCCCGTCAACCGTCCGCGCCCACCCGCCGGGCGAGAGGCGCAGGCAGCGGATACGGCTTCTCCGCCGGCAACAACCGCTGTGCCTGTGCCGCGCGGCCGTCCTTGAGCAGCCCGGCCACCCGCCGCACCAGCGGCGTCAGGTCGGTGATGCCGACGATCCACTCGTCGTTGAAGGTGCGAATCAGCTCGCGCCCGATCCCGACCTGGATGCTGTAGTGGTTCAACGCCGCGCCACGCAGGGACCGTTCCGGATCCCACTGCACGTGCACCGCCGCGCCCGCCACCGATCCCTCGGTCGACACCGCCCGGCCGAGCGCGTGCTCGAACCCCGACCGGCTGATCCGCACGGCCAACACCCGTTCCTGGCCCGCCTTCCGGCCCCAATCGCTGCGGTGCATCAGCCAGCGGAACGACGGCTTGACCCACGTCATCCGCCCGAACGAGAACGGCGCCACGAACCGCCCCTCCCGCAACGCCGGTTCGGCGATGGCCGGCGCATACGCCTGGTACACCACCAACGACGTGGCGTCGAAATCGGCCCGCACCTGCCGCGACATCACCATGCCGCGTCACGCTGCCAGGCCCCCGACCTCCGAGCCACGCATTTTCCGCGCCGCCCTCGGGCCGAACCCGGCGGCGGCCCGGATGTCGGGCGGCGCTCAGGTGCCGACGTATTCGAAGACCGCGCCGTCCGGGTGCCGCAGGACCGCGCGGCGGCCGTTCGGCGTGGGCGTCGGCGGGGCGATCGAGGTGGCGCCGTGGGCGGTCGGATCGGCGATCGTCGCGTCCAGGTCCTCGACGCCGAGGGTGGCGGCCACCGAGGCGAAGCGGGCCGCCGGCTCGTCCGGGCCGGTGAACACCAGGAACGGGCCGATGGCCGCCAACTCCAGCCCGGCAAAGGCGAATCGATTCGCCGATTCGCCGCTCAGTCGCTCGTAGAACACGATCGCCGCGTCCAGGTCGGGCACATGTCGACGCACTGTCACCGATGTGATCGTCATGCGCACAGTCTTCCGCACCGGGCCGGACCTCCCCCGCGGGCCCCCGCCCCGCCCCGCCCCACTCCGCACCTCAGCGCAGTACGCCGCGCTCCGCCCGCATGTGCGGCGCCACCAGGTTGCGCGGCCGGTTGAACAGGATCACCGTCGCCTCGATCACCGCGACGGCCAGCAGGACCACGATCGCGACCATCGACAGGTAGCCCCAGAACGCCGCCGGGTTCTCGTCCTCCGCCGCGAACCACGGCGATACCGCGATCACGATGGACAGGCACCACATCTGGATCGCCACCAGCGCCATCGCCCGCACCAGCCCGCGCCGAGCCGGGTCACTCAGCGGCAACGCGCGGAACGCCGACACGATGTCGTCGGCCACGCGCGCACTTCGCCAGATGTCGCTGGTGCGGTTCGTCAGACCCACCGAGGACATGAACGCGAAATAGGACAACCACAACCGCATGCGTACCCACCCCGTCCCCCAACGACCCGACCCGTGGCTCCGTGTCACACGTGTCACCGGCCATTCTCGCGCAGCGCCCTCCGGCTCGGTACAGCGGCTCGGAACA
Source organism: Embleya sp. NPDC008237 (assembly GCF_042956465.1). Taxonomy (NCBI): domain Bacteria; kingdom Bacillati; phylum Actinomycetota; class Actinomycetes; order Kitasatosporales; family Streptomycetaceae; genus Embleya; species Embleya sp. NPDC008237. The sequence continues at coordinate 49,717 of NZ_JBIBGL010000015.1, forward strand.
ACGCGACCGCGACGTGTGCCGGTGGACGTGACGAACAACGCGCCGAGCCTCTCGGAACTGCGCGCGCCCACCATTGGATCCCCCGGGCACCGCACGCCCCCACCTGCCGGCGGCGCACGACGCGTACCGCGCGGGCGGGCCGGCGTGGCGACCACCGGAAACAGGGTCGAGCCGGGAGGCCCCACCCGGAGGCGGTCCGGGTCGGCTACTCGATGACGGGGTTGCGCTGCTCCCGCTCCTCGATCGTGCGTCGGTGGTCCTCGACGTTGCCGGTCAGCGCCTCGGTGCGGTGGCCGCGGGCGATGTAGTCGAGCACGATCGCCTCGATCGCGTCCTGGGCGTTGCGCACGCCGGACAGGACCATGACCTCGATCACGACGTTCGCGTCCAGACTGATGTTGACCTTGGCCATCGACGACTCCCTCGACTCGACCCGCTCCGTCCGAACCCACGCCCGCCGGCGCAAGATCCGCGCACCGGTCCGCGGACGGGGCCGCAGACGGGTCCGCACACCGAGCCGGTGACGCGCCCGGATCCACGCACCCGACCGCCCGCCCCCGGCGACCGCACACGTGTCACCCGCGCGAGGGGACTCTATCGGCCGTTGGAGGGGTTGGCCGTGCCGGCGCGACTGAATCGACCCGCCGAGGTCCATGCACCCGGCATGTGCGCTTGCGCACGGTCCCTGCCCCCGCGTCGAAGGCGAGTCGGATACCTGTGACCTCGGAAGACCCACTCGTCGTCCTCTCCGGCGTGAACAAGCACTTCGGGTCGCTGCACGTACTGCGCGACATCGACCTGACGGTGTCCCGCAACGAGGTGGTCGTCCTGATCGGCCCCTCGGGCTCCGGCAAGTCGACGCTGTGTCGCACGATCAACCGGTTGGAGACGATCGACTCCGGCAGCATCACCATCGACGGCCGGCCGCTGCCCGCCGAGGGTCGTGGACTGGCCCGGCTGCGCTCCGAGGTCGGCATGGTGTTCCAGTCCTTCAACCTGTTCGCGCACAAGACCGTGCTGGACAACCTGACCCTGGCCCAGATCAAGGTACGCAAGCGCAGCAAGGCCGAGGCGGAGAAGAGGGCCCGCGAACTCCTGGACCGGGTCGGCCTCGCCGACCAGGCGCCCAAGTATCCGGCGCAGCTCTCCGGCGGTCAGCAGCAACGGGTCGCCATCGCCCGGTCGTTGGCGATGGACCCCAAGGTGATGTTGTTCGACGAGCCGACCTCCGCGCTCGACCCGGAGATGATCAACGAGGTCCTGGAGGTCATGCGCACGCTCGCGGTCGAGGGCATGACGATGGTCGTGGTCACGCACGAGATGGGCTTCGCCCGCTCGGCGGCCAATCGTGTGGTGTTCATGGCGGACGGCCGAATCATGGAGTCGCGCAGACCCGAGGATTTCTTCGACCACCCGGAGACCGACCGGGCCAAGGACTTCCTGTCCAAGATCCTCAAGCACTGACGGGGGATCGGACATGCGCACCCGAAACCGGACCGAAACCCGTACCCGAACCCGCAGCCGAAACCGCAGCCGAAACCGCAGCGGCACCGGCGCCCACACCGCCGCCCTCCGAAACACGGCCGGAGGAAACACGTCCCGAAAAAGCGCGTTCCGAGGAAACACGCTACGAGGCGACTCGCCCCGGCCCGCAGCCCTGCTCGCCCTCCTCCTCGCCGCCCTGCTGCTGGCCGCGTGCGGCAAGTCCGGCACTCCCCCGCCCAAGGGCCCCAAGGCCAAGGACCTGCCGTCCTATCAGGTGGCCACCGATGTCGACATCGACTCGCCCACCTTCCGCTCGGCCAAGTCGCGCGGGCGACTGGTCGTCGGCACCAAGGCCGACCAGCCCTATGTCGCCCAGCAGGATCCGGCGACCGGCTACTACTCGGGTTTCGACGTCGAGATCGCCAAGATGATGGCCGCCTCCCTGGGCTTCCCGGCGGACCGGATCGAGTTCAAGACGATCACCTCCGCCAACCGCGAGACGTCCTTGCAGAACGGCGAAGTCGACTACTACGTCGGGACCTACACGATCAACGACAACCGCAAGAAGCTGGTCGGCTTCGCCGGCCCCTACTACATGGCCGGTCAGGCGCTGCTGGTCCGCAAGAACGACAAGGACATCAACGGGCCGCAGGACCTGGCCGGCAAGAAGGTCTGCTCGGTCGCCGGGTCCACCCCGTACCAGCGCCTGGTCGCCGACTACCCCAAGGCCACCGCCGTGGCCTACGACAGCTATTCGGTCTGCGTGGACAACCTGATCAGTCTTCAGGTCGACGCCGTCACCACCGACGACACCATCCTCAAGGGCTACGCCGCCAAGGTGCCCGACCAACTCCGGCTCGCCGGGGAACCGTTCTCGAAGGAGCCGTACGGAATCGGGGTGCCGCGCGGGGACCGCAACTTCCGCCTCGCGCTCGACGACGCGATCGTCGCGCACGAACAGAACGGCGACTGGAAGCGCGCCTACGACTCGACCCTCGGCCTCTCCGGCGTGCCGGCTCCCCAGCCGCCGCCGGTGGACCGGTACTAGCGGAGGGCGTCGACGATGAATGTCCTGCTCGACAACTTCACCCTGTTCCGCAAGGGCTTCGTGGGCACGCTCGAACTCACCCTGGTCGCCTCGGCGATCGCGCTCGGGCTCGGGGTGCTGATGGCCGGGTGCCGGGTCTCTCCGGTCCGGCCGCTGCGCATGCTCGGCGGCGTGTGGGTCACCGTGCTTCGCAACACCCCGCTCACCCTCCTGTTCTTCGCCGTCGTGCTGGGTCTGCCGCGATTCGGCGTGGTGCTCCCGTTCTTCACCCTCGCGGTGCTCGCCCTGGGTTGCTACACCTCGGCGTTCATCTGCGAAGCGGTCCGCGCGGGCATCAACACCGTGCCGGTCGGCCAGGGCGAGGCAGCCCGCAGTCTGGGGATGAACTTCGGTCAGACGCTCAACCTGATCGTGTTACCGCAGGCGGTGCGCGCGGTGATCCCGCCGGTGGGCAGCACGCTGATCGCGCTCGCCAAGAACACCGCGATCGCCGGTTCGTTCAGCGTCGTCGAACTGCTGGGCACATACCGCACGCTCAACGAACTCGGCTACGACATTGTCATCACGTTCATGTGGATCGCGATCGGCTACCTGATCATCACGCTGTCCATCAGCGCCCTGTTCCGCTTCCTGGAGAAGCGCCTGGAGGTGGCCCGATGAGCATCGAGACTTCGGCGCTGTACGACGTCCCCGGGCCCAAGGCCCTGGCCCGACACCGCACGTACGGCCTGGTCGTCACCGTGCTGTTGCTCGGTGTGCTGGCGTGGGTGGTCTACAAGCTGTTCGACACCGACCAGTTCGCCCACGACAAGTGGGCGCCGTTCGAATACGTGGGCGTACAGAAGCTGTTGCTCCGCGGCCTGGGGCACACCCTCCAGGTCTTCGCGTGGGCGGCGGTGCTCTCGCTGGCCTTCGGCGCCGTGTTCGCGGCCGGCCGGCTCTCCGAACACCGGGTGGTCCGCTGGTTCTCGGGCCTGGTGGTGGAGTTCTTCCGGGCCATGCCGGTGCTGGTGATGATCTTCTTCATCTTCATCGCGATGAAGGTCGAACCCCGACTGGCGTTGATCTGCGGACTGACCCTGTACAACGGATCGGTCCTGGCCGAGGTCTTCCGCGGTGGCGTCAACGCGGTCCCCAAGGGCCAGCGCGAGGCGGCCTACGCGCTGGGCATGCGCAAGACCGCGGTCATGGTGCACATCCTGATCCCGCAGGCGGTCCGCACCATGTTGCCCACGATCATCAGCCAGTTGGTGGTCACCCTCAAGGACACCTCGCTGGGCTACCTGATCTCCTACGAGGAATTCCTCTACGCCGGCAAGCAGATCGCCACCAACCTCGACTACAGCCTGCCGTTCATCCCGGTCGTCATCGTGATCGCACCGATCTACATCGGCATGTGCATGCTTCTCTCCGGCCTGGCCCGCTACCTGGAGAGCAGCGGCAGACGCCGGCACCGGACCGCCTGACCACGCCGCGGCCACACGCGTGGGCCCGGGCGCCGACCAAGGTCGCGGACGGCGGCCCGAGTTCGGGCCGCCGCCGGCGAAATAACCCTTCGATGGCGGGCCGTTCGACGCGCTAGGGTCAGCCTGCGGGGGCGGCTCCGCGGTGTGCTTCCTTCTCACTCTTCGATAACAGACAGCGCGCCCACTCTCCGCCCTCGCTTCGTCTTTTCTTCGGGGGAAACCGGTCCATGAGTGGTGGCGTGCGCAGCGTCGTTCGCGTCGATACGAGCACGGCGGCCGATGATCTCGACGGCCTGCTGGTGCGCCGACTCGCGAGCGTGTATGTCGACGCGAAGCGGGTGGTCCGTCCGGACCGGGTGGGCGTGAACACCCGCGGGATCGCCGCGCTGGAAGCGGACCTGGTGCAGCGCGGCCATGTGCTGACCGCACCGTTGAGGACCGCGCTGGCGGGCCTGCGGCCGGTGGATCTGGCCACGCACGGAATGCGGCTGCTGGCCCGGCTGGATGCCCGGCTGGGCAACGACCGCCGGCACCGGCCCCTGTTCGCCGGGTTCCCGGCGCAGGTGCCGAACTACGCGCAGGCGCGGTACTCCACCCGGATCCGGGCGTTCCTGCTCAACCAACCGAACCAGCCCTGCGCGATCTGCGGCCGGGCCGGCGACATCGGCGCACTCGCGCCCTGCGCGCACCTGCTGTGCTCGACGTGCGCACCGGTCGAGGAGTTGCGCGCATGTCCCGTGTGCGCCGAGCCGATCCGCCTGCGCAAGCCGCATCTGACCCCGGCCGGCAACCGGACCGCGGACATGCTCGTCCCGCTCACCGGCACCCTGGCGCCGCTCCGGCTCGGCGTCGACCGCGAGGCGGACGCCCTCGGCGAACTGCTTGCCCTGCTCGCTCGACGCACCCCGCTCGGGCCGCAGGACCGGCACGATCTGATCCTCCTCGCCGCCCACGCGCCGACCGACGCCGAGCGGTGGTTGCCCACCGAGATCCCGGTGCGCGAAAGCAAGGCCGTCGTCCTCGCCGGCCTGCTTCCCGACCACCTGCCCGCCGGCCGGCTGGACACCGCGACCGACGTGCTGCGGGTGTTGTGGGCCTGGTCGGGCGCCCATCCCGATCTGCTCACCCCGCCTCGGCTGCGCACGGTGCCGCGTCGACTGCGCCGCACGCTGCTCGCGGTGCTGGACGGGCTCCCGCCGGAGCACGTGTACGAGGACCTGCACCGGCATCGCCAGGCCTGGCTGCGCGCGGGCGAACTGCTGCACCCCTTCGACTACATCGGCGCGTATCCAACCGCCGCGCTCGCGTTCGCGGCGCTGCGCGGCACCGATCCGCAGGCCCATCGGGCCGGGCCCGCCTTGCTGCTCGCCGCCGAGGCGCACGGCGACGCGGTGACGGTCGTGGCGGACCGGATCGTGGTGCGCACCTTCGCGTCCCGGGTCGAAACGCTGCTCGCGGCCGGCGACACGGCCGGCGCGACCGAGCTGCTGGTCCGGCGTCCCGGCGAGCTGGTGCGCCGGCTGCACCACCTGCTCCGGGTTCGGGGCGGCAGCGGCGAAACCTCGCTGCCCGCCGAGCTCGACGCCGCGCTGCCGGGCGTGCTGCGCCGGGTCGGCCCCGGGCCGCTGCTCGGCGCGTGGGGTCGGCTGCGGGCCGAACGCACGGCGGGGGAACGGCGGGTGTGGTTCCCGCGCGGCAGCGTCGCGGGAGCGTACGCGCGCAACGACCCGGGCGCGCCCGTCCCGATCGCGCTCAGCGCCCCGGTCTGCGTCCTCATCGAGCGGGAACTGACGCGCCGGGCGCTGGAGTTGCCGCGGCACGAGGTCGCGCTTCTGGACGCCGGACTGGACGACCTGATCGCGCCGTTCGCCGAACACTCCACCGCAAAGGCGCTGGTCGCGATCCCGCGCGGAAGCACCCAGCCGATGCCGCGCGGCGGTCGGATCCGGCTGTTCCTGCACTGGATGCAGGCCGCGGACCAGCGGGTCGACCTGGACCTGTCGATCGCACTGTACGACGCGAATTGGGAATACCTCGGCCTGTGCGACTACACGAACCTGGTCTACGGCCCGGACCGCGCGATGGTGCACTCGGGTGACTTCACCTCGGCGCCCGCACCGCACGGCGCGACCGAGTTCGTGGATCTGGACATCGCCAGGCTGGCCGCGCAGGACGTCCGGTACGCCGTCGTGGTCGTCTTCAGCTACAACGACGTGGCGTTCGACGACCTGCTCGACGCGTTCGCCGGCTTCCAGGACCTGGACGCGGTGGCCGCCGGGCGCACGTTCGACCCGAGTGCGGTCCGGCAGCGCTTCGACCTGGCGGGCGACGCGCGGATCTGCGTCCCGATGACCGTCGACCTGGCCGCGGGCACCGCCCAGTGGACCGACCTGAACCTGTCCGGCCAGGACGGCCTGCACAACGTCTTCCGGCACACCGATCGCCTCGCCGAACTGGCCCGCGACCTGCGTATCCACTTCGCCCCGGGAGGCCGGGCCACGCTCGGCGACCTGGCCCGGATCATCGCCGCCGCGACCACCGACCGGGTGCTGATCCGCGGTCGGCGCGCGGGGGAGGTCACCGAGTACCGCCGGGCCGCCGACGAGGACGCCGACGCCTTCGCGGCCCGCCTGCGCGACGGCGTCGGCGGTATCGCGGCCCACCTCGACGCGGGCGAGGAACTCGTCGCCGGCCGCGCGTTCGTGGCCCTCGTCCACGGTGACATCCCGATCACCGGCGGGGGCACCCTGTACCGCCTCTACCCGGGCCCCGCCGACACCGCACCCGCCGAGATGCGGCGCTGGTCGGCGCCGGACCTGGCTTCGGCCTTGGGCCCGACGGAGTAGGCCACCGGCCCAGCCGCCGCCGAGCGCCGCCGGCGGCGTCGATGTGGTCGACTCCCGCGGACTCGCCTCAACGCGCCGCGACCGCCCGCCGCCGGTCCCACGCGACCGCGAGGTACGCGGTCGCGCCCGCGAGCGCGAACGAGAACAGCGAGGCCGAGGTCCACGTCTGCGCGTGGATGTGCAGCGCGTCCTGGATGTGGCCCCAGAACGTCGCCCACCACTCGACCGAACCCGGGTTGATCAGCTGGTACATGCAAAAGCCCAGCGCCCACGGCGCGATCATCACCCAGCGGGCCGGCGCGTGGTCGCCCAGGTCCCAGCCGGCCCGCCCGCGCCCGACGAACAGGTCCACCGCGAGCACGCCCAGCAGCGGGATGAAGATCGAGCCGATCAGCGACAGGAAGCTCGCGTAGGTGTCGAAGTCGTTCACCATCAGCGCGAACGCGGTGACCAGCGCACCCACACCCAGGCACAACACCCGGCGGTCCACGCGCGGCGCGAGGTTCTGGATGGACATCGCGGTGCTGTAGACGTTGGCGAAGCTCTGGTCCACCTCGCGCACGACCAGGACGGCGAAGAAGACCCAGCCGGCGGTGACACCCAGGAACGAGTCGAAAATCTTGTCCGGGTCGCCGCCCACCTGGGCGAGGGCGACCAGGCCGAGCAGGTAGCACCAGATGCTGGTGATCGAGAATCCGCTCAGCGCGGCCCAGAATGCGGGCTTGGTGCCGCGCGAGTGGCGGGTGTAGTCGGACGCGAGCGGGACCCAGGAGACCGCGACCGCGAGCGCCGCGTCCATCGCCGGGAAGAACCCGGACCACGAACCCTCGGTCATCGGCGGCAGGCCCTCGCGCCACAGCTGGACCGAGAAGTAGAGCATCGCGATGCCCACCGCGACCGTCACGTAGCGGCGCAGGATCCGCAGCATGCCCAGCGGGCGCAGCGTCATCGCCGTGGTGACCGTGCCGGCGGCGACGATGTACAGCCAGTGCGGGCCGTCACCGTCGGTCATCGCCTCGATGCCGATCGAGATCACCAACAGCTCGAAGGTGCCCCAGCCGATGCACTGGACGATGTTGAACACCGTCGGCACGTACGAGATCTTCGTGCCGAACAGGCCACGCAGCACGGTCATCGCGGGCGCACCGCTGCGCGCACCGGGGATGCCGGCGACCGCGACCATGAGGGTGCCGATCAGCGTGCCGCCGACGGCCGCGACGATCGCGGCGACCATCGACAGTTGCGGATACCCCGCCGGGGCCAGCACGTACAGCGCGCCGGAGAAGCCGAGCAGGCTCACACCGAGGTTGGCCCAGAACGCCGCCTGGTCGCGGAACCCGAGGGTGCGCGGCGGTGCGGTGTCCAGGATCAGGGGCGCCTCGGCGCCGCCGTGCGGCACCTCGGGGCGTGCGTCGTCGATGACCGGAGCCGACATGGCTCTACCTGCTCTCCCTACGCCGGCATTACCCGGACAGGTTCAAGCGGTCGGTGGCCCCGGGCGCGTCGGCTAGTCGCCGACACCCCATGCCGCCCTCTCAGCCCGGTTGGTCCGAGCTCCCGCGATGGCGTGGCGAACAGTACGCGCCACGCGACCCACTTGGGAAGGCGGGGTGCCAAAACGAGCCCGGGGACGGCTCGCCGAGCGGTCGCCGGGCGCCGTCACGGGCCATCGCCACGCGCCCGACCGCGAGGGGATCCACCCGGCGACCACGGGCCGTCCTCACGCGTGGGCGAGGTGGGCGGTCGGGTGTGGGCGAGACGCACCACCGCGAATGGCGAGGCGTGCGGTTGCATCCGGGCCCGAGCACCGCCGTAACCGGCGAGACGCGCGATCACCTCCAGGAGAGACGCACCACCACGAGCGAGTAAGCCACCCGGTCCGAGCAGGACGCACAACCACGAGCGGGCAAGACGCGCGGCCACGAGCGGGCGAGGCGGGCGATGGCCTCCAAGCGGGCGTGGACGCGCCACCGCGACTGGGTGGACGACGCCGCTTCGTGTGCGTGCGGCTCGCCGGATCGGGTGGGGGCTCACCAGCCCGAGTGGGTGAATGCCGGCCAGGCGGTCAGGTCGTCCGGGGCGATCGCGCGGGCTCGGGCGGCCAGTTCGGCCGGCATCGCGGCGGGGATTCCGCGCTTGGGGTCGCGCAGCCACAACTGCGCCGTGCGGACGGCCTGGGCCGGCGGCAAGTCACGGCGGTCGAGGTAGTGGTGGGCCATGTACAGCACCAGCGCGGTGGTCGTCTCGTCCACCGGCCACAACGTCGACACCACCGTGTGGGTGCCCGCCGCCAGGTACTCGGCGCCCACCCGCCAGGTCTCGTCGTGACCGCCGGCCGGCACGAACGCGATCGGGTCACCGGCGGCCCGCCCGATCTCGATCGCATACCGCCGGGCCCGCGCGCTCGCCGGCCGCGCCGCGACCTCGCACAGCAGGCGCGGCGCGCCGATGTACGAGATCTGCGCGTTCTGGAGCGCATGCCGGCGGCGGCCGTCGACGAGTGTCCAGGCCGCATGCCACGGCACCATGCCCAACGGTCCGGCGGGCAGCAGGACCAGGGACGGCGCGCGGCCGAAAGAGCCGGGCACCGCGGTCAGTACCGGTTCCATCACCGTGGTCCAGGCCCATTCGCCCAGCGCATCGAGCATGTCGGCCCAGTTCTCCCGGTCGCCTCCGGCCAGGTCCAGGCCGTAGTCGAGTTCGGGCAGGTCGAGCACCCGCGTCGTGCCATCGGCATCGGTCAACACCGCGGCGCCCGGCACGAGTTGCACAAGTGCGTCGCTGCCGAGTCGGCCGAGTGCGGCGGCGATCTCGGCGGCAGGCGGCGGGTCGAGCAGGGTGCGCCACGGCGTGCCGCGCGGGTCGAGGCCGACCCGGGCCGAGGCCACCTGCGCGGCGGCCCGGAACAGGTGGGCGTCCGCCGGTGCGGTCCGATGTGCGCGCCGGAAGCAGATCCGCGCCTGATCCCAGGCCGGCCGGCCGTCGGTGGTCGCCGCGCTCGCGGCGTACGCGATGCCCGCCGCATAGGCGAATTCCGGCCAGCGTGTATCGGCAACGTCCAGCGCGCCGAGCGCGTCCGTCAGCAACTCGATCGCCTCCGCGAACAAGTCGCGCACGGCGTCCGGAGCCTCGTCCGTCGACTCCGCGCCCAGCGCTTCGGCACACCGTGCCCGCCCGCGCTCGCCCCGTTCCCACGCCCGCCGCGTCTCCGCGTCGACGTCCTCCACGCTCACCCCCGCTAGCCCCCGCTCGCCGGGACCACGGTACCGGGGCGGGAAGCACCCCTCACCGCGATCGCGGCCGCGGCCGCGGCCGCGGCCGAAGATCACCCCGGGGAGCGCGCCGGGACTTCCGCCACCGCCGTGCGTCCGACTCCCCCACCGGCTCACGCCCCGGTCAGCCGCCGCGTCTACGTCGTGCCCGGCTCGCGCCATCCCGCCCCGGATCAACATGCCCAAAAACGCGCCGAGTCGGGCGTGAGCGCCTCGTCGGCCGGCACGAGCCGACCCTCCGGATCGAAGCCGAACTCGAACCCTGCCGCCCGCCTCCAGCGTCGCCTTACCCAGTGCGCACCATCCCGGCGTCGCCTTACCCGGCTCCTCCCACCCCACCGAAATCACCACGCCTGCCGCCCCACGCGGGCGTACCGGGCCGCGCGGCCGCCCAGGGATGCCGCTCCCCCGACTCAGGCCGCCTCGCCCGAATCACCCCAAGCCGCCGGCCCGCACCGCGTCGCCGCCCGGACCGCTCCGGCCGTATCACGACGAGTCGCCCCGCCGCACCGTCCCACTCAAGCCCGGCGCCGCACCGCCTCGCTTCACCGCCGCGTCACGGCACCCCACCGCCATCACCGTTCGCCCCCGCCGCCGCCGTCGGAACCGTGCGAAGCGGAGTTCCCCGTGGCCCTTCCGTCCTGATTTACCGGCGCGTAACTTACTCGTGAGTCACCTTCAGACGCCGTCCCTGGGCGTCGCTTCACCATGCTTTCTCGCGGGTCGGGCCACGCCCCGACCATGACGTCAGGAGACCCTCATGGGTCAATTCCGCATGCGCTCACGCGCTCGTGTGCGCCCAGGCGCTCGTGTGCGCTCACGCGCTCGTGCGGTCGCCGTCGTCTCGGCCGCGATTCTCGCCGGGCCCGCCCTCGGGCCCGCCGCGTCGGCCGGCACCGTCCCCACGCACACCCCCGCGGCGGCCGTGCAGACCGCCGCCGGCACTTCCCTGCGCTTCGTCGACATCCCCGGCGACGGCGGCACCAAGCTCGCCGCGAACGTCGTCACGCCCACCGGCGGCGCCCCCGGCACCCGCTATCCGGTCGTGGTACTGCCGACCAGTTGGGCGATGCCCCAAATCGAGTACGTCGTCCCCGCGCAAAAGCTCGCGGACAAGGGCTACGTCGTGATCGGCTACAACTCGCGCGGCTTCTGGCAGTCCGGCGGCGAGATCGAGACGGCCGGTCCCAAGGACATCGCCGACGCGTCCAGAGTGATCGACTGGGCGCTCGCCAACACACCCGCCGATCCGGGTCGAATAGGCATGGCCGGCGTCTCGTACGGCGCCGGGATCAGCCTGCTCGCCTCCGCGTTCGATCCCAGGATCAAAGCCGTGGTCGCGATGAGCGGCTGGGCCGACCTGATCGACTCGATCTACAGCGGCCGGACCGAACACGCCCAGGCGGCAGCGCTGTTGGGCGGCGCCGGCTTCCTCACCGGACGACCCAGCGCCGAACTCACCGAGATCCTGAAGAACTTCCTCTCCGGCAACCTGGACAAGGAGGCGGAGATGCTCGCTTGGGGCGCCAAGCGCTCGCCCACGACCTACCTGGACCGGATCAACGCCAACGGCGCCGCGATCATGCTCGGCAACGCCTGGGGCGACTCGCTCTTCCCGCCGAACCAATACGCCGACTTCTACGGGAAGTTGACCGGCGCCAAGCGGCTCGAATTCCGTCCGGGCGACCACGCCACCGCCGAGGCGGGCGGCCTGCTCGGGCTGCCGAACGACATGTGGGCCGATTCGACCCGCTGGTTCGACCACCATCTGCGGGGCGTCGACAACGGCATCGACCGGGAGCAGCCCGTACAGCTCAAGTCCCGCACCGGCGACGGCGGCTATGAGGGTTACCCGAGCTGGCCGGCGGTGCCCTCCTCGACCCGCACCATCGCGCTCACCGGGACCCAGCGCGTCCTGGCCAACGTCGACTCCGGGGCGGACGGCGGCACGATCTTCCTGTCCAGCATCCTCGACCAGTTCCTCCAGGTCCCGCCGGTCGCCTCGATCCCGCTGCTGCCCAGGGCATTCGCGGGCGTGTGGCAGAGCGACCGCTACGGCACACAGACGAAGGTCCGCGGTACGACGAAGCTGCACACCACCGTCACCGCATCGCACGAAAGCGGAACGATCTTCGCCTACCTGTACGACGTCGGCCCGCTGGGCATCGGCAAGTTGGTGACCCACTCGCCGCTGACCTTCCACGGAAAGACGCCGGGGGTGGCGTTCCCGGTCGACATCGACATGTACGCGACGGCCTACGACGTCCCGGCGGGCCACCGCCTCGCCGTCGTGCTCGACACGGTCGATCCGCTCTACCTGGAGCACAACCCGTTCGGCGCCGGACTCGCCTTCTCGTCGCCGTCGAACGACCCGTCCACGGTGACGGTGCCGGTCCGCGACTGAGTTCGCGCAACGGCCGGTCCTCCCCGACGAAGGACCGGCCGTTGCTGTCCGAGGGGTGTCAGCAGGCGCCGGGGCCGACACCGTCGATCCGGCCACCGAAGTCGCCGAGGTAGCGCGAGCGCCAGTCGCCGTTGAACACGTCGCGCTTCTGCACCGGGCTCCAGTTGACGAAACACGCCCTGGTGCCGGAGACGAACGAACCGACGTGGTCGTGGAAGGCCGGCGGCATATCGCGGTAGCCGCTGCGCGAGGTCCACTCCCACGTGCTGCCGTGGAATCCTTCGCCGGTCCAGAAGCAGACCGAGCCGTCGCTACAGGACGGCGGCGCGGCCGGCGCGGCGCTCGCGCTCGTTGCCGGGAGCAGGAGGGCGGTCAGCGAAAGGGCGGCGCCGAGCGCCAGGGTACGCATGTGCATCGGTTCTCCACGATCGAAACGACGACGGCGAACTGCCGCGACGCCGCCATGCTCCTGACCCGCCCCTCGAACTCGCCAGACTTGTCGATCATTTCCACCCGATCGGGGACATGCCCTCCCCAAACGGCCCAGCGCCCCGCCGCCCTGGCCACCGATGGATCACGCCACTAAGCTGCGCCGGTGACTGTTTCCCCTGCCCACCCGCGACCGGCCCTCAGGGCAACTTCGAGCCGCACCGGGGGCTGACATGGCGCCTTCCGTGTACCGCATCACCCCGTACGACCCGGCCGACGCGACCTCCGGTAAGCACATCCGCCACGACTGCCGCGAATCCGTCGCAGCCGCATACTCCGCAGCACTGGGCACATTCGCCCTCGACGCCGGTATCGACCGGCTCACGATCGACAACCCGATGAAGAACGGCTTCCACTCCTTCTCCGAGTGCTCGGGGGCCGGCGGTCATGAACTGGATGGCCTGTTCCCGTACAACCTCACCGGCTATCACGACGGCGCCCTCGTTCCACTCGGCACAGCTCTCGGCCTGGTGCGGGCGATGCTGCTCGGCCACGGCCTCTGGTGTCGACTGGTAGGCGACGATGGGTTCTTCGTGCACGTCGGATACGAACGCGACGTCTACCTCGGCAGCGCCGACCCACTTCACGAAGCCGAGATTCGGGCACGTGCGCTGGGCCTGTTCGTCGAGCAGGTCGACGCGTCACCGTACGACCCGGCCACCGACGAAGTAGCCGAAGACCGAGCGGCCGACGACGCCTTCTGGGCCGAACTGATCGAACTGGTCGCCGAGCGCGGCGGAGTTCTGTTGGAAGAGCGCCGCGTCGGCAACGCGTACCGCTGGCACCGCCTCACCAACGCGCCGGAAGTCGACGCGGTGCGGACCGAGTTGACTCCTCGTGCCCGATTGGCGGCCTGGCCGGACCTGATCGAGGAGGGCGAGGCGATCCGTGCCGCCATCGCGCGCCAGGAACGCCTCGCGTTGCTCGTTCAGCAGTACCCGGGCGGCGGGTTCTACGACGCACGGATCGCCGAACAGGCCATGGCCCGCGACCGAATCATTTCGGCTCCGGGTCACCGAGCCGCACTCGTGCTACTGGAACCATCCGATCGGGATCCGTTCCTCGCCGGTGTCCTACCCGACTCCGACGGCATCCTGCGGGCCCGTTGGCGAACCAATCGCACGCGGGCCGACGAACGCCGGACGCTGATGGCCTCGTTGCGGATCGGCGACATCGTCACCGGCGTCGTCGCAACGGGACTCAACGACATCGGGGTCCACGTCGACCTGGCCGGTGACCCGGGCGGCTGTCTGGGCTTCCTCCGCGTCCCCGAGATGTCCTGGACCCGCTTCGAATCGGTCGACGAGGTCGCGCCGATCGGCCGGGAGATCCGCGCAAAGGTCCTTCACATCGACTGGGATCGTGAACAGGTCAGCCTGTCCGTCAGGGAACTCCAACCCGATCCCTGGCAGCAGTACGCCGACACCCACCACATCGGCGACACGATCACCGGCAAGGTCACCAGACTGCTCCCCATCGGCGTGGTCGTGGAAATCGGAGACGGCATCGAGGGCTTGGCACCCCTGCCCGAACCCCCGAGCCCACCAGTTCAAGTCGGGGACCAAGTAGACGTATCCATCACCGAAATGGACCGCGAGCACCGCCGAATCGCCCTCGCGTTCGCCCGGGAACACACCGCCTGAACCTTCCGATCGGAGGCCGGGCTCGGGCCTCCGATCGGAGCCGGCTACCGCTGCCGGAGTCGGTCGACAAGCGAGATCCGGTCCGGGCGTGCCACGGATATCACTGCGAATCGGGGTACTTTGCCGTCCCGGATGCCCAAGGCAGAGCTGATGATCGCAACTTCGACACAATCGTCATTTCTGGTGTAATCGGACTTGATCCCACGAGATTCGCGCTGAACTCGATGGATCCGCGAAGCTCCTGCCGCCAATCCGCGATGGCGCTGCGGGAAGCCATCTGGGACAACGCGGACGTGTGCAGGCGATCGAACGTCGCTCCGAAGTGCTCGACGTCGTCGGGTCTGTCGATCAGAAGCGAACCCGCGAATTGCTCCAACCAGGCGGCGTGTCGACCTCGCTTCGGCTCCAGGATCAAGCACGGTGTGGATGCCATGAATCGCGCCCCAGGCGGGATGATTTGCACCCTGACATGTGGATGTTCCGAAATGACCTTCACAAGGTGGTCGAGCTGATCGGCCAGGATCTCCGGACTTCCCACCGGCTGATACAGAGCGCTCTCGGTGATGATGAACCAGGCGGGTCGGCCGTCGCGAAACAGTCGCTGCGCCCTCTCCATCCGCAGTTGTTGCCTCTCGCGGGCCTCTGCCATGGACAAGGTGGGATCGTGCATGAGGATGATCGCGAGGGCGTAATCCGCGGTTTGGAGTTGTCCCGGAATGAACATCGTCTGAAAGCAGCGGACGGACGCCGTCCCGCTCTCCAGCCGCATCAGTCGATGAAGACGTTCAGGCGCCTCGGTAATGAAGGTGCGCCAAGCTTGGCTCATCTGCTCTTCGCCCGCCTCGTCGGAGGTGGTGAAGCCGAGAGCACTCAGCGGCCTCCCGAAGAAGTCCTCCAGCACCCGCCGATAATCCGGCGTCGGATAGGGCGGATCCGCACTCTCCCACCGTCGGACCTGACGCACGCTCACCGCCAACCGCATGCCCATCGCGAGGGCATGTTCCTCGAAGGCGTCGGCGAAGCCGGCCTGGGAGTGCAGTCCGAGGGTGCGTCGTGCGGTCACCAGCTTGGAGTTGGCTCCGAGCGGTCGTGCGGGCATGGCATCTCCGGTTGGTCCATCCCCACGCGCCGCCCCCGGCGTTCGCGTATGCGGGGATCACAATGCGGCGAACTCACCTGCACACACGGTAGCGATCCCGGCACATTGCGTGTAACCGATCTGGAAACACGCATACAGAGCCGCGGCGGCGAGCCGGATTGGTGGGCGTAACCGGCATGCGGGACCGCGACGGCGCGCCGAGCCGATCCTGTTGGTGTCATGCCACTTCAGCCGGCCTTGGCGCCTCGAACCGCGTGACCGGAGGAGTTGATACCGGGACGACGGCAGGGCGACCGATGCCCACACAGGACGACGTGCTCGGATTCTCCGGCGGACGCGGCGGGGGTGCGCCCTGGTTGCGCGGTGTGTGACTCCTTCACCAAGGGCGAGTGATTGTGTTGGTGTCCAGAGTTACCGAGCCGTCGATGGCCAGGACCTGGCCGTTGACCGTCACGCCGGCATTCACCGTGATCGAAATCTGGGCAAGGACCCTTCCTGCGAAGTCGGTGTCGGTGCCCAGAGTGGCTGAACTACCGATCAGCCAGATGACGTTCCTGGCCGTGGCGCCGTTGATGAGGAGCACTCGGCTCGCGGTTGCCGTCGTCAGGGTCGATCCGATTTGGAAGATCCAGTCGGCGTTGCGGTCGCCCAAGGCATCCAGCGTCAGCGTGCCGGTGAGCCCGATGGAAGAGGCGGCGTTGTAGACGCCGGGAGGCAGTGTCACGTCGCCGAGGTCTCCGGTGATGCCGGCGTCCGGGATCCGCTCGACGCCGTCGTTGTATGTCGTGACCAGGTCGGCATGGCCTTCGACGGCGGCTGTGTCCGAGTTGTGGATACTTCCGTTGACCTGGCCGGGCGGGAATCCGGCGATGGACACTCCTGGGCTCACTCCGAGATCTCCGGTGACGCTCGTAAGCCCGGTGTTGGTGACGGACGCTCCGCCCAGGACCGCGACGAGTCCCAGATAGGTGTAGGCGTCCGAAGCGGTGGTGGTGCCACCGAGGGTGGTGACGGTGACATCGGCCGGGCCGAGCTCCCCGGCCGGCAGCACGGCGTCGATCTCGGTGTCGGAGGCGACCCGGAAGGAGAGGGCGGGTATGCCGCCGAAGGTGACGCTCGTGGTGTAGGAGAACGCGGTCCCGGTGATGACGACGAGATTGCCGCCGTCCACCGGTCCCGAGTCGAGGGTGACGGCGGTGATGGAGGGCGAGTCGAGATAGGTATAGGTGACTCCGCCAGCAATTCCGCCCCTGGTGATCACGGTAACCCCTACCGGACCCGCGGAGGCCGCCGCCGGGACGGTCACGGTGAGCCGGCCGTCCGAGTCGACGGTGAACACGGCGGTCTGCGTACCGAATCGGACCTCACTCGTGGTGTAGAGACCGAGGCCGGTGAAGATCACCGTATTGCCACCTCCCAGAGGACCCGCCGGCGGCGGGTCGATGCGGAAGGAAGGCGGCGGCAGGTAGTAAAAGGTGCCCACAATCCCCGTTCCGCCGGCGGTTGTGACGGAGACCGGGACGGCGCCGTGACCGGAAGGGGTGATGGTGTCGGTCGTGGCGTCGCTGACGACCATGAAGCTCGTAGCCTGGCGGGAGCCGTAGCGCACGGCGGTGGTTCCGGTGAAGTGGCTCCCGGCAAGGGTCACCGCGTCACCGCCGCCGGTGGATCCCTGGTTCGGTGAGACCGGCATGGGGCGCTCCCTTGGACGATCGCCGACGCACGGGGGAGCGAACCAGCCCCTTCGACGACACAACGGTTCGATTACACCAAGTAACCCTCGGGTGCAAACTGGTGTCAATAGGCAAGGAACTCATGCCGCCCACCAATGAGGCATGTTCAGTGCAAGGCCCTCGGAACGCTGCTTGGTCGGGCAGAGGCAAACCGAGGCCGGCGGACAGCCTCCAGGAACAACATCGCCACCCGGTTCAGCCCCGGTTCCTGTGACCCATCGGAGCCGTCCGGCGGCGCGGGGGCCATCGACAGGTAAGGAATCGCCCTGACGGCCCACCGGCAATCTCGCACGCGGCGACAACGGCGAACCTTCTGCTCGACATGCCGTCATGAGCAAGTTCCGATAGCGAAGTTCGCACGGGACGCTCTCACGAGTCGCCACAGCCCCTTCGGATCTGCCGCCCGAACTGTCGGCACCGTGAACTTCGGCGTCTGCCAGGCAACCGCAACGACGCCCAGGACAGTTTTCGCTTGCACCGCTCGGCACGAGCTACAGACCGCCGACGAATCCGAGCGAACCAACTTGAACGCGGCCGACGGGACGGCGCCGGAAGCGAGCTGAGCTGCGGGTTCTCGAGGCTCCCGGGGTCGGGTCGAGCACTACGAACCCCCGAACAATATCCGTCGAGAATTTACTTGGTAACTTACCTAGTAATTTACTAGGTAAGTTACCAAGTAAATTACCTAGTAATTGCGGGGCCGAGTGAGGGATGAACGTTATACCAGGTCACCCGGCCGTCCGGCCGGGTGACTATACGTTTGCAGGGCGGTCGACCGATGGTTGGTTGGTCGCAGTGCAAACGTATAGCCACTGGCCTCTACCAACGGTCGACCGCCGCACTTTCCATGCGGTACGGTTTTCGCCTTGTCCTGGAGGGAGAGAGGCATCAAAGACGCAGCGCGAGCCAATTTGCAAATTTCCACTGAACACGTCTTCCGGCTCCACGGGCACGCCCTTCGCGGCGGCCCCGGCCCGGCACTTGTGTGCGAGCACTGCGGCCATCGCGGCGTCGATCTTGCGCGGCGAATTTTTCGTTTCCTTGCGGATCTGGATGCCTGCTCGCGATGCCAATCGATGAGCGTTGAGACGTGACGACCCAAGACGACATCGCCGTCGTGGGTGAGTTCCTCGTCGACTACCGCATCGTGGAACCGCTCCAGGGCGGCGACCATCGCGCTCGGCCTGTTCGTCCATCACTCCACCGGGTGGCTCCGGCTCGCATGGATCTGGAGTCGCTGGCCATACTCGGCGCTCCCGTGATCCACATAGTCGTGCCGGCGAGATGGGTCGCAGTAGAGGTCGAAGACGTTGTATGCCTCGAAAGCCCGTGCAACGGCGGCGTCGACCTCCTCGGTCGACACCCGCCAGTACGTGCCCTCCGGTTCGTCGGGGCGCTCCCAGCAACCGAGCAGGACCAGATGGCCGTCGAGCGCACGGCGCGCGACGAGGGCAGTCGAGTCCTGCCGGATCGAGCGGTCGAAGCCAAGCGTGATCGTGTCGCCGGGATGGAGCGCCTTGTCTTCGCCGCGGCATGCTGCCCACTCGGCAGGTGCGAGCCATGTGCTGCTCGCCGCGGTCTCCTGGTTCAAGAAGTAGCGTTGCCTGTCGGCCGCGTCGGCGCGCGTGTCCATGAACTCCGCGACGAGCGAGTCCAGATCCTGCCACGCGAGTGCCTCGCCGTAGGCCTCGACGAGCGCGGCTCGAAGCGCTTCTTCGTCGCCGAGGTCTTTACACCCGCCGCAGCGGTGGTCGTACAGCAGCATCGCGGGCTTGCGGCGGCCCTGCTCGATCGCCTTGCGATGGACTCGGCTTCGCCGAACGCCAGCTCGGCGGTGGATTCCTCACCGGGCTCGTACATCGTTGTGGTCTCCAAGTACCAGGTACCCGCGAAGTGCTTCCGCTTTCGCGTGTTGCGGGTGACCGTCTTGTACATCCGCCGAAGTTCGAGCGTGACGTACAGGTGCTTTTTCTTCGAAGCAGGACCACATCTCCTTGCTGCCGTCCTTCGACGCGGAGGCCGCCGTCGACGGGGTGATCTCGCCTCCGCCCTGAAGGTAGACGCAGGTGATGCCATCGTCGACTACGGGCACACGCGAGAGCGAACAATCCTCATCCGTGAGGTTGTAGTGGAACGAGTAGTAGACGTTGCCCGTCCGGCCTTCCTCGGTAGCCATGATCCGGGTGTAGAGCGTCGTGAGGTGCTCGCCCATCGGCTCACCGGGCTCGTAGACATACTCGAAGCCGAAGTCCCACGGGTCGCGATACGCCTCGCCACCGACCGACCAGCCGGAGAAGCGGCACGGACCGAGGGCCCCGAAGAGCGCGATCCGGGCCCCCGGACCGCTCTTGTCGCAGCCCTTCGGCCTGCTGAGGAACGAGCTTTCGTAGAGCGAGTGGTTGTTCTGTGCCGACTGGCCGATCGCGTATCAGCCGACGATGAAACCCGTGAACTCGTTGCCGTGTCGGGCCGGCTGGCCCTGGACGTCGCCCGGACCATGGCGAACGAAGTGCTCCATCCACGCGACCGCGAGCCACCCGAGCGAGCGCTTCCGGTCGTGCACCGGCACCTGGAGCAGCGTCCGCGGCACGGCGAGATCAGCTCGTCAGGCGGGCCCAGCGGGACCGGATGTCCGTCACACTCGCCGCGTTCGGCGGCGCTGCCTTGGCGCTCTCGTCGTCAGCGGGGACCTCGATGGTCATGCGAAGCCGGACGCGGTCCTCGACCGTCGCGCCGAACTCCGCGGCACGGATGCGGAGTTCGCTCATGAACACCCACCTGCCCCTGGTCCACATCGTGTGGTGCATCAGGGCCGCGTCGATCAGGAAGTCCCAATCCGTGGGCAGGAAGTCGCGCGCCTGCGCCGAGCGGCGCCACGTTTGCCACAACCCCACCGTGCGCGGGTGCCAGGGCTCCAGGTCCGGCAGCGCGTCGTCCGGCAGCTCGGGGCCGCGAAGCACCGCGGGCGCGAGTTGGCAGGTCGGGAGCGGGTCGGCGTTTTTGCGGCGACGCTTCGCGGGGTCCTTCGGGGGCGGGCCGATGGCCGGGCGTGGAAAGCACCTCCCGGTGTCCTGAGATCCGCTAAAGTGCCGTCTTGATTGGTAAAGCAACGCCAATCAGCATCGCAGTGAAGTGGTCCGGACGGGCCTGGGCGATGCCACTGACCGAACAGGGCAGCACAACAACCGAACATCGTTGAGATCCCGGCGTCCGACAGGACCTCAGTTGGATCACCAAAAGAAAGCCCTTTGGTGGTCGAGCTGAGTGTGCCCTGTTCGCCACCAACTCGACTGCCCTTATGCAGGAGTTGGAGCCGGTGAGTACCGCACTTCTCGCATGGATCACGACGGCCGGAGTCGTCCTGACGGCCATCATCCTTGGCATCAAAGCCCTACTCCCCCACGTTCGCGACCTGCTCGACGAGGTGGCGAAGACGTTGGACAAGTGGCGCGAGATCCGGGGGCGGTCAGGTGAGCAGTCTGCGAAGCAGAGGACCGAGGACGGCCAAGACGACGGGCGCGACCTCGAAAGGTCGCCGGGTGACGGTGATGTAGCGTCCGGTCGAGTCGGCGGTGGCGTTCCCGACCCCCCCGACCGCGACGATTCGCCCGCGCTCAAAATCGCCGAGCCCCCGAATGGGGATTCCTTGGCCGGACGGTGAAGAGCGGTGCCACGCTGGGACGCATGAACCACGACGATCCCCTTGGCAAGACCCCTGAGTTCGTCAGTACGAGGGGCGGCCTGCAGCCTAAGGAGGACCAACGCGGGAAATTCGACGACTCACTGGAACGTGCCTGGCAAGGCGACCTGTCCGGGTTGCGAGGTGCGAGCGCCATGAGATGGGGGCTGTCCGCCGGAATATTCGCCACGATGGTTACCGTGGTTCTTCCGCCGCCACAACCCGCCCACCCTCCAGGTTGCCCAGCGCCCAGATGTGGATTCCGCGACTGGACGGTGAGACCTCGACGATGTGGGCCCGGCTGCCTCAACCAAGCGCCGGGACCACGGCACGAGTTCGCCGGCGACATCGATGCAGCGCGCGGTTTCTTCTACACCGATGCTGAAGCTGGCACCTGCCACTTTCTCGCACTTCACGTTAGGCTCCACAACGCGGAGTCGGAGCACGCTGTTCTTGAAGGCTATGCGGATCTCTGAATGTGCCGCCAGTTCGAGGCATGTGAGACGAAGCCCAGACCTACAGGGATACATTTAGCGATATGTGTCTGAAATGAATACAACCAGAACTGCCACCGGAACGACGTCAGCCCGGACCATCGAAGTGGTCCGGGCTGACGTTTGCCCAGGTGGGCGAGTGCGGAGGATACGAGATTCGAACTCGTGAGGGGGTGAACCCAACGCGCTTTCCAATTGTTCATTCGGACGTTCAGGGCTCGCCATATGTATCCTGAACTGCGCAAACGCCCCTTGATCACGGCGCTGCGAACGGCGCCGGACGGGGGTGAATGCAACCAGAACTGCAACCAGGTCTCCCGGGCGCGGGTAGTCCCGAGGTCCTCGGCGGAGAGTGGGAAGGTGTGGCGCGCGTAGTTGCCAGTGTTGAGCCCGTGGTTGGCGTGGGCGATCAAGGTCCGCAGACGGAGAACCAGTTCGTGCTGGTCGGACCACAGGGCGCCGAAGTGGCCAGTGGGGACGTCATACGCCACGCGGGCCCGCTTGTGGTCGAAGGTGGTCACGCGGCTGGTAGCCCAGTTCGACGGATTGGCTCGCGGAGGTCTCCACGTGGACGCTCGTGCCCATGCCAAAGAGGGTGGCCGAGACCTCCAACCCGGCGGAGATGCCGATCGTGACCCCCGTCCGTGGCGCGGGAACTCCGTCGACCGGTCGTTCGAGACGCCCTGTGCGATCTCCTTGGGCGATCTGGCCTCCGCCGTGTCTCCAAAAATCGACATGGCGGACGAGGTCGAACCGGCACCTGCGATGGGCCCGGTAGAAGGGGGAGTTCTCCACCTTCCATGCCTCGGGACGGCCGTTTCTTGGACCATCAGGAGGCCGATCCCGGCACCATTAAGAAAGTTCAAGTCGGCAGCCTGAAGGCACTGACGGACAGTCCTTTAGAATTCGATTTGCACGGGCCGTTTCCTGACTCAATAAGTTTCACCGGCTCGACCGCCGATACGAGGTCAAAGCATCGCACTTCGGTGCATTCGTCAGATCGTCGCCGCATTCTCTGCCACCGCCGATACGCCAAATGAACCGTCTTCTTGTAACGCCACTGCGGCCTGCCTGGCCGTCCCGGTGGACGAGTCCGGCATGGGTGGGCCACCTGGCCCGCTCATCCAATCCCCAGCCATCGAGCCCTTTGCTCGCCCTGCCGTCTATGGCTCCGCCGAATAGGCCGTGCCCACACCGGTCCTGGCAGGCGGTGTGGGCATGAAACGCGCCGTAGTCATCGTCGGTCCCCTTGGCGACCGGAGGGCTCCGGGGACAAGTGCTTTGTCATGCGGCCCGACCACGATTAGCCGCGAGATAGCGTTCCCGGTCGGCGCTCCGATCCGCTGAGGACTTTCAAAGGACGGGGCGCGTCTCGCTTACTCCCGGAGTTCCGTGCTCCAGGTATTCGGCGATCAATTCGACATCGCGGCGATCTTTGGCCCGATTGAGTCGCGACTTCCATTCCAGAGTTCGCTCCAAGGGCAGAAAACCAACGCCCTCGAAGAACTCGGCCTCGGCGATGAGACTGTTCACGTCGTATGCGAACCAGCCGTTCAGGATTTCGATGCGTCCATCGAAGAGCAAAATGTGTCGAACGAACCCGAACGGGCTCGCCGTCGGTTGCCCGAGTTGCTTCACACTCTCCCACAACGACGCGTTGACAACGATGTCGAGATCGCTTATATCGGACCTGATGCCGTGTGCCAACAGAGGGCCGCTGCCGGCGACGACGCAGTCTTCCGAGGGAAATCCCAGAGTGCGGAACTCCCGAAAAATGGGGTGGTCGCGCAGGAACATAAAGGCTCCCTACAATGGCGGCAATCCTATGGCCAGTCTAGTTGCCACTGCCGCCACTAACGCACTGGCGACGCTCGCCAATGTTCCGATAAGGTAATATTCACTCATTAATTTACCCCCCTGACTTATCCCCGGCGCACGGGCGAACGATTTCGCCGCGATGACGAGCGCGGCGGCCTCCGGATGAGATGAGGCAAGGAAGGCAAAGAGGAGTAATCGCTCGATCCATCCGATGTGGTTTCCGGATATGAAAAACTCGCGCACCTCGGGGCCCAGTGTTCCTGCGCCGATGGCGCTCTCGACACTGTCCACGAGCGGCTTCACCACACGTCCGATGACCGGTTGACAACCGAGAACCGCGATCAAGAGTCCCGAAAGGACACTGATCGAGCGATCATTCTCGATCACCGAATCGCGAACGAAGTCGAACCAGGAAGACCCTCCGATATAGGCAATGAACACCCCCGATACTGCAAGAACCGCGAGCGCCGCCTTCTTTTCCGCCCCCAGCCCGGGGGAAACAAACCATGGATATCCGAAATGCGGCAGAGACCACGACCCGGGAGTGCTCAATACAGCCACGCAGACGGCTACCGAAACGGCGGCAAGCACTGTCAACACAGCTTCCCAACCATGATTCGTCGGTAATATCACGAGCATCGCGTACGTGGCGGAGAAGCATATCGCATACCACGGCTTTCTCCGGTACCACGCAAATCCCGCCGGAGCGGTTACCGCAGCTATCAACCCGATCGATACTCGAGCGAACTCCAAGTCATTCTCCAACGGAAGTCGAATCGATGATCATGGAAGAGGTGATACCGGCCGTCGCGATTGCCGGCCCGGTAGTGGCTGGATGAAGTCTAGCCTTTGCACGAGAGGCGGCACGGCAACTTCTCCGGAGGTACAACGGGCCGCCGATTCATTGACCACCTTTGCGTGGCGTCATCCACATTGACATCCACGAGCCTGCGCACCACCGACGGCGCTTGGAGGAGCTCAACCTCCGGATCGAGCAATTTGACCGGACTCTGCACCGGGTGTCGGTGGACGAGCCCGGAACCCGAACGCCGGCCGGACCTGCGGGAGCTGTCCGTGCAGCTGGAGCGGTGGCGGATGGAACCCTGGGCGGAGATCGCCGAGGCAGCCCACATCGCCGGGATGCTCATGCGGGACCGTCTGGTCGCGAGCGGACGGTGGAAGGCGCTCCCCGCAGGCGAACAGGCCGCCGCGCACTGGGCGATGACCACCGGCCACGTGTTCTGACCACGCCGCAGCGCCATCGGAACCCGGACGAGGACGGCGCTCGTCTGCATCGACGAAACCGCACGCCACGTCGCCAACCTGTGCGACGGCTGGACACACGGAAAACGTGCGCTACGAACGCCGGGAGCCCCACAACACACCTCGCGATCGCCCATCCCTGAACGCCGGAGCCGCCGCCGGGCGCCAACGGCACGGTGATCGCCTTCGACCGGCTGCCCATTCGTCGCCGTAGCACCTCGATGTGGAGTTCGCGCAGGACGACGTCAGCGGCCGGTGGCGGGGTCTTTGCTGTTGATGGACCCGCGCCAGGCTCGCGAGGCACGAGGGGCCGATGGTCTACGCACTCGTGCGAACGGGGCCGGACGCCGTGCCGGCTGGGCACTGTCCCGGGGGCTGACCTCCGCGTTCCGAGGACCAACTGCAACCAGAACTGCAACCAAATGAAATCAGCCCCGACCTGGCGAGAGGTCGGGGCTGACTGTTTTGCCTGTTCAGGCCAGCGGAGGATGCGAGATTCGAACTCGTCACGGGGTGAACCCGACACGCTTTCCGAGCGGGCGCGAGGGCGGGTCGGAAATGTGCTTGACGGCCGCCGGTCTGTGGCGGTCGGATGGCGACTCATGAGCGCGGTTCCGATGCATCCCGATCTGCATCCCATCGACGAGGAGCTCGTGCGGCGGTTGGTGGCGGGGCGGTTTCCGCAGTGGGCCGGGGCGGCGGTGCGGCGGTTCCCCTCGGGGGGCACGGTCAACGCGATATACCGGCTCGGCGACGACATGGTCGTACGGCTCCCGTTGGGCAGGAGCGGGGCCGAGGACGTGGCGCTGGAGCGGGAGTGGCTGCCTCGACTCGCGCCGCTGCTGCCTACGGGCGTTCCCGAGGTGCTCGGGGCCGGCGAGCCCGCCGAGGGGTATCCGTGGCCGTGGTCGGTGTACCGGTGGCAGGCGGGCGGGAATCCCGAGGCCGGGGCGTTGGCGGAGCCCGCGGCGCTCGCCGAGGACCTTGCCCGCTTCGTGGCGGCGATGCGGGCCGTCGACCTGCCGGACGCGCCGCCCGCCTACCGGGGTGGGCCGCTCGCCCGGCTCGATGCCTCGACCCGGGCGGCGATCGAGGAGTTGCGCGGCATCCCGGAGGAGGGCATCGACTGCGACGGCTTGCTCGCCGTGTGGGAGGACGCCCTCCGGGCCCCCGCCTGGGACGGGCCGCCGTTGTGGCTGCACGCCGATCTGATGCCGGGCAATCTCCTGGTGGACGGTGCCGGCCGGCTGACCTCGGTGATCGACTTCGGGTGCATGGGCGTTGGTGATCCGGCGTGCGATCTGTTCCCGGCTTGGAATCTGCTGCCGGCCGGGGCGCGGCAGGTCTTCCGCGCGGCACTCGACGTGGACGACGCGACCTGGCGCCGGGGCCGGGGCCGCACCCTCTCCCAGGCCGTGATCGCACTGCCGTACTACCGCACCACGAACCCGGCGATGGCCGACAACGCCCGCCACGTGATCCGGGCCGTGCCGGAACGGGATTGATCCCGGCGCCATTCGACCATGTTCGGTGGCGGCGGCAATCGGGGTGGTGGCGCCGGGAAGACACCGGCCCGGCTCGGATGCCTTCGACCATGCCCGGCGGCAATGTCGATCCTTGACATCAAGTGCGCTTGAAGTTCTAGGTTCCGGGTTCGAGACGAGCGTCCGGGGCGGACTCGGGCGGCACGGCGGATACGGACGGAGCGCGGCGGACATGGCGACGTACACCGAGATCGAACGGGCGTACCTGCTCGGCCAGGGCCTGGGGCGATTGGCGACCGTGGGACCCGATGGCGAGCCGCAGGTGCGGCCCGTCGGCTTCCGGCTCAACGAGGACGGGACCGTCGACATCGGCGGGCCCAAGCTCAGCGCGAGCCAAAAGTGGCGCAACGCGGAGCGTAACTCGGCCGTGGCGTTCGTCGTGGACGACATGACGCCGGACGAGCCGGGGGCGTTCAAGCCGGGCTGGGGGCGCGGGGTGGAGATCCGCGGCCGGGCCGAGCTGCTGCGCGACCACGAACCGCCGCTGGCGGTGGGGTTCTTCAGCAACGAGGTACTGCGGATCCACCCCGAGCGGGTGATCGGCTGGAATCTCGAGGACGGCGGCAGCGGCACCGGTTCCTGACCCGAACGAATGCGGGCACGCGGAGCACCCTCCGGGCGCCGCCACACCCGGCACGATACGCACGCGGCCGGTCGCCGCCGCCCGTCGTCGACCCGGAGCGCGGGGCGCCCGGACCGTCCGGCGGCACCGGCCTTCCGGACCCGACCCGTCCACCCGCCCCGAGCGAAGCGCGACCGCACGCGGACGGCCCGGGCGGCGTCGACCCTCCCGATCCGTCCTGCCCCGAGCATGCGCGACCGCACGCGACACTCCGCCCCACCCCGAACAAAGCACGAACGCACCCAGAGCGTCCCGGCCCCATCGCCCCCGAACCGCCCCACCCGAGCGGAGCGCGATCGCGCGCGCGACACTCCGACCGGCCGACATCGCCCGGCTGCCCGGGCGATGTCGGTCCGCGTGCCTACTGTGGCCGTATGAAGATCCGCCGCGTCGTACCCAGCGTCTCCGCCACCGAACTCGGCCCCAATCGGGACTTCTATCAGGACTTCCTCGGCTTCGAGCCGGGCATGGACGAGCCCGGGTTCCTGATGTTCCGCTCGCCGAGCAATCCGACCGCGCAGGTGATCGTGGTCACCGACGAGTGCGACTGGGACGCCCAGTCCGGCCGCACGGCGATGTCGATCGAGGTCGAGGACGTCGATGCGGCCTATGCCCAGGCGCGCGATCGGGGCTACGAGATCGTGTACCCGATCACCGACGAGGCGTGGGGTGTACGCCGCTTCTTCGTCCGCGACCCCAACGGCTACGTGCTCAACATCAACATGCACATCGCCGACCGGGACTGAGCCCGCCGCCGCCCGACGGCCGGCCCCTCCGGCCGAGCCGCCGGGTCACCGACCGCCGATCGAGGCGCCCAGCGCGTGACCGCCGAAGCCGTCGTCCGCGTGCTGGGCGGCCCACCAGTCGACCATGTGCTCCGCCGTCATGACGGTCCAGTCCGGGGTGTCCTCGACCATCGCGTAGCCCATCGCCCGGGCCACCCGGACCAGGTCCGCGCCCGCCGGTTGCCGCTCCGCCCGGTAGCGCGCCAGCACGTCGTCCCATGAACCGTCCCGGCCCACCTCCCGGCACGCGGTCTCGAAGGCCACCGCGTCCTGGATGCCCTTGACCGCGCCGCTGGCCACGTGCGGACGGGCGATCGCCGCCGCGTCACCGGCGACCAGCGCGCGCCCGCTCGTATAGGCGTCCACCACCAGGTCGTTGATCGGCTGGATCAACGTCTCGCTCTCGGGTGTGGCGGTCACCAGGTCGGCCCAGAACGGCGGGAAGTACTTGCGGGCCAGTTCCAACAGCGCCGGACGCGGGTTGTCCGTGCCGCCCACGGCGCTGTACAGGCCCCACGACAGCCGGTCGCCCTCGCTGCCCGGAATGCGGTACATCACGCCCTGGCCGTTCGGTATGCAGACCGAGATCAGGTGATCCATCGGCTCGTGCTCCCACGCACAACTCCCGCGCCACATCGTGTAGCCCGCGTATTGCGGCACGGCGTCCGGGAACAGCGCGCTACGCACGGCGGAGCCGTACCCGTCCGCGCCGACCACCACGTCGTAGTGCTCCCGGGTGCCGTCCGGCAGTACCACCTCGCCGTCCTCGCCCAGGGTGACGGGCGTGCCGCCGCGGTAGTCCACCTCGGCCGGCACCCGGCGGCGCAACCCCTGCCACAACTGGCCCCAGTTGTACATCCGGAAGGCGGCGGACTGGTCCCAGAGCAACCGCCCTCGCGGTGAACTCCCGTCGTCGACGAGCCACTTGCGCCCGACCACGTTGCGCCACGGGGTGCTGTCGTCGATGTAGCCGGCCGCCTCCAGCTCCACATAGCGGTCGACGTGCAACGCGATGCCCACGCCCCGGTCGGCGAGTTCGCCGGTGGTGCGCTCGTACACGGTGACCTCGGCCCCGCCGCGCGCCGCCGCCAGTGCGAAGGCGCAGCCCGTGATACTTCCGCCGACCACGGCGACCCTGCCTATCGGCATGCCCATCTCCCCTTGTCCGCATCCGACTTCGTACGGATGTCCGAACGCGTTGGCGTCCGGAAGGACCCTACGGGATGTCGGCGGCAATCCGATCACGGACAACGACCAGTTGGGCTCGCCGAGTTTCGTCGAACCGAATCTCGGCCCACTCCGTGCTTTCGTTGACCGGAAGTCGACACCGGTCCTCGATCAACGCGGTCAGCCGCGGCAACGCACCGGCCGCATGCCGCCCCATGTCCGCCAACACCGGCAGCGCGTGCGCGCCGACGTACTGATCCCCGGCCACGGCGGACAATTCGGCAACGAGCCGATCCGCGATCCCGGTATCCGCGACACCCCGGTGTCGCCAAACAACCCCGGCCAACTCGTACTTGAGCACCGACTCGGGCTCGAACAGGGCCATCGCCTGCCGACCCTGACGCTCGGTCAACCCACCGCACATCCGGGTCCTCGGCCGCGAGCAGCAGCCGCACGATGCGATGGCACTCGTCCTCGTGATCGTTGCGAGCCAATCGCCACGCCCAGGTCGAGCCCCAGGATCGGGCGCCGGGGCCGACTCGACGCACCGCCGCCGGCAGATCGGCCGCGATCGCCTCGTTCAGCGCCTGTAGCCATGCCCACGGCACGCCTTCCACACCCAGCAGCCCCAGCGCGGCCACCACCCGCACCGCCGGATCGCCGTCCTCCAGGAGTTGCGTGAGCACATCCTCGAACGCACCGGCTCGCCCGGGCAGGGCCGTCACGCCCGCCACCCGCACGTCCGGATCGGCCAGGTCCGGCAACCGCGCCGACACCGTCTCGGCATCCTGCGTCGCCACGAACAGGTCCGCCGCCGCGACCCGCACACCCGGCTCCGGGTCCACCACGTACGCTGCGGCGCGCTCGCCGACGATCGGCCAGGTTTACCCGAACTCGGCCGGCGAACACAGCAGTTCGATCGCGCTCACCCGCGCCTCGGCCGCTCCCGCATCGGCGAGGGCGAGCAGCAGCCCGGTCACCGGTCCGTTTCGGTCCGCGCGTACCGCCTCGAAGATCGCCGTGCGCCGCACACCCACCGTGGCCGCCGCGCCGGAGGTCACGGCCCGTTTCGACATCTCTTCATCGGTCATCGTGCCCGACGGTGTCACATCGGGCCGGTCCGCCCCAGCCGATCCCGCCGGCCGTCAGGGGCGCTCGGCTCCCGTCCCGGCGCTGCCACAGGCTTCCTCGCCCTGCGGTCGCCCGGCCGGCTCGGGCGGGGTCGCGGGCGTCGACGCGGTCAGGTGCATCGTCATCCGGACCACCACGCCCTCGGCACACTCCGCCACTTCGACCTCGTCGCACAACGCGCGGGCGATCCACAACCCGCGGCCGGGGGTCTCGTGTTTGTCGGTCAGTCTCGGGAAGGCCCGCCGTCGGCAGCCGTTGTGCTCCTCGCTACTCGCGTGGATCTCACACACCACCCGGCCCATGCGGGGCACACAGCGCAGCAGGGCCGGCTTCGAGCCGCTCGTGACCGCACACGCGGCGATCTCGTGCACCGCCAGGACCAGACAGTCGGGTCGGTCGTCGGCCAGGCCGACCGCGTCGGCGTGCCGGCGCACCACCGCGCGCACCAGGCACAGGTCCGAAGCACCGAAGGGCAACACCTCCACCGGACCGCCGCCGGTACAGGCGCGGGCGTGATCGTGCTTCGGGCCGGTCACTGCGCTCCCCCACTACGCTCCCCGGACGGACGGTCCCCGTCCACGATCAAGCCACCGGTGCCGCTCCAGCCGAGCAGGTCGAGCACCTTGCGTACGGCCGGCCCCGGAGCGCGCAGCACCAACCGCCGGTCCGGGCTCAGCGCGGCGGCGGTGCGGTACAACGATTCCATCGCGCACAGGTCGGCGAACTCCAGCGCGGACAGGTCGACCACCAGGTCACGTCCCGACTGAGCCGCCGTGGCCCTCCGCAGCGCGTCCTCCAACAGGGCGCGGGTCGCCACGTCGGCCTCGCCGATCAGTCGCAGACCCCTGGTCGTGTCGGCGACCTGGAGGCTGGGCGGACGAGCGCGCCCGGTGCCCGCGACGAGCGGGTGCAATCGTTCCTGGGCGTCGACCTGGACGGAGCTGAACTCGCGCGGATCGTAGAGGCAGAAGCCCATCGCCTGACGGCCGGGAAGGCCCAGACCCGCGAGCCGTTCGAACTCGTGCAGGTCGTCGTACGCGACGCCACCCGCCGGGCCCCATGTCATGTCGCCGCACACCCGCAGGCCCCGAAAGCCGTCCGCCAGTGCCTGCTCCACCGCGGTGAAGAACGTCTTCGCCATCCCCTCGGGCGAGAACTCGCCTTCCCACAGCGGCGTTCGGCCGACGTCGACGACCACGAGCGAGCCGTCGGCCTCGCGTTCGGCCGGCCATGTGGGTCCTTCGGAGAGCGTACTCATCAGCCAGGTCCGGTCGCGCCGACCGAGCAGGCACAGCACTCGGTCGTCGGCGGACAGGCCGTCCCGAACGTAGCTGTGCACCGCGAGCCGGACGATCTCCTCGTCGGCCGACACGAAGCAACAGTGGCTTCCGTATGCCATCGATCCCACCGCGGCCACCGTGGCCCCGGCCTGGGAAGTGTCCATCTGCGTATGCCCCCTGGTCCTGGTGCGCCGCGGGCGGACCCGGGCGCTCGTCCCGATCCAGACCGTAGACCCACCAGGTGGTGTCATCGAGCGAAAACAGTCCAGAAAGCTTCTTTCGGGGGTATCGGCCGCCCGGTCGAGGCACAATCGTTGGTTCCCGGTCACCACCTCGACCGGGCTCCGAACCGGCGCCGGGGGCGGCGACGTCTGCTCCGTCGCGGTGTCCGGTGCGATGCCTCGATGCGCCGCGGGAACTCTCGTACGGGACCACGGGACCACGGGACCACCGGGCCACCGGAACGCTCGGACCGCTCGGACGTTTCGGCGGGGCGGCAAAGGGCCGTGCCGGGCGCCATGACAGGGCGCACGCCGCCGGGCGCGGCAGCGGCCTCCTCGCGACCGCGACCGCGATCGCGAACCCGATCGGGTGACGCCGACATCGGTTGGCCCAATACCACCCGGGTGCCGACCGTTCGGCGACTAGCGTCCTGACGAAACCCACTCGTCCCAGGGAAGACATTGACCACGCATGCCCCGGCGCAGCGCGCCATCGGGCCCGACTCGCCGCGCGTCGACACGGTCGACATGACGCCCCGTCAGGCCATTCGGAAGAACCTGCAAGGAGTTTGCTGAGCCATGCGCGTCGCCATCACCGGAGCAACCGGATTCCTCGGTCTCCATCTGCTCCGCGAACTACTCGACCGACACCGCACGATCACCGTGCTCTCGCACGCGGGCTCGCGCGGCGCGATCGACCGGATTCGGGCCTTTCTGGAAGTCACCGCCGCTCCCGACGAGTTGGTGCGGCGACTCCCCGAACGGCTGCGGATCGTCGAGACCGACCTGACGCAGCCTCGACTGGGCCTGTCCCGGTCGGACTTCACCTCGCTGGCCGATTCGATCGATGTGATCTGGCACTGCGCCGGCGATCGCCGGATCGACGCGACGTTGGCCGAGCTGCGTCCGGTCAACGTCGAAGGCACCCGGCATCTCCTGGAGTTGGCCGAGGTCGGCCGGCGTCGGCCGCGCATGTTGCACATCAGCACCGCGTATGTGGCCGGTTCCCGGCGCGACGGCACGGTGAAAGAGGAACTGCCTGACGACTCGGGCGGTTTCGAGAACGACTACGAGCGATCCCGGTACGAGGCCGAGGTGCTCGTCCGGGACTGGGCCGCACGATCGGGCCGGGCGGCGATGATCCTGCGGCCGACCACGCTGGTCTCCGACCGGCCCGGCGTGCCGGGAAATGCGCTGCGATACATGGTCGAACGAGCCGAGGCGACCGCCGGTTGCGCGGCGCTGGGCTGGGCGGCGCGGTTGCCGCGGCGGATCCGGCCGGTCCTGCGCCTGATCTCGGCGCCGGAGGGCCGGCTCAACTTCGTGCCGGTGCACGAGGCCGCTCGGGTGATGACCAGGCTCGCCGACCTCGCCGGATCGGGTGGTGTGGACGTCTACCACGTACGGCATCCGCACGACGTGCCGATCGAGGTCGTGCGCGAGGTGTTGGCCGAATTCCTGCCGGTCCGGCTGCGGTTCGTGGCCGAGCCGCCTGCCGGGCCGACCGGCGTGGAGCGGCTCGCGGAGGCGCACACCGCGTTCATGCCGTATCTGACGCACCGTCGCAGCTATGACGACTCGGGTGTGCGGGCGCTGCTCGGCGAGCCGCGCTCGGCCGTCGGGATCGACCGGGACTACCTGGTGGACTGCGTCCGGCCGGGTCGCAGCGGGCGGCGGGTCGGCGCGCAGCGGCACTCGCACCCCGAGCACGGTCGAGCCGAGCGGGCCGAGCGGGCCGGGTCGGTCGAACTCGGGTGTGTGTTGCGCTTTCGCGGCCTCGCGCCGACCGTCGAGGATCTGCGCGAGGCGGTGGCGGCGCGGCTGTGGCGCGTGCCCACGCTCGCGTACCGCACGGACGGCGGCCATCGCCGACGCGGCCCGCTGGATCCGGCCCGGCACGTACACGCGCACCCGGTCGGTCCGGATGGCCTCGGCACCGCCGTGGACGAAGCGCTCGCGGCCCGGCTGCCGCGGGATCGGCCGCTGTGGGAGGCCCGGCTCGTACACGGCCACGCGCACGACGAATGGGCGGTGATCGTCAAGGCGCACCCCGCCCTGCTGGACGGCGCGTCGGTGGTCGAGGTGAGTCGGCGGCTGTTCGGCGTGGAGCCGATCGACGCCGCGCCGGCGCACCCGGCGGCGGTCGGCGATCCGGGCGCGTGCGCGCGCGTACGGCGCCTGCTCCCGCCGGCCACCCGGCCGTTCGCCACCCGGGGATCGACCGGCACGCGGCGCCTGGCCTGGCTGGGCCTGGACGCCGAGCGGCTGCATCCGGCGGGGGCCGACCAGGACGCGCTGTTCCTCGCCGCGCTCGCGGGCGCGCTGCGGGACTGCGCCGATGTCCCGTGGCGGCGCGGGCCACGACCGGTCTGGGCGCTCGTACCGACCCCTTCCGGCGCGGCGGAACCGGGCGCGCACGCCCGGCCCACGCGGGTGCGGCTGCCGTGCGACCAGACGGATCCCGCACGACGCCTGGCCCTGGTCACCGAGGCGATCCGGGCGGCGCACCCGGCTTCCGGCGCGCGTTGGCACGCGCGGGCGGCGACGTCACCGTGGCAGGTCGACCTGGTGGCGGGCCCGATCCACCGGTGGCTGCGCCGACCGTACGCATTCCGCGGGTCGCCGCTGATCGGCGCGGTCCCCTTCGGCGGCCTGCCCCGAGGCATGCCGTTCGGGATGTTCCTCGCCACCTTCGAGGACACCCTGTACGTCAGCGCCGTCGCCGACACCGGCCTGCCCGCGGAGTTGGCCGAGTCCCTGTGCGCGTCGTGGTCGACGGCCCTGGACGAGCTCACGAGGGACTGAGGCGCGGCGCGGGGGTCACCGAGGCGAGGCGGTGTTCGGAGTCGGCGGAGACGGTTGCG
Source organism: Embleya sp. NPDC008237 (assembly GCF_042956465.1). NCBI lineage: Bacteria > Bacillati > Actinomycetota > Actinomycetes > Kitasatosporales > Streptomycetaceae > Embleya > Embleya sp. NPDC008237. The sequence continues at coordinate 84,070 of NZ_JBIBGL010000015.1, forward strand.
GGCTGCTTGCTCGGCTTCGCGCCGACTTTGCGGTTGCCATGGCCTTCTCCTGCGGTGGCAGGTTCGATCTGCCGCACGTCCGTCCGGGCCGGTACTGCCCCACACCCACGAGCGGGGCACCCGGCCTTCGCCCCCACCCGCTTCGGCGCGACCCGGTTCGGTCCGGTCAGACCAGGTGTCGCCACACGTCCGCGTCGGCCGTGGTGCTCCATGTCGCGTCGCCGTGGCCGTAGTCCGGGACGACGGTGAAGCTCACCTTCGGGTTGCCGCCGGCCCGGATCAGGTCGGCGCCGAGCGGGTGGTCGCCGCGGCCCAGGGCCGTGTTCACCCAGGTGACCTCGGCGTCGATGGCCGCCCAGTCGATCCGGTAGACCGACTCCTCGCCGGCCCAGATCGCGGTCAGGTCGCGGAGCAGCGCGGTCGGGATCAGGCCACCGCCGAACCGCGCGGTGGCCTCCGCCCACACCGACAGCGGACCGTGCGCGAGGCCGAACCGGTCCTCGGCCGGCGTCGCGCCGAAGGCGAAACTCCCTGCGGCGAAGCCCTGTTCGTAGACCCAGTTGGTCGGTCCCGGCAGGCTGCTCGTATGGATCAACGCAAAATGGGCGAGTGCCGCGTTGGTGAACCTCGTGTTCGGATCGACCGGTCGCGGCACCGCCGAGGCCCCATCCGGGTCGCCGACCGCGCGCGCGAGCAGGCCCTTGAGGCCCGGGTCGTTCGCGTACGTGCCGGCGGCGAGCTGCCGGTCGAGCGCGGCCCTGGTCCGGGCGGCGCGGATCGCCGGGTCGCCCTCGTACGGCCCGGTCGTATCCAGCACCATCACCCGCCGCAGCCTGGCCGGCCGGTCCGCGGCGAGGTCCAGCGCGAGCGCGGCACCCGCGGAGTGGCCGAGCAGTTCGTAGGGCACCCGCAGCGCCGAGTCGACCGCGTCGATGATCTTGTGCGCGTCCCGCTTGTGCGCGGCCAGGCCCCATGCGGCGGTGAGGTCGGCGGGCGCCGCGTCGTTCTCGCGCGGTGAGATGCCGATCACGAGATAGCCGCGTTCGCGCAGGTGGTGGGTGAGGTTGTGGGCGGTGGGGGTGAAGAAGTTCGAGGAGAAGTCGAGGCCGCCGCCCGGGAGCAGATAGACGAGCCGGCGCGGCAGATGTCGGGTGTCCGCGACCACGTCCACCACCAACGGCACGGCAGCGTCCCGCACTTCCAGCCGGGTCCGGGTCCACTCCGGGCCGTGCTCGCGCCCACGCACCTCGAGGTCGCCGCCCAGTGCGCCGGCGATACGCTCCGCCGCCGGCTGCGCCCGCGCGCTACCCGCCCCCAGGCCCACCAATGCCGGAGCCGCCAGCACCGCCAACGCCTTCCTACGCCGCATCCCGTCTCCCAACCTCGCCCCACCCCAGCCTGCCCACCGTCCCCACCCCACAAGCCCCCGGCACCCCGCAACACACCGGCCACGGAACCGGGTTCGATGGGCGCAACGGGCACGACGCGACGAACGCGGCGGACGTCGGCGAACGCGACGAACTCGGCGGGACGCGACGAACGCGGCAAGAACGCGCCGAGCGCAGCGCACCACGGCGATGTCGGCCACCCCGGGTGATGGGGTGGCCGGCGTCGCGGTTGTGGGGCGTGCGGGGCGCGTTGCGGGGGCAGTGGCTTTCGGGAGGGCTTGCCGACTAGTCGGGGTCGACGGTGGCGGTGGCGGAGGTGAAGTCGGCGAAGCGGGCGGCGGCGATCAGGTGGGGGTCGCCGGTGCGGAGTGCGTCCTCGACCAGGGCGGTGGCCAGCGCCGGGTCCCGTCGGGCGACCGAGAGGTAGGGCAACGCGCGCAGCACGGCGCGGCGTTCGTGGGCGTCGCCGCGCCAGTACAGGGTGCGCAGGTGGGCGGACAGGTCGCCCTCGGGGGTGCGCGTCGCCAGTTCGGCCAGGGCCAGCACGCGCGCGGCGTCGTCGCAGGTCCAACCGGGCAGCCCGATCAGCGGGGCCCGGCCACATGTGCGGCCGGCGGCGGCGAACACGGTGAAGTCGGCGAGGGTGGGCCAGTCCTGGCTGCCCGGTTTGGCGGACGCGGTGAACGCGCTTCGCAGAGCTGCGATCGGCGGGTGGGGCATGGGCGGATTCCTCCCGGTGGCGGCGATGCGGAGTACGCATTCGTGGCTGTGCGTTCCCCATCCGCAGTGATCGCCAATCGACGAATCGCAGGCGGACGCATCGGCCCACGCCGGACGTACCGGCGACATACGTTTCAAGCCGATTCACATTTCCGGCAAAGCCTACGAATTGCCGCAAACAATCGCCCCCGCACCCGGTACCGCCCACGCCCCGCCCGCACCACCCGGCCGCGGAGGCGCACACGGCGCGCGTACGGCGCAAACTTGACCTTCAGCGAACCGTTCGCGAACCGTTGGCAGGCTGACGTGGGCGTTCGCGAGATCTACCGTTGGTCCATGGTTCGTGAACCGCTCGTCGAGGTCAGTGTCGTGATCGCCGCGCCCGCCGAGGCGGTCTGGCATGCCCTCGTGGACGCGGACACGCGCGCCTTGTGGTGGAGCTACCTGGACCTGGACGCGCGGGTGAACGGCCGGCTGTCCGAGCGCTGGAGCGGAGCCGACGGCGAGGCCCGACTGACCACCGGTCGAGTGGAGGCGCTCGACCCGTGCCGGCTGCTGCGGTTCACCTGGGCCGACGACGACTGGCCGGTGTCCACGACGGTGACCATCGAGCTGACCCGGGCCCGCCCGGGTACCCAACTCCGGGTCCGCGAGACCGGCTGGAACCGCCTCGCGGACGGCCCGAACCTCGCCGCCGCACACCGCGACGGCTGGGGCGCCCACGTCGAAGACCTCCGCCGCTTCACCGAAGCCGCCGGTGGCCCCCGCTGATGACCACGCCCCCACCCGGGCTGCACGGCAGGCAGGTCGGCAACCGGTTCACCCGGCAATCACCGAGACATCGACCGCCCGCCCGTCCGGATCGGTCAGCCGGTGCCGCCCCGCCGGGAGCGGCGAGGTCTCCAGCGTCAGGCCGAGTCGCAGATATCCGGTGAGCCGATCGGGCCGCGCCGGATACAGCTCCACCACGACACCGTCGGCAAGGGTCGCCGCGTAGTGCTCGGGGCCGGTCCCATGGCACTCGCGGACCAGATCGAGGCCGAGCGATGCGTAGAAGTCGCGGCACGCATCGAGCCGCGACGTATAGACGACGATCAGTCCCAACGACATGGCCGCCAGTCAAGCACGGCACCGCCCGCCCATCCGACCCTCCCGACGCGAACCGACCCTCACCGGGACCGACGACCCACGGACCACGACCCGCCACGCACCACCCACGACCGACGACCCGCGGTCGACAACCCACGCCCGACCCGTGGTCGCCGACGGTTGACGTCGGCACGGGCGGTAGTGTTTGTGCCGCCGCTCGGAGGACGAACGGCGGAGCGAGCCGACGGCGGCTCGTGCGACCGGTTCGGCCGGTGGCGCGGTCGCGCGGCTGCACCACTTTTGGGAGTCATCGTGTTGAACGCCCTCGGCGCCCTCGCCGAACTCACCCCTTTCGTCGTGGTCGCGGTCGGCTTCACGTTCGTGATCCGCGGCATCCTGCGTGCGGACCGGCGCGAGCGCGAGCACTACGCCAAGAAGGACGCCGAGGCGCAGACGCACTCGTCCTGACCGTTCGGCGTTCGGCGTTCGGCAGTCGTTTCCCGGCGGTCGTCCCGAGGGCCGACGTCCGAGGTGCCGGTTGTGCCCGCCGATTGCCCGGCCCCGAGCCGGACCGACCCGCCCGCCGCGCTTCCGGTCCGCCCACGGATTGCGTGCGTAGGTCCCGGATACGTCGTCACTCCTCCCCGACGTGAACGTCGAGGCTTCCCGCCATGCCGGGCCCGCGTCGCGACGCCCCGCCCCGCCCAGGTCTCGGCGGACCCAGCCCCGACCAACCCAGCCCCGCCCCCGCAGCACCGCGAAGTGCTCCCACCGCGTCGGCACGCACGGTGTGGCCGCAGGCAACGCACCGGAGCCTCCCCCGCAGGTCGGTCATCCTCCGGCGTCGCGCCTGCCGGTACAGCCCGGCTGCCCGCCGACACGCTCCACGTCGCCCGCTGCCTCACCGCGGCCCGAATGAGACCCTGCGGCGGCGGCGCGATCAGTACGTACGCCCGCCCTCCCGCCGCACACGCCCGACCGCCCGGCGACCGGCGACCGGCGCCGCACATCGACCCTCGTGTCATTGCCCGGGCAACCCACCGCGCCTCCCCGGCCCCGAATCCGCCGCGCTCCGACCCCCTACTGCGGTATCACTCCGGAGTTGGCGCCGCGGTGTGATGCCCGCCGCCGACTCGGCTCCTACCTTGGGAAAACGGCGCCGATCCCGGCACCGAGCATCGAGCACCAACCGCGAGCGTTCGCGCACCACGCACCGCGACCGCGTAATCGTGGGCACACCCCGAGGACCCGCCATGACGCTCACCACCGCCCGCCACGTCCCCACCCGCTCCCGCGTCCGTCGTGCCCATCCCGCGCTGTGCCGATTCGCGCCGAATTCGGTGCGCGAGGCCGCTCGACGCTCGGCGTACGCGCTGATCGCGCTCCCGCTGGGCCTGCTGAGCATCGGCCTCGTGCTGACCGGCCGGTCGTCCCGCGCGGCCCGACTCCGACTCGCGGCGGCGCGCCGGTTCCTGGACCCGGGGTTGGGCGTGGCCGCCGGTCGGGACGCCCCCGGTGCACTGCGGGTGCTGCGCTACACCCTGCTCGACACCGCACTCGGCATCCCGACGCTGCTCCTGGCCGGGTACGCGTACGGCAACACGCTCCGCAACCTGACCTACCCGATCTGGTACGGCGACACCGACTATTCCGACGCGTGGGGCGGGCCGACCCTGGCCGGGGTCTGGGCCGTGCACTCGATCGGCGGGCTCGCCTTCTTCGCGGTGTGCCTGTGCCTGATCAAAGTGCTCACCGACGTACAGGCGAGGTCGGCCCGCCGCGCGTTCGGTCCGTCGGCCTGATCCGCGCATCCGCACATCCGTCACCCGTACGCCCGCATCCGCACCCGCACGCCGGTACGCCCGTACCCGCACGCCCGTTCGCCCCACCGCGGAGAGCGCCATGACCACCACCCTTGCCCGGCCCGGTCAATCGGGCCCTCCGGGCATACCATCACCAACCGTGGAGACCGTTCGACCCTCGATCGTCCTGGCCACGCTGCGCGAGGCGATGTCGCCGAACTCGGTGGCCCCGCTGCCGCACACCCGCCGCACCACGTTGGTGTTGTCGCTGACCGCGCTGGCGGTCGCCGTGGTCGGGTGGTTCGACCTGTACCAGCACTACGACCCGCACGGCCCCGGCGTGACCGTCGCCGCCCTCGCCCGCGCGGTCCCGGTCCTGCTGTGCCTGTATCGCCCGCTGGGGGCCTGGTGGTTGGCCCTGGCCGCGGCGATCGCGACGGCGGTGCCGACGCACCCGGTGTCCGACGCCGAGCCGTGGCCGTGGGCGGTGACCACGGTGATGTCCCTGGTCGTGGTGCTGACCGTGATCGCGCTGCGGGCGCCGCGCCGCGTATTGGTCGCGCTGTGGCTGATCCTGCTCGCGGCCGGCACGACCCTGGTGCTGATCCGTGGCCCGGTCCGGCTCAGCGATCTGTTGCCGATCACGATCCTGTCCGCGCTGGCCCCGCTCACCGCCGAGGCGATCGGCAGCCGAGGTGCCGCCCAGCGCCGCCTGGTCGTGGTCGAGGAGATCGGCCAAGCCGAACACGCCCGGCGTACCCTCCTGGAGGAACGCACCAGGATCGCCCGCGAGTTGCACGACGTGGTGGCCCATCACATGTCGGTGATCACCGTGCAGGCGGACAGTGCGCCGTATCGGATCGCCGACCTACCGCCCGCCGCCGTCGACGAGTTCGGCTCGATCGCGGCCGAGGCGCGCCGCTCGCTCACCGAGATGCGCCGCCTGCTGCACGTGCTGCGCCAGGACGCGGACGCCGGCGCCGAGCACAGCCCGCAACCGGGCCTGGCCGAACTGCCCGTACTGATCGAGACCGCGCACCGGGCCGGCCTCGACGCACACCTGTCCGTCGCGGACGGCGTGCCCTCACCCGACCGGGTACCGGTGGGTGTGCAGCTCTCCGCGTACCGGCTGGTCCAGGAGTCGCTGAGCAACGTGGTCCGACACGCGCCGGGCGCAACGGTACGGGTCACCGTGACCGGGGACACCTCTGCGCTGCGGATCACCGTCCTGAACTCCGCCCCCAAAGCACCCGGAACGCCCGGAACACTCGGAACGCCGGGAGCACCGGGAACAACGCCGGGAACGGCAAAAGCCGCAGGCGCCACAGGAGCCCTCCGCAGACCCGTCGAGGCCCACGACCGCACCGCAGGCACCGAACCGACCGGCACAGGTACCGGCCAGGGGCTGATCGGCATGCGCGAGCGGGTCGCGATGCTGGCCGGCGAGTTGCGCACCGAGGCGCTGCCCGACGGCGGCTTCCGGGTCGCTGCCATGCTTCCCCTACCACCGGCCGACGCGACACCGGCCCCGACCACCCCCGGAGCGGCATGACCACCCTAGTGATCGCCGACGACCAGGCAATGATCCGCGCCGGCTTCGCCGCTCTGCTCGCGGCGCAGCCGGATCTGGAGGTGGTCGGCGAGGCGGCCGACGGCCGCGAGGCCGTGCGGCTGACCCGGGAGGCTCGGCCCGACGTGGTCCTGATGGACGTTCGCATGCCGATCCTGGACGGCCTGGCCGCGACCCGCGAACTGCTCGGCGAGAAGGGCGGGTTGGACGTGGTGCCGAAGGTGTTGATGCTGACCACGTTCGACATCGACGACTACGTGTACGAGGCGCTGCGGGCGGGCGCGAGCGGATTCCTGCTCAAGGACGCCTCGCCGGCCGACCTGATCGCCGCAGTCCGCATCGTCGCGGCCGGCGACGCACTGCTCGCGCCCTCGATCACCCGCCGGCTGATCGCCGATTTCGCCCGCAACCGGCCGATCACCCGCGCGGGTTCGACCCGTCTGGGCACCCTCACCCCGCGCGAGACCGAGGTCCTCGGGCTGATCGCACAGGGCCGCTCCAACGGCGAGATCGCCGCCCATCTCGTGCTCGCCGAGCAGACGGTGAAGACCCACGTGAGCCGCATCCTGGACAAGCTCGACCTGCGCGACCGCGCCCAGGCGGTGGTCTTCGCCTACGAGAGCGGCCTGGTCACCCCGGGCACACCGTCGTAGGGCTCCGAACACCCAGGGCGCTCCCTCGCGGGACTCCCGCCGATCCGGACCCTCTCGACGCAGGACTCCGAACAACCCGAGCACCGCAGGCCGGTCGACCAGGCCTGCCCCGTCCCCGCCCCCGCCGCGGAGTCGCGCCGTCGGCGCACCCGGGCAGCCCGGAGCGGGCCCACCGAAGCCGACACCGACACCGACACCGACGCCCCCGCGTCGGCACCGGTGTCAGCGCCGTGCGGGTACCCGCGCCGGCATCGGCATTCCGCGGAGTTGCCCCGGTTCAGTCCGTAGGCAACCCCAACAGCTTTGCGAGCTCCGGGTCGACCGGCCCGGTCGGACCGACCAGGTCCTGGTTCTCGGGCCGAGCCAGGCGGGTGGGGTCGGCGAGGATGTTGATCTCGACGATCTTGTCGCCGACGATGGTGAAGTCCATCACCCCGAACGCGCGGCCACCCGGCGCGTTCAGCAGGCCCGGCGCGCCGTTGATCAGCACGGGTCGGGCGTACTGCGCGAAGCGGGCGAAGCTCAGCGCCTGCTCGACCACCGCGCGGGCACCGCGGACCAGTTGCGACACGCCGATCGGGCCGCCACCGGTGTCGGCGCGGAGCAGGACGTCGGGGTCGAGCAGGTCCAGCAGCGCCTGGAAGTCGCCGCCCCGGGAGGCGGCGAGGAACGCGTCCACGACCCGGCGCTGGCGGGGCAGATCCGGCTCGGGCGCGGCCGAGGCCCCCTGTACCTTGCGCCGGGCCCGGCTGGCGAGTTGCCGGGTCGCCGCGGTCGACTTGTCCACGATCGGCGCGATGTCGTCGAACGGCATCGCGAACATGTCGTGCAGCACGAAGGCGAGTCGTTCGGCGGGCGGGAGCGTGTCCAGCACGACCAGCATGGCCAGTCCGACGGAGTCGGCGAGTACCGCGAGTTCCTCGGGGTCGGCCCCGTCCGCGCGGGAGAGGATCGGGTCCGGCACGTGGGTGTCCCACATGTCCTCGCGCCGGGACTTGCGCGAGCGCAGCATGTCCAGGCACACCCGCCCGACCACCGTGGTCAGCCAACCGCCGAGGTTGTGCACATCGCTGATGTCGGAGCGATCCAGGCGCAGCCAGGCCTCCTGGACCGCGTCCTCGGCTTCGCTGAGCGAGCCGAGCATGCGATACGCCACCGCCCGCAGGTGGCTCCGGTTCTCCTCGAACCGTTCGGCCAGCAATTCGTGCTCCGTCATCGTTCGTTTCTCCCGTTCCCGTTCCCGCAGCGCTGTGACCGGCGGTTTCCAGACGATATGACACCCGGAATCCACCACCCCGACGCCCCGCCCACGGCCTGCGCCGACCGGGCTTCACCCGCACGGCCCGCCGGCCGCGTCGGTGGTGAGGGACTTCCCGCCGATCCACCCGCAGAGCTGTCCCCGGGGCCGAACCCCTGGTTGCATGGGCGCGGCAACCGGGATCAAGGAGGCGAGTGCGTGCCCAGGCCACGGCGGAACATGCCCGTGCGGCGTGGCGCGCTACCGCCGACCGTCCTCGCCCTGCTCGCCGCCGCCTGCTGCGCGGCCTGCGGCGACACCGCGGCCGCGGCCCAGGATCGGGAGATCACCGGGTATACGGACGGCATCGTGTCCGCCACGGCCGGCCGGCAGGACTGGCCGGTCGCCTTCGAGTTGGCCGTCGGCGTGACCACCGCGCCCGAACGGCCCCGGGTCACCGATCGCCTGCCGCAGGTGGGCACCGCCCCACAGGGTGCGACGTTCGTCCTGATCGGCCTGCACGCCGCACTGCGCCCGACCGCTGCCGGCGGCGCATCGGGCTGCACCTTCGCCTACGGCCAAAAGCTCGCCGACGAGGTGGTGCTGCGCCTGCCGGACGGCCGCCGCGTCCCGGTCCTGAACGCCTCCCCGCAGCCGAATCCCTACCTCGCCTCGGTCGAACTCGCGTTCCAGGTCCCCAGGTCCTTCCGCACCGGCACCCTCGACCTGACCCCGACCGGCACCCTGCACGCGACCTGCCCCACCGGCCCGACCGACATCCCGCTCACCTTCCCCACCCACCACTTCACCCTCAAGACCGACTGAACCGAACCCAACGGCCCGAGCCGAAGCGAACGGCCCGAGCCGCAACGAGCGGACCGAACCGAACGGGCCCGTCCCGGTCGACCTCACCCGATCCACACCAGATTGATCACGCTCACCATCACCCGGTTCTCCTGCACGATGTACGTGGCGAACCCGTGCGCCGCGAACGCCGCCTCCAGCGTGTCCCTGAGGCCCCCGCTCATCCGCGCCCCCGCATTCCACGGGTCGTTCCGCAACCGCCGCTCCAGTTCGGCCCAGGCCCGGCGCGCGGTGGCCGGCAGGGTGCGCCGGATCGCCTCGGCCTCGACGTGGTACTCGACGCCGTAGTTCACCGCTGCGCCCGGAACAACCGGTCCACCCGCGCCGGAACGATCCCCGACAGATCGCCGTCCCGAATCCGCCGGGCCCGCTCCAACACGGCCTCGTAGTCCCCGTTGCGGTGGTGGACCAGCCGCCGCTGCCACGGGATCAGCACGCTCGCCAGCTGGGCCAGATCCCCCGCGTCACGCGCATGGTCCAGCGCCCGGCCGTACTCGTCCTCGAACTCCTCCCGCGCCCCATCCGGCAGTTCGGCACGCAACTGCCCCGGCGTGGGCCACAGCGCGCCGCCGGTATGGATGGTCACGTCCGGGACGGATGGATCACGAGGTGCGGTCATGCGCCCAAGCGTCGCACCACGCATCCGCCCGACACCGAGGCACGCCGAAAATCGCTGCCGCCGACACCGCCGGCGTCACCCCGACACGGCCCGGACGGCGCCGCTGCGCAACCCGCACCACTTCGACGCGGCCGGCAGGGCCGGCTTCAGCCGCCCGAACCGCTCACATCCTCAACTTCTGCCAGGCCGTGCGCAGCGCCTCCAACTCGCGGCGCGGGAACGGCCGTCGCCAATCGGCGTACCAGCCGTCCTCGCCGAGGTCGAAGTCCACCCGGTCGAAGCCGCGCAGCACGCTTCGCGCAAGCAGCTCGATCGGGTGGCGCGCCTCCCACAACACGTCGCCGGGCCGGGTGCGCACGGCCGCGTCGGCGTATTCGACGATCCGCACGTCCACCGCGTCGCCGTCCGGACTCAGGTGCCACAGATAGCCGTTCGGTTCGGCCTCGAACATCACCTTGTGGTCGTCCGGTTCGCCGAGCGCGAGTCGAGTCACCGCGCCGATCAGTTCCTCGGGGGCACAGGTGATGTAGGAGACGACCAACTGCGCCTCCCCGGAGATGTCGGCGATGGTGCAGTCGGCCCAGCCGGAACCCGACAGGGTCCAGGTGAACCACAGCGATCCCTTCATTCCGGACATGTTGCCGGCCGACCCGAGCCGCGGCCCGGGCGCGGCCCTAGGATCGCCGGATGGACCGCACGAATCTCACCCGGCCGGGCGGCGACTGGGATGCGCTGCGCCTGGACGTGCCCGAGTCGGCGCGGCCGTCGCTGCGCCTGCTGGCGGCGCACAACCGCAGATTCGTACTGGTCGACGCCTCGGTTGAGGGCGCTCCCGACGCCGACGCACCACCGCTGCTGCTCGCCGAGGTCGACGCCGGCTGGTTCGGCGTGGACTACCGCTGTCCCACCCCGTACCGCTCCCCGTTCGCCCCGCTGCGCGCCGCCGAGGCACGCGCCCTGGGCACCCCGAACGACCCTGCCTGGTATGCCCGTTGGGCGCATCGCATGGCGGACGAGCTGAGCCGGACCGGGCCGCTGTACGGGGGTGAGTGGCTGCTGTCGCGGGACATGGATCGCACCCGGCTGCGCTTCCCGGAGTTCGCCCTGCCGACGCTGCCCACCTGGCCCGAGGGGCACATCGACTTCAACGCACACACCTATCACTACTGGGAGATCATGCCGCTGCGCCCGCTCGCGTCGGCCGAGCACGGACGGGTCAAGGCGTATCGCAAGCAGGTCCGGGACGGTTCGCTGCCGCCGGTCCTGGTCTGGTGGATCAGCATGTTCCAGACGCACGTGGTCCTCGACGGCCACGACCGGCTCGCCGCGTCGCTCGCCGAGGGCCGGGTGCCGCCGCTGCTGGTGCTCTCCCGCCCGACGGAACACGACGCCTACGTGGCAGGCCCGGTGGGCGGCTACGAGCAACGCATGGCCGCGATCGCCGGGGTTCCCGAAGGCGCCGTCGGGAACGCGGTACGCGACGCGGGCCGGCAACTCGCCCGGGACCTGCACCGGTTGCGCGAGGGCTACGGCCTGACTCGGGCCTGGCCGCTCAAGGGCGGCGTCCCCGCGTGGCAGCGCCTGGTCGAGCGGTACGCCCCCGACTGGACGCGCTGAAGCGCGGCGCACCGCTCGACTCCGGGTCGGCCCGGTCGGTACCGCCACGGATCCGCACATCCAGCACGGCCGCCGCACCCACTCGCCGATCGCGCACCGCCTCGGCCCGCACCGCCGCGTGATACAGCAGCCCCGGCCCCGGCCCGCCGGGGGCTCCCGCACCCACCGGGCCCATCTCGCGCGGCACCCGGTAGCGCACGGTCCACACCACCTGCGCCCCCGGTCCGATCGGCACACCCGGCTCCGGCTCCACCACCACGACCCGCTCCGCGTCGAACACCCGGACCCGGAACCGCTCGGCCGCACCCCCGCGATTACGCACCACCAGCCGCGCCTCGACCACGTCCCCGGGGGCCGCCGCCACCCGCGCCCGCTCGAATCCGACCTGCACCGCGAGCGCCGGATCCCCGACCCGCTGCCCGGCCAGGTCGGCCCCGCACAGCCGCCCTTCGCAATACCCGTGGCGCTCGTCCGCAACCGAAGTCCCACACAGTCGGCAGTACCCCGTCACACCCATGGCTGCCTCCGAACGTCGATCCCCCGCCACCGAAGACGCCCGTCGGCCACCCCCCCGTTCCGCCCGCACCCCCACATAAGGGAACCCCCTCTCCCCTCCCTTCCCCCCAACCGCATCCTGCACTAACGTGCGCCCACACCCACGACCCGACCACCCCCGATCCACCCCACCCAGCACTAGAGGACACCCGTCCGCACAACACCCGACCACACCTCGAACCACCGGTCCACCAACCCCAATCACCCCGTCCGGCGCTTGAGGACAAGCCGTCCGCAGGACACCCCAACCGCAAGCAAGGCACCCGGCCACCCAACCCCAATCCAGCCCACCCGGCGCTCAAGGACACCCGGCCGCACAACACCCCAACCCGCACCTCGAACCACCGGCAACCCCCATCAGCCCGTCCGGCGCTTGAGGACAAGCCGTCCGCAGGACAACCCCCACCGCAGCCCAACCCACCAAGCCCACCAACCCGAACCCAGCCCGTCCGGCGTTTGAGGACAAGCCGTCCGCAGGACACCCCAACCGCACCTCGAACCACCGGTCCGGCAACCACAATCAGCCCGTCCGGCGTTTGAGGACAAAAGAGCCTCCACCCCCAGACCGCACCCACCCGCCAAAACCACCAAAAATCCCACCAGCAAAGCGCAGCGAACCCGCACGGAGGACCCCATGGCATCGACCCTCACAGGCGCCAAGATCGTCGTCACCGGAGTCACCGGCCAAGTCGCCGAACCGGTCGCCAAGATCCTCGCCCGGGACAACGACGTGTACGGCGCAGCCCGTTTCCACGACGACGAGGCCCGCGAGCGCCTGGAGGCCGCAGGCGTCACGTGCGTTCGGATCGACCTGGCCGCCGGCGACGTCGCGGCGCTGCCCGCCGACGCCGACTACGTGGTCAACTTCGCCGTCGCCAAGAACGGCGACTGGAACGTGGACCTGGACGCGAATGCGGGAGGCGTCCTGTCCCTGATGGAACACCACCAAGCCGCCCGGGCGTTCCTGCACTGCTCCTCCACGGCGGTGTACCAGCCCGCCGGCCACAAGGAGCTCGCCGAGAGCGCGTCGCTCGGCGACAACCACGGCGTGTGGTCGTTCCTGGAGACGTACAGCATCTGCAAGATCGCGGCCGAGGGCGCCGCCCGCTGGGGTGCCCGCCGCTTCGCGCTGCCGACCACGATCGCGCGACTGTCGGTGCCCTACGGCGACAACGGCGGCTGGCCCGGGATCCACCTGGAGATGATGCTCGGCGGCGCGCCGATCGACGTGCACACCAACGCGCCGAGCATCTACCACCCGATCCACGTGGACGACATCGCCGGCACTCTCCCCGCACTGTTCGCCGCGGCCACGCCCGAGGTCACCACGGTCAACTGGGGTGGCAGCGACCCGGTGAGCATCGAGGAGTGGTGCGGCTATCTGGCCGAACTCACCGGTGTCACGCCCGAGTTCAACCCCACGGACACGACCATCGACTCGGTCACGCTGGACCTGACCCGGATGCACGAGATCACCGGCCGCACCACCGTGCACTGGCGGGACGGCATGCGCCGGATGGTCGGGGCGCTGCACCCGGAACTGCTCAAGTAGCCCGCCCGCCCTCCGCGTTCGACCCGGCCCCGCTCCCGGGGAACGCATGCTCGGTGACCGGCCCGAGTACCTCGAAGCCCAGCTTCCGGTACACGGGCTCACCCACAGCCGAGGCCTGCAACACCGCGACGGGGTACCCCTCGTCGACCGCCGTGTCCAGCGCGGCCCGGGTCAGGGCCGCGCCGTATCCGCGCTGCCGGTGCGCGGCGAGCGTCGCGATGTTGTACACACCCGCGACGCCGGCGTGCGGAAAGACCTCGGCGGTGGCCACCGGCCGATCCGCCACGTACCCCACCAGGTAGCGCGCGGCGGACCCGAGCGCGGCCTCCGCGGTCAGTTCGGCGAACCGTACGACGTCCTGCGCGGAGGGCGTCCAGAGCGCGGCGAGCACCCCGGCGAAGTCGAGCAGCCCCGCGCGCGTGCGCACCGGCTCGATCCGCAACCCGGCCGGGAGCGCGGCCTCGGCGGGCGTGGTCCGACTCCACCGTGTCCACATCGCCACCTCGGTGTCGCCGACCGGCAGGCCGTGCGCCACCAGGTGCTCGGCCAGATCCGTCGGCCGCGACCCCTGCGTGACCCACCACGAGAACGGCCGTCCGGTCGCCGCAACCCGGCGCATGGTGCGCTCGACGACCGACCCCACCGTCTCGGCGGTCAGTCGCGCGCCCGCGACGATGTTGTACGAGTCGTGCCCCAGGCCGCTGTCCGCGACGACCACGCCGTCGTCCTCGTCCACCCGCATCCCGGGGGTGCTTCGGTGCACGTGGCATGCGTGCTCGGCGAGATTGCGGTCCATCGCTTCGATCGGTGCGCCCATCCGGCCATTCTCACCGGGCCCCGGCGCCCGCCCAACCCGGGTCGACCGCATGAAGCGCGGCACCGGGATCGCGTGGATGAACACCATCGCCGGCAACACCACGCCGGCCGGGCACCACACGAACGTCAACGGCACCCCGATCGCCAACTGCCGGGCACCCGGGTCGAAGATCTCCGGCCGCAGCGCGAAGTACCGCACCACCCGAGCCCGCGCTCGACCTGGAAACCGACAGGCTGCACGCCCCCCTCGACGGCCTCGCGGTCCACGCCGCGATGCGCCCCGCCCTGGTCGGCTCGGACCGGATGCGCTCGATCGTCGCCGCCCGCCTGGACGCGCTGACCGCGGCCCCGGGGTGCACCGAGCCGCCGGATGCCCGGGGACGGCGCGGCGCAACCCGTCGCCCCGTGTTCATCTGCGTCGGGTTCCCAATGTCGGCTTCGCACGGGAGCATGGAGGGCAACTGCCCTAGAGGTAGGTAGGGAGGAGCACCATGGACGGACTCGTCGTGCTCGCCGTCTCCGCGTGTCTGCTCGGCCTGACCGTACTCCTGGTGGTGCGTTCGCTCGGTCGTCGTGACCTCAGCACCGCGCCCAGGGACCTGCTGCGCGAGGACCGACTCACCGATCTCGACGAGACCGCGTGGGTGCAGGACACCGAATGGCCCCGACAGGCGGACCGGCGAACCGCGCCGGACCCGCACACCTGTCGCTGACCGTCCGGATCCGGCCGGCTTCGGGCCGCCGCGGAGGCGTCGACCCGAAGCCGGCCGGATCCGACTACGGCACCTCCGGCAACTCGCGGGGCGCCTTCGCATGCGGCGTCGGCGCATCCGGTGACTCGGGCGGTTCCGCGTCCGCGGCCACCACCTGGGCCCGGGCCCGGTCGATCCGGCGATGCCAGCGGGCCACACCCGGATCGCTGTCCGGGTCGGCGGAGCGGGCCAGCGCGACACCGTAGCCCAACTGGGCGCGCTGCAATCGGCTCTGCGCCCGGGCCGCCTTGCGACCGTGTTCGCGCTGGGCCGCCTCCACCGCTTCCTTGCGGGTCTTGTTCGAGGCGAGCGCGGCGAGTTCGCGCAGTGGCAGCAAATCCGGCTCGTCGCCCACAGCGCGCGCGAACCAGCGATACTCCTGTCGGGCGGCGAGCCGGTAGACGAAGCTCGCGATGGCGAGCACGACCAGCCCGTTGAGCACGATCTGCACGATGGTCAGGTACCAGTCGGTGCGCTCCAGGACGATCTCCAGGATCGGCGAGTTGTTCACGAAGTGCAGGGCCCACGCGACCGCGTACAGCGCGCCGGCCGCCGCGAGCCGAACCGCGAGCCGCCGCCGGACGCCGACCACCACGTATGCCGCGCCCGCGCCGGTCATCGCGGTGAACGCCGCGTGGCTCCACAGCCCGTTGACGATCGCCCGGACGAAGAAGCTGGCCATGATCCCGCCGGTCCAGGTCTCGCCCGCCTGGATCGCCGCGTTCAGCGCGTACATCACGTTCTCGACCACCTGGAACCCGAGGCCGACCAGCGCGCCGAAGACGAAGCCGTCGAGCACGCTCTCGAAGACCCGGCGGTTGATCAGGATCAGCATCACCACGCCGAGCAGCTTGAGCGTCTCCTCGACCACCGGCGCCGAGATCGAGGCACCCCAGTCGGTGGCGAACTTGGGATCCAGCTTGGACAGATAGCTGAGCACGTTGTCGTTGGCCACGAGCGCGAATCCGGTCGCCACCACGCCGCCCCACAGCACCGCGGCCACGCAGAACGACAGCGGCTCGCGCTCGAACAGGTCCAGGTGGGTGATCACGGCAAGCGCCGGGATCAACCACAGCGTGTGGATCACCACGCTCAGCACGATCGCGCCGGAGGGCGCTGCCGAGGACAGCCGGACGAAGTTGGGCACCACGCTGGCGGCGCCGAGCGCGAGCACGATCGGATACAGCCAGAACGCGGCACGCCCGGGCTGCACGATGCTGCCCGCGTCCCGCCGGCCCCGGCGATCGGTCAGCGGAGCCACACTCACGAGTCGACCACCTCCACCGAATCCACCATGGTCACCACGTCGTCGGCGATCGCCTCGGTCAGTGGTGCGGTGTGCCGGGCGGTGAGCCAGACCCCCAGACCCTGGCCGCCGCCGACCAGGACGGTGAGCGTGCCGGCCACGGTGTTCCCACCGATCGGCGCGACCAGGCCGGTGAGCCCGCGTGCGGTGGCCACCGTGGCCGGGTCGCCGCCGATCCGTCCGCGCCCGGTCGCCTCGTAACGGCGCGCCGCCGCCCTGAACGCGCCCGCGGCCGAGGACTGCCGGCCCAGCGGGGTCAACCGGTACGTGGTCGCGCCCTTGACCAGCACGCTGACCAGATCGGCCTGTGAGGCGCCCCGGTCGATCTGCCAACCCGGCGCCGGCCGATAGCGGAAGGGTCCCAGCGTGACCACCTGGCCGGCCCGCACCGGCGCGGCGCCGACGACGGAGCGGTTGAGCAGGTACGGAATCGCGATCAGGAACAACATCACGAGTGCCACCACGACCGTCGCGCGCAGTCCGTGCGTACGCGGAATCGGCCCCGACCTCGAACTCGGACTCGAATCCGGGGAGGGGGGTCGCGGGACAGGCGTGGTGAAGGACAAGCGCGACTCCTGGTTGCGGCCGACGGCGTCCTCGCCGGTACCCTCGCCGTCGCCGAAAGTCACTCGTGGCTCGACCGAAGGGGTGACTCGGTCACGGTAAAATCACGAAAACGCTGTTTTCGTCCCGCCGATCGATGGACGGCTGTTACAGAGCCGTCGAGTGACCGTTTCGATGTCCGGTTAAGGTCGTTTTTGTCAACAGCACCCCCTGACGCCTGCCGGAGCCCTTCCCTTGAACTCCCTTTCCGCACGCCGTCGTCGCGCGACGGCGCTGCTCGGTGCCGTACTCGTCGCGGTGACCGCGTCCGCGTGCGGCTCGTCCGGCGATTCGGCGGCCGAACACGCCAAGTCCACGGCGGCACCGTCGCAGTCCGGCGGCGCGGCGAGCCCGCCCGCCAAGCCCGCCGCGCCGACCAAGGCCGTGATGCCGACCGGTCCCACGACGAACTTCACGACCGCCACGACCACCACGGTCGGGCCGATCCTGATGACCTCGTACACGGGCCCCAAGTCGGGCGTCACCGGCAAGGTGTGGGTGTGGCTGCCGCCGGAGTACAACGACCCGGCCTTCGCGAAGCACGGCTTCCCGGTGCTCACGCTCTACGCGGGTGGCCAGAGCAACGGCTACAACACCTGGACCGACAACCAGTTGCCGATCCAGCAGGAGGCCGTACGCCAGAGCCGGGCCGGCACGAGTCATCCGTTCATCATGGTGATGCCGGTGCAGAACCTGGAGAAGGACGAGAAGCGCAGCCTCGAATGCAGTGACATCCCGGGACAGCCGAAGATGGGCACCTGGATGGCTCAGGACATCCCCGACCTGGTCAAGGCCAACTTCCGCACGCTGCGCGACCCGGCCGGGTGGGGGGTGATGGGTGCCTCCACCGGCGCGTTCTGCAGCGTCAAGCTCGCGCTCCAGCACCCGGACCGGTTCAAGGTCGCGGTGCCGATCGACGGCTACTTCAACCCGGACTCCCCGCTGTGGAAGGGCCACGAGGCCGAGCGGCTCGCCAACAGCCCGGACAAGCTGATCGCCGCGGGCAAGGCGGACATCGACGTGCTCGCGACCGCGGGCGGCGGGGACGCGGCCGAGGTCCGCCTGGTCAAGGCCTTCGTCGCGAAAGCAGCCCCACCCGTACGCATCGAGTACTACGAGCAGCCCGCCGGCAGGCATCTGACGTCGCACTTCAA
Organism: Embleya sp. NPDC008237; assembly: GCF_042956465.1. Lineage (NCBI taxonomy): Bacteria > Bacillati > Actinomycetota > Actinomycetes > Kitasatosporales > Streptomycetaceae > Embleya > Embleya sp. NPDC008237. Next base: position 102,367 of record NZ_JBIBGL010000015.1, read on the forward strand.
GAAGATGATCCCGGATCTGCTCGGCTGGCTCGGCCGCCACATGTCCCCGCCCACCGCCGACTGACCGTGTCCGGATCGTCGCTGAATCCCCCTGGAAGACCACAGTGAGCCTGACCGGTACTCCCTTCTACATAACGACCATCGTGCTCGCCATCGCGGCCCTCGTGCTGGCGCTGGTCGCATGGAACCGCATCCCCGGGCCGAAGGCGGTCAGAGTCGTCGGACGGCTGTTCATGCTCGTCACGTGCCAGGCGACGGCCATCCTGATGGTCTTCGTGATGGTCAACAACGCGAACAGCCTCTACGACACCTGGGACGACTTCCTGGGCACCGGTGGCGGCCACGTGACCGAGGCCCGCGAACCGGCTCCGCCGCCGGCGCCCGAGCAGAAGCTGATCAGCAAGTTCGAGCCCGCCTCCGACGGCAAGATGGGCGACGGCGTCCAGGAGACCAACCTCAAGGGCCCGCAGTCGGCCGTCGAGGCCGAGGTCTACGTGTGGCTGCCGCCGCAGTACAAGGACCCGGCGTTCGCGGACAAGAAGTTCCCCGTCGTCGAACTACTGCCCGGCTACCCCGGCTCGGCCAAGGCCTGGTTCGGCACGCTGGACGTCAACAAGCAGCTCAAGAGCCTGATGGCCAAGGGTGAGGTGGCACCGTTCATCCTGGTCTCGCCGCGGACCAAGCTGCTCGCGGGCAACGAGGACACCGGCTGCGCGGACGTGCCGGGCAAGGCCAACGCGGACACCTGGATCTCCGGCGACGTGCGCCGCATGGTGATCGACAACTTCCGCGCCGAGACCGACCCCAAGCACTGGGCCATCGCGGGCTACTCGGCCGGCGGCCACTGCGCCGTCCGGATGGCGCTGCTGCACCCGGACCGCTACGGCGCGGGCGTGAGCCTGTCCGGCTACAACGACCCCAAGGGCGAGTCCGACTCGGTCACGTCCAAGGACCCGGCCCTGCGCGTCTCGGCGAACCCGCTGAACATCCTCAAGGGCGCACCCCAGCCCCCCAAGGTCGCCCTCTACCTGGCCGGCGAAAAGGGCGACGGCTACGGCGACGCCCAAGCCCTCAAGGCCCTCGCCAAACCCCCCACAGCCATCACCCTCGCCGAAATCAACGGCGGCGGCCACGGCACCGACGTCTGGCGCCGAATGGTCCCCGACGTCTTCCGCTGGCTCACCAAAACAATGACCTGACCCCACCCACCGACCACCACCCCAGCCCACACAACCCCACTCGGCCCGGCCGGCGCTTGAGGCCAATTCAGCCCGGCCGACGCCCGAGGTCAGCCGAACACCCCATCAGCCCGGCCGGCGCCTGAGGCCAAATCAGCCCGGCCGGCGCCTGAGGCCAAATCAGCCCGTGCGGCGCTTGAGCACACTCAGCCCGGCCGGCGCTTGAGGCCAATTCAGCCCGGCCGGCGCCTGAGGCCACCCCAGCCCGACCGACGCCCGAGGTCAGCCGAACACCCCATCAGCCCGGCCGGCGCCTGAGGCCAAATCAGCCCGGCCGGCGCCTGAGGCCAACCCCGCCACCTCCCGAACGTGCCCCCTCGCCCCCTCCGCAAGGAGCGAGTGCAGGGACAGAAACACCTTCCGAGCCTCGACCGCATTCCAATCCGCAGGCAACAACTCCGCCGGCAGCCCCGGATCCAGATACGGCAACCGCCGCCATTGCGTCAACATCGGCACGTACGTGCGAAACGCGTCGACCGTATCCACCATCGGCCGCCCCACGAGTTCGGCGGCGGCCGGACCGTACTCGTCGGTGAACAGCGCGTACTGCTCCTCGATCGCCTCGAAGTCCCACCAGTCCCCGACCGCGGAGCCCAACTCCGCGAATGCCGCATCGCCCGTGAACAGGTGTACGTAGTCCGCGAGTTCAACCCGAACCAGGGTGCGCCGAGCATCCTCCAGCAGCCGGGCCGGCGCGATCCACACCCCCGGCGACACATTGCCGAAGCCCAGCCACGTCAGCCGCGACCGCAGTTGGTGGCGGTGCGCGCGCTCGGACTCGGGCACCGAGAAGATCGCCAGCACCCAGCCGTCCTCCAGCCGCGCCGGCTCCAGGTTGCCGAAGATCCGCCGATCGCCCTCGTCGAAGATCGACTCCATCGCCGGACTGAGCCGATACCCGGTACCGTCCCGCCGCTCCTGGGTGAGCGTGCCGCGCTTCTTCAGCCGCGAGATCGCCGATCGCACCGCAGGCGCGTCCACGCCGAGTTCGCCCATCAGCACGATCAGGTCGGCGATCGAGATCCAGCCGCCGAGACCACGCACGAACGCGCCGTACACGGTGTTGATCAACGAGCTGGGCCGGGCCGGGGTCTCCGCCATGGTCGCCTTCCTCGCGGAGTCTGGTTCGCCGGCGATCCTATCCGGGAGCCGGCCCCGCCCCGGCTACCGGCGTACCCCGCGCCGCACGCCGGCGCAGTTCGCCGCGCCGCAGCTTGCCCGTGTCGGTGCGCGGCAGCTCGGACACGAACTCGACCAGCCGCGGGTACTTGTACGGCGCCATGGTCTGCTTCACGAACGTCTGGAGCGCACGCGCCGTGGCCTCGTCCGCGACCACCCCGGGGTGCAGCACCACGTATGCCTTGACCACCATCCCGCGCCGCTCGTCGGCCGCCCCGACCACCCCGCACTCGGCCACGTCCGGGTGGGCGCACAGCACCGCCTCCACCTCGGGGCCGGCGATGTTGTAGCCGGACGAGACGATCATGTCGTCGCTGCGGGCCTGGTACCAGAGGTAGCCGTCGGCGTCGCGGATGTAGGTGTCGCCGGTGATGTTCCAGCCGTCCCGCACGTAGTCGAACTGCCGCGGGTCGTCGAGGTAGCGGCAGCCGGTCGGGCCCTTGACCGCGAGCTGCCCGGGCGTACCGTCCGGGACCGGCTTGCCGTCCGGCCCCAGCACCGCGGCGCGGTAGCCGGGCACCGGAAGCCCGGTCGCCCCCGGGCGGATCGCGTCGTCGGCGGCGGAGACGAACACGTGCAACATCTCGGTCGCACCGATCCCGTCGATGATCCGCGTCCCGATCGCGTCGTGATACGCCTGCCACACGCCGACCGGCAACGCCTCGCCGGCGGACACGCAGCGCCGCACGCCCGCGAGCAGGTCGACGAGCCCGGCGCCGAGGATGGACCGGTAGGCGGTCGGCGCGGTGAACAGTACGGTGACCCGCCGCTCGGCCACGACGGCGGCGAGCTCCTCGGGGGTGGCCCGCTCCAGGAGCAGCGTGGCCGCGCCCGCCCGCAGCGGGAACACCACCAGCCCGCCGAGGCCGAAGGTGAAGCCCAGCGGCGGGGTCCCGGTGAACAGGTCGGTGGGCTCGGGGCGGACGACGTGCGCGGAGAAGGTGTCGGCGATGGCGAGTACGTCCCGGTGGAAGTGCATCGTGGCCTTCGGCCGACCGGTCGTCCCGGACGTGAACGCGATCAGCGCGACGTCGTCGCACGCGGTGTCCACCGCCTCGTACCCGGTGCTCTTCGCTGCGCAGCGGGCGGGCAGCGTGTCCTCACCGGGCCCGCCGTAGGTCAGTACGCGCAGGCCGGGGGTCCGCGCCGCGTCGAGTTCGGCGGTGAAGCGGTGATCGCACAGTGCGGCGGTGGGTCGGGCGATCTCGTGGATGGCGTCGAGTTCGTGGGCGCGCAGCAGCGGCATGGTGGTCACCACGACCGCGCCGGCCTTCAGCGCGCCGAACCAGCTCGCGACCAGCCAGGGGTTGTTGGGGCCGCGCAACAGGACCCGATTGCCGGGCACCACGCCCAGGTCCTCGGTCAGCACGTGTGCGACCTGGTTGGCCCGGGTGAGCAGGTCGCCGTAGGTCCAGGTCTCGTCGGCGGTCAGCAGGCAGCGCCGGTGCGCCCCGTGCCGCGCGATGGTGTCGTCGAGCAGTGCGACGGCGCAGTTGAGCCGGTCCGGATAGCACGCTTCCGGCAGCTCGAAGATCAGCTCGGGCCACTGCTCGACCGGCGGCAGCCGATCCCGGGAGAACGTGTCGACGTGTGCGGAGGGACGGAGCTGCATGGCCGGCACCTCATCATCCTGTTGCCATCGTGACGACAGTCAACGGTACGCGACATCTGCCCTCGGGGACATCCCCTTGCCCCCGCGGGCGGCAGGCGGCAGGCGGGCCGTCAGTCGGCGGTGCCGTCGACCACCAGCACCGTGCCCCGGCCGATCGCACAGACCGTCTCGCCGCCGTCGGCGCCCCGCATGATCAGGCTGCAGTCGCAGACCGCCTGCCGACGACCGGCATGCACGATCCGCGCCTCGGCGCGCAACACGGCACCGAGCGCCGGCCGCAGGTACTGAACGGAAACGCTGCCGGTGAGCACGGCCGAGCCGAGGGTGCTGCCGGCCGCGAAGGTGATCGCGTTGTCGGCCGCGTAGGCGAGCACGCCGCCGTGCAAGTAGCCGTTCTGTTGCCGGAGTTCGTCGCGGACGTCGACCTCCAGGGTGGCCCGCCCACCGCCGAACTCGGTGATCCTGGCCCCGACGAGTCGGCTGAACGGCTGGGCGGCGAGCACGGATCGGGCGAAGTCGAGCGCCTCGGAGCCGGTCGGCGGGTCGGCGGGGGTCTCGGTCATCGCGGTATCACCTTTCGCTCGGGAAACCGGCCCGGCGGGGAGCGGATACGGGCAGGTGATCATCGAACCAGAGTCCGAATCACCGCCGCCGGGGCCCGGTGTGCACAATCGGGGCATGTTCGAACTGCTGCCGGGCGTGGGCGTGGTGTTGCCGCGCGGCGCCGGCATGCTGCGCTTCGGGATGAGCGAGCGGCAGGCCCAATGGGCACTGTCCACCGTGGTGGACGTGCGCCCCTACTGGTCGTGCGCCGGGACGCGCCGGGTCGACGACGGCCACCGGGAGTTCTGGAGCTTCGGCGGCGGATCGGGCACCCTGCGCATCGACGTGACCGGCTCCGAGCACGGGTGCCGCACGATCGTCTTCGAACGCGAGCCCGGCACCGAGACGGACCCGGTCGTCTGGCGGGACGTCGACGTGTTCGGATATCCCGCCGCCGAGGTCGAGGCGGCACTGCCGACGACGGCGGTATGCGCGGAACTCGGGCTGATCCTGGACCCGGAGCCGACGATCGGCGGGGGCCGGATGGCGCGGGCGCGACTGACCATCGAGGGCGTGTCGGCATACCGGAACCGCTGACCCCGTCGGATGCGGTTCGTCACACGGCGGCGTCATGGCGAAGTTGGACAGCTTCCCTTACCGTAGGCGCGCGTTTCGGCCCCGGCCGGCCCGCGGTGGGCCCGCCCCCGCCGTGGCCGCGGTCGACACCGAAGCCTCGGCCCCGAAGAAGGAGAGCGACGTCATGGCGCGGAACAAGCTGGGTGTGGCGATCGTGGGAACCGGTTTCGGGTGCATCACCCACCTGCCCGCCTTCCGGGACGCGGGCTTCGAGGTACGGGCGCTGGTCGGCCGGGACCCGGTGCGTACCGCCGAGCGGGCCGAGCGCTTCGGGGTGCCGTACGCGTTCACCGACCTCGACGCGGCGCTCGCCCTGGACGGCGTGGACGCGGTGACCGTGGCCACGCCGCCGCACACGCACGCCGAGATCGTGCTCGCGGCGGTCGCGGCGGGCAAGCACGTGGTGTGCGAGAAGCCGTTCGCGAGCGACGCGAACGAGGCGGCGCGGATGTTGGCGGCGGCGCAGCAGGCCGGCGTCGTGCACATGCTGGGCACCGAGTTCCGCTGGCAGTCCTCGCAGGCCCTGCTCGCGCGGCTGATCGCGGCCGGCGCGATCGGCGAACCCCGGCTCGCCACCTGGTTGTTGCACATCCCGGTACTGACCGGACCGGCCGCCGAGGTGCCCGCGTGGTGGGGTCGGGCCGAGGACGGCGGCGGCTGGCTGGGGGCGCACGCCTCGCACTGGATCGACCAGATCCGGCACACGCTCGGCGAGTTCGCGGGCGTCAGCGCGGGCCTGCCACTGGTCGCGGACCGGCCGGGGCAGACCGCCGAGGACACCTTCAACATCCGCTTCCGCACGGTGACCGGTGTCGAGGGCACGCTGCAAAGCTCCGCCGGGATCTACGGGCCGCCGCTGATGACCACGCGCGTGGCCGGCACCCACGGCACGGCCTGGGTCGAGTTCGACGACGTCTGGCTCGCCGACGCCTCCGGCGACCGCCGCGTGGAAACCCCCGCCGACCTGGTCAACCCGGACCCGATCGCGCCCCCGTCCGACCTGATGCACACCGCCTATGACCTGCTCCACTCGATGGGCATCGACCGTGCGCCGTACACCCGCCTCGCCGCCGCGTTCGCCGCCCTGATCGACGGCGACCCCGCCGCCGAGGCCCCCCGGCACGCCACCTTCGCCGACGGCGTCGCCGGCCAACGCGTCCTCGACGCCGTCCGCGCCTCCGCAGCCGCCGGCGGTCGATGGGTCCCGTGCAGCCGGTAATCGAGGGATTCGGCACGCCGGGCCGTGCCGTTGCCCCGGAAACGGCTCAGACGACCACGACTCGGCGCCCGCGCGTGTGGCCGGCTTGGCTGTCGATGTGCGCCGCCGCGGCCTCGGCGAGCGTGTAGGACTTCTCGACCGGGATGTGGAGATTTCCCCGCGAGATGAGGTCGGTGGCCTCGGCGAGCGCGTCCGGCACGCTCCCGGCCGTGCCGGAGAATCGCACGCCGAACTCCGGCGCGCCGAGATCGGCGATGGAGACCACCTTCCGCGGGTCCCCGGTCAGTTCGACCAACTCGCGGATCACACCCGAGCCGGCCAAATCCAGGGCCGCGTCGACCCGGCCGAGCCCGCGCACCCGCTCGACCCACCCCTCGCCGTACGTCGTGGCGAGGGCGCCCAGGCCGCGCAGATAGTCCTGGTTCGCGGCCCCGGCCGTGCCGATCACCGTGATGTCGCGGTCCCGGGCGATCTGTAGGACCGCCGATCCGACTCCCCCGGACGCACCGCTGACCAGCAGCGTCTGCCCGGGCTGCACACCCACTTCACGGATGATGCGCAGCGCGGTCTCCACCACGGAGGGGTACCCCGCGGCCTCTTCGAACGTCAGACCCTCCGGCATCCGCGCCCAGGCCGACAGCACGGCGAACTCGGCATAGGTGCTCGAACCTTCGCCGAACACGTGGTCGCCGACCTCGACCCCGTCGACACCCTCGCCGACCTCGTCCACCACCCCGGCTGCGTCCAGCCCGACACCGGCGGGCAATTCGATCGGATGGGCCTTCAAAACCTGGCCTTCACGGACCCGCCAGTCGACGGGATTCACACCCGCCGCCCGTACGGCTATGCGTACTTGGCCGGGGCCCGCGTGGGGCTCCTCGGCGTCTTCGAGGCGCAGCACGTCCGGACCGCCGAACTCGGCGAAGCTCACTTTCTTCATGCGTCGGACCGTAACACTAACGGTTAGTGTTTAACAACCGTTACGCATTCGCATCTGATAGCGTCAGGTCATGACCGTGCCGCCCGGACGCCGCGAACGCAAGAAGGCCGCGACCCGCCAGAAGATCGCCGACACCGCCCTGCGGCTCTTCCTGGAACGCGGGTACGACGCGGTGGGCATCCGGGACGTGGCCGCCGAGGCCGACGTGGCCGTCACCACGCTCTTCTCCCACTTCGCCTCGAAAGAGGCGCTGGTGTTCGAGCAGGACGAAGACTTCGAACAAGGTCTCATCCGGGCGGTCACCGGCCGGGCGCCGCACGAGCCGCTCATCCCCGCACTGCGCGGCGAGATCCGGGCCCTGGTGGAACATTGCACGGGGGACGGCGCCGCCCCGATCTGGCGCATGATCGACGAGTCACCCGGCCTGCGGGAGTACGAGGAATCGATGCGGCTGCGCCACGCGGAGTCGCTGGCAGCGGCCATCGCCGCCGACCTCGACCTGCCGCGGACCACCACGGCCTGCCGGACGATCGCCAGGTTCGTGATCGACGCCTATTCACTGGCCCGCGAGGCGGCCGATCCGCAGGCCGCGGTGGACGAGATCTTCCGGATGATCGAGGCGTCCTGGGAGGTCGGCCGCCCCTCACCACGTGCGTGAGAAGCCGTTCCCGCGGGTGGTCCTTTCCGCTTTCCGGAATCCGAAATTCCGGAAAGCGGAAATTCGATAACCCCACCCGGCCGGCCGAGGCCGAAACGATCCGGTGTACCATCGGGAATTCCGGCATCGACGCGCGACACTTACACGTGTCAATGGAAAAACCTCGGTCTATTTCCGGTCGATCATCCGCCGGGCAAATATCCGACGCCGACTCCCGCTCATCCGCCCGAAAAGAATGCAATACGGGGCAGCCGGGTCCGGCATTTTCGCGCCGGCGCTCCACCGACCGGGAATAGCGGCACCGGAACCGGCACAAACGGCCGAGGCCCGAGCCGGCCGAGCGATGGCCCGACAACGGCCCGTCGGTGGCCGAATCCCATCACCTCGACCATCGGGTTGCTTGAGAGATCGATCCTCCCCGGCCATCCTCTGAGCCACCCGAGCGCCAACCCCGGGTATGGCGACGGGCACCCCGACGGAGGCTGAAAATGATCAAGAAGATCGCCGGCGTACTCGCCGCGTGCGCGCTCCTGCTGCTCGCCATTCCACAGTCCGCGTCCGCCATGGTCATTCCGAATCATTTCTCGCGCATGCTCATCGGATCCAACTGGAAATGCCTGGATGCCGATGCCAACAACCTCAATACGAACGGCGCCACCGTCCAGCAGTGGCAGTGCATCGGCAATCCGGCCAACAGCACCACCCCGAACAATCAACTCTGGCTCGCCGTGCCGCAGAACAACGGCAGCGCGGCGTACAGCCTCGTGGTCGGCGGCACCGGGTTCAAGTGCCTGCAGGCGATGGGTACCGGAGAATTTTCCCCGGTCCGGCTGTGGGACTGCAACGTCGGCACCTCCCAGGCATGGATCCCGATCAACGTCAACGCGTGGTTCAACCCGACCTCCGGACGGTGTCTGGAGGCCGACCCCAACCAGAACTACAACGGCGGCGCGATGTACATCGCGACCTGCCGGATCGCCGACAACAAGCCGGTCCTGAGCCAGACCTTCGGCTTCCTCGACTGACCCACCCGCAAGTGCACGACGCGGTGCGCATCGGCAACCCCGGTGCGCACCACACCCATCGCGCCACGCACGAAAACGCACCGCAACGAGCCCTCCGAAGCCGACCACCAGCCCCACTCGAACCCCGGAACGCCGCGACCCGCAGGGTCGATCAGCAGCGCCGCACCGGTTCGTCGAAGTGGTCCAGCAGTGCGGCGATATACTCCTCCAGGCGCCCGGCCACGAGGGTCGGGGTCAGGTCGGGTCGACCCGCCTCGCGCCACGGGACGGCGATCTTCTCCGCGTCGGGGGCGTAGCCGAGCGCGTCGAGCAGCCGCCAGTACAGGTGGGCGGCGGGGTCCTCGGCGAGCCGACCGCCGGCCGCGGTGTAGGCGGCGGCGAAGCTCATCCCGGCGGCCGGCCCGTGCAGCAGGGCCAGGGCGGTCGAGCAGTGCGCGACGTCCAGGTCGGCGGGCCCCCACGAGGTCTCCACCCAGTCGACCACGCCGGTGACCCGGGTGTGCGCACCCTCGCCGGTGAAAAGCACGTTGCCCGGGTGGAAGTCGCGATGCAGGAAGCACCCACGATACGGCGGCGGTTCGCGCCGAATCAGGTCGACCGCGCGCCGCCAGAGCTCGGGCCGCCCGGAATCCTCGGGTACGCGCACGCGCTCGGGGGCGGTCCACGCCTGATAGTCGCGAGGTCGATCGCGATCGTCGACCACGATCGCGTGCACGGCCACGAGTTGGCGGGCGAGCGGCACGATCCGCTCGTCGGCGCCGTCGTCGCCCAGCCGAATCCCGCCCGGAAGCAACGACATCAGCAGGGACGGATGATCGCAGTGCTCGCCACGCGGGTCCACGGCCAGGCACGTCGCGGCCGGAATGTCGGTGTCGGCAAGCAACCCGAGGATCTTCGCCTCACGGTCCAGCAGGCCCTCGGCATGCACCAGAAAGAACGGCTTCACGAACGACCGCAGCACCAGAGGCCGTTCACCCCCGGGCCCGACCACCCACAAGCGCCGCATCACCGAGGTCCAGCCCCCGATCAGCCGCTCGCCCCCCACCACCCGCTCCCCCGAGGCCAACCCCGCCTCGACCCACACCCGCGTCCGCTCCCAGCCGACCCCGCCACCATCCACGTCGGCAGCGTATCCACCCGAACCCCGCGCCGATCCCCACCACCAAGCCCCGCCGTCCGGCCCCATGGGCCGGCGTCGATACCGCATGCGCGCCGGGCAACGGACCGGGGCCGGGGGCAGTCTGTGGTTGTGCCGGTTGGGCGGTCAGGTGGTGTGGGGGTTCGGGCGGAGGTCGAGGCGGCGGAGAAGTTGGGCGTTGAGGGCCACGACGACGGTGGACAGGCTCATCAGGATGGCGCCGACTTCCATCGGCAGGACCACGCCCGCCCAGGCCAGGACACCCGCGGCCAGCGGCACCGTGACGATGTTGTAGCCCGCGGCCCAGGCCAGGTTCTGTCGCATCTTGCGGTAGACGGCCGTGGACAGGCGACGGACCCCCAACACCGCGCGCGGGTCGTCCGAGGCCAGCACCACGCCCGCCGACTGGACGGCGACGTCGGTACCCGCGCCGATCGCGATGCCGACGTCGGCGCGGGCCAACGCCGGAGCATCGTTGACGCCGTCGCCGACCATGGCCACCCGCAGGCCGCGGGACTGGAGTTCGGCGACCTTGGCGTCCTTGTCGCCGGGCAGTACCTCGGCAAAGATCTCGTCCACCCCGAGGTCGCGCCCGACCCACTCGGCCACCTGCCGGGCGTCCCCGGTGAGCATCCCGACGCGCACCCCCGCCGCGTGCAACTCGTGGACCGCGGAGCGGGATTCGGGACGGATCTCGTCCTCCAGCGCGAGTGCCCCGGCGACCTCGTCGTCGGCCAGCACGTACAGCACCGCCGCGCCGTGTCCGACCCAGTCCCCGACCGCCGCCGACAGCCCCTCGGGCACTCGGACGCCCGCCTCGCGCAACAGCGCCGGCCCGCCGACCCGCACCCGGGTGCCGGCCACGTCCGCCTCGACGCCCCGGCCCGTCATCGATCGGAACCCGCTCGCCGCGACCGGCCTGCCGCGCTCCTCGGCCGCCCGCACGATCGCCCGGGCCAGCGGGTGTTCGCTCTCCCGCTCGGCGGCGCCCGCGAGCAGCAGCACTCTCGTCTCGTCCCGGCCGGGCGCCGCCGCGACACCGGTCACCGCCGGCGCGCCGCGCGTGAGGGTGCCGGTCTTGTCGAACAGCACGACGTCGACGTTGCGCATCCGCTCCAGCGCGATGCGATCCTTGATCAGGATGCCCTGTCGCGCGGACAACTCCGTCGAGATCGCGATCACCAGCGGGATGGCCAGCCCGAGCGCGTGCGGGCAGGCGATCACCAGGACCGTGACGGTCCGTTCGATCGCCGATCCGCCCTCGCCGAGCAGCGACCACACCACCAGGGTCAGGACCGCGGTGCCGGCCGCGTAGTAGAACAGCAGCGCCGCCGCCCGGTCCGCCAACGCCTGGGCCCGGGAGCGGGATTGTTGCGCCTCGCCGACCAGCCGCCGGATGCCCGCGAGTTGGGTGCCCTCCCCGGTCGCGGTCACCGTCACCCGCACTGCGCTGTCCACCGCGACCGTGCCGGCCACGACGGTGGCACCCGCGCCGCGCGCCACCGGTCGGGACTCGCCGGTGATCATCGACTCGTCGAACTCGGCCGCACCGTCCGTGATCGTGCCGTCCGCCGGGACACGTGCCCCGGAACGCACCAGGACGGTATCGCCGGTCGCCAACGCGGCCACCGGGATCTGCTCGAACCCGCCATCCGGACGCACCCGTTCCGCCTCGTCCGGAAGCAGCGCGGCGAGTGCGTCCAGTGCCCCCGAGGCGGCGCCGAGGGCACGCATCTCCAGCCAGTGGCCGAGCAGCATGATGTCGACCAGCAGGACCAGTTCCCACCAGAAGTCCAGTTCTTGCGACGCGAGTTCGAGGGTGGATGCCCAGGAGGCGACGAACGCGACGGTGATCGCCATCGCGATCAGCGTCATCATCCCCGGTTGCCGCGCGGCCAGTTCGTCGCGTGCGCCGGTCAGGAACGGCCACCCGCCGTAACCGAACACGAGCGTGCCGAGCAGCGGCGGGATCCAGGACGAGCCCGTGAACGACGGCTCGTGATAGCCGAGCAGGTCCGCGAGCATCGGACTCAGCACGAGCACCGGGACGGAGAGCAGCAGGCTCAGCACGAACTTGCCGCGGAACATCTCGGCGTGACCGACGTGACCGGCGTGACCTTGGTGCTCGCCATGCCCACCGTGCCCACCGTGATCTGCATGGTCACCGCGCCCTGCCCGCCCGGCGGCCTCCGCGGAGCCCCCGTGCCCGGCATGATCCGGGCGATCCGAATGATCCGTACCGCCCGCCGGCTCCGGATGGCCCGAGTGTTCGTCCCGCCCGATCCGGCCGTGCTCCATCCCGTTCCCTTCCTCGTCCGCCGTCGACTCTTCATCTATACCACCCAGGGGTATGGATAACCTTCGATCGACCCGCGCTCATTCCTTGCGATTCCGGCAGAACCATCCGCATCTCGGGCCGGCGGCGGTATAACCAGAGACCATCCCCCTCTCCTCCGGGAGGCCAAAATGGTGCGTCAGCCACGATCCCGCAGCGTCGACTGGCTGTGGTGGGCGACCTCGTCGGGCGAACTGCAACCCTTCCTGGACCATCCGGATCACGATCAGCAGGAGATAGCCCGGGAGAAGTCGGCGGTCGCGGTACAACTCGCCCGCCTCGGCGACCCACTCGTGGACTGTCTCGCGGCAATCGCCCCGGACGTCCTCGCCGACGCCCTGTGGCGATTGCCCAACCCCACCCGGACCGACACCCTGCGCGCGTTGCGCGTACCGCCCGCCCGCCGACCGACCCCCGCGATCGCCGAACACGCGCTCAAGCGGCTGCGCAAGCAGACCCCGAGCGTGCGCGGCTACACCGCGCAGGTGGTCACCCTGCCCGTGTTGCGCGTGCTGCTGCCCGCGACTTTGGACACCGACTCGGGCGCGCTGGACGGCGAGATCCTGGAAAGCCTGAAGGCCACGACCTTCACGCCCGATCTGATCCGGCTCACCGCGGTCGCCGACTGGGGATTCAGTTGCCAGGCCGCCGCGCTGCTGCGGCTCGCGCTGACCGAGGCCGACCTCGCCCTGCCCGGCTGGCCCGCCGACATCATCACGGACGTGGTGGCCGCATGTCGCCGATTCGAGGCGTTCTGCCGGGACCGGATGTGCGGCGCCGGCGAGCCCCCGTCGCCGCTGCGCTCGCTCGACGACGCCCTCGGCCGGGCCCGGGCCGCCGCCGACGCGGTGACCGCGGCGGTCGCCGCCGGCCGCGCTCCGGAGGAGGCCGACCTGACCATGCTCGGCCTCGTCGGCCCGGCCGTGGCCGAGGCACGCGCGGCGGTCGGCGCGCTGGTCGAGGTCGAACCGGACACCCTGCCCGAGGACCGGCCGGGGCTGGCCGACGCGATCACCGCACACGAGACCGCCGTTCATGCCCGCGAACTGGCCGGCGTGGACCGCTTCCGGCACCTCGACGGCCCGCCGGCGCACGCCACCGCTATCGGCGAACTCCGCGAGCTGGCCACCGACCTGAGCACCCGTCACGAGAACTGGGAACCGGCCGACCGCCGCCGGGTACTGGCCCTGGCCGACCTCGGCGGGCTGATCGACGCGATCGCGGCCGACCGGGACGACGGGGTGGACGAGTTGGCCGAGACGATCCGCCCGCACCTACCGGACCCGACGATCGTCAACGCCGCGTTACGTGGCCGGCTGTCCTGGGACGAGACGCCGACCTCGGCCGCTGCGGAGGACGCGGCGACCGCGCCCGAGGACACGGCGCGGGCGACGTCCCCCGGAGCCGACTCGGACTCGGCCCCGGGCTCCGATACCGATACCGACACCGGCCCGACCCCGGCGCCCGACACGCGGCCCGCCGACGCCGACGAGGCATCGGCTGCGGAAGAAGACGGCCCCACGGAGGACGACGACCCGGGGACGGCCACGCCGAACCACGCGAACGCCGAAGACTCGGACTCCACGAACGCCGCCGCCGCCGCGGAGCGCACTCCCGAGGCACCGGCCGATCCCGAGCCCGCGGCGCTGATCGGCGAATTGATCGGCCGGGGCGACTACGCCTCTGCGGCACAGGCCATGTCGCCCGACGCGCCGGAACGCATATCCGCGCTGCGCGCCCTGGCCTATGCCGACGGCGCACGCTCGGACACCGGCGCCGTCGCCGTGTCGCTGCGCGAGGAACTCGACGAGATGGCGATGAACGAGCCCAGCCACGACCGGGCGACCCAACTGCTGACGGTCGCCGCCGCGGCGCGCGCCGCCGTACTGTGCGGGCACAGCACGTACGGCCTGCTCCAGGAGGCCGCCGCCGGCCTGGGCGACCTGCCCGCGGTGGCGGGCCTGGCCCGCCACATCGCCACCGGCTCCGCGCAGGGGCTGCTCGGCGGCACCCGCAACCTCGGTGCGCTCGAGGCGCTCGCCGAGGCCGAGGCGGGCGCCGCGACGTGTGCGGCGGACGCCGCCGAGGCGCTGCTGCACCCGCGCCACCTGCGCTTCCCACGGGCCACGTCGATCGCCCAACTGTGGTGGCGGCCCGAGGACGGCCTGCTCGGCCGACTGCTGCGACTGGCCGCCGGCAACGAGCGTCGCGATCTGGACGAGGTCGCCGAGGCGCTGCGCCGACTCAACAAGCACCACGAGTTGGAGAACCGACTCTCCGCGATCGACGAGGAGTTCCGCAACGGCAAGGGCCACCGCCTGGAAGGACCGGCCAGGCGTCGACTGCTCGAATACGCCCGCGAGTCGCTGGGCACCGTCAGCCGCTGGGTGGACGCCATGCGTCGGGTCGCCGAAACCGAGGCGGAGGCCGAGTCCTGGATCGCCGGTCCGCTGACCGACCTGCGGCACACCCTGCTGGCCGACCGGCCCGAAGCCGAACGCGAACTCGCCGAGCTCGCCGCCCACACCGGCGATCCCCTCACCGCCGGCGCCGCCCGAGCCGCCGCCGCGAGCCTGTCCGCAACCCTGGACCTCCTCGACGGCCACCTCCTGACCGGCCCCGAACCCGCCCCCGAAGCCCTCATCGCCAACACCCCGGGCCCGAACCCCGACAACACCTGACCCACACCGCGCCACGCCGCACGGCGGCGCTGATCGGCGGACCGCGGAAAGCACGAAACACAACGACACGACGCGGCGTGCGCGGCGGACGGAAGGAGGCGGCGCGGACCTCGCGGCGGGGCGGGTCGATCCGGCGCGCGGCACGGCACCGGCAGCCGGCGGCCCGGATCGCCGAGGCGGCGGCGCCCTCGGGCACAGCGTGGCGTGGTGCGCACGGGCCCGGCCGTGCACCTCGGTCGGCCCGACCCGGCCCGATCGTCGGTCGGCCACAACCGTCGGTTCGAACACCCGGGTGGCCGGGTCACGGCCCTGGCAGGCGCTCTACGGGACCTCTTCCTCCGGGATGATGTGCATCGCCGCCTCCTCGGCCCCCGCCGCGCCGCCGTCGATGCCGACGTCGTGGGCGATCGCCTCGGATTCGGTGTCCTCGTGTGCGCCCTCGTCGTCGGCGACCAGCCGGCCGGCCCGCGGGTCGGGGCCGCCCTCCCACTCGTCGGAGATCACGTCGTCGTAGGCGACGTCCGGCTCCTCCTCGGCCAGCAACTGGTCGAGCGACTCGCCGCGTCGCTCCTCCTCCGGCGTGTTGCCGTATCGCTCGGCCGCCGACCAGCGGTCCGGCGGCACGATCCCGGTGTCCAGCGGGTCGTACGACAGGTCGTCGGTCGACAGCGTGTCCTCGGGGCCGAGCACACCGTCGTCGCCCGGCGTGTCCGGGGAGTCTTCGGTCGGGTCCGGAGTGTCGTCGCTCATCGCCTGCCGCCTTCCGCTGAAGTGCAAGTGCTCGTGTCGTGCGTCCAGGGCTCGACCCTGTGCCTCGCGACCCGAGTGACTCTGCCCAACGCCGGCCGGTTCATTCGGAGCCGTCCGGCGGCCTTCCCCGCCTGGCAGCATGTCCGGGTGCCGGAAAAGCGAGTACCCGTCGCCGCCGCCCTGACCTGCCTGCTGATCGCCGCGACCGCATGCGGCGCCGGCCACGACGAGCCCGACCGGATCGAGGGCAACCGCACCGCCGAGCCGACCCAGGTCGCCGACATCCGCCCCGAGCCCGCCGTGACCGTCGACTGCCTGCACACGATCGGCACATACCCCGCACCCACGAGCGCGAGCACCGTGTTCCTCGGCGACGTCGCATTGGAGACCGGCCGCAGGCTCCGGACCGCCGAGGCGGGCACCGGTGACCAGCACCCACTGTTCGCCAAGGCCGGCCTGATGGTGCGCAACGGCGCGGCGGTCGACATCGAGGTGCTGCCGGCCGCCGGCAACGGCACGTCCATCGGTTGGGGCAACGGCCTGCCCTCCGCGAGCTCCGTCCGCGTACCGGGCTGCACCACGGGCTCCACCGAGGACTCCTGGGCGGCCTTCCCCGGCGGCTACCACGTGGACCGGCCCGGCTGCGTCACGCTGGTCGTGCGCTCGCGCGGGTTGCAGACGAAAGTGCACATCCCGGTGGGTGCCGACTGCTGATCCGACCGGTTGGAGACGCGACCCCCGCCGCTGGGCGCACGGCCGGCGAAACCGCTCGTTCCGTCGGTGTAGACACCTCCACCCGTCTCATGCCTGAGGCTGATTTTTCCTGACGGATTTGGACGATCTTTGATCGCCGGCGCAGGGTGGGTCCAGGGGGCCAGGGAAGCAAGACCCGGTCCTACAGGGCCGGGGAGGGAGCGGACGGAATGCACGAGGCGCAGACACGCGAGACCAGCCGCGACGATTGGCAGACGCTGCACACCGGCACCCGGGAATCGGCGGCCCGGGCGCTGCGCGCGGATCTGGTCCACGCCGGCGTGGCCGAGGCCGACCTGAGCCGACGGGTGACCGAGGCCTGGGCCGGGTCCGTGGTGACCGTGCCGAGCACCGGCCGGCAGTTCCGGGTCACCCGGGTCGGCGTCCCCGCGCCGACGATCTCGATCGCCGAACCGCAACGCACCGACGCGGAACAGGCCCTGCTCAACCGCTGACCGGGCCAATCCGCATCAGTCGCCACGAACCGGGGCGACTCGACCCGCCGAACGAACCACCCGCCCGCGGGCGTCGAAGCCGGGCGAGGCGGGACCTTCCACCGACCCCCCGGGCCGTGCTGTGCTGTCGGCCATGGTCGACGAAACCACATACCCCACGGTTCCGCACCGGCACCGAGGCGTCCCCGCCCACGAGGCGGAAGCCCGCAGCCGAGCCTTCCACGACGTGATGGCCCAGCGCCGCACCGTCCGCGACTTCTCCTCCCGGCCGATCCCCGACAACGTGGTCGACTGGGCGATCCGTACCGCCGGCACCGCGCCCAGCGGCGCCAACGTGCAGCCCTGGCGCTTCGTCGTGCTCAGCGACCCCGAGCGCAAACGACACCTGCGCGAGGCCGCCGAGAAGGAGGAGCGCGAGTTCTACGAGCACCGCGCGTCCGCCGAATGGCTCGAAGCCCTCGCGCCGATCGGCACCGACTGGCGCAAGCCCTTCCTGGAGGAGGCGCCGGTCGTGATCGTCGTGTTCGAGGTGCACAAGGGCCCGGACTCGCCCCGCCCTTACTACACCAAGGAGTCGGTCGGCATCGCCGTCGGCCTCCTGCTCGCCTCGCTGCACCAGGCCGGCCTGGCCACGCTGACCCACACGCCCAGTCCGATGCGCTTCCTCAACGAGGTGTGCGACCGCCCGCAGGAGGAGCGCGCCGCGTACGTCATCCCGGTCGGCTACCCGGCCGAGGACGCACGGGTCCCCGACATCCGGCGCAAGCCACTGGAGCAGGTCGTCGTCCGGCTCTGACCCGCCGCCACGAACGCCGGACGGGCGGACCCACGACGCCCGTCCGGCACCGAGGGCCGGCTCGCGCCACCCGAACACCTGCGCCGAAGCCCTTCCCTCTGCGATCCTGAACCGGCACGTCCGGATCCGCATCAGCCGTACGTACGGGGGGCGTTGATGAGTGTCGTCGCCGGAAAGATCATCGACGAGTCGATCGTGATCGCCGCCGATTCCCAGGTGACCTGGGGTCAGGCCAAGACCGAGGGCACCAAGCTGTACAAGATCGGCGAGGGCCTGATCTTCGGCGGTGCCGGACTGCTGCGCGACATCAACCTGATGCGCCTGTTCCTGGACACGCACACACCCGCGTCCGCCGAGGAACGCGACATCCTGGAGTTCTACGCCGAGTTCGTCGAGTGGGGCAAGCGCAAGCTGTCCAGCTTCGAGCCCAAGTCGGAGTTCATGTTCGCGTTCGACGGCAAGCTGTTCGAGACGAGCAACGACTTCGACGTCTTCTACTACGACTACGGCGCGATCGGCTCCGGTTGGGAGTACGCACGTGCCGCGCTGCACCTGGGGCACACCCCCACCCAGGCGGTCGGCGTCGCGTGCGACCTGACCATCTTCTGCATGCCGCCGGTGACCGAGTACCGCATACCGCGCCATCCGCAGCCGTCGCCGGGCCGTGATCACGAAGCCATCTGAAAGCGCTCCTTCGTCGGGCCCACCGCAATCCAAAGCTAACCCTGTGTTTACGTGGACTCTCGTAAGCTCTCTGGTATGTCCGAACAGCCCATTCCGGCGGACCTGATCGCGTTGCAGCGGGCCCGGGACGCCGCCTACGAGGCCATCGCCCGGCACGCGGGGCAGCTGACCGAAGAGGAGCATGCCCGGCTGTGGGCCCGAGCCCGCGACGCGGTCGAGGCGCTGCACGCACACCCGGCGATGACCGCCGGCGGCGACCGCGCCGACCTGGTGACCCGCCTGCGCATGGCCGCCCAGGCCGCCTGAGCCGGACGCCGAGGCCCCGCCGCCCCCGTGCGGCGCCGCCGACCCGGCGCGGCTCGGCCGGCCCTTCGACAACCGATGTCGCGCACCCGACGCAAAGCGTCCGCTATCGGCGGACTTGACCGGAAAACATCCCGGGGCGAAGCCGTCGAGCCCACCTGAAGGCGCGCCGAAAGCGGCTGATCCGCCTCGCCCCGAAAGCACCGCACCCCCCGCGCCGAAACGCCGCCGGCCGCGGCACGAACCCCGAAGGGTCCGCACCACGGCCGGCGGCGAAGCGCAGGGGAGAGAGCCGGCGGCTCAGATCCCCGCGGCAGCCTTGAGCGCGTCCACGCGGTCGGTCCGCTCCCACGTGAAGTCGGGCAGGTCCCGGCCGAAGTGGCCGTACGCCGCGGTCTGCGCGTAGATCGGGCGGAGCAGGTCCAGGTCCCGGATGATCGCGGCCGGGCGCAGGTCGAACACGGTGCCCACGGCGGCCTGGATGGTCTCCACCGGCACCGCCTCGGTGCCGAACGTCTCCACGAACAGGCCGACCGGCGCGGCCTTGCCGATCGCGTACGCGACCTGCACCTCACACCGGCGGGCGAGCCCGGCGGCCACCACGTTCTTGGCCACCCAGCGCATCGCGTACGCGGCGGAGCGGTCCACCTTCGACGGGTCCTTGCCGGAGAACGCACCGCCACCGTGCCGGGCCATGCCGCCGTAGGTGTCGATGATGATCTTGCGACCGGTCAACCCGGCGTCGCCCATCGGGCCGCCGATCTCGAACCGGCCGGTCGGGTTGACCAGGAGACGGTAACCCTCGGTCTCGATGCCCAGGCCGGCCAGCTCCGGCTCCACCACGTACTCGCGGATGTCCGGTGCGAGCAGCGAGTCCAGGTCGATGTCGGCCGCGTGCTGCGAGGAGACCACGACCGTGTCGAGGCGGATCGGACGGTCGCCGTCGTACTCGATGGTGACCTGGGTCTTTCCGTCCGGGCGCAGGTAAGGGATGGTGCCGTTCTTGCGTACGTCCGCCAGGCGCTTGGCCAGCCGGTGGGCGAGCGTGATCGGCAGCGGCATCAGCTCGGGCGTGTCGTCGCACGCGTAGCCGAACATCAGGCCCTGGTCGCCCGCACCCTGGCGGTCCAGCTCGTCCTCGTCACCGTCGACCCGGTTCTCGTACGCCGTGTCGACGCCCTGGGCGATGTCGGCCGACTGCGCGCCGATGGACACCGAGACGCCACACGAGGCACCGTCGAAGCCCTTCTTCGAGCTGTCGTAGCCGATCTCCAGGACCCGCTCGCGCACGATCGTGGGGATGTCGGCGTAGCCCTGGGTCGTGACCTCGCCGGCCACGTGCACCTGCCCGGTCGTGATCAGCGTCTCGACGGCGACCCGACTCTTGGGGTCTTCCTTGAGGAGCGCATCCAGGATGGAATCGCTGATCTGGTCGGCGATCTTGTCCGGGTGACCTTCGGTCACGGACTCAGAGGTGAACAGACGGCGGGACACATCGCTCCCTGGGGTTGCAGCGGCTGCTGGCTGGCAGGTGGACCCGGCCGTCGGGACAGGTCGGGACGGGCGGGTCCACCGAATACTGGGGCCGAGTTTATCCCCCCGACCCCCGCCGGGGGACGGGGTGTCCCAAGACATGGACGGCGTGGCGTTGCTCACTTTGTGTGAAGCTGCCGCGATCGGGCGTTCGAATCGACCGACGAATCAGTCGAAACGGGGCACGGAAATCAGGCGAAACGAGGCACGACGAGATCCCACACCACGTCCGCCAGGTCCTCCTTCGGACCGTGCGGAACCGGGGTTTCGCTCCCGTCGGCGGCCAGCACGATCGCCTCGTTCACGTCGGTGCCGAAGGTCAGTTCCTCGCCCACCCGGTTGACCACGAGCAGGTCGCAGCCCTTGCGGGCGAGCTTGGCGCGGCCGTTCTCGAGCACGTTGTCGGTCTCCGCGGCGAAGCCGACCACGACCTGGCCGGGCCGGAGCCGGTCGCGGGCCAGTTCGGCGAGAATGTCCGGGTTCTTGACCAGCGCGATCGGCTCCGGTTCCGCGTCGGTCTTCTTGATCTTGCCGTCGACCCGGGTCGCCGGGCGGAAGTCCGCGACGGCCGCGGCCATCACCACGCAATCCGCGTTCTCCGCCGCCTTGACCACCGCCTCGCGCAGCTCCAGCGCGGTGCCCACGTGCAGCACGTCGGCCCCGGCCGGGTCCGGCAGGCCGGTGTTGGCCTCGATCAGGGTGACCCGGGCGCCCCGGGCGATCGCGGTGCGGGCGAGCGCGTAGCCCTGCTTGCCGGACGAGCGGTTGCCGAGGAAGCGGACCGGGTCCAGCGGCTCGCGGGTGCCGCCGGCGGTGACCACCACGTGCCGGCCGGCCAGATCCGGCACGGTCGCCCCGCGTACGAGGGTGCGCCGGACCACCTGGAAGATCTGCTCCGGGTCGGGCAGCCGGCCCTTGCCGGTGTCCTTGCCGGTCAGCCGACCCACCGCCGGCTCGATCACGATCGCGCCGCGGCCGCGCAGCGTCGCGACGTTCTCCACCGTGGCCGGGTGCTCCCACATCTCGGTGTGCATGGCCGGGGCGAAGATCACCGGACATCGCGCGGTGAGCAGAGTGTTGGTGAGCAGGTCGTCGGCGAGTCCGTGGGCGGCCTTGGCGAGCATGTCGGCGGTCGCCGGGGCGACCACGACGACGTCCGCGTTCTGGCCGATCCGTACGTGCGGGACCTCGTGCACCGCGTCCCACACCCCGGTGGCCACCGGTTGCCCGGACAGCGCCGACCACGTGGCCGCGCCGACGAAGTTGAGTGCGGACGCGGTCGGCACGACCCGCACCTCGTGCCCGGACTCGGTCAACCTGCGCAGCAGTTCGCACGCCTTGTACGCGGCGATGCCGCCGGCGACGCCGAGCACGACACGGGGTCGGGATCCGGTACTCATCGCTGCTCCTGGTCCTGGTGGCGACCGGCCCGTGTTCCGACCGGCACGGCGAGCCTACGACACCGTCCGCGACGGCTGGATCCCGTGTCGGCCGGGCGTCCGTTGCCGACGGCCCGGCTGCGCCGTCGTCGCCGGCGACCTGCCCGGGCCGTCGCTGCGGGCGGGATCTGAGTACGAGTACGGATGTCCCCTCCCGCCCGCGCTGCCAGCATCGGGAGCCGGAAGTCCATCGGGGGGGATGAAGTCGATGTCGAACGAGTGGCTGCTGGACGACGCGACGCGGTGTCCGGGCTGTGCGCAGCAGCTCCGCATGCCGCGCACCGTGCGCTGCCACGAGTGCGCGATCCGGCTGACCGGCCCGGATGCCGACCGGTTGTGGCAGCTCGGCGTGTCCGCGGCTCGGCTTCTGCGGCTGCGCGAGGCTCTGCTCGAGCGCATGCGCGCCGAGGCGCGCCAGGCGCTCATCCGCCCGCCCGTGGCACCGTCGGCGCCGATGCCGATGCCGATGTCGATGCCGGTGCCGACGCCGGCCCCCGCGGCAGCGCCGGCACCGGTGCCGGCGACCGTCGCCGCTCCCGCCCGCCCGCCGGCCGCTCGGGTTCGCGAGATGGCCGAGGTCGGGCGGCGTCGGGTCGCCCGGATCGTGCTGGGCGCGGGCGTGCTGCTCGTGGTGCTGGCCGCGGTCGTGTTCGTCGCGGTCACCTGGAACCGCACCGGCACCGGTGGCCGGGCCCTGGTGATGGCGCTCGCGCTGGTGTTGTGCGCGGCGGGTACCACGCTCGCCGAGCGGCGCGAACTGCCCGCCACCGCCGAGGCGATGGCCGCGCTCACGGTCGCCATGGGCCTGCTCGACGGCTACGCGGCGTGGGCCGCCGACCTGGCCGGCGTGCGCAACGGAAGCGCGGTGCTGGTCGGCGCGGCCACCCTGCTCGCGGTCGGTGGCGCGGCGGCGCTGGGCTCGGTGGTGGCGCCGCTGCGGGCATTGCGGATCTCGGCGGCGCTGCTGCTCCAGGGTCCGCTGCCGCTGGTGATCGCCTGGTTCGGGGTGGGCCGCGCATCGCTGCTGCCGCTCGCGATCGGGCTCGGCCTCCAGGCGGCCGTGGACGTCGTGCTGCTGCGCCGGATCTACGCCGAGGCCGCGCGCGGGCTGCGGATCGTCGCCGAGGTCGGCGTGCTCTGCTACTGGCTGACCGCGGTCGTCCTGACCTTCGCCGAGGGCGCGAGCGGCGCGTCGGCGGGCACCATGCTCGCCCTCGCCGCGATCGCCGGCGGGATCGCGTTCGTCCTGCGCCGGGCTCCCGTGGTGCGGCACCTGGCGTCCGCAAGCGCGATGGCGGGCTCGCTCGCGGCCACGGCCCTGCTGCTCGCCACCCGGCCCGCGGGCGAGGAGTCGGATCTGCCGATCACCTGGGCGGGCGTGGGCCTGCTGCTGGTGGTCCTGGTCGCGATGGCACCGCTGTTCGCGGTGCCGCGCGGCTTCCGGGCCGGGCCGCTCGCGGTCCTCGTGCCGCTGACGGTGGCGCCCGCGTTCTGGGTGGTCGCGACGCCCGCGGTGGCGCTGGCCGGTCCGCTGTCCTGGCCCCGGCCGGCCTGGAGCCTGGGCTCGGCCGATACCGGCAGCCGGGACGCGATCATGGCGGGCTCCGACTGGAACTTCGGCCTGGCACCGCTCGTGCTGCTGCCGGCGGCGGCGCTCGTCGCGCTGACCGGCGTCACCCTGCTGCGCGGCCGACCGGGACGTACGCCGGTCCTGGTGACCGCCGCGGTCGCCGCCGAGGGGCTGTTCGTGGTGCTGCCGCCGGCCCTGGATCTACCGCTGTGGGCGGCACTCGGCTGGCACCTGGTGGCGGCCGTCGGCTGGGCCTGCGCCTGGCGGGTACGGCCGTGGTTGCCGCTCGTCGGTCTGGCGCACGGCGCGTTGGCCCTGGCGTGGGCGACGGCGCACCCGCTGACCTCGATCGTGGTCTGGGCGATCGCCGCAGCGGGCCTCACCATCACCGCCGTCCTGTCGCCGGGACGTCCGGCGTCCGCGCCGAACTCGGCAACCGCCCCGGGGCACACCGCGACGGCCGATGCTCATGTACCGGAACAAAACGGTGCTGATGCCTCCGAATCGGTCGACGAGTCGATCGCCCCGCCGATCAGGAAGGTCGCCGCAGCTCCCAGCGGCCTGACCGACAAGACCACGAGTGCACCGGAGGATCGGGGCGGCTCGACCCACCGACCGCACGACGCCGACGCCGAGGGCGACACCGACTCCGACGCCGATGCCGGCACCGACTCCGACTCGACCGAGCACCCGGAGCGCTCCACCCCGCTCCCACTTCCCCACCTGATCCGGTCGCGCGCAGCCGCGCTCGCGCTCGCCCTCGCCGGCGTCGACGTGGCGATGACCGCGGCGCACGCGGGTGCCTCGACGACGATGGTCGGGTTCGTCCCGGCCCTGCTCTTCGCCCTGGTCACCCTGATCGCCCTGGCGCTGCGCCCCACCGCCCCGACCTCCCGCGCCCTGACCCTGGTCGGCGCCACCGGCTGGGCGGTCGGCAGCCTTGCCACGGCCCACGACACCCCGGTCCCGCTCGCCGTGACCCTCGCCGCGGCCCTGATGGTGAGCCTGGTCGGCGCCGTCCGCGACCTGCCCGGCATCCGGCCGGCGTGGGCCGGGGCAGCCGCCCTGTGGTGGGTGGGCACCATCGCGGCCGGCGCGCACGCCTTCGGTGCGGATCGGCCCGGCACGGTGCTCGCCGCCGTGATCGCCGCGGCCCTGCTGTTCCCGCTCGCCATCGCCTGCGCCGGCCGGCCCGGCATGGCCGTCGCGCTGGAGGGCACGGGGGCCGCAACCCTGCTCGGCACACTTCTGGTCGGCCGGGAGAGCTCGCCCGTCGTATTCGCGATCGCGGCGGCGGCCACCCTGTGCGGCGCGTCGTTCGGCCGCACGATGTTGCGGCCCGGGTGGGCGCCCGCGACCGCGGTGTTGCTGTACGCCACGACGGCGGCCACGCTGTACCGGCTCGACGTGGGCGTGTCCGGCCAGGCGGTGGCCGGCGCGTGTGCGGCGGCGATCCTGCTGGTGGTCGCCACGTACCTGCACGACCTGCCGATGGCCGCGATCATGATCGAGGCGGTCGCCGTATTCGCGGCGGCCGTCTCGATCGCCCGGTCCGACGGCCTGCTGCCGGTCGCACTCGCCGTCGTCACCGCAGGCACGCTGCACAGCGCGCTCCGCGGGCACGGCGAGGCCCGGCCGGTCTGGGCGCCCGCCACCGTCGTGCTGTGCACCGCGACGGTGGCGGCGACGCTGTACCGCCTCGACGCGACGGACACCGTGTCCGCGTTGGCCGCGGTCGGCACGGCCGCCCTGTTGTACATCGCCGTCGCCCGACTCCCCCGCCCCGCCCCGGCGGCCACACTCGCCGCCGCGGCGTGCGTGCTCGTCGCCGGCACCACAACCGCCGCCGTGGCTCCCGAACGGATCTGGCTCGTCCTGGCCTGGGCCGGCGTCGCCGCGGCGACCACCCCGGCCGGACCGCTGCGCACGCCGGCCCGACTCGCCGCCCTGCCGCTGTTGTTCGCCGCGTACTGGGTCCGGCTGGCGTTGTCCGACGTCACCCACCCGGAGGCGTACACGATCCCGCTCGGCCTGGTCCTGCTGGTCGAGGGCATGCTCCGCCGGCGGGCCCACCCGGACACCGACTCGTGGGCCGCGTACGGCGGGCCGCTCGCGGTGCTGCTGCTGCCCTCGCTCCCGCTCGCGGTGAGCCAGGGCGAGCCGATCCGGCCGAGCCTGCTGGGCGCGGCGGCGATCGTCACGCTCCTGGTAGGCGCCCGCTTCCGGCTCCAGGCGCCGCTGTTCCTGGGCGCGGCGGTGCTGGCCACGGTCGGGCTGGTGCACCTGCTGCCGCACCTGGCCCCGGTCTACGACGCGGTGCCGCGCTGGGCCGTCCTCGGCACGGCGGGTCTGCTCCTGATCGTGATCGGCGCCGGCTACGAACGCCGCCTGCGCGACCTCAAGCGCCTGCGCCGCGCGGTCGGACGACTCGGCTAGAACCACCCCGGCACACCACATACCGAAGCATCCACAACAACCGGGCCAACCGAAATCAACCTGAACGACCCGCACGATCCGAGCAATTCGAGGAGTCCCGGCAAGACCGCACGACCCGAACAACCGTCGACTCTCCCGGCGCGGTCGGTGGAAAGCCCACCGCGCCGGCCGGCAGCCCGCCGACCCGCTCCCGCCTCAGGTGAGCGCCCGCAGCTCGTCCAGCACCTCCGACACGCACGCCGGGTCGGCCCGGTAGGGCAGGTAGAACCCCAGACGGTCGGCGACCCCGTGGGCGCGCGCGGCCAGCTGGGCCGCGACGTCCTTGGGTTCGCCGATCGCCACCACCCGGCCGAGCAGCGTGTCGTCGATCGCGTGCGGGATGTCCGGCCAGCGGCCCGCCCGGATCAGCGCGTGCAACTCGGCCTGCAACGGCCCGTAGCCCTCCACGTCGAGCACCGGCCGATAGGCGGGCGTGGAGGCGTAGAACGCGACCATCGCCCTGGCCCCCTTGAGCGCGGCGCGCATCTCCTCCTCGGTCCGCCCGGCGGCGACGATCACGTCGAGCATCACCGAGAACCGATCCCGGGTGCGTTCGGAGAGCACCAGGCCGTCGGTCACCGCGTCGGTGACCGGGCCGCGCACGAACAGGTCGGTGTTGAGCGGGTGGACCAGCAGCCCGTCCGCGTGCTCGGCGACCATGGTGATCATCCGCCGGCCCACTCCACCCGCGAGCAGCGGCGGCAGCCCGTACGGGTTCGGTCCCGGGCGCAGCGTCGGCGGCATCAGGGTGAGGTCGAAGAACTCGCCGTGGAAGTCCAGCGGCGTCTCCCGCTGCCAGCAGGTGAGCACCGCGCGGACCGCGCGCAGCGTCTCGGCCATCCGGGCCACCGGACGCGACCAGGTGGCGCCGTACCGGCGTTCGATGTGGGCCTGGATCTGGGTGCCCAGGCCGAGACGGAACCGCCCGTGCGAGGCCAGATGCAGGTCGTACGCGGTGTGTGCGAGGTGGGTGGGGCTGCGCGGGAAGGCGACCGCGATGTTGGTCATGATGTCCACGCCCGCGGCAGCGGCCGGCACCAGCGGCAGGAACACGTCGGTGGGGCCCTCGAAGGTGAACACCCCGTCGAAGCCCGCCTCGCCCAGTTCCCGGGCCCGGTCGCCGGCGCGGCTCAGCGGCACGTCCAGCAGTGTGTCCACCGGCAGCGCCCGCCTGCCCGGCTTCGGCGCGTCCGCGCCGCTCTCGATCCGGTCCACCCTCGTCGCCCACCCTCCGGATCACTTGCGTCGCGCGTGTCGCCGCCCACAGGTACGCCATCTGCGATCAAGGGTCAAGACGATCGGTCGGCACGCGGTACGTACGGTCGAAACGCACGAAGGGCCCGACGGAACTCCGTCGGGCCCTTCGTGTCCTACCGGTTCAGCGATACAGCGCAGATACGGCGCCGTCGAGTCGCGTGACTCGCTCAGCCCTCGATGGGCTCGGCGGTCAGCATGCCCGAGTTGATCTCGCGCAGCGCGATCGACAGCGGCTTCTCGTGCACGTGCGTGTCCACGAGCGGACCCACGTATTCCAGCAGGCCCTCGCCGAGCTGCGAGTAGTAGGCGTTGATCTGCCGAGCACGCTTCGCCGCGTAGATGACGAGGCTGTACTTGGAGTCGGTCGCCTCCAGGAGCTCGTCGATGGGCGGGTTGATGATGCCCTCGGGTGCGGTGGAAGAAGCTGACAAGGCGGGGGCCCTTCGAAAAGCTGTGAAAGCTGTGGGTGAAAGTCGGGCTGCCTGTCGGCTATCGGGCAGCCCGAACGATCAAGATACGTTCATCAAGGCTAGCAGTTCGCGGACGACGTCTTCGACGGACGTGTTGACCAGCGTCACGTCGAATTCGGATTCCGCGGCCAACTCGACCTTCGCGGCGGCCAGGCGCCGCTCGATGACTTCGGGGGATTCGGTCCCCCGGCCCACCAGACGGCGGACCAATTCGTCCCACGAGGGCGGGGCGAGGAACACCAGGCGTGCCTCGGGCATCGCCTGCCGTACCTGCCGAGCGCCCTGCAGGTCGATTTCGAGCAGGGTCGGTACGTCGGCGTCAAGCCGTTCGAGCACGGGCAGTCGCGGGGTTCCGTATCGGTTCCCGGCGAATTCGGCCCATTCGAGCAATTCATCCGAGGCGATCAGTTTGTCGAACTGATCGCCGTCGGTGAAGTGGTACTCCACACCGTCGCTCTCCCCCGGACGGGGTTTGCGTGTGGTCGCGGACACAGACAGCCAAACCTCGGGGTGACGGCGGCGCAGGTCAGCGACCACCGTGCTCTTGCCGACCCCGGAGGGGCCGGAGAGCACGGTGAGTCGACGGGTGCCGTGCACGGTACGGGGATCGGAGCCGGCGCCCGCGTCAGGACGCGGAGCCACCGAATTCCCGTTCGAGTGCTGCGATCTGGTTCGTGCCGAGACCGCGGACGCGCCGGGTCTCGGAGATGTTCAGCTTCTCCATGAGCTGCTTGGCGCGCACCTTGCCGACGCCGGGGAGGGACTCCAGGAGGGCCGATACCTTCATCTTGCCCACGACCGGATTGTCCTTGCCCTCCTTGATGACGTCGCTGAGCGAAGCACCGGAGTTCTTGAGCCGGTTCTTCACCTCGGCGCGCTCCCGCCGAGCCGCAGCGGCTTTAGCGAGCGCATCCGCGCGTTCTTCGGGGGTCAGGGGTGGGAGAGCCACGCCGTGTCACCTCGGACTTCGTTGCGATCCTCAAGGCCGCCCGGCTCGGACGGCCACCAACAAACAGTGGAACCTAGCTGGTCAGAGCGTTCGCGGCAACGCGCGACACTCCACCGGGCCGGCTCACGAGGGAGCCTAGTCGGCGAATCGGTCCGCGTCGCCCGAATCGATGGGAAAAGCCCGGCTACCTGCGGCAGAACCCGAACCTGACGGAGCGTCGGGCGGCTGCGGGACGGTCGGCGGCGCCGATCGCGCTTCCGTGCCCCCTCCCGGCGCTCTTGCGCGAGGCGACCGCGGTGCGAGCCCGGACGCCCGACCCGGGGCGAGCAGCGCGCCGGGTCGGGGATCGACCCGGGGGCAATCGGCTCTGCGGGACGCGCCACGGCCCGTTCGACCTCCGCCGGAGCATGCGGAAACCGCCGCAGCGGCCCCAGGGCGCCTTCGGAGCGCTCCCGGGCGGCGGCCGGCACCCCGAGTGCCGAAAGCCCGGTCCGGCGCCACACACACGCCCCAGCGGCATTCGCGGCCCCGCAGGTCCGAGCAGCGCCCACCGACCGAGGCGACACCACCGGCGCGCCCCGCCGCACCTACCGCGCGGCCAGGCCCGCCCCGATCGCGCGCGCCGCCTCGCCGACGTCCGCCGCGCCCGTGATCGGCCGCCCGATCACCAGCAGGTCCGCGCCGTCGGCCAACGCCTGCTCGGGCGTGGCCACCCGGCTCTGGTCGCCGAGGGCCGCGCCCGCCGGCCGCACCCCCGGGGTGATCAGCACGATGCCCGGGCCCACCTCGGCCCGCACCGCCGCGACCTCGCGCGGCGAACACACGATCGCGCGCGCGCCGGCCCCGACCGCGAGGCCGGCCAGCCGTCGGGCCGCCTCGATCGAGGGGCCCGCCAGGCCGATCGCCGCCAGGTCCTCCTCGGCCATCGAGGTCAGCACCGTCACCGCGACGATGTTCACTTCCGGTGCCGCGTCCGCCGCGGCGCGGATCATCGCGCTCCCGCCGCTCGCGTGCACGGTCAGGTAGGTCGGCGCCAGCCGCGCGACCGAACGCACCGCGCCCGCCACCGTGTTCGGGATGTCGTGCAGCTTCAGGTCCAGGAACACGTCCCGTCCGCCGCTGGCCTCACGGGCGCCCGAGACCGCGTCCGCGCCGTCCCGCAGGAACACCTCCAGGCCGACCTTGACCGTGCTCACATACGGGCCCACGGCCTTGGCCCACGCGAGCGCGCGGTCCGCGTCCGGTGCGTCCAGGGCCACCGCCACGGGTGCGAGGTTGCTCATCGAAATCCCACTCTCGTCGACATCGAAAATTCGTCCGCCCCCGGGGACCGAGCACCGGCCCGAGCCGCGACCCGGGCCCGACCCGGGTGCCGACCCGAGCCCGAGCCCGGACACGGCGATGCCGGCACGAACCCCGTCCGTACCGGCATCCCCGCCATTCGTCGCGAACCCCTCAGCGGTGCGCGTACCCGATCGCCGCCTCCAGCGACCCGAAACCGCGGGCGATCAGTGCCGCCCGCAACTCGTCCAGGATCCGCACCGGCGCCGACGGGTCGTTGAAGATCACCGTGCCCACCGACACCGCCGCCGCGCCGGCGAGGATGAACTCCAGCGCGTCCAGGCCGGTCCGGATGCCGCCCATGCCGACGATCGGCACCTGCGCCATCTGCCCGTCCAGCATCGCCGCGTGCACCTGGTAGACGCAGCGCACCGCGACCGGCCGCACCGCCGGGCCGGAGAGCCCGCCGGTGACGCCCGCCAGGACCGGCTTCATCGTGTCGGTGTCGATCACCATGCCGAGCAGCGTGTTGATCATCGACAGGCCGTCCGCGCCCGCCTCCACACACGCCCGGGCGATGTCCACGACCGACGTGACGTCGGGCGACAGCTTGGCCAGCACCGGCACCAGCGGGTCGGCCGCGTCGCGGACCGCCCGGATCACGTCGTAGGACGTGGCCGGGTTGCACGCGAACACCTGGCCCCGGTTGGCCACGTTCGGACACGAGATGTTGGCCTCGATGCCGACCACGCCGGGTGCGCCCTTGAGCCGCTCGGCCAGCGCCACGAAGTCGTCCACGTGGCCGCCCGCGATGGACACGATGGTGCGTCCGCCGCGCGCCGCCAGCCAGGGCAGGTCGCGCTCGACGAAGGCGTCGATGCCCGGACCCTGGAGGCCGATCGAGTTGAGCATCCCGGACGGCGTCTCGGCCATCCGCGGGGTGGCCCGACCCGAACGCGGGTACGGCATGATCGTCTTGGTGACCACCGCGCCGATCGCGGCCGGTTCGAAGAACTTGGCCAATTCCTTGCCGTAGCCGGCGCAGCCCGAGGCCGTGGTCACCGGATTCGGCAGCAGCGTCGAGCCGAGCCGGGTGGCCAGGTCGATCCCGCCGCCGGGCAGCATGATCGTGGACGGCGGCGCGTCGAAGTCGCCGGCGTCGCCATCGTCGTCGAAACCGCTGTACCCGTCGGTCATCAGTGCGCTCCCATCGCCGCTGCGCCCTCGATGTCCGCCGGAATCGTGCCGGCGTCGTCCCAGCGCACCTTGGTGCCGTCGAAGCACGGGCCGTCCACACACGAGCGGACGAACCGGCTGACCCCGTCGTCGCCGACCACCGGGAGCACGCACGTCATGCATACCCCGACGCCGCACGCCATCGATTCCTCGACCGCGGTGAAGACGCGCGCGTCGTGCGCGGTCGCCACCTCGGTGACCGCGCGCAGCATGCCCATCGGCCCGCACGCGTACACGACGTCCGCCTGTACCGCGGTGAGCACCTCGGGCAGCGGGCCGGTGACGAAGCCGCGCACGCCCTCGGAGCCGTCGTCGGTGGTGACCACGACGTCCTCGGTGATCGCCCGCGCCTGATCCACGCCGTACAGCCGCTCGGCGGTCGCCGCGCCGAGCACGAAGGCGACCGAGCCGCCCTCGGCCACGATCTTCTCGGCGAGTGCGAACATCGGCGCGCTGCCGTAGCCGCCGGCCACCATCACCGCGCTGACCGGCTCGCCCGGCAGCGGGAACGGCGTGCCCAGCGGAGCGACCACGTTCACGCTGTCGCCGACCCGCAGGCGGGCCAATTCGCGCGTGCCGCGCCCGGCCTCGGCGAAGACCACGTCGATCGTCTCGGCGGTCGGGTCGGCCCGGTGGATGGAGAAGGCGCGGCGCAGCAACATCGCCGAGTCCACGCCGCCGATCGCCACGGCGACGAAGTGGCCGGGTTCGACGCGGGCGGCGATCCCGGGGGCGCGCAGCACCATGCGGTGGTACGCGCCCGCGGGTTCGCGGCCGACGATCTCCGCCTGCACCTGCAGGGGAAGTGCCATCGGTGTCGTCAGCCCTTTCGGTGGGACGTGATGTGGTCGGCGTGCTCCTGGAGCGAGCGCACCCCGATGTCGCCGGCGATCAGCGACTGGATGCCCTGCACCGCCGCGGCGAAGCCCTGCACCGTGGTGATGCTGGGGATGCCCCGGGTGACCGCCGCGGTGCGGATCTCGTAGCCGTCGAGCCGGCCGCCGGTGCCGAACGGGGTGTTGACGATCAGCTCGACCTCGCCGTTGTGGATCATCTGCACGATGGTCGGCTCGCCGGCCGGGCCGGCGCCCTCGCTGTGCTTGCGCACCACGGTCGCGGGCACGCCGTTGCGGCGCAGCACCTCGGCGGTGCCCTCGGTGGCCAGGATCTCGAAGCCCATGTCGTGCATGGCCTTGACCGGGAACACCATCGAGCGCTTGTCCCGGTTGGCGAAGGAGACGAACGCGCGCCCCTTGAGCGGCAGCGATCCGTAGGCGCCTGCCTGGGACTTGGCGTATGCGGTGCCGAACACCGCGTCGATGCCCATCACTTCGCCGGTGGAGCGCATCTCCGGGCTGAGCACGGTGTCCACGCCGCGGCCCTTGGTGTCGCGGAAGCGGTTCCAGGGCAGGACCGCCTCCTTGACCGCGATCGGCGCGTCCATCGGCAGCGTGCCGCCGTCGCCCTCGGCGGGCAGCAGGCCCTCGGCGCGCAGTTCGGCGATGGTGGCGCCGAGCGAGACCCGCGCGGCGGCCTTGGCCAGCGGCACGGCGGTCGCCTTGGACACGAACGGCACGGTCCGCGACGCGCGCGGGTTGGCCTCCAGGACGTAGAGGATGTCGCCGGAGAGCGCGAACTGGATGTTGATCAGTCCGCGTACCCCGACGCCGCGCGCGATGCCCAGCGTGGCCGCGCGCAGCCGCTTGATGTCGTGCGCGCCGAGCGTGATCGGCGGGAGTGCGCAGGCCGAGTCGCCGGAGTGGATGCCGGCCTCCTCGATGTGCTCCATCACGCCGCCGAGGTAGAGGTCCTCGCCGTCGTAGAGCGCGTCCACGTCGATCTCGATCGCGTCGTCGAGGAAGCGGTCGACGAGCACCGGGTGGTCGCTGACCAGACCGGCGTTCTGCTCCAGGTAGGTGGCCAGGGAGGGCTCGTCGTAGACGATCTCCATGCCGCGTCCGCCGAGCACGTACGAGGGTCGCACCAGCACGGGGTAGCCGATCTCGGCGGCGATCGCGCTGGCCTCGCCGAAGGAGAACGCGGTGCCGTGCTTGGGCGCGAGCAGGCCGGCCTCGGCCAGCACCCGGCCGAACGCGCCGCGCTCCTCGGCGAGGTGGATCGCCTCGGGAGAGGTGCCCGCGATCGGCACACCCGCGTCCTTGAGCTTTTGCGCGAGGCCGAGCGGGGTCTGGCCGCCGAGCTGGACCAGGACGCCGGCGACCGGTCCGGCCTGGGTCTCGGCGTACACGATCTCCAGCACGTCCTCCAGGGTGAGCGGCTCGAAGTAGAGCCGGTCGGAGGTGTCGTAGTCGGTGGAGACGGTCTCCGGGTTGCAGTTGACCATCACGGTCTCGTAGCCGGCGTCGTGCAGCGCGAACGCGGCGTGCACGCACGAGTAGTCGAACTCGATGCCCTGCCCGATCCGGTTCGGCCCGGAGCCCAGGATGATCACGGCGGGCTTGGTGCGCGGCGCGACCTCGCTCTCCTCGTCGTAGGAGGAGTAGTGGTACGGGGTGCGCGCGGCGAACTCGGCGGCGCAGGTGTCCACGGTCTTGTACACCGGACGTACGCCCAGGGCCTGGCGCACCTCGCGCACGACCTCCTCGCGCATGCCCCGGATCGCCGCGATCTGCAGGTCCGAGAGGCCGTGCCGCTTGGCCAGGCGCAGCACCTCGGGGGTGAGCTCGGCCGCGTCGCGGACCTCGCCGGCGATCTCGTGGATCAGGTACATCTGGTCCAGGAACCACGGGTCGATCCGGGTCGCCTCGAACAGCTCCTCGGGCGTGGCGCCGGCCCGGATGGCGTCCATGACCACGTTGATCCGGCCGTCGGTGGGCTTCTCGGCCGCGACCAACAGGGCGTCCTTGTCCGCGAGTTCGGAGACGAAGTCGAACTGCGAGCCCTTCTTCTCCAGCGAGCGCAGCGCCTTGTTCAACGCCTCGGTGAAGTTGCGGCCGATCGCCATCGCCTCGCCGACCGACTTCATCGTGGTGGTGAGGCGGTCGTCGGCGGCCGGGAACTTCTCGAAGGCGAAGCGCGGGACCTTGACCACGACGTAGTCGAGCGAGGGCTCGAAGCTGGCCGGGGTCTCCTTGGTGATGTCGTTGGGGATCTCGTCCAGCGTGTAGCCGATCGCGAGCCGCGCGGCGATCTTGGCGATCGGGAAGCCGGTCGCCTTGGAGGCCAGCGCCGAGGAGCGGGACACCCGCGGGTTCATCTCGATCACGATCACCCGGCCGTCCTCGGGGTTGATCGCGAACTGGATGTTGCAGCCGCCGGTGTCCACGCCGACCTCGCGGATCACCGCGATGCCCACGTCGCGCAGCGTCTGGTACTCGCGGTCGGTCAGCGTCATCGCGGGCGCGACCGTGATCGAGTCGCCGGTGTGCACGCCCATCGGGTCGAAGTTCTCGATCGAGCAGACGACCACGACGTTGTCGTGCTTGTCGCGCATCAGCTCCAGCTCGTACTCCTTCCAGCCGAGGATGGACTCCTCCAGGAGCACCTCGGTGGTCGGCGACAGGGTCAGGCCCTGACCGGCGATCCGGCGCAGGTCCTCCTCGTCGTGCGCGAAGCCGGAGCCGGCGCCGCCCATGGTGAAGGACGGGCGGACCACGACCGGGTAGCCGCCGAGCGTCTCGACGCCGTCGAGCACGTCCTGCATCGAGTGGCAGATCACCGAGCGGGCCGACTCGCCGTGCCCGATCTTCTCCCGCACCCGCTCGACCACGCCCTTGAACAGGTCGCGGTCCTCGCCCTTTTGGATCGAGTCGAGATTGGCGCCGATCAGCTCGACGTTGTACTTCTCCAGCACGCCGTTCTCGCTGAGCGAGACCGCGATGTTGAGCGCGGTCTGCCCGCCCAGGGTGGGCAGCAGCGCGTCGGGGCGCTCCTTGGCGATGATCTTCTCGACGAATTCGGGGGTGATCGGCTCGACGTAGGTCGCGTCGGCGATCTCCGGGTCGGTCATGATCGTGGCCGGGTTGGAGTTGACCAGGATCACCCGCAGGCCCTCGGCCTTGAGGATCCGGCACGCCTGGGTGCCGGAGTAGTCGAACTCCGCGGCCTGGCCGATGACGATCGGGCCCGAGCCGACGACCAGGACGGACTTCAGGTCGCTGCGCTTAGGCACTCTTGGTCTCCATCAGCGTGACGAAACGGTCGAACAGGTAGGCGGAGTCGTGCGGGCCGGCCGCCGCCTCCGGGTGGTACTGCACGCTGAACGCGGGTCGGTCCAGCAGCCGCAGGCCCTCGACGACGTCGTCGTTGAGGCACACGTGGCTGACCTCGGCCCGCCCGTAGGGGGTGTCCGAGACGGTGTCCAGCGGCGCGTCCACGGCGAAGCCGTGGTTGTGCGCGGTCACCTCGACCCTGCCGGTCGTACGGTCCTGCACGGGCTGGTTGATGCCGCGGTGGCCGTACTTGAGCTTGTAGGTGCCGAAGCCCAGCGCGCGCCCGAGCAGCTGGTTGCCGAAGCAGATCCCGAAGAACGGGGTGCCCTGGGCCAGCACGGCGCGCAGCAGCTCGATCTGGTGGGTCGCGGTGGCCGGGTCGCCGGGGCCGTTGGAGAAGAACACCCCGTCCGGGGCGACGGCGTTGACCTCCTCCAGCGTGGCGGTCGCGGGCAGCACGTGCACCTCGATGCCGCGCTCGGCCATCCGGTGCGGGGTCATGCCCTTGATGCCCAGGTCCAGCGCGGCGACCGTGAAGCGCTTGGTGCCGATCGCGGGCACCACGTAGGCGGCGTCGGTGCTGACCTGCTCGGCGAGGTCGGCGCCGGCCATCTCGGGGCTGGTGCGCACCCGCTCCAGCAGCGCGGCCTCGTCCGCGCGGGCGGCGTCGCCGGAGAAGATGCCCACCCGCATCGCGCCGCGCTCGCGCAGGTGGCGGGTCAGCGCGCGGGTGTCGATGCCGCTGATGCCGACCACGCCGTAGCGCACCAGTTCGTCGTCGAGCGAACGCCGCGAGCGGTGGTTGGAGGGCACTCGGGCGGGGTCGCGGACGACGTAGCCGGAGACCCAGATCCGGGACGACTCGGGATCCTCGTCGTTGACGCCGGTGTTGCCGACGTGCGGGGCCGTCATCACGACGACCTGGCGGTGGTACGAGGGGTCGGTCAGGGTCTCCTGATAGCCCGACATGCCGGTGGAGAACACCGCCTCGCCGAACGTCTCCCCCACCGCGCCGTAGGCGCTGCCGCGGAACGTGCGCCCGTCCTCCAGGACGAGCACCGCAGGCGTCGTGGCCCGTCCGGTCATTGCGGTCACGTGACCGATCCTTCCTGGTGGTTCCTTGTAGCCGTGCCGGCGGTCGCCGGCAGTTCCCCGGCGATCAGCCGGGTGACGGTCTCGATCCACGCGTCGTGGTCGTCCGGGTGGTCGCTGCGGAAGCCGGAGTCGAGCGAGGTGTCGCCGTGCGTCCAGGTGATCACCAGCAGGCCGCCCTCGGGCAGCACCTTCCCGGCGATGCCCTTCTCGTGCCGCACGCCGGTCAGCGCCGCGGCGGGCACGAAGAAGTCGGTCGCGGCGGGGCGCTCGACCACCAGGCCGTCCGGGCGCAGGGTCAGCTCGACCGGGCTGCGGGTGCCCAGGCCGTGCGCGACCACCCGGTCCAGCCAGTCGCCGGCGGTAGTGCTGCCGAAGTAGCGCCCGACCAGCGGCGGCAGCAGCGGCGCTGCGCCGGACTCGGGCGCGGTGGGCAGTGCGGGCAGCGCCGCCTGGCGCTCGCCTCGCTTCTTCCAGGCGCGCCACATCAGCAGGTAGACACCGAGCACGAAGACGAGGCAGATGCCGATCCAGAGGATGCGACCGCTCCAGTTCGTCACCTCCGCCGACTTCTGTTCGGTGGTGGCGAGCAGCAGCAGGTCGTGGTGGGCCGTGCCTGGAGTCACGCGAGCTTCCCGTCGATCACCGTGGGTACGCCGCGCAGGAACGTGGCGACCACCTTGCCGGGGAGTTCGAGTCCGGCGTAGGGGGTGTTACGGCTGCGCGAGGCGAGTTCGGACGGTTCGACCGTACGCCGTGGGGTCGGGTCGACCAGCACCAGGTTGGCGGGCTCGCCGACCTCGACCGGGCGACCGTGCCCCTCCAGCCGACCGATCGCGGCGGGGCGCACGGACATCCGGTCGGCGACGCCGGCCCAGTCGAGCAGGCCGGTGTCGACCATGGTCTCCTGCACGATCGACAGGGCCGTCTCCAGGCCGAGCATGCCCATCGCGGCGACCGCCCACTCGCAGTCCTTGTCCTCGCTGGGGTGCGGGGCGTGGTCGGTGGCGACCGCGTCGATGGTGCCGTCGGCGAGCGCTTCGCGCAGCGCGGTGACGTCGGCGGCGGTGCGCAGCGGCGGGTTGACCTTGTAGACCGGGTCGTAGCTGCGCACGAGTTCGTCGGTGAGCAGGAGGTGGTGCGGGGTCACCTCGGCGGTGACGTTCCAGCCCTTGGACTTGGCCCAGCGCAGGATCTCCACCGAACCGGCGGTGGAGACGTGGCACACGTGCAGGCGCGAGCCGACGTGCGCGGTGAGCAGCACGTCGCGGGCGATGATCGACTCCTCGGCGACCGCGGGCCAGCCGCGCAGGCCCAGTTCGCCGGAGACGGTGCCCTCGTTCATCTGGGCACCCTCGGTCAGCCGGGGCTCCTGCGCGTGCTGGGCGACGACGCCGTCGAAGGCCTTCACGTACTCCAGCGCCCGGCGCATGATCACCGCGTCGTCGACACACTTGCCGTCGTCGGAGAACACCCGCACGCGCGCGGCCGAGTCGGCCATCGCGCCCAGTTCGGCCAGTCGCTTGCCCGCCAGGCCCACGGTGACCGCGCCGACCGGGTGCACGTCGCAACGACCGGTCTCCTGGCCGAGCCGCCAGACCTGCTCGACGGTGCCGGCGGTGTCCGCGACCGGGTCGGTGTTGGCCATCGCGTGCACGGCGGTGAAGCCGCCCAGCGCCGCCGCGTTCGCGCCGGTGGCGACCGTCTCGGCGTCCTCGCGGCCGGGCTCGCGCAGGTGGGTGTGCAGGTCGACCAGGCCCGGCAGCAGGATCTGCCCGGCGGCCTCGATCACGGCGGCGCCGTCGGCGGTCAGGCCGGTGCCGATCTCGGCGATCACACCGTCGCGGATGAGCACGTCGGACGCGTCGCCCCCGAGGACCTTGGCGTCCTTGATCAGGTACGTGCTCACTTGGTGCTCTCCTCGGTGCCGGTGCTCGGGGTGCTCGGGGTGCTCGGGGTGCCGGACGTGCTCGGGGCGCTCAGGGCCGGTTCGTTGCCGCCCAGGAGCAGGTACAGGACCGCCATCCGCACGCTGACGCCGTTGGTGACCTGCTCGACGATGGTCGAGCGGGTCGAGTCGGCGACCTCGGCGGCGATCTCCATGCCTCGGTTCATCGGGCCGGGGTGCATCACGATGGCGTGCTCGGGGAGCATCGCCATCCGGCGCAGGTCCAGGCCGTAGCGGCGCGAGTACTCGCGCTCGGTGGGGAAGAACGCGGCGTTCATCCGCTCGCGCTGCACGCGCAGCATCATCACCGCGTCGCTCTTGGGCAGCGGCGCGTCCAGGTCGTAGGAGACCGTGCAGGGCCAGGTCTCCACGCCGATCGGAAGCAGCGTGGGCGGCGCGACCAGGGTGACCTCGGCGCCCAGGGTGGCCAGCAGGAGCACGTTGGAGCGGGCGACCCGGCTGTGCAGGACGTCACCCACAAGGGTGATCCGGCGGCCTTCGAGATCGCCGCGCCCGCCGGCCAGCCTGCGCCGCATGGTGAACGCGTCGAGCAGCGCCTGGGTGGGGTGCTCGTGGGTGCCGTCGCCGGCGTTGACCACCGAGCCGCGCAGCCAGCCGGAGCCGGCCAGGCGGTGCGGCGCGCCGGAGGCGTGGTGGCGGATGACCACCGCGTCGGCGCCCATCGCCTGCAGGGTCAGCGCGGTGTCCTTGAGCGATTCGCCCTTGGAGACCGAGGAACCCTTGGCGGAGAAGTTGATCACGTCCGCGGACAGCCGCTTGGCGGCGGCCTCGAACGAGATGCGGGTGCGGGTGGAGTCCTCGAAGAACAGGTTGACCACGGTGCGGCCGCGCAGCGTCGGCAGCTTCTTGATCGGCCGCTCGGCGATGTGCGCGAGTTCTTCGGCGGTGTCGAGGATCAGGATGGCGTCGTCGCGGGTGAGGTCCGCGGCCGAGATCAGGTGGCGCTTCACTGGCTACTTCTCCGCGTCGGTGGGAGCCGCGGCGGGGTCGGCCGCGCGGGTGCCGAGCAGGACCGCATCGCGGCCGTCGTACTCGGCGAGATGGACCTTGACGGTCTCGCGCAGCGACGTCGGCAGGTTCTTGCCCACGTAGTCGGCGCGGATCGGGAGTTCGCGATGGCCGCGATCGACCAGAACGGCCAGCTGGACCGCGCGCGGGCGGCCGATGTCGTTCAGGGCGTCCAGTGCGGCGCGGATGGTGCGGCCGGAGAAGAGCACGTCGTCGACCAGGACGACGAGCTTGCCGTCGATGCCCTCGGCCGGGATCTCGGTGCGCTCCAGCGCGCGGGCCGGGCCCAGCCGCAGGTCGTCGCGGTACATGGTGATGTCCAGCGCGCCGACCGGGACCTTGGCGCCGTCCTCGATCGAGGCGAGCCGCTCGCCGAGCCGGCGGGCCAGGGCCACGCCTCGGGTCGGGATGCCCAGGAGCACGACGTCGTCGGCGCCCTTGGCGCGTTCGACGATCTCGTGCGCGATCCGGGTCAGGGCCCGGTTGATGTCCGAGGGGTCCAGGACCGTGCGGGCGGTGGCCGGGTCGAGGTCCTTGGGGCGGGCGGCCGACGTGCCGCCGGTGGAGCCAGGTGCTGTCATGGAAAACAGACCTCCTTCCCCGTCTCACAGGACGGGCTTTAAAGGACGTCGGGGTACGTCCCTCACAGTATCAGCCAACATCATCAGTCTTTCGGCCGCCCGGACCGAGGGATCGAGCCGGGCGAAAGCGGAGTAAAGGTGCCTCTCACCTGCGCGAATCCGGCTTTGTAGGCCGTTCGGCTTGACGGACGCAAATTACTCTGCGTAACCTCACAATGAGTCACCACCGGGCCAAACGCGACAGTCGCGACGTGCCGAACCTCGCAGCTTCGGGGAGAGTTCGAGGTACAGAAAGCCGGCCCGGAGGTAGCCACCCCATCGGTTCGGCCAACCACCGGTGGACCTTCACGGTCAGTCACCTGTTTTGGGAGCGAGATGTCCAGCGACTACGCCAAGCAGCTCGGGGCGAAGCTCCGCGCGATCCGGACCCAGCAGGGCCTGTCCCTGCACGGCGTCGAGGAGAAGTCCCAGGGCCGCTGGAAGGCCGTCGTCGTCGGTTCTTACGAACGCGGCGACCGTGCGGTAACCGTGCAGCGCCTGGCCGAGCTCGCCGACTTCTACGGCGTCCCCGTGCAGGAGCTGTTGCCCGGCGGCACCCCGAACGGCGCCGCCGAGCCGCCGCCGCGACTGGTCCTGGACCTGGAGCGGCTGCAGACCGTTCCGTCCGACCAGGCCGGTCCGCTGCAGCGCTATGCGGCCACCATCCAGAGCCAGCGCGGCGACTACAACGGCAAGGTGCTGTCGATCCGCCAGGACGACCTGCGCACCCTGGCCGTGATCTACGACCAGTCGCCGAGCGTGCTGACCGAGCAGCTGATCGGGTGGGGCGTGCTCAACCCGGAGGCTCGTCGGGCCGTGGAGAACCAGAACAACGCGTGATGCGCTAGTGCACGGAGCGTGACCGCTACGCGCGGAAACGTCGAAGGGTCCCGAGGCCGACCGGCTTCGGGACCCTTCACCTTTTGTACGATCACCGCTCTCAGCCGGATTCGCGGACCATCACGCGCGGGTGCACGACCATGCGACCACCCGGTCGGTAGTCACGGCCGCGGATCAGCGTGGTGATCGCGTCCGAGGCGCCCGAGCCCATCGTCCGGGTGTGCATCGAGACGCTGGTCAACCGCGGCCAGACCAGATCGCAGAACGGCAGGTCGTCGGCGCCGACCACGGCCATGTCCTCCGGCACCGACCAGCCGGATTCGCGCAGCGCCGAGATGATCATCAGGGCGAAGTCGTCGTTGCCGGCGAACACCGCGGTCGGCGGCTCGCTCTCGCGCTGCCACTGGCGCACGATGGCGAGCACGTCCTCGCGCACGTAGCCCACGTCCACCCGGCGCAGCGAGACACCCGCGTCCTCGGCCGCGGCCTGGGCGCCGGCCCAGCGCTCCTCGCCGAGGAAGGCCAACGGTCCGGACGGGACCAGGCAGGCCAGCCGGCGGTGGCCGCGGTCGATCAGATGGCGTACCGCGACCCGGCCGGTGTCCCGGTTGTCGAAGATCGCGGTGGGCACGTCGGGGTGCTCCTCGCGGCCCCACGCGAAGATCGCCCGGACGCCGGCCCGCTTGAGCACGTCCACCGCGCCCCCGGTGAGCCGGTTGGACTCGGCCATCACCGCGAGTGGTCGCAACGCGGCCCACTGCCGGGCCGCGTCGGCCCCGCGCGAGGTGCGGTCGGCATGGATGAGCAGGCTCAACTCGTGCCGGTTCAGGGCCTCGGTCAGCTCGTCGATGAACGCTTCCAGGAGTTGGCCCATCGGTTGCAGCGGCAGCGGGAACAGCACCACGTCACTGTTGCCCGAGCGCAGCGAACGGGCGGGCGCGCTGGGCGCGTAGCCCAGTTCGCGCACCGCGAGCATGACCCGCTCCCGGGTCTGCGCGCTGACCCGGACCCCGGGCGGCGAGTTGAGCACGTAGCTCACGGTGGATCTGGATACGCCGGCGAGCCGGGCGACGTCGGAACTGGTGGGGGGTTTGGCCCCCGCCTCCGGCGCGCTCATCCGTGACCCCCCGGGCGGCAAGTGACCGACTTCGTGCTCGTCATCTCGACGACACCCCCTACCGCACCCGCACGCGGGGCCGGCCCGCGCGCAACCGATGTCCACCGGATCACAGGGACGTGCGATCCGATACCGCTTGGTTAGCGGGCACAACCTTGGCCGTAATCGCTCGAATGCGCTACCGACGCGTGTCGGTCGTTACAAGATCACTCACGGTGACGATTCGGTTCGAATTGCGCTTCCTTCAAGCCTTGAACAATCAAATCGTTATCTTGTCGCACTGATTTCACGTTGTGGACCCATTCCCCTGCTTATTCGTGTCACCTAGGCTCCCAACCCAACACCTCGTCAGCAGATTCGAGTCCTCCGTGCAGGGACGGAATCGGATCCCCTCCACTGGACGGTCCACATGAGTTCGACCACCACAGAGGCGCCCGGCTCCTCCTCGTCACCGACACCGGGATCCGACACCGGCGCCGAGCCCACCGGATACCGGGTCGGTCCGCTCTACGCGACGCTGCCCCTCGCCAACATCGCGCTGTACATGCTGTGGCTGGGCGTGGGGGTCTACCTGCTCCCGACGCAGGTCATCCACATCAAGGGCGTTCCCGACCAGGAAGCGCTCAAGTGGCCGATCTTCTGGGGCGCCCTGTTCGCCACGATCGGCAATCCGCTGTTCGGCAAGCTGTCCGACATCACCCGGTCCCGGTTCGGCCGGCGCTCGCCGTTCATCCTGTTCTGCGCGCTCGTCGGCGCCGCCGCCCTGTGCTTCCAGGCCAACGCGAACTCGATCGCGGTCGTGGGTCTGACCTGGGGTGTCATCCAGTTCATCATGAACGGCTACCAGGCCGCGGTGACCGCGGTCATGCCCGACCGGGTGCCGGCGGGCAAGTACGGCAGGTTCTCCGCGCTGATCGGCCTGGGCATCCCGGTGGGCACGATCGTGGCCTCGCTGCTGCTGGCCGGCGTCGACCTGAGCATGATCGGGATCGACAGCCGTATCGGCGGGTTCGACGGCAGGTTCGCCGATCCGGCGGACGGCGGCGCCAAGGGCTTCTACCTGATCGCCGCCGTGCTCGTGGCGGCCGCGGTGATCTTCGTGATCGTCAGCCCGGACAGGTCCACCAAGGACATGCCGCGCGAGAAGTTCGAGTTCGTCTCGTTCGTCAAGGGCTTCTGGGTCTCGCCGCGCGAGCACGCGGACTTCTTCATCGCCCTCGTCTCGCGCCTGGGCGTGATGCTCGGCTACATGGTGGTCCTGCAGTTCAACTTCTTCATCCTGTTGATGTACATCGAGATCCCGCAGAACGAGGTGCTGTCCAAGCTCGGCACCCTCACCGTGATCAACGCCGTGGTGACCATCGTCGCGGCGATCGTGATCGGCCCGATCGTGGACCGGGTCGGCCGGGTCAAGCCGTTCGTGGTCGGCGCGGGCGCCGGCGCCGCGCTGTCCCTGATGATCCCGCTGATCTGGGCCACCGAGGACGGCATGATCGCGTTCCAGGTCGCCAACGGCCTGTTCTTCGGCATGTACATGGCCGTCGACATGGCGCTGATCACCCAGGTGCTCCCGCGTCCGCAGGACGTCGGCAAGGACATGGGCCTGATCAACATCGCCAACGCCGGCCCGCAGATCGCCGCGCCGTTCCTGGCCCCGTTCCTGGTCGACGACCTGGACTTCGGCTACGAGGGGCTGTTCGCCTTCGCCGCCGCCATATCCCTGCTGGGCGCGTTGCTCGCGCTGCTGGTCAAGCGGGTGAGGTGACTTCGCGCACCACACACGCCGACGGGGCGGACCGGATCACCGGTCCGCCCCGTCGGTATCTCGGTGCCCGGTCGCGGCCCGGTCGGGTCGACTCCCGTCCGCGGCGCCCTCGGCTCGCCGCCGACGGTGCGGGACGGCGACACGGCCGACCTGCGCGGGTCGCGTCGGCGCGGACGCGGCGCGGGTCCGCGACATCACCGACGTGCGCGGGCGCAGCACCGCCGAGAGATGCGCCGGCGCAACACCGCGATGTGCGCGGGACCGTACCGCCACCCACGTACAAGGGCCGCGCCGCGGCCGACGTCCACGGGTCGCGGCAGCGCTCACGTGCGCGCGGTCGTGCCGGCGCTCACGAGCGCCGGATCTCGCCCGCCGTCCAGCGGCCGGTGAGCAGGACTCCCATGTCGTCCCACGTGTCGTCGATGAGTCGGGCCAGGCCGGCGACCTCCAGCACCTCGCCCTCGATCCACTCGTCCATCGCCACCCGCATCACCGAGTGGTACAGGGTCACCAACAGCGCCGGCCGCCGATCGGCGCCCGGGGTCAGGCCCTCGCGCCGGGCGATCTCCTCGGCCATCCGTCGTTCCGACTCGATCATGTTGCGCAGCGACGCGGCCAGCAGGACCGGGGTGTCCTCGATCAGCCGCCGCATGTGCAGGAACTCCCGGCCCGCGCCGTCGCGTTCCTCGCCGGCGACCCGGGCGAACACCTCGGTGCCCGCGCGGCGCAGGGCGGTCAGCGGCGCCTCGTCCGCCGGGCGGCTCGTGAGCGCGTCCAGGAACAGCGCCTCGAACTCCATCGCCCGGGCCAACGCCACCTCCTCCTTGCCCGCGAAGTAGCGGAAGAAGGTGCGCCTGGACACCTCCACGGCGGCCACGATCTCGTCGATCGTGGTGGCGTCGTAGCCCTTGCGCAGGAACAACTCCTGCGCGGCGTCCACCAGTGCCTCGCGCGTGCGTTCCTTCTTGCGCTCCCGCAAACCCGTCGCGGTGCCGGCCGTGTCCCGCACGTTGGGTGATCCTCTCGTTCGTCTCTGCACAGTATGACACTTGCCACTGCGTGCAACTTGAGTGATTTGGCTATATGGCACCGTGTGCCATATCGTTCGATGGCTCGGTT
Organism: Embleya sp. NPDC008237; assembly: GCF_042956465.1. NCBI lineage: Bacteria > Bacillati > Actinomycetota > Actinomycetes > Kitasatosporales > Streptomycetaceae > Embleya > Embleya sp. NPDC008237. The sequence continues at coordinate 147,224 of NZ_JBIBGL010000015.1, forward strand.
CGGCGGTGGAACACGGATGGATGTAGGGGACGCATGAGTCAGACTTCGACGGCGGCGACATCGGACGCGCTCCCGCCGGCCCCCTCGGAAAACCCCGTGCGCAAGGGCATGCAGGGGCACCCCTGGCTCACCCTGCTGGCGGTCGCCTTCGGCGTGATGATGGTGGCCCTGGACGGCACCGTGGTCGGCATCGCGAACCCGGCCATCTCCAAGGACCTGGACGCCTCGCTCGCCGACCTGCAATGGGTCACCAACGGCTACCTGCTCGCGCTCGCGGTGTGTCTGATCCCGGCGGGCAAGCTCGGCGACCGCTACGGCCACAAGACGATCTTCCTGATCGGCGCGGCCGGTTTCGCGGCCACGTCGCTGATCATCGCCTTCTCCCAGTCGGTGACGATGCTGATCGCCTTCCGGGTGCTTCAGGGTGTGTTCGGCGCACTGCTCCAACCCACGGCGCTCGGCCTGCTGCGCAACAGCTTCCCGGGCAACAAGCTCAACATGGCGATCGGCATCTGGGGCGCGGCGATCTCCACCGCGACCGCGGCCGGACCGATCGTCGGCGGCCTGCTGGTCGAGCACGTCAGTTGGCAGTCGGTGTTCTACATCAACGTGCCGATCGGCGTGCTGACTCTGGTCGTCGGCATCTGGGCGCTCGCCAACAGCCGGGTGGCCGGCGCGAGCAACCGGATCGACTATCTCGGTGTCGTGCTGCTCTCGGTGGCGATGTTCTGCCTGGTGTGGGGTGTGATCAAGAGCGGCGAGAAGGGCTGGGGCAGCGCCTACACGCTGAGCTTCATGGCCGCCGCGCTGATCCTGCTCGCGCTGTTCGCGCTGTGGCAGACCAGGGCGCCCGAACCGCTGATGCCGCTGGTGATGTTCCGCAACCGGTCGTTCTCGATCGGCATCGTGCTGATGATCTTCATGGCCTTCGCGATGTTCGGCGCGATGTTCTTCATCACCTTCTACCTCCAGGGCGTCAACGGGCTCAGCCCGACGGAGACCGGTGTGCGGATGTTGCCGATGTCCGTGGTGATGATGATCGGTTCGCCGATCGGCGGCTTCGCGATCACCAAGCTCGGCCCGCGCATCCCGATCATCGCCGGCCTGGCGCTGTCGGCGACCGCGATGGCACTGCTGGCCCGCCTCGGCGAGGACGCGAGCTTCGGCGCCACCATGCTGCCGTTCGTGCTGCTGGGCTTCGGGCTCAGCCCGATCATGGTCGGCGCGACGGACATCATCGTCGGCAACGCCTCGCTGGAGTTGTCCGGCGTCGCATCCGGTATCCAGCAGGCCGCGATGCAGGTCGGCGGCGCCCTGGGCACCGCGGTGCTCGGCGCGGTGGTGGCGGCCAAGGTCTCCTCGGTGCTGCCGAACCGGTGGCCGACCGAGGCAGGCACCTACGACGAGTTGCCGCACGGGCGGCGCGAGGCGATCGAGGGGTCGGTCGCGCAGGGGTTCCCGCCGGTGGACCCGGCCACCATGAACGAGCGGACCATGGACGCCGTCCGACACGCGTCGGACGTCACCTTCCTGGACGGCATGCAGCTCGCCTTCACCATCGCCGCGATCACGATGGCGATCGGGATCGTCCTCGCACTGTTCGTCCGGCAGGGCGAAAAGCGGGAGGGCGCGGTCGCCGTGCACGTGTAGGGCATGATCGACCGGAGCATCATCCGTAGGCCGTGGTCGTGGGCAAGACCGTCGCGCCGTTCCCGATCCACATCGGGGACGGCGTTCCGGTTTGCCCGGCAAATTAGACAGGTATTCTTACCTCGTGCAGCAAGACACCTCCTCCGAGTCCGAACTGGTGACGTTGCTGGTCGGCGCCGTGCGCGGAATCAGTCAACTGTTCTCCGACCGCATGACGGCCGCGGGCTTCGACGAGATCCGGCCCACCCACGGCTTCGCGCTGACCCTGGTCGGCGAGGGCGGCACCACCGCGACCGAGCTGGGGCGCCGGCTGGGCATGACCAAGCAGTCGGCCGGCGAGGTGGTCTCACACCTCGCGCGCCACGGCTACGTCGAACGCAAGCCCGATCCCGCCGACCGCCGGGCGCGCCGGATCACCCTCACCGAGCGCGGGCGCGAGTGCCTGCGGGTGATCTGGGCCGAGCTGTCCGGGATCCAGGGCGCATGGACGAAGGCGGTCGGCGACGACGGCGTCGAGGTGCTCAAGGAAGGTCTACGCGCGGGCATGCGCCAACTCGGCGCATCCGGCGAACTGCCCGACAACCTGAGCCAGGCGTGGTGGTGGCGGGAGAACTAGTGCCGCGCCCGGCACTGGAATCCGTCTTCGGTCCCCCGCCGGGCGGTGGGTTCGAGCGCTCCCCGGGTCACAGTGGCGGCTCGAAGTCGCGGCGGCGGGCGATGTAGGTGTCGGTGATGTAGGCCAGTTCGATCGGCTCCGCGTACTCGCCGAGGAACTCGCGTACCCGGGACAGGAATCGGGCCCTCGGCTCGGCCGCCAACCCGGCTGCCACGTAGCTGAACGTCGAGCACCTCTCCACCACCTGATCGCGCGTCAGCTCGTCCCGCCAGGGGAACCGGGTGCGCTCGGCCGGCTCGAACCGGTCGCTGCCGTCCAGCTCGGCGCGATAGTCGTGGGGCGCGTGGAAGGGCCACTCGGCCACTCGGTGCAGACCGGCGATGAACTCCTCGCTCTCGTCCAACTCGTTCCACACCATCGCCAAGGCGCCGCCCGGCCGCAGTACCCGGGCGATCTCGCGCAGCGCCTGCTCCGGGTCGAACCAGTGGAACGCCTGGGCCACGGTGACCACGTCGTACGCCCCGGCCGGGGCCGGGATGCGCTCCGCGGTGCCCGCGTACACCGGCACGCCCTCGACCACCCGGGCGAATGTCTCGCGCATCGCCGCCGACGGTTCGACCGCGGTCACGCTCGCCCCGCGCTCGACCAGCAGCCTGGTCAACTTGCCGGTACCGGCCGCCAGGTCGAGCACTCGGGTGCCCGGCCCGATGCCCGCGCCGGCGCACAGATGCTCCACCACCTCGTGGGAATAGGACGGTCGCGCCCGCTCGTACCGATCGGTGCCGTGGGCGAATCCTCGGGTGCCGAGATCGTCGGTCGTCATGTCGCGCATTCTGGCCAACGACCCGAGGCCGGACAAGGGTTCGCTCAGGGCCGGCCCAGCAGAACCGCCGCCGCGAGCACGCACGCCACGACCGAGGTGAGCAGCGTCGCCCGGATCGCCCGATCACCCGCCGCGGGGGTGCCCGCCCGGACCGCGCGGTAGACCTGGCGATGCCGCAGCAGCCCCACCGCGTACACCACGCACCCGGCCGCCATCACCGCGCATCCGGGCACCATGTACCACCAGCGGTCCGGCACGTGCCCCGCGCGCACCAGCAGGGCGCCGTTGGCGACGAACGCGAGCGCGGTGCGCGACCACGCCATCCTGGTGCGTTCCGGTTGCAGTCCCGGATCCAGCGGTGCGCCCGGCAGCCGCGCCGATCGCGACATCAGGACGCGAGCATGAGCACGACGCTCACCACGATGACGATCACCAGGCCGGTCGAGAGCACCAGCGGCAGCGCGGAGAACGGCAGCGCCCGCCCGAGCCGCATCGCCCGCTCGACCTGGTACCAGCGCCGGTACGCGGTGGCCGACAGGGTCAGCGCCAAGCCGACCAGGGCCAGGCCGAGCACGAGCCGCTGCGCGTGCGGAGCCAGGTCCGGTACCAACTGGACCACCGCGACGCCGCCCGCGAGCAACGACAGGGCGGTACGTATCCAGGCCAGGAAGGTCCGCTCGTTGGCGAGCGTGAAGCGGTAGTCGGGCTCGTCCCCGATCTCCCGCAGCCTGGAGCCCTTGTGCTCGGATCTCATGATCTTCATTATCGGCATTCGATCATGACCCGATCGTCGCGACCCCGCCGGACCCGGGAAAGCCGACGAGCCGCCTCCCCCGTGACGGGGCAGGCGGCTCGATGCAGTCCCGGAAGCGGGCCGGCGCGGCTAACGCAGCAGCGTCGGCTTGAGCTCCTTTATCCGCGCGAGCAGGCCGTTCACGAAGGCCGGCGACTCGTCCGTGGAGTATTCCTTGGCGAGTTCGACGGCCTCGTCAATGGCCACGACGTCGGGGACGTCGCTCTCCCAGAGCAGCTCGTAGATGCCCAGGCGCAGCACGTTGCGGTCCACGCCGGGCATGCGGTCGAGCGTCCACCCCACGGCGTAGGTGCCGATCAGGTCGTCGATCCGCTTGCGGTGCTCCTGGACGCCCTCGACCAGTTGCATCGTGTAGTCGGCGACCTGCGGCTCCGCCTTGTCGGCCTGGAAACGGCCGACCCAGTCCGCGAGGATGGTCACCGGGTCGACGCCGCGCTGGTCGGCTTCGAACAGGATCTGCAAGGCGCGCTTCCGGGTCTTGCTACGGGCACCGGCCACTAGCTGTTCACGCGGCCCAGGTAGTCACCGGAACGGGTGTCGACCTTGACCTTCTCGCCCGTCGTGATGAAGAGCGGAACCGCGATCTCGAAGCCGGTCTCCAGCTTCGCAGGCTTGGTGCCACCGGTGGACCGGTCGCCCTGGACACCCGGCTCGGTGTACTCGATGAGCAGCTCGACGGAGGCCGGCAGCTCGACGTAGAGCGCCGAGCCCTCGTAGATCGCGACGGTCGCCTCGAAGCCTTCGAGGAGGTAGTTGGCGGCGTCGCCGACGGTCTCGGGCGAGATCGGCAGCTGCTCGTACGTGTCCGTGTCCATGAACACGAAGTCGGTGCCGTCCTTGTACGAGAACTGCATGCCGCGCTTGTCCACGGTGGCCGTCTCGACCTTGGTGCCGGCGTTGAAGGTCTTGTCCACGACCTTGCCGGAGAGGACATGCTTGAGCTTCGTACGAACGAACGCGCCGCCCTTGCCGGGCTTGACGTGCTGGAACTCGACGACGGACCAGAGCTGGCCATTGTCGAGCTTGAGCACCATGCCGTTCTTCAGGTCGTTGGTCGTGGCCACGAGTGTGGTGTCTCCTGCGTGCTTCCGGGACCGGATGATCGCGCGTCGGACGGGACTGGTATCGATACCGCCCGCTACAGGACGAGCAACTCCTTGGTCGTGATGGTGAGTAGCTCGGGCCCGCCGTCTTCGAGCGGACGAACCACAAGGGTGTCCTCGATGCGGACACCGCCTCGGCCCGGGAGATAGATCCCCGGTTCGACGGTGACCGGCATGCAAGCGTCCAGCTTACCGGTCGCCGTCGGACCCAGATGCGGGTCCTCGTGGATCTCGAGCCCGACGCCGTGACCGAGGCCGTGTTTGAAGAATTCCAGGTAGCCGGCCTGCTCGATCACCTCGCGCGCGGCCCGATCCACCGCGACCGCCTCGACGCCCGGCGCGAGTGCCTCGCGGCCCGCCTTCTGGGCGGCGAAGACCACGCCGTAGATCTCCTGCTGCCAGCCGGCCGGCTCGGTGCCGATCACGAAGGTGCGGGTCATGTCGGCGTGGTAGCCGCGGTAGCGGGCACCGAAATCGATCTTGAGGAAATCGCCGTCCTCGACCCGGCGGTCGCCCGGATCGTGGTGCGGGATCGCCGAATTCGGCCCGGTGGCCACGATGGTCGGGAAGGCCACCGCGTCGGCGCCGTGATCGGCCATCCGCCGCTCCAGCTCCATCGCGATGTGCCGCTCGGTGCGCCCGACCAGGATCGACTCGATCATCTCGCCGATCGCCCGATCGCCGATCTCGCAGGCGATCCGCAGCGCGGCGATCTCCGCCGGGTCCTTGATCCGGCGCAGGTCCTCGACCACCCGGCCGAGCCCGACCAGCGTGGCGGCGGCGCTCTCCTCGGCGAGCACGGCGCCCAGGGCGCGGTACAACTCGACCGTGACGTGCTGCTCCTCGATCGCGAGCCGGACCGCCCCGGCAGCGGCGGCGCGTCGGGTCAGCGCCTGCGCGCAGGCCCGCTCGACGAGCAACTCCACGCCCGGCGCCTCCTCGCTCGCCTGCTGCGCGTACCTTCCGTCCGTGCACAACACCGCGCCCGAGTCGGTGGAGCCCTCGCCGGCCGCTCCCGGGGTGTACACCAGCAGCGCCGCGTTCGAGCCGGTGAAACCGGTCAGGTAGCGCACATTGACGCGATTGGTGATCAGGGCGACATCCGCACCGGCACCGGCCAGGCGGGAACGCAGCCGATCACGGCGTTGAGCATGGGCCTCGGGCATGAATTCAGCGTAGTGCCGCGAGGTGGGGCGAGCCCGGCGCGACTCGGCGCACTGCATCGTTCGGGCTCCGGACTGCATCGTTCGGGCTCCGCACTGCATCCTTCGGGTTCCGTGTTGCCTCTTTCGGGCTCAGAGCAGGGCAATCGGGTGATGTCCGGACAACGAGCGACATTCGGCCCTACTCTGCCTGCGAGGGGGTGTACTTCAGTGGAAATCAGCGGTAATGACGCAACTCGCTCCGCGCCGGTGAACGAGCTGCTGGTCCGTCAGATCAGGGCCGCGGCCGGGCGATACCTGGCATCCGAGGCGGCTCGTGGCGAGATCGATCGGCGGCGCGCCGAGGGCAGGCGCTTCCCGGACGAAGACGATCGACTGCAGTTGCGCGCGGCCCGGTTGGTCGAGCAGAACGAGGTGCCCGGGCAGGTGTTGCTGGCCACCTCGCCCGAGGAGAGCGGCCCCCGGTTGGCCGAGCGGATCATAGGAGCCACCAACGACCTCCAGAGCCTGAACTTCCTCGCGCGCGGGCTGCGGGCCGCCGCGTGCGTCGCCCGGATCTGGTACTCCACGGGCGGGCCGGTGCAGCCGCAGGCGACCGGCTTCCTGGTCGCGCCGAGCCTGTTGTTGACCAACCATCACGTCTTCCCGGACGCGGCGACCGCAGGCGCCGCGTTCGCCGAGTTCGGCGCGGAAATGGGCATCGACAACGACCTGCCGGTGCACACCACCCGCTTCGCCCCCGACCCGGACACGCTGTTCCTGACCGACGAGGACCTCGACTTCACCCTGGTCGCGATGCGACCGGGCGGCGACGGCCGGCCGCCGGGGCAGATCTTCGGGCACATCCGGCTGATCGCGGCCGAGGGCAAGCTCGTGGTGGGCGATCCGGTGAACGTGATCGGCCACCCGGACGGGCGGCTCAAGGAGATCGCCATCCGGGAGAACCGGTTCACCCAGCGCTTCGACGACTTCCTCCAGTACGAGACCGACACCGAACCGGGCAACTCCGGCTCACCGGTGTTCAACGACCAGTGGGAGGCGGTCGGGCTGCACCACAGCGGTGTGCCCGCGCACGACGCCGATGGTGCGGTGCTGAACGTGCAGGGCCTGCCGTGGCAGCCCGAGCAGGGGCTGGCGCAGATCAAGTGGATCGCCAACGAAGGGGTGCGGATCAGCGTGATCCTGGCCCGGCTGGGCGCGCTGACCACGAACGACGCGGAGCGGGCGCTGCTCGCGCAACTGGGTGCCGGGTCGGGTCTGGGTTCGACACCGACGGTGCGCACCGGTGTGCCCGCGCCGCGCGCGCCGGTGGAGGCCGCCTCCGGCGTCGAGGCGGTCGCGGTGACGGGGGTGGCCGGGCGGCCGGATGCGTTCGGCGGTCGGGTGCGGCTGGTCTTCGTGCACGGGCGCAGTCAGCAGGGGCACGATCCGGCGCGGTTGCGGCGCGGTTGGGCGGCGGGGCTGAACAGCGGGCTGACCATGGCGGGGCTGCCGACGGTGGATCCCGAGGATGTCTGGTTCCCGTTCTACGGCGACCGGCTCGTCGAGGTGCTGGAGTCGGCGCTGCCGATCGAGGCGCCGCTGTCCCCGTCGGCGCAGGGGCTGTACGAGCAGTTGCTCGACGAGGCCGCGCGGCGGGCCGGGATGCCCGCCGCGGGGCAGGTCGCGGTGACCGAGAGCATCTGGGACCACGTGGTGGGCACGGTGCACGAGCCGCTGGGCTGGATCGCCGCGCACACCGGGGTGGACCGACTCGTGATCCGGGCCGCGTTTCGCGACGTCGCGGCCTACCTGGATCGGGACGACACCCGTGCCGCGGTGCTCGATCAGGTGTCGGCGGGGCTGCCCGGCTCCGGTCCGCTGGTGCTGGTCGCGCACAGTCTGGGCACGGTGGTCGCGATGGATCTGCTGACCCGGCTGGGGCCGCAGTTGCCGGTGGCCGGGTTGATCACGGTGGGCAGTCCGCTGGGCATGGACACCGTGTACTCGCGACTGCGGGGCGGCGGCGCGCAGTTGCCGCCGATCGCGGGGCCGTGGTTCAACGCGTGGTGCCCGAGCGATCCGGTTGCGATCGGGTGTCCGCTGGCCGACGACTGGAGCGGGCTGGGCGCCGAGTGCACGGTGGCCAATCCGCATGATCGCGCGCACGACATCGGCGCGTATCTGGCGCATCGGGAGGTGGCCACGGCGATCGGGCGGTTGTTGGGGTGAGCCGGGCGGCTCGCCCGTGGGCCGGGCGGCTCGCGGGTGGGCGGAGCGGCTCGCGGGTCGCCCACGTGGGTGACCCGCGAGCCGCCCGGTCAGCCGTCGATCTCCTCGGCCAGCGCGCGCAGCGCGAGCCGGTACGAGCCGATGCCGAAGCCGGCGACGGTGCCGCTGGCGACCGCGGCGACCACGCTGGTGTGCCGGAAGCTCTCGCGCGCGTACGGGTTGGAGATGTGCACCTCGATGAACGGCGCGGTGCGCTGGGCAACCGCGTCGCGCAGGCCGTACGAGTAGTGCGTGAAGGCGCCGGGGTTCATCACCACCGGGATGCGGCCGTCGGCGGCCTCGTGCATCCAGCGGATGATCTCGCCCTCGTCGTTGGTCTCGCGGACCTCGACCTCGAAGCCGAGTTCGGCGCCGAGCCGCTCGCACTCGGCGACCAGGCCCTGGTAGGAGGTGGCGCCGTAGACGTCGGGCTCGCGGCTGCCCAGCCGGCCCAGGTTGGGGCCGTTGAGCACGAGCACCCGGCGCGCGCTCACGCGGACACCTCGGCGTAGGCGGCGACCAGGAAGGTCGGGTCGGGGGCCTCCAGGACGACCGGCTTGGCCAGGCCGTCCAGGACGATGAAGCGCAGCATGTCGCCGCGCGACTTCTTGTCCACCCGCATGGTCTCCAGCAGCTTGGGCCACGCGTCGCCGCGGTAGGTCAGCGGCAGGCCGACCGAGGCGAGCACGGTGCGGTGCCGGTCGGCGGTCGCGTCGTCGAGACGACCGGCGATTCGGCCCAACTCGGCCGCGTAGACCATGCCCACGCTGACCGCGGCGCCGTGCCGCCACTTGTAGCGCTCGGCCTTTTCGATCGCGTGCGCCAGGGTGTGGCCGTAGTTGAGGATCTCCCGTCGGCCGGCCTCCTTGAGGTCGCCGGAGACGACGTCGGCCTTGACCTGGATGGCGCGGGTGATCAATTCGGCGGTGTCCCTGCCCTGCGGGTCGCGCGCCGCCTGGGGGTCGGCCTCGATCAGGTCCAGAATCACCGGGTCGGCGATGAAGCCGGCCTTGATCACCTCGGCCAGGCCGCTGACGTAGTCGTTGCGGGGCAGCGACTCCAGCGTGGCCAGGTCGGCGAGCACGCCGGCCGGCGGGTGGAACGCGCCGACCAGGTTCTTGCCCTCGGCGGTGTTGATCCCGGTCTTGCCGCCGACGGCCGCGTCGACCATGCCCAGCAGCGTGGTGGGCATCGCGATCCAGCGCACGCCGCGCAGCCACGTGGCCGCGACGAACCCGGCGAGGTCGGTGGTGGCGCCGCCGCCGATGCCGACGATCACGTCGGAGCGGGTGAAGCCGGTCTGGCCCAGCACCGACCAGCAGTACGCCGCGACCGCGACGTCCTTGGCCTCCTCGGCGTTGGGCACCTGGATCGCGATCGCCTCGTAGCCCTGCGCGGCGAGGTCCTCGCGGACCGCCTCGCCGGTGGCGGTCAGCGCCTCGGGGTGCAGGATCGCCACCCGGCGGGCGGACGTGCCGATCAGGCCCGCGAGTTCGCCGAGCAGGCCGGTGCCGACGAGCACGTCGTACGGCTCCGCGGTGCCGCCGACGCGGATCCGCACGGGCTCGGAGTGGTTGCCGCTCATGGATTCACGTCTTTCTCGGGCTCGGTTCGCCCGGATCGGGCCGGGTCGGGGGCGGTCTGCTCGACGAGGCCCAGGCCGACCCGGATCTCGGCGGCCACGTCCTCGGGGGTGCGTCCCGCGGTGTTCACCGTGAGGGCCGCGACCTCGGTGTACAGCGGTCGGCGCTGTTGCATCAGTTCGCGCCAGCGAGCCCTGGGGTTGCCCACCAGGAGCGGGCGCGGCGCGTCCAGGCCCACCCGCTTGACCGCGTCCGCGAGGTCGACCTCCAGGAAGACCACCCGATGCCCCTTCAGCAACACGCGGGTGGCGTCGTCCATGATCGCGCCGCCGCCGAGCGCGAGCACTCCGGCGTGGCCGGCGAGCGCCGCGGCGACCGCCTCGTGTTCGAGCGTGCGAAAGTGCGCCTCGCCCTCGTCGACGAAGATGTCCGGGATCGGCTTGCCGGCGCGCTCCTCGACGTCGGCGTCGGTGTCGCGGAAGCCGACCCCGTGCGCCTTGGCGAGCACCAGGCCCACCGTCGTCTTGCCCGCGCCGGGCGGTCCGACCAGGACCACCAGTGGGCGGGCTCCCCCGTCCTCGATGTGCACCGTCTCGCTGTCCGCCGCGTCCCCGATATCCGCCATGGCGCTACCGAATCTCCAGCGCGTCCAGGTAGCCGCGCACGTTGCGGGTCGTTTCGGCGACCGAGTCGCCGCCGAACTTCTCGGTGACCAGGTCGGCCAGCACGAGCGCGACCATCGCCTCGGCCACGATGCCGGAGGCCGGCACGGCCGCGACGTCGGAGCGCTGGTGGTGCGCCTGCGCGGGCTCGCCGGTGCGCACGTCGAACGTGGCCAGCGCGCGGGGCACGGTGGCGATCGGCTTCATCGCCGCGCGCACGCGCAGCACTTCGCCGGTGGACATGCCGCCCTCGACGCCGCCGGAGCGGTGCGAGGTGCGCTTGGCGCCGTCGGGGGTGTTGACGATCTCGTCGTGCGCCTTGGAGCCGCGCACGCGGGCCAGTTCGAAGCCGTCGCCGAGTTCGACGCCCTTGATCGCCTGGATGCCCATCAGCGCGCCCGCGAGCCGCGAGTCGAGGCGGCGGTCCCAGTGCACGTGGCTGCCCAGGCCGGGCGGCAACCCGTAGGCGAGCACCTCGACCACGCCGCCGAGCGTGTCGCCGGCCTTCTGCGCGTCGTCCACTTCGGCGACCATCGCGGCCGAGGCCTCCGGGTCGAAGCAGCGGACCGGGTCGGCGTCCAGGCGCGCGGTGTCGTCGGGGCCGGGAAACACGCCGGCGGGCGCCTTGGCCGCACCGAACTCGACCACGTGGCTGACGATCCGGATGCCGGCCACCTGCTCCAGGAACGACTTGGCGACCGCGCCGAGGGCGACCCGGGCGGCGGTCTCGCGCGCGCTGGCCCGCTCCAGGATCGGCCGCGCCTCGTCGAAGCCGTACTTCTGCATGCCGGCCAGGTCGGCGTGGCCGGGCCGGGGCCGGGTCAACGCGGCGTTGCGGGCCTGCGCGGCGAGCAGTTCGGGGTCCACCGGGTCGGCCGACATGACCGTCTCCCACTTGGGCCACTCGGTGTTGCCGACCATGATCGCCACCGGGCCGCCCTGGGTGCGGCCGTGCCGGACGCCGCCGAGGAAGGTGACCTCGTCGCGCTCGAACTTCATCCGCGCGCCGCGCCCGTAGCCCAGCCGGCGGCGGGCGAGCGCGTCCGCGACCAGGTCGGTCGTGATGGGCACGCCGGCGGGCAGCCCCTCGAGGGTGGCCACGAGTGCGGGGCCGTGCGACTCCCCGGCGGTGAGCCAGCGTAGGTTGCCCACGAATGCTCCTTCTTGCGCTTGCCGCATACCGCGTCCGGGGAACGGCGCGGGGGCTGTCCTGGATGCGCCCGGCGGATGTCCACCCGAATCCTTTCATGCCCGCGGCGACCGATCATCGCCGCGTCCAGGTGTCGGACAGCCGCCCCGCGGGTGCACCTCGTCTCACCAGGCGAGATGCAATCGGGACAACTCGGCGCCGCACAACACCCCGCCGAGCGCACCGAGCAGCAGCCACGGTCCGAACGGCAGCCGACTGTCCCGGCGTACGCGGCCCGCCGAGATCAACACCCCGGCGGTGAGCCCGGCCAGCAGGAACGCCAGGAACGCACCGGTGATCAGCACGCCCCAGCCCAGCCAGGTCAGATGCAGGCCGAGCACGCCCGCGAGCTTGACGTCGCCCATGCCCAGGCAGCCGCGGAAGAGCGCGGCCAGGCACAGGTGGTAGCCGGCCAGCGTGACGCCGCCGAGCAGGGCCCGTCGGTAGGCGGTGAAGTCGCCCAGTGCGAGCGACTCCATGCCCAGCAGGGTCAGTCCGGTGGCCAGCGTCACCAGCAGCACCGGGTCGGGCAGCCGCAGCGTGCGCACGTCCACGACGGCCAGGGTGACCCCGGCGACCGCGAGCACCAGGAACGCGAGCAGATCCAGGCCCGGCCCCAGCCGCCAGGCCAGCAGTGCGCACACCAGGCCGGTCAGCGCGGCGAGCGGCAGCGGACCGTATCGCCCGGTGCCGGCGACCACCGGTTCGGCGACCGGGGAGGGTGGCCCCGGTCCGGCGCCCTGGGCGAGCAGCACATGGATGGGACGGGGCAGACCGAGCCCGGCGACGAAGCCGAGCAGCGCACAGGCGAGAGTGAGTCCGAGGAACACGCCAGTGACGATACGCAGAATCGACTCCCGGTCACGTTCCGTCGTCCCCAGTGTCGATCCGATGGTCGGAAGAATCCGGCAGCCTGGGGACGACGGATTCGACCGAGCACGCGGCGTGCCGGCCTCGGCCCGCCGACCGGGCGGACCGGCCGGCAGGGCAGCACGGCGGCACCCGAACAGCCCGCCCGAGCTCACCCCGCACCCACCCGGACCCGGGCAACCGACTCGCGCCGATCACTGCCGGCCGCTCGCAACCGTCCGACCGCCACCGCCGGATCGCCGCCGACCGATCGCAATCGTGCGAAGCAGCGCCGGCCGATCGCGACCGCCCGATGACGGCCGACCGCTCGATGCGACCCCGCGCGCTCGAGCCCGCCCGCTCAGCCCCGCCCCGCCAACGCCGCCTCGCCCGCCGCGCGCATCGCGGCCAACGGACCCGGCCGGCCGGTCATCAACTCGACCTGCAGCACCGCCTGGTGCACGAGCAGATCCAGCCCGCCCACCACCGTGCCGCCCGCGTGGCCCCACGCACCCGCGAGCGCGGTGGGCCACGGGTCGTACACGACGTCGAAGAGCACGCCGGCTCCTGCGGGCAGCACCTCGATCGCGAGGTGGTCGGCGGCGCCCTTGGGCGTGGTCGCCACCACCAGCGGTGCCCGCAGCGCCTCGGCCGCCTCGGTCCACGGGCGCACCCGCACCGCGACGCCGAGCCGCTCGCCCGCTGCCCGCATCTCGCGGGCCCGTTCCTCGCCCCGCACGTACACCCGCACCGGCCCGTCGGTGATCTCGCGCAGCGCGGCCAGGGCAGAGGTCGCGGTGGCGCCCGCGCCGAGCACGGCCGCCGACTCGACCCGGTCCACGCCGCGTTCACGCAGTGCCGCGACCAGGCCCGGCACGTCGGTGTTCTCGCCGAGGCGCCGGCCGTCGGCGGTGCACACCACCGTGTTCACCGCCTCCACGTCGCGCGCGACCGGCCCGATCTCGTCGAGCAGCGGCCGGATCGCCCGCTTGAGCGGCATGGTCAGCGACAACCCGGCCCAGGACGCGTCCAGTTCGGCGACGAAGCCGGGCAGGGCCGCCTCGTCGATCTCGAACGCGTCGTAGGACCAGTGGGTCAGGCCCAGTTCGGCGTACGCGGCCCGGTGCAGAACCGGGGACAGCGAGTGCCGGATGGGCGAGCCGAGCACGGCGGCCCGGCGCGGGGTGGCGGGTGCGTCGGTCACTGGCCGGGGTGCTCCTTGATCCAGGTCTGGAGCTTGCGGTTGGACTCCTGGAACTCGGCTTCCGTCTTGGAGAACTCGGTGGTGCCGACCACCGGGTCGATGGTCACGAAGTACAGGTAGTTGCCCGCCGGCGGCGCCAGCGCCGCGTCGATGGCGGCCTTGCTGGGATTGCTGATCGGCCCCGGCGGCAACCCCTTCTTGACCCGGGTGTTGTACGGGTTGCTCGTGTCGTTGAGTTCCTTGTTGGTGAGCTGGACGTTGCTCTTGCCGAGGTAGTAGTTGACCGTCGAGTCCAGACCCAGCGTCATGTTCTTGCCGAGCCGGTTGTAGATGACCTGGGCCACCTTGCCCTTGTCGTCGGTGGTCTTGCCCTCGGCCTCGACCAGGCTGGCGATGATGATCATGTCGTAGGGCGACTTGCCCATCGCCTGCGCCTTCGCCGCCAAGCCGATCTTGTCGTACTCCTTGACCGCCCTGGCGACCATCTCCTTGAGCACCACGAGCGGGTCCATGCCGGGCGCCGCGACGTATGACGCCGGGAACAGGAAGCCCTCGATGTTGCCCTTGGCGTACGGAGGAAGACCGAGCGAGGGGTCCTTCGCGGCGGCTTCGACCTTCTCCTTCGGCACCTTGAGCGTCTTCGCCAGCGAGTCGAAGACCTGCGCGGAGCGCGCGCCGGGCTTGAGGATGTAGTCCTGCTTGTTCTTCGGGTTGACCAGGATCTCGAAGGCGGCCTTGGCGGACATGTGCTTGGCCATCGTGTACGCGCCGGGCTGGATCTTGGACGCGCGCTGGTCCTTGTCCTCGCGGGCGACCTTGGTGAACGCCTCGACGCTCTTGGTGACCCCGACCCGCTTGAGCTCGTTGGCCATCTGCGGGGTGGCCCAGCCCTGCTTGATCTCGACCACGAGCGAACCCGAGCCGTTGCCGCTGTAGTCCGGCGGCGGGCCGAAACGGTCCTTCAGGAAGCCGTAGGCCCAGTAGCCACCACCGCCGACGACGGCGAGGACGATCACGAGCGCGAGCGAGACCGCACAACCGCTGCGGTTCTTCTTCTTGCGGCCCCGGCCGCGCCGGCCGCCCCGTGAGTTGTCGTCCTTGCCCCGTCGCCGACTGCGCGGCTCCGACTCCATGCGCAGTCCGAGATCGCTCATGCCGTGGGCCTTTCAGAGTCGGAGACGGACCCGGCCGGGGCGGGAGAAACGGCCAGGCCCGGAGGACGTCCGGAACCACGCTCGGTGTCGAGCGCGTTTTGCAGGATCACGATCGCGGCCGCCTGGTCGACGACACCGCGGGCCTTCTTGGCCTTCACGCCGGATGCCTGCAGACCGCGGGTCGCGGTGACGGTGGTCAGCCGCTCGTCGACCAGGCGCACGCCGATCGCCGGGTCGAGCGCGGCGACCAGTCGGCCGGCGAACAGCCGGGCCTTCGCCGCCGCGGCGCCCTCCTTGCCGGAGAGCGAGCGCGGCAGCCCGACCACGACCTCGATCGCCTCGTACTCGGCGACGATCTCCAGGACTCGGGCGACATCGCGCTTGCCCGCGGGCACGGTCTCCACCGGAGTGGCGATCAGACCGTGCGGGTCGCTGGCCGCGACGCCGATCCGAACGTCTCCCACGTCGACCGCAATTCGTACTCCGCGTCTCAAGGTCGGCTCTCCGTCACAGGCTCTGCGTCACTGAACTATTCGGGCACGACGCCCCGTCATACAAGTCCCCCGGTGGTAGGGGAGTCCGGTTCCAGACTTCCACACACACCGGGGGAACGAGGGTAGGGGACGCCTCAGGAGGCGCGTTCGGCGACTGTCCGGGTGACCGCGGCCAGTGCGTCGGCCACCTTGGCCGGGTCCGAACCGCCGCCCTGGGCCACGTCGTCCTTGCCGCCACCGCCGCCGCCGAGGGTCTGCGCGGCCACGCGGACCAGTTCGCCCGCCTTGACGCCGCGCTCGCGCGCGGCCTCGTTGGCGGCCACCACGACCATCGGCTTGCCGTTCACGACCGACACGACCGCGACCGCGGCCGGGCGCGCCGCGAGCCGGCCGCGTACGTCCAGCGCGAGCTTGCGCAGGTCGTCCGGCGTGGTGCCGTCCGGGAGTTGCGCGGTCGCCAGCGCGACGCCGTGCACGTCCTGCGCGCCCTCGACCAGACCCGCGGCGGCCTGGAGCACCTGGGCGCCACGCAGCGCCGCGATCTCCTTCTCCGCGTCGCGCAGCTTGGCCATGATCGAGGCGACCCGCTCGGGCAGGTCCTCCGGGCGGCCCTTCACCACGTCGGTGAGCTGGTTGACGATGGTGTGCTCGCGCGCCAGGAAGTTGTACGCGTCGGTGCCCACCAGCGCCTCGACCCGGCGCACGCCGGCGCCGATCGAGGATTCGCCGAGCAGCTTGACCAGGCCCAGTTGGGCGGTGTTGTGCACGTGCGTGCCGCCGCACAGTTCCTTGGAGTAGTCCCCCATGGTGACCACGCGGACCCGGTCGCCGTACTTCTCGCCGAACATCATCACGGCGCCCTGCTTCTTCGCCTCGTCCATCGACATCACCTCGGCGGTGACGTCCAGGTCGCGCGCGAGCACCTCGTTGATCTTCTGCTCGACGTCGGTGAGCACGCTGCCCGGCACCGCGCCGGGTGCGCCGAAGTCGAACCGGAAGCGGCCGGGCGCGTTCTCCGACCCGGCCTGTGCCGCGGTCGGGCCGAGCGCGTCGCGCAGCGCCTGGTGGGTCAGGTGCGTCGCGCTGTGCGCCCGGGCGATGGCGTTCCGCCGGTTGGTGTCGATCTGGGCCGACGCCTGGGCGCCGACCAGTACTTCGCCGACCTGGACCCGACCGCGGTGCACCGTGACACCGGCGACCGGGGTCTGCACGTCGCGGACCTCGACCACGGCGCCGGTGTCCAGCCGGATCCGGCCGGTGTCGGCGAGCTGGCCGCCGCCCTCGGCGTAGAAGGGGGTGCGGTCGAGCACCACCTCGACCTCGTCGCCCTCGTGCGCGGCGGGCGCGGGCACGCCGTCCACGAGCAGGCCGACCACGGTCGCCTCGTCCGAGGTGTCGTGGTAGCCGGTGAACACGGTGCCGCCGGCCGCGTCCGCGACCTCGCGGTAGACGGAGAGGTCGGCGAGCCCCTGCTTGCGCGCCTGGGCGTCCTTCTTGGCCCGCTGCCGCTGCTCGTTCATCAGCCGGCGGAACCCGTCCTCGTCGACCGCCAGGCCCTGTTCGGCCGCGATCTCCAGGGTCAGGTCGATCGGGAAGCCCTCGGTGTCGTGCAGCAGGAACGCCACCTCGCCGGGGAGTACCGCGGAGCCGGAGCTCTTCGCCTTGACGATCGACTCGTCCAGGAGCGCGGTGCCCTCCTGGAGTCGGGCCAGGAAGCGCTTCTCCTCGGCCACCGAGACGGCGTCGATCCGCTCGGCCTCCTCGATCAGGTTCGGGTACTGCGGACCCATCGCCTTGATCGTGGTCTCGACCAGGTCGTGCAGCGTCTCGCCCTCGGCGCCCAGCAGGCGCATGTTGCGAATCGCCCGGCGCATCATCCGGCGCAGCACGTAGCCGCGGCCCTCGTTGCCGGGCACCACGCCGTCGCCGATCAGCATCACCGCGGTGCGCACGTGGTCGGCCACCACGCGCAAGGACACGTCGTTCCTGTGGTCCTGGCCGTAGGTCTTGCCCGCGAGGTCGGCGGCGCGGTCCAGGATCATCCGCGACGTGTCGATCTCGTACAGGTTGTCGACGCCCTGGAGGATGCACGCGAGGCGCTCCAGGCCCAGGCCGGTGTCGATGTTCTTCGCGGGCAGCTCGCCCAGGATCGGGTAGTCGTCCTTGCCGGTCCCGGCGCCGCGCTCGTACTGCATGAAGACCAGGTTCCAGATCTCCAGGTAGCGCTCGCCGTTGACGGCCGGGCCGCCCTCCTCGCCGTAGGCGGGGCCGCGGTCGTAGTTGATCTCCGAGCACGGGCCGCACGGACCGGGCACGCCCATCGACCAGAAGTTCTCCGACTTGCCCAGGCGCTGGATGCGCTCGGGCGGTACGCCGATCACGTCCCGCCAGATGCGCTCGGCCTCGTCGTCGTCGAGGTAGACGGTGATCCACAACTTCTCCGGGTCCAGCCCGTAGCCGCCGTCCTCGATCGAGTTGGTGAGCAACTCCCAGGCGAGGCCGATCGCGCCTTCCTTGAAGTAGTCGCCGAACGAGAAGTTGCCGCACATCTGGAAGAACGACCCGTGCCGGGTGGTCTTGCCGACCTCTTCGATGTCCAGGGTGCGCACGCACTTCTGCACGCTGGTGGCGCGCTTGAAGCTCGGCTTGACCTCACCGAGGAAGTACGGCTTGAACGGCACCATGCCGGCGTTCACCAGGAGCAGCGTGGGGTCGTCCGCGACCAGCGAGGCCGAGGGGACGACGGTGTGTCCGCGCTCTTCGAAAAAGCGCAGCCAGCGCTTCCGGATCTCTGCCGATTCCATCAGCTGCCGTCCCTTCGGTCGTACCTTGCTTTGCCTTCGTACAGCTCACGCGGGTCGTAGAGATCACGCCCGTCGTGCCAGTCTTCGTGCGGTTCCCGGGTGCCGGGCAACACGCGCCGCACCGGGGCGGGCGGCAACGACGCGGCGGCCACGTCCGCGCCGATGGCGCGGTACAGCTCCTGCTCGCGTTCGGCCATGCCCGCGCGGATCTCGTCCGCGAAGTACTTGATCGCCTCACCGATGCCGGTGACATTGTCGGCGACGCCCTCGGGCGTGTACTTGTACGCCTTGTCCTTGACCTTGCGCGCGGCCCAGACGCCGGCGCCGGCGCCGACCGCGATCCAGAACAGCCTCGCCATTCGACTCAGCCTCTCCCGCGCATGCTGCGCTGCCGTGCGACCTTCTGCGCCTTGGCCGCCACCCGCACCCGGCGGCCGAGCTCGGCGCGCTGCTGCGCGGACAACGCGCGGCGGACACCGTAGCTGAACGCGGCGGTCTTCACGAGCGGGCCGCCCAGGGTGGCGGCGACCGTGGAGGAAAGCGCGGTGGCGTTCGTGGTCATGGTCTGCACGTTGCCCGCGATCTGGTCGACCCGGCCCATCTGGGCGTTGGTCGCCCGGACCGTCTCGGTCACCTCGTCGAGCAGCGGAACGGCTCGGTCCGCCACTCCTGCGACCAGGGTCGTGGCCTCCTTGAGCACCTTCGCCAGCTTGACCAGAGCCACTGCGAGAAAGGCGACCAGGATCGCCCAGAAAACCGCGATGATCATCAGCGCGACTTCGCCACCCGACACCGTCATGCGCTCCTTGATGAGTGGGATCAGTCGAGGCGGCAGACATGCGTGGCCCGCCTCGGAAAACCCGACCCTACCGCGACCGCGCGGGTCTCCTCGTCCGAGGAAACCCGCGCGGTCGGTGTGGCGCGTGTGTTGACTTGGCGTCGCTTCCCGATCGCCGGTCCGGTGCCGTCGGAATGCCGCCGTGCGAGGGCTCGGCGCACGGCCGCGACGGAGCGGGAGCGGGTTGGTGCGGTGCCCTCGGATTCGCTGCGGCGTGGTTCGGCGTGCGCTGCGGCGTGGTTCGGGGCGGTCGGCGCGGATCGGCGAGGTCCGGCGTCGGATGCGCTCGCGGATCAGCGCGAGTAGTACTCGACGACCAACTGCTCGTCGCAGATCACCGGGACCTCGCGGCGCTGCGGGAGCCGGTCCAGGCGCGCCATCAGCTTGTCCAGGCGGACTTCGATGTAGCGCGGGGTCTCGGCGGCGGCGAACCCGCCGGCCTGGACCACCTGGAACAGCGGCTTGTTCCGGCTGCGCTCGCGCACCGCGACGATGTCGTCGGGCTTGAGCCGGTAGGACGGCTTGTCCACCTTGCCGCCGTTGACCTCGATGTGGCCGTGGGTGACCATCTGCCGCGCCTGGTAGACGGTGCGCGCGAAGCCCGCGCGCAGCACGAACGCGTCGAGCCGGCGCTCCAGGTCGACCACCAGCTCGTCGCCGGTCTTGCCGGAGTGCTTGTTGGCGCGGTCGAACGCGGCCCGCATCTGGACCTCGGAGATGTCGTACTGGAAGCGCAGACGCTGCTTCTCCATCAGCCGGGTCTTGTAGTCCGAGGACTGCTTGCGACCACGACCGTGCTCGCCCGGCGGGTACGGCCGGTTCTCCAGGTACTTCGCGGCCTTGGGCGTGAGCGCCACACCGAGCGCACGGCTGCGCCGGATCTTGGGTCGGGTCTGGTTCAAGGTCGGGTCCTCCGTGCGGGCATGTTTCGGTGTGGGTCGTCCTGGTGGGCCGCCTGTGCGCGGCTCGCCGTCGCGCGGTCGGCCGCGGTGGCGGCGGCCCTTCGAGGGCCGCTTTCGCTCGGGCCGCCGTGACGCGGGTCGCCTTGCCAAGATCGGTGCACTTAGGTAAGCCTAACCTTAACGACGATGCGTTCGGTAGCCCGCACGGGGGTCGCAAACGAGCGCCACACCTGGAGGACGCCATGTCTGTTCCCACCGAGGCCAACGCCGGGCGTACCGATGTCTCTTCCCGACGGCCGCAAATCGCCGAGCGCGCCCGCACCCTGGCCGGCTTCGCCGGCTCGGCCACCCTGGAGTTGCCCGGCGACCGGGAGGAGCAGGTGGTCCCGGCCGCCCGGGCGGTCGAGCCGGACGGCTCGCTGCTGCTGCTCGTCCCGGGCGAGACCGCCGCGGTCGTACTGACCTCGCGCGAGGACGTGGCCGCCGTGCTGCACCTGGTGGACGTCGCACCGGTCGCCGTGCCGCACCGGGTCCGGGCGCACTGCTGGATCGCCGGCTGGCTGACCATCCCCACCGGCGCCGACGCCGACGAGGCCGCCGCCCGGCTGGCCGAGCAGGCCCCCGACCCCACCGCATCGCCGCGAGCGGGCACCATCGTGCGCCTGGAGGTCGGCGAAGTGCTGGTCGACGACCTGTGGGGCACCGGGCACGTCGAGCCGGAGGAGTACGCGGACGCCCGGCCCGACCCGCTGGCCGACCACGAGGCCGAACTACTCCAGCACCTCGCCGCCGCGCACGGCGACGACCTGTGCCGGCTGGCGAGCCTGGCGGGCGCACCGGCCTGCGACGAGCGGGTCGCGCCGGTGTCGCTGGACCGACACGGCATCCGACTGCGCACGGGCGGGCCGGAGCGTACGTGCGACGTGCGGTTCGATTTCGAGACGCCGGTCGCGGGTCCGACGCAACTGGGCGAGGCGCTGCGCCGGTTGCTGCACGGGGTGCATGGCGGGGTGCAGGGGCAGGGGTGATGCGGGGTCGGGTGGGGCCGGGTCGGATGGGCCGGGTCGGTTCGGGTCGGGCGGCTCTCGGGCGAATTTCCCGTGTCGCGTGATGTGTGGCTCTCGGGCGGCTCCCCCGCCTCGTGTGATGTGTGGCTATCGGGAGACTCCCCCCGGTCGCCTGATGCGTGCGGCGGCGCGTGACGCTTGGCGCGTGAGGTGGCCCCTGGCGCATGACGCGTGTCCGCGATGTTGCAGTGACGCATGATGCGTGTCATGCGATGTGGGTCGCATGATGCGATCTTGGGTGGGCAGTCTCCCGGTCCGGGATCGGTCGTGCGCGGTCGTGGTGGGCCGCGTACCCGGCCGCGTCGTGGTGTGCCGTGTCGGGCACCCGGGACCGGCTAACGTTTCCGGTCGCGGCAACGGGTGGCGATCCACCCGGGCGGATCGCCACGGCGGACCGGGCAGGAGACCGCCGACGCGGAACGACCGCATCGCGCACGGCGGA
Organism: Embleya sp. NPDC008237; assembly: GCF_042956465.1. Taxonomy (NCBI): domain Bacteria; kingdom Bacillati; phylum Actinomycetota; class Actinomycetes; order Kitasatosporales; family Streptomycetaceae; genus Embleya; species Embleya sp. NPDC008237. The sequence goes on from NZ_JBIBGL010000015.1 coordinate 168,831, forward strand.
AGGGACCACACGGGGTGTCGGAGCATCATTCGCGACACAGGCCGGAGGAACCGGCGAACGGGGAAGGCCGCGACCATCCGAACCCCCGCGCACCCTGGGAGCCGGAAACCCGGCCCGCGGCCCGATCCGGGGCCAGCCCGTGGCAGGACCGGCTGCGCACCCAGTTGCGATTCAGCGGGCACACCGCGAGCATCCCGATCGTGCCCGCCCCGGAGAAGCCGGAGGCCGGCCCCTCGGTCCCGCGTGTGCTCGACCTGGCGCTGCGCACCGGCGAACTGTTGCTCGCCAGCGGCGAGGGCGGCGAGGACGTCGAGGCGGCGATGCTCGGCATCACCGACGCGTACGGTCTGGAACGTTGCCAGCCCAATGTGACCTTCGTCGCGATCACCCTGTCCTACCAGCCGTCCCTGGTCGAACCGCCGGTCACCGGCGAACGGGTGGTCCGCCGGCGCGCGGTGGACTACACCCGGCTCGACGAGGCGCACCAGTTGGTCTCGGACATCACCGGCGCCGATCTGACCCTGGAGGAGGCGTACCACCGGCTCGCGGACATCCGCCGCAACCGGCACCCGTATCCACGCAACCTGCTGCTGCTGTCCGCCGGTCTGATCGCGGCCTTCGCCAGCGTCATGGTCGGCGGCGGGGTGATCGTGGCCATCGCGGCCTGCGTCGCGGCGCTGATCGGCGAGCGGCTCGCGCAGTTGCTCTCCGACCGAGGGGTGCCGGAGTTCTACCAGTTCGTGCTCGCCTCGATGCCGGCCGCCGCGATCACGGTGGGAATGATCAAGGTCGGGGTCGGCATCAATCCCTACGCCGTGGTCACCGGCGGGCTGTTCGCGCTGCTGCCCGGGCGGGCTCTGGTCGCCGCGGTCCAGGACGGGCTGACCGGCTTCTACATCACCGCCGCCGCCCGGTTGCTGGAGGTCTTCTACCTGATCGTCGGCATCATCGTCGGCATCTCGATCGTGATCTACATCGGCGACCAGGTGGGCGTGCAGTTCAACGTCGAGGGCACGTTCAACCTCAACGCCAACCCCCGCGCGGTGCAACTCCTCGCGGCGGGCGCGGTGTCGATGACCTTCGCGGTGCTGGTCCAGGTGCGACGGGTGCTGCTGCCGGTCGCGGCGGCGGGTGGTGCGGTCGGCTGGGCGGTGTTCCAGGTGCTGCGCGAGGCGGGCGCCGCGCCGGTGCTCGCGACCGCCGTCGCGACGGGACTGCTCGGGCTGCTCGGGCAGTTGCTCGCCCGTTGGCACGGGACGTCGGCGCTGCCGTACGTGATCCCGGCGATCGGCCCGATGCTCCCGGGCAGCGCGATGTATCAGGGCATGCTGGGGCTCGCCCTCGGCCACACCGACACCGGCTGGCGCAGCCTGGTCAACGCGGCGTCCCTGGCCCTGGCCCTCGCGGCAGGCGTCAACGTCGGCTCCGAGGCGGCCCGCTTCGTACTCCCCTCCCCACCACCACGCACCGGCCGCGAAATGCGCCCGGCCTCCAAACGCACCCGAGGCTTCTGACGGATGCCGGGGGCGCGCTGCGGGGCTACGACACGCTGCGCTCGGTGGGCGCGCTGCGCTTGGCGGTTCGTGCTGGGCGCGGCGGTCGCGGGGCGCGCCGGTGGCGGGGTGGCGCCGGTCGCGGGGTCGGCGCATCGGTCGCGGGGTTTGTGTCCGGTGCCGAAGTCGGGGCTCCGGCGTATCGCTCGGCGTCGAGGCGGACGCAGGTCACGGGGCCCGGCCGGTCGCGCCGCAGCCGTGCGCGATCAGGGGCGGAGGTGGCGCAGGGTGAACTCTTGGTCGGCGAGGGAGCCCGCCTGCGGGGCGGCCGGGTCGGCGGGAGTGGCCGCGCCTGGGATGGCGGCGGCGTATTGCTCGGCGTCGTCGATGGGTGTGTAGGCCAGTTCGGCGGGCGTGGGCAGGGTCCAGAAGCGACGGGTGTTGGCCGAGACGGCGTAGGCGGTGGTGAAGCCGGCGGCGATCGGGGCGTCCAGGGCCGCTCGGAAGAAGCCGACGCAGTCGCGTGGGCTGAGCCATGTGGCCAGGTGGCGCGGCTCGACGGGCGCCGGCTCGAAGCTGCCGATCCGCAGACAGAGCACCGACAGGCCGAACTTGTCCGCGTACAGCCGACCCAGCGCCTCCAACGCCACCTTGCTCACGCCGTACAGACCGTCCGGGCGCACCGGGTCGTCCGGAGCGGTGAGCCGACCGACGGGATGGAAGCCGGTGACCCGATTGCTGCCGGCCAGGACGACCCGGGACACGCCGGTCCGTCGGGCGGCCTCCAGCACGTTGTGGGTGCCCAGTACGTTCGCCTGCACCAGTTCCGGGAGCGGCGCCTCGCCCGGAATACCGCCGAGGTGGATCACCGCATCCGCGCCGGCGAGCGCAGCCTCGACGGCCGGCGCGTCCAGCAGGTCGACGACGCGCACCTCCTCTCCCGCGTGCTCCGGCCGCAGCGGGACCAGATCGAGCAGCACGAACCGCTTCGCCGCACCACGCAAGCCTTTGCGCAGCTCCGTCCCGATCCGCCCGGCCGCCCCGGTGACGACCACGCTCCCCAGACTCATCCCGCTCCCCTCGCCCAATGTGAACCCCGAGCCGCAGCCGGTCCCCGACAGCCTGCCCCGAATCGCGTGCACGGCACATCGGGCTGCCCCGACCTTCAGCACGCCTCCGACGCGCACGCGTACCGGACGCGGACCGGCTTGCCGTCCTCGGCAGCCAACCGGTGGTGTCGGACCACGTTCCGCACGCGTCTCGGCCACCGGATATCAAAATTCGCGACCCGAAGTCGCGATCGACACCGGCCGGCCACGGCCGTACCGCCGCAACTCCGCCACCGCCGTCGCCGACCCGGCGGGCACCCGGGCCCGATGCGCACGGCGCAGGCCGAGCGTCGCGTGCAGCTGCGGAGCAGTTGTTGGCGACGGTGGTCGGGCGTGTGGTGGTTGTGGGTCAAGCACCCGAGCCGGGATCTGGGGACGCCTCGCCGGGCGGTGTGTCGGGACTGACGTCGGGTGTGTCGGCGACCCTGGTCTCGAGTGAGTTGTTCGTGGCGTGTTGCGGTGCGATGGACCCGACGCCGGCCCTGGACCTCCAGCCCGACAAGCCACCCTCGTCGAAGCCCCGTAGCCCCGTAGCCCCGACACCACGGTCGGCTACTCAGGTGCGGTCGGAGAGCCCGTCCCGCGGCCCCCGATCACTGCAAACTCAGCCTTGACCCACGGTCGCCCCCAGCGCGCACCGCGCAATGCGCATTGCGCCGGCTGCGGGCCCGTGCTCGGCTGGTCCGCCGCCTCGGCGTCGGCGTCCCCCGGGGTGGCGGGGGTTTGCTCGTGATGGCGTGAGAGCGGGAACGACGCGGGGGGTGAGGGCGTTCGGGATTTGGGGTTGGTGGTCGGGATCCGCCGCCTCGGGTCGATGACGGGGTCCGGGTCGCCGGACCGGCAAGAAGCATGGAGGCTCCGCATGCCGGACGCGCACGCATCCACCGGGCCGCTCGCCGCTCTGCGTACGTGGTCGCCGCCGAGTGGGACGGATGTCCGGGCGGTCGTCCTGATCCTGCCCGGCGGTCGTGCGCGCAGTCGGCAACCCGCGTCTACCCGCAACCTGGCCTATCGCCGGATGGTGCCGATCGCCCGCAGCGTGCATCGGGCGACCCGCGCGGAGGGCGCCGCGACTTGGCTGCTGCGCTACCGGGTACGCGGTTGGAACGAGCCCGATCACGATCCGGTCCAGGACGCGTGGTGGGCGCTCGACGGCATCCGTACCCGCTATCCGCACGCCGAGGTCACCCTGGTCGGCCACTCGATGGGCGGCCGTACCGCGTTGCGCGTGGCCGAGCACGAGAGTGTGCGTACGGTCTGTGCCCTCGCGCCGTGGATCGAGGACGACGAGCCGTACACCCAACTCGCCGGCCGCGATGTGGTGATCGTGCACGGCACGGCCGACCACACCACCAGCCCGACGGCCTCGCATCGCTACGCGCTGGCCGCCCGGGAGGTGTCCGAGCGGGTCTGCCGCTTCGAACTCCCGGACGGCCACGCGATGGTGCGGCGGGCCCCGGCCTGGACCGAACTGATCCGCCGCACCGTGGTGGGCGCCGTCACCGGAACGCCGGACCCCGGAATCGCCCGGGCGATGACGGCGCCGGACCCGGACGGGCTGCGCGCGGTGGTGAGTTGACGCCGGGCGTGCCCCGCCGCGGGGCCCGGACGCGCCGATCACGCTCACCCGGCGCCTGGGGGCGCGGCAGTAAGTACGTCGCTCGGCTCGATGCCGAAGGCGGGATGCGCACGTCACCCGCACGGCGCCGAGGGCGGCGTGCGAGCCTCACCCACACGATGCCCACGGCGTAGTGCGTACGTCACCCACTCGGTGCCGAGGCCGGATGCGCACGTCACCCACATGGTGGCGAGAGCGGGGTGCGCACCTCACCCACACGATGGCGAAGGCGGGGTGCGCACCTCACCCACACGGCAGTGAGAGCGGCGTACTGGCCTCACCCGGACGATGGCGAGCGCGGTCGTGCGTACGTCGCTCACTCGGTGCCGATTGCCGCCAGCACGTCGGCGCGGGCCGCAGTACGCGCCGGCCAGACCGCGGCGACGATGCCGACGCCCACTCCGAGGGCGAGGAATCCGCCGACGCCGGCCCACGGGACGACCAGAACCAGATTCGGCACCTTGCTCCGCAGCGGACCCAGAATCCCCCAGGCCAGGAACGTGCCCACGGCCACCCCGAGTACCGCGCCGAAGACCGAGATCACCAACGATTCGAGTCGGACCATGGTGCGCACCCGCGAGCGGTCGAGACCGATCGCACGCAACATCCCGATCTCGCGCCGGCGTTCGAAGACCGACATGGCCAGCGTGTTGATCACGCCGAGCACGGCGATCAGCACGGCCATCGCGAGGAGCCCGTACATGATGTTGAGCAACAGGTCGACACTTCGGCTGATGGACTGCCGGATGTCGGTGCGGTCCTCGACCTGGATCAACGGGTTGTCGCCGATCGCGCGCTCGATCGTCCGCGTGGTCCGTGTGTCGTCGCCGTCGGCGGTGCGCACCATGATCGACCGGATGTCGCGGTGCGCGGAATGCGCCTGTACGAGCGCGGCCGGGACGGTGACCTTGGTCAACTGTTCGAGATCGCCGTGGAATCCGCCGATGGTGACGCGACCCCGGGTGCCGTCGGGATAGCCGATCGGGACCACGGACCCGATCCGCCAGCCGCGCTGCCTCGCGGTGTCCGCCGTGACCAGGATCTCGCCTCGGCGCAGCGCCGCCGCGGCGTCGGCCGTGCCGCCGAGGGCGAGCAGCCGTTCGATTCCCTTGGGATCCACGCCGATCACGGCGGTGTTGCGGCCGTCCAGCGTCACCGTGTCCCGGATCAGCGGGGACATCGCGGTCACCCCCGGCACCCGGGCGACCGCGTCGAGCACGCTCGCATCGACGGGCGCGCCGTTGACCGTTTGGATCCGGTAGTCGGCCGCCACCTCGGCGATCGCCCGCTCCTCGACCGCGTGCCGGATCGATGCGCCGAGCATGGTCAGACCGGCGATCAGGCACAGCCCGATGGTCAGCGCCGAGGCGGTGGCGGCGGTACGGCGGGGGTTGCGGACGGCGTTGCGGCGGGCCAGCCGACCGGCCACGCCGAACGGCCGGTCCAGGAACGGCGCGCTCGCCCCGATCACGGGTCGGGACAACAGCGGGGTGAGCAGGAGGATGCCGACCAGGACCAGGAAAACCCCGACGGCCACCGGCACTCGGCCGCCGTCGCCGGCGGTGGAACGGCCGTATCCGGTGAGCGCCGCGCCGGCGGCCGTCACCAGCGCGCCCATGACGCTGCGACCGCGCAGGCCGCCGTGGCCGGCGGGTTGTTCGACGGTGTTCAGCGCGGCGACCGGCGGGATCCGGGACGCGCGCCGGGCCGGCAGCCAGGCGGCGAGCAGGGTGACCCCACAGCCCACGAGCAGCGCCACCGCGATCGTGCGGGCCTCGACGATCAGCGGGCCGGCGGGCAGGTGGGCGCCGAACCGTTCCAGCAGCGACCGCAGCGTGCCCGCGAGCGCGATCCCGGCGGCGAGGCCCAGCAGCGAGGCGACCACGGCGACCGCCGCCGCCTCGCACAGCACGATCCGGGTGACCTGTCCGCGTCTGGCGCCGACCGCGCGCAACAGGGCCAGTTCGCGGGTGCGTTGGGCAACGAGCATGGTGAACGTGTTGGCGATGATGAACGTGGCGACGAACAGCGCGATGCCGGCGAACGCGAGCAGCGCGATGGTCATCTGCCGAGTGCCGGCCTCGATCTGGTCCACCTGCTCTCGGGCGAGCGCCCGCCCGGAGTCCACCCGCAGGTTGTCGGCGCGGGGCAACACCCGCGCGGCCGCGTCGCGCAGCGCCGTCTCGCTCGTACCGGGGGCCGCGGTCAGGTCGATCTCGCCGTACCGGCCGGGCGCCAACAACAGTCGCTGCGCGGTGGCGGTGTCGAACAGGACCAGCGAGCCGCCCGCCGACACCCGCGGATCGTCGGTACCGAACACGCCGGTCAGCCGGGTCTCCACCATCGGACCGCTCAGTGCGACGCGTACGGTGTCGCCGACCCGGAAGCCGGCCCTGTCCGCGCTCCGCGCATCCAACGCGATCTCGCGGCCGTTCGCCGGCCCACGCCCGGCCCGCATCGGGAAGCGCGGGTCGGCTCCGTCGCCGGTCGGTACGAAGTTGGTCCCGATGGTGGTCCACCCGGACCCGAGCAGGTCGCCGTCGCGGTCCACCACACCGGTGAAGCCCTCCAGCACGCCTCGCGCCCGGGCGACTCCCGGCAGCGCGCGCAACCGGGTGAGGGTGTCCTCGGTGAGCGCGGGATCCGGACGGCCGTGTTCCCGGGAGCCGGTGCGGTCCACGTTCTCGTCGATCACCGCGACGGAAACGTCGGCGAAGCTCCTGGACGCGGTGTTCTTGAAGGCCCGGCCCAAGGTGTCCGACAAGACCAGGGTGCCGGCGACGAACGCGACCCCGAGGAGCACGGCGACGGCGGTCATCGCCAATCTGGCCTTGTGCGCGACGACGTTGCGCAGAGCGAAACGAAACATGGGCAGCCCCCGGGAAACCGAGCCGAGCAATGGGATACCGCCATCCTCGACCGCCCCCACTCCCCCGGTCGTCCCCCACCGGTACGGCGCCCACATGCATCCCACGGCCCTCCCCGCGCCGCCTCACCCCCACCGCACGGCCCCGAAGTCGCCCACACGACCGACCCCAAAATCCACCCCCCGGACGACCACCCGAACAACCACGACGGAACCACCCCCCGGCCCCGAACGATCGGTCGGACAGAACCGCCCCACCGAACCACGCAGCGAAACCGCCCTTACCGGCCCGCGTCGCAGAACCGCCTCACCGATCCGAACGATCGAACCGGCACACCGGGCGCGAACCGGGCACGGCACGAGCGGCCCCGACGCGGCACGGCGCGGCACGGCGTGGGCGGGCACGGCGCGGCGCGGGCGGGCACGGCGCGGCGCGGGCGGGCACGGCGCGGCGCGGGCGGGCACGGCGTGGGGGTCGGACGGCGGCACCAGCGGACGCGCCGCGGCGGCGTGGTCGAGCCCGACACGGGCGGGCACGACACGGGCAGGCGTAATGCCGGCGGGTGGGGGCGTATCGGCCGGCGCTGCCCGGCTGGTGGGGCCGTCACCTGTCGGCCGCTGTGGGCCGGCAGGGCTTGGGCGGGTGGGGTCCGGGTGGGTTATTCGTCCGTGGGGGTCGCGTTGGTCAGGCGGGATCGGGTCCATGTGGCGATGTCGGCGTATCGGGCTTCGGCGCCGTGGCGGGTGGGTTCGTAGTAGGTGCGGCCGTGGATGGCGTCGGGGGCGTATTGCTGCGCTGCCACGCCGCCGGGGACGTCGTGCGGGTAGACGTAGCCCTGCGCGTGACCGAGCTTGGCCGCGCCCTTGTAGTGGCCGTCGCGCAGGTGTGCCGGCACCGGGCCGGCCAGCCCCTTTCGGACGTCGCCGAGTGCCGCGTCGATCGCCAGGTAGGCCGCGTTCGACTTCGGCGCCAGGGCCAGGTGGATGGTCGCCTGGGACAGCGTGATCCGCGCCTCGGGAAAGCCGATCAGCGCGACCGCCTGCGCGGCGGCGACCGCGACCTGCAACGCGGTCGGGTCGGCCATTCCGATGTCCTCGCTCGCCGAGATCATCAGCCGCCGGGCGATGAAGCGCGGGTCCTCCCCCGCATCGATCATCCGCGCCAGATAGTGCAGCGCCGCGTCCACATCGGAGCCCCGGATCGACTTGATCAACGCGCTCGCCACGTCGTAGTGCTGGTCCCCGTCCCGGTCGTACCGCACCGCCGCCCGGTCCACCGCGCTCTCCAGCGTGGCCAGCGTGATCGTGTCCTCGCCCTTGTCGGCCGCCGATCCCGCGCCCGCCTCCAACGCGGTCAGGATCCGTCGCGCGTCACCGCCCGCGATGCGCAGCAGGTGCTCCTCGGCGTCCGGATCGAGGGTGAGCGTGCCCTTGAGTCCACGCTCGTCGCCGAGCGCGCGGTGCACGACCTCGCGCAGGTCGTCGTCGGTCAACGACTCCAGGGTCAGCAGCAGGGAGCGGGAGAGCAGGGGGCTGATGATCGAGAAGTACGGATTCTCCGTGGTCGCCGCGATCAGCGTCACCCATCGGTTCTCCACCGCGGGCAGCAGCGAATCCTGCTGGGCCTTGGAGAAGCGGTGGATCTCGTCCAGGAACAGCACCGTGTCGCGGCCCTGCGCACCGGCCTGCCGACGCGCGTCCTCGATCACCGCGCGCACTTCCTTGACCCCTGCCGTGATCGCGGACAACTCCACGAAACGCTGCTTGGTGACATGACTGACCACATAGGCGAGCGTGGTCTTGCCGGTCCCGGGCGGCCCCCACAGGATCACCGAGGACGGCGCGGTGACCCGACTGTCCGACGACACCAACCGGCGCAGCGGCGACCCCTCGCCCAGCAGGTGCCGCTGACCGACCACCTCGTCCAGGTCGCGCGGGCGCATCCGCACGGCCAGCGGCGCGAGCGAGGGGTCCTTGGCCTGCCGGGCCTCGGCGGCAGCGGTGAAGAGATCGGAATCCACCCCCCGACCCTAACCCTCACCACCGACTCCCGACCGGCCCGGGACGCGCTCCCGGGCACCCCTGCCGCCCCCTGCACACGACCGGTCGTCGCCGTACGAGGCCCGCCACACCGAGCGCCGGTGAGCCCACCCGGCCGGCGGCCCGCCCCACGCCCGCCACCACCCCCGAGACGGGCATCGCACCCACACCCGCCGCCACCTCCGGGACGAGCAACCCACCACTGCCGGCACCGTCGCCCCGCGACCACCGAAGCCACTGCCCCGGGAAGCCGAGGCCACCACCGCCCGGCCGGCCGAGCCACCGCCCCGCCGGAGCCAATGCACCACCGCCCGGATCGCAGTGCGCCCCCGGCTCCGGCGTCCCCGGTCGTGGCGCCGGCGTCGACCGGCGCCACCCGCCCCGGCCACCGGTGGGGGCGGCGCCGTGTCAGCGAAGAACCCCCGCGGCCTTCGCCGTCTGGAGCCACTCCGGGAATTCGTTCATCAGGTTGTCGAACAGTTCGGCGTCGGGCATGCGCCGCGGGTCCGCGCCGGCCTCGAAGAAGCCCGCGTTGTCGACCACGCGGTACTTGGGGGCGGGCAGGTCGTCCAGTCGGTGCAGGAAGCGGAACTCGTCCCGGCCGAAGCCGATGAACTGCCAGAAGATCGGCAACTCGGCCGCCTTGCAGATGGCCTTCTCCGCGGCCTTGGCGTTGTTCGGCGCTCCGTCCGTCTGGAAGATCACAAAGGCCGGGTCGGTCGCACCACACGAGCGGTAGTGCGCGATCACCGCTTCCATCGCCGACACGTAGTCCGTGGTGCCCATATGGCCGAGCTTCTTGTGCAGCGCGGCGATCCGGCCACCGTAGTTGTCCAGCGAGATCTCCTCGGCCCGGTAGGCCTTCGTGTCGAAGAAGATCACCGGCACCGAGCCGTCGTCGTCGAAGTGCGCCGCTGCGGCCAACACCCGGTCGGCGAGCGCCTGCACGCTGCCGTTCTTGTAGAACGGCGCCATGCTGCCGGAGCGGTCGAGCACCAGGTAGACCGCGGCGCGCACACCCGCCAGCCGGTTCTTCTCCAGGCTGACCCCGGCCGCCTTGTACAGGCTGACCAACCCGGGGGCGGAGCGTTCGATCTTGTCGAGCGAGACCGCCGAGCCGCTGCCGCTGCGCACGGTGGCCGAGGGTGCGGTGGCGGGCGGCGCGGCAGCCGCCGACGAGTCCGGCTTCGACTTCTTGCGACCGAACAGCGAGAAGGGCATGGCGAGGGCTCCCAGCAGTCGAGCGAGTCGGGTGGCCGCCCCCTCACGGGGGCTTCCCCGGCCTACGCTCCCAGATCGGCCGCCCCTGCGAACAGGGGCAGATCCCTCACGAATCGGCCATGTCGCACCCCGCCCGTCGCGCCCGCACCTGGGCCGCGGTCAGCCCGGGCGGCACCACCACGACGTCGCCGACGTCCCCGGCCCACATCACCTGCGGACCGAACGCCTCGGCCAGCGCCGCCACCGCCCGCTCCGCCGCGCCCGCCCCCGGAGCCCGGAAGGTCAGCCCGGACGCCGGCTCGTCCGTCCCGATCCGCTTGCGCTCCCCCGCGACCGCCACCGCGAACCCGCCCAGGTGGTCGCCATCGGCCGCCCCCGGCCGCGCCGGCAACGGATCCGGCACCTCCGCACCGTCGACCCACAGGGTGAACCAACAGCGGGCGGACAACCCTTCGGCGCGCAACACCGCCAGCACGTCGCCGACTTCCGGATAGGACGCGGCACGCGCCTCCTCCAGCAGGTCGGCCGGCACCGGCGTGCCGAACGACTCGACGAACTCCAGGCCACCCTCGCCATCGGTGAACCAGCGCAGCGGATTGATGTGCACGGTGTGGCTCATGCGACCTCCCCTTTCGAGCCTTTCGAGCCCTGCGAGCCATTCGAGCCCCGTGAACTCTTCGAGTCCTTCGAGTCCCGACCTCGACCCACCCCAGCATCTCGCTCGGCTCCGACATGTGCGCCGACCGCAACGACCGCATCATCCCTACGCGTTCCGCCCGCATGCCCGCCGGCACGCGCGCCCTCGACAACATCGCCGCCGCCACCATCGCCCGGCACACCGCCGTCGAGCGGGCCGGCCACCGCTCCCGCCGGTTCCACCGGCGGCTCACTCCGCTCGCCGGCCCCGACCACACTTCCCGGATCCGCCACCACCCCCGCCCGCCGTCGCCGCGACACGAAGAACCACTCCTGCCACTCGCGCGTGCCCTCGATCGCCTGGACCCGCGCCATCGCGTACAGCCGGGTCGGTGGCGATCCCCGATAGCGCAGGTTGGCGAGTGTCCCGTCCGGCTCGGCCAGAAAGCGCACGATGGCACCCTGCGTCCAGCCGCGCCCCAGCACGATGGACCGCGTCACGTACTCCGCCGGCACCCGTCGCTTCGTCAGCTCCACCGCCATGTCGGCCTCCCCGAGGTCGTACGAACCGGCCCTGCACCGGCTCGACTTCCAAGGTAGGCACGCTTCGGCACCGCTGCTCCGAGCCTGTGCAGAAGCGTTTCGGCTACTCCACCGAGTCGACAAATCCGGCAACCGCAACGGCAACGCCGAAGGGCGGCCGAGCCATTGGCTCGGCCGCCCTCGATCACCACGAGCGGGCCCGACGACGAAGCGGAGTGCATCCGGGACGCCGGCGCCGAACGGTCCCCACAAACGAGCCGGGGCGGCTACTACTTCGACCGTCCCAACCCGCCCGCACGAAGGAAGTCACGCCTTCTCGGCACCTAGCCGTTGTCCGCCTTGCCACCCGACCCGGAGCCCGCCCCCGAACCCGAGCCCGAGCCCTCACCCGAGCCCGACTTCGGCTTCGCGTCGATCCCCGCCTCCCGCCGCTGCTGCACCGTGATCGGCGACGGCGCCCCGGTCAACGGGTCCCCACCGGAAGCGGTCTTCGGGAAGGCGATCACATCGCGGATGCTGTCCGCCCCACCCAGCAGCGCCACCAACCGGTCCAGCCCCAGCGCGATTCCGCCGTGCGGCGGCGGCCCGTACGCGAACGCGTCCAGCAGGAAGCCGAACTGCGACTGCGCCTCCTCCTCCGACATCCCGATCGCCGCGAACGCGCGCTCCTGCACGTCCCGACGGTGGATACGGATCGAACCGCCGCCGATCTCGGTTCCGTTGAGCACGATGTCGTACGCGTTCGACAGCGCCTCGCCCGGGTTCTTGTCGAACCCGTCGAGCCACTCCGCGGTCGGCGCCGTGAACGGGTGGTGGATCGCGTGCCAGCCCTGGTGGTTGCCGGCCGCGTCCTCGATCGGCTCGAACATGGGGAAGTCGACGACCCAGAGGAAGTTCCACTTCGACTCGTCGATCAGCGATCCGCGGCGGGCGATCTCCAGCCGGGCCGCGCCGAGCAGTTCGAGCGAGGCCGTGCGCCGACCCGCCGCGAAGAAGATGCAGTCGCCCTTGGCCGCGCCGGTCGCCTCGACCAGCCCGGCCAGGTGCTCCTCGGACAGGTTCTTGGCCACCGGGCCGCGCAGTTCGCCGGTCTCCGCATCGACCAGCACGTACGCCAGACCGCGCGCGCCGCGCGCCTTGGCCCAGTCCTGCCAGCCGTCCAGCTCCTTGCGGGTCTGCGCGGCGCCGCCGGGCATCACCACCGCGCCGGTGAACTCGGCCTGGAACACCCGGAAGGAGGTGCCCTCGAAGTAGGCCGTCAGGTCGACCAGTTCGCAGCCGAAGCGGGTGTCCGGCTTGTCCGAGCCGTAGCGCGCCATCGCCTCGGCGTAGGGCAGGCGGGGCAGCGGCAGCGGGATCTCCACGCCGTGCACCTCGCGCCACACCCGCGCGATCAGCTTCTCGGTCAGCGCCAGGATGTCCTCGGCGTCGCAGAAGGACATCTCGACGTCCAACTGGGTGAACTCGGGCTGCCGGTCGGCCCGGAAGTCCTCGTCCCGGAAGCAGCGCGCGATCTGGTAGTAGCGCTCCATGCCGGCCACCATGAGCAGCTGCTTGAACAGTTGCGGCGACTGCGGCAGCGCGTACCACGAGCCCGGCTGGAGCCGCACCGGCACCAGGAAGTCGCGGGCGCCCTCGGGCGTGGAGCGGGTCAGGTACGGCGTCTCGATGTCGAGGAAGTCGTGGTCCTCCATGACCTCGCGGATCACCCGGGTCACCTTGGAGCGCAGCCGCAGGTTGCGCGCCATCGGCGCCCGGCGCAGGTCGAGGTAGCGGTGCTTGAGCCGCACCTCCTCGTTGACCGTGCCCGGCGTGTACTCCTCGATCGGGAAGGGCAGCGGCGCCGCCTCCGAGAGGATCTCGAAGTCGTCCACGACGACCTCGATCGCACCGGTGGGGATGTCGGTGTTCTCGTTGCCGTCGGGGCGCACCCGCACGTCGCCGGTGATCTTCACGCAGAATTCGGAGCGCAGGTTGTGCACGGTCGCCAGGTCGCGGAAGACCACCTGTACGGTGCCCGACGCGTCCCGCAGGTCCACGAACGCCACGCCGCCGTGATCGCGCCGCCGGGCCACCCAGCCGGCGAGCGTCACGGTGTGGCCGGCGTGCTCGGCGCGGAGCGTCCCGGCGTCATGGGTGCGGATCACTGAAGCTTCTCCTTCAAGACGGTGACGACCCGGTCGAGCGGGACCGGGGTCTGGTCCCCGTTCGACAGGTCCTTGATCTGGGCGACGCCCTCGGTGAGGTCACGATCGCCGACGACGATGGCGTAGCGGGCGCCGGATTGCGACGCGGCCTTCATGGCGCCCTTGAGCTTCTTCCCGCCGAAGGCCATGTCGGCGGGGATGTCCTCGATCCGCAGCTGGGTGATCATGCCGAACACCGCGCGCCGGGCCGCGTCGCCGATCGCGACGCCGTAGACGTCGCAATCGGCCGGGGTCTCCACGGCCTGGCCCTCGGCCTCCATCGCGAGCATCGTGCGGCCGATGCCCAGGGCCCAGCCCACCGAGGGCAGGTCGGGGCCGCCGAGGTCCTCGGACAGGCCGTCGTAGCGCCCGCCGCCGCCGATCGCCGACTGTGCGCCGAGCCCGTCGTGGACGAACTCGAACGTGGTGCGGTTGTAGTAGTCGAGGCCCCGGACCAGCCGGGGGGTGTCCTCGTAGGCGATCTCCAACTCGTCGAGCATGCCGCGCACGAACGTGTGGTGTTCGGCGCACGCCTCGCACAGGTGATCGGTGATCAGCGGGGCGTCCGCGATCAGCGCCTGCACCTCGGGCCGCTTGTCGTCGAGCACGCGCAGCGGGTTGATCTCGATCCGCGCGTGCGTCTCGGCGTCCAGGTCGAGCGCGCGCAGGAACTCCTGGAGCTTGGCGCGGTAGACCGGCCGGCATTCGCGGCAGCCGAGCGAGTTGAGCAGCAGCCGGAAGTCGCGCAGGCCCAGCTTCATGAAGCCCTCGGCGGCGAGCGCGATCATCTCGACGTCGACCAGCGGGTCGTCGCTGCCGATCGCCTCGGCGCCGACCTGGGTGAACTGGCGGGTACGGCCCGCCTGTGGGCGCTCGTAGCGGTAGTACGAGCCGAAGTACCACAGCTTGACCGGCAGTCGGCCGGCGTACAGGTTGTGCTGGAGCACCGAGCGCATCACGGCCGCGGTGCCCTCGGGGCGCAGCGTCAGCGAGCGGCCGCCGCGGTCCTCGAACGTGTACATCTCCTTGGTCACGATGTCGGTGGACTCGCCGACTCCGCGCAGGAAGAGGCCGGTCTCCTCGAAGGTGGGGGTCTCGATGTACTGGAAACCCGCGTCGCGCAGCTCCAGGCCGAACTGGATCCGGATCCGGTTGAACGTCTCCGAGTATGGCGGAAGCATGTCGAAGGTGCCCTTGGGGGCGTTGAAGGTACTCACGGTATGAAAATCCGTCACATTCCTCGGTGCGGTCCCGCGGGCGGCGTCAGCTCTTGCAGATAAGGGTTGCTCGCGCGCTCGCGGCCGATCGTCGTCTGGGGGCCGTGGCCGGACAGGACGACGGTCTCGTCCGGCAGCGGCAGACACACCCGGGACAACGAGCGCAACATCTGCGCGTGATCGCCGCCGGGCAGGTCGGTGCGTCCGATGGAGCCGGCGAACAGCAGGTCACCCGAGTACAGGATGGGCGGGATGTCCGCGCTTCCCTGGGTGCCGAAGGCCACCGACCCCTGTGTATGGCCGGGCGCATGATGGACCGTCAGCTCGAGGCCGGCGAGGTCGAGCACGGCGCCGTCGGTGAGCAGGCGCACGTCCTCGGGTTCGGTGAAGGTCATCCCGCCGAACAACTGCTGCCCCACGCCCAGCGACAGGCCCTTGGCCGGGTCGGAGAGCATGTCGCGGTCGTCCGGGTGGATCCACGCGGGCACCTTGTGCTCGGCGCAGACCGGCACCACCGAGAACATGTGATCGATGTGTCCGTGGGTCAACACGACGGCCACCGGACGCAGCCGGTGCTCACGGACGATGTCCTGTACGCCGTCGAACGCGTCCTGCCCGGGGTCGACGATGACGCATTCCTCACCGGCGGCAGGGGCGACCACGTAACAGTTGGTCTGGAAGGACCCTGCGGGGAACCCGGCGACGATCACGTTCGTCCTCTCGGTCTCGGGGTCTTCCGGCGGCGGGGCAAGCACGGAAGTATGCGGCGGACGTGGGAATCAGGTACGAGACTACCGGCGCGCGGGGGCGGATCGCGAACCGGTTCAGGGGGTGCGTGCCTAGACTGTGCGCGAGCTGCGGTCGGTTCCGGGCCTGTGGGATCACCGCAGGTCGGGACCGGTGCACGGATCCCGTCACGGCACCGGGAGGCCTCCCCCGGCCCTCGTTCGGCCGTCGGGCGTCCGGGTCGAGTCCATCCACATCGAGTCCGTCATCGAGTCCGTTCGAATCCAGGAGAGCACGCGGTGGTCACCAAACAGCAGCGCCAGCGGCAGCTCGCGCGCGAGAAGTTCGAGCGCCAGCAGCAGCGACGCGGGACCGCACAGGCACGTCGGCGCCGGCGCAACCAGGTCATCGCAGCGGTCGCGGCGGTGGTCGTGGTGGCCGGTGGCGGGGCGTGGCTCGCGGTGGCGGCGAATGACGACGACGACAAGTCGACGAACGCGGGTGCGTCGAACACGCCGACCGCCCAGCCCTCGGCGCCGCAGTCGCCGGCCCCCGACGCCAAACCGAAGACGTGTGCGGCACCGGCTCCGGGTGAGCCGACCAAGGAGCAGTTCGCCACCGAGCCCGCGATGTCGATCGACACCAAGGCGGCGTACACGATGACCCTCAAGACCACGTGTGGCGAGGTGACGGTGGCGCTGGAGGCGGCGAAGGCGCCGCACACGGTGAACTCGTTCGCGTTCCTGGCGGGCAAGAAGTTCTTCGACCACACCAAGTGCCACCGGTTGACCACGGGCGGTCTGGCCGTGCTCCAGTGCGGCGACCCGACCGGAACGGGCACCGGCGGCCCCGGCTACAAGTTCGTCGACGAGAATCTCGGTACGGCGGGCCCGGACGGCACCGCGTCCTACCCGGCCGGCACCGTCGCGATGGCGAACTCGGGCCCGGGCACCAACGGGAGCCAGTTCTTCCTGGTCACCGGGGACAGCAAGCTCCCGCCGAACTACACCCCGTTCGGCAAGGTCACCGGCGGGATGGACGTGCTGGCGAAGATCGCCGCCGCGGGTACCGCGGACGGCGGCAGCGACGGTGCGCCGCACGAGAACGTGGTCCTCGACAGCGTGACCGTGGCCAAGTAGCAACCGACCGGACGCATGTTCCACGGCGACTCCCGGGGCTCGGCCCGGCCCGCGCCCCGGGGTCCTGTGTAAAGTGCGCCGCATTCAGCATCGAAGGAGGCCGCTGTGAGCAGCGACCCGTGGGGCCGCGTGGACGAGCAGGGAAACGTCTTTGTCAAGACGGCGGACGGTGAGCGCTCCGTCGGTTCGTGGCAGGCGGGTTCCCCGGACGAGGCCCTGGCCTACTTCCGGCGCAAGTACGAGGGGCTCGCCGTCGAGGTGGAGTTGCTCGCGCGGCGGGTACGGACCACCGACCTCGCTCCCAAGGACGCCCACCACGCGATCGAGCGCCTGCGCGCGAGCATCGTCGACGCGAACGCGGTCGGCGATCTGGAATCGCTCGTCAAGCGTTTGGACGCGCTGGTGACCGTGGTGGACTCCAAGCGCGAGGAGCGCAAGGCCACCCGCGCCAAGGCGCAGGAGGAGGCGCAGGGCGCCAAGGAGCGCATCGTCGCCGAGGCCGAGCAGCTGGGCCAGAGCACGGACTGGCGTCCGGCCGGCGAGCGGCTGCGCGCGCTGGTGGACGCGTGGAAGGCCGTGCCGCGGCTGGACCGCAAGGCCGACGACGAGCTGTGGCACCGGTTCTCGCAGGCCCGGTCCAACTTCGCCAAGCGCCGCAAGGCGCACTTCGCGGAGCTGGACGGGCAGCGCGACAGCGCCAAGCGCGTCAAGGAGAAGCTGGTCGAGGCGGCCGAGGCGCTGTCGACGTCCACCGAGTGGACCGACACCGCGGCGCGCTACCGCGACCTGATGAACGACTGGAAGGCCGCCGGTCGGGCCCAGCGCGACGTCGAGGAAGAGCTGTGGCAGCGCTTCCGGGCCGCGCAGGACGTGTTCTTCGCGGCGCGCAGCGAGGTGTTCGCCGAGCGCGACTCCGAGCAGCGGGAGAACCAGGCCGCGAAGGAGCTGCTGCTCGTCGAGGCCGAGACGATCGTCCCGGTGACGGATGTCAAGGCGGCGCGGGCCGCGCTGCGCTCGATCAACGATCGCTGGGAGGCCATCGGCCACGTCCCGCGCGATGCCCGGCCGAAGATGGAGGCCCGCCTGCAGAGCGTCGAGCGGGCGATCCGCGAGGCCGAGGAAGAGCTGTGGAAGCGCACCAACCCGGAGGCTCGGGCGCGGGCGCAGGCCGCGGTGGACCAGATCCAGGCGTCCATCGACAAGCTGACCCAGCAGGCGGAGAAGGCCCGGGCGGCCGGGAACGAGCGCAAGGTGCGCGAGGCCGAGGAATCGATCGCGGCGCGCGCGGAGTGGCTGGCCGAGGCGAACAAGGCCCTGGAGGAGTTCTCCGGCTGAGCGAACCGCGCATCCGCGCGGCGGCGAACACGAGGTACGGGCGGACCCGGGCCGGCAACATGCCGACCCGGGTCCGCCCGTTTCCCCACGCCCGCATACGTCACTCGCCCAAGTTCGCCCTGCGCAGCCGTCGAAACCACCGGCGGATCGCAGGCAGGCACGCAAGGACAGCCGGAGAGCGTGCGGCTGGGGCAGACGCACGACGCCAGACCCAGGCCGGCGGCGAGCATGAGACGGACGGACACCGTACGGCCCGCCGAACGCGAGACGGGTGGGCGCGGCGGCAGGGGCGCGCGGGAGGCAGGCAAAGGCACCCAGCCGGCGCGAAGTCGGCACGGACGCGCGATCCCGGTCGCAGCCCGACGGTGAGTACGAAACGGGCGGACACGCGCCGCGGGCGGGTGGTGGGCGCGGAGGTGAGGGCGCGGGACGGGCGGGCAAGGGCAGCCGGAGAGTGCGAGGTTGGGGCGGACGCGGGGTGCAGGCGGGCGCGACACCGCCGTGCGAGGTGGGCGGGCGACGGGTGTCTGGTGTCCGTCGTGCGTGCGGTGCCGCCGTGGGTGGGCGGTGAGGCGTACAGTTCCCGGCACTTGGGAGTTCGGGGCGGGCGTGTGTTCCGGCGTCGGAGCTCGCGAGTGTGTTCGGGGCGGCCGAACGGGGCCGCGGGTCGCGGGGGTTCGGTGCCGGCAGGTGACGGCTACGGGTTGCTTCCGGTTTCGTGGCCGAGGTGCTTTCGAGCCATGCGATCCATCATCATGTGACCCGCAATCACCACCGGTTCAGGAAACAGGTACGGGGGAGCACCCATGTCTCAGCCAGATCCGCTGATCGAATTCGCCGCCGCACTGAGAGCGATCCGGGACGCGGCGGGCGAGGTGCCGGCCGCCGAACTGGCCCGGCGCGCAGGCATCGACGAGACGGTGCTGGCGGCGGCGCTGTCCGGGGCGATGTTGCCCTCGCTCACCGTCACGATGGCGATCGTGTCGGCCTGCGGCGCGGTCCCCACCGGCTGGGAGGCCAAGTGGCGCGAGGTGGCCGCGGCCCATCTGGCCGGCCCGGCTCCCGAGGCCGCCCCCGTCGCACCGTCCTCGCCCCCGCCGCCGCCTCGGCCGAGCGCCGCCCCGTCGATCGGCCGGCCGCCGGCCCCGAACACGCCGCCGCCTCCGGTCTACCCGGCCGCGCCCGCGACGCCGCCCTCGGCCGCCGCTCCCGGCACGCCCCCGCCGCCGACCCAGGCTCCGCCGACGCCGCCCACCACGCCTCCGGTCGAAGCGGCCCCCGCCAGGCCCACCGCTCCGCCCCCCGAGCAGCCGAGCGCGACTCCCGCCGCCACCGCACCGGCGGCCGACCCGACGCCCGCGCCGGCCTCCCCGCCGAAACCACCGGCCCCCGCCGGAGCCGCCGCCGAGACGCCCCCGGCCCCGCACACACCGACGTCCACGTCCACGTCCGGCGAAACCACCGTCGCGCCGAGCAACGAGGGGCCCCAAAGCAACTCCCCCGCCGACCCCGCCACTTCCGCCGAACCCACCCAGCCGCCCGCCTCGGACTCGACCACAACCCCGACGCCCCCGCAGGCATCCACGTCCGCATCCGACGAAACCACCGTGGCCCCGATCCTCGAAGCGCTCCAGAGCGACTCACCCCCCGGCCCCACCACCTCCCCCGAAGCCGCTCGGCCCACCCCGGCACCGGCACCGATCACCGCCCCGACGCCCCCGGCCGCATCCGCTCCCGCCTCCGCGTCCGCGTCCGCGTCCGCGTCGGACGAAACCACCGCCGCCCCCACCCACCAGCCCACCCAGGCCCAGTCCACCCCCGACCCGCACACCGCCCCCACGCCCCCACCCCCATCCGCATCCGCGCCCGACGAACCCATCGCCCCGCTCCACCGGCCCGCCGTCGAGCCCACCCAGCCCAATCCCAACCTGGCCGCCCATCGCCAGGCCCCTGCCTCCGCCGGGGAGCCCGCCACCGTGCGGCCGCCCGTCGTGGAGCGGCCCTCCGACCGGCGCTCCTCCGCCGTCGTGCGCGAAGCCGGCAGCGCCCCCGTCGTGCCCTCCTGGGACGGCCCCGACCGGGCCGTGCTCGCGCCGCTGGAAGGCGACGACCCGCGCACCGTGGGCGGCTACCTGCTCCGGGCCCGGCTGGGCTCGGGCGGAATGGGGCGGGTGTATCTCTCCTACACGCCCGGTGGGCGGCCCGTCGCGATCAAGGTGATCCGGGGCGAGTTCGCCGACGACCCCGAGTTCCGCCGGCGCTTTCGCCAGGAGGTGGCCGCCGCCCAGCGCGTCCAGGGCCTGTACACCGCCCCGGTGATCGACACCGACGCGGAAGCCGCGCAGCCGTGGCTGGCCACCGCCTACGTCCCGGGCCCGTCCCTCTACGACGCCGTCTACCGGCACGGTCCGCTGCCCGCGGAGACCGTTCTGGTGTTGATGGCCGGCGTCGCCGAGGCGCTCCAGTCGGTGCACCAGGCGGGTGTGATCCACCGCGACCTCAAGCCGTCCAACGTGATCCTGGCCGCCGACGGACCGCGCGTGATCGACTTCGGCATCGCCCGGGCCGCCGACGCCACGCCGCTCACCCGGACCGGGATGAGCATCGGGACTCCCGCGTTCATGGCCCCCGAGCAGGCCAGGGGCCTGCCCTCCAAGCCCGCCACCGACGTCTTCGCACTCGGCTCGCTGGCCACCTACGCGGCCACCGGGATGTCCGCGTTCGGCGAGGGCACGGACAGCTCGGTGCTCTACCGCGTGGTCCATCAGGAACCCGAACTGTCCGCCGTACCCGCGCAGTTGCTGCCGGTGGTACGACGCTGCCTGGACAAGGACCCGGAGCGGCGTCCGACCCCGCACGAGGTGATCGAGCTGTGTCGGGTCGCCTCCGAGGGCACCCGGCTCCAGATCGGCGAGGGCTGGCTGCCGCCGACCCTGGTCGCCGAGGTCACCCGCCGGGTCAACGAGCAACCCCCCAGTCCGCCCAAGGACCCGACCGTGGGCCGCCGCCGCAAGCGCCGCGCGCTGATTGCGGCGGTCACCGTACTGGTCCTGGCCGCCGCCGGCGCGGGCCTGGCGATCGGCCTGCGCAACAAGGACGAGGACAAGTCCCCCGCCGCGAAGACCGGATCCCAGTCGCAGACCCCGAGCCCGAACGCTCCCACCGGCGCCACGCCGACCCCGTCCGTGACCACGAGCGCCAAACGCACCGGCGCCCCGACGTCCACCTCCACCGCCACCGGCGCGCCGTCGATCGCGGCCCGCCCCGGCGAGAGCGCGACCGCGATCGCCACCGCCGGCGGCGTGGCCGAGGGCGGCGTGCTGTTCGAGCGGCAGTTGGACGTACCCAACGGCTACTGCGTCGGCCTGAGCTACACCACCACGTGGAAGGGCAGTTGCAGCAGCGACGACACGGCGGGCGTCCTGTACTTCTACAGCGACGGCAACCACATCCAGGGCAGGGAGATGGTGCTGCTCGACCCGGGGCAGCCCAGCGACTTCCAGACCTGCCTGGGCGAGACCCGGTACGCGAACAACAACCAGCTGCCGTTCACCTACCTCAAGGTGGGCTCGGTGATCTGCACCAAGGACACCAAGAACGGCCTGGTCGGCACCGTCCGGATCAACGAGATCCCGTCCACCTCGGGCCCCAGCCAGTACTGGAAGGTCTCGATGACCGTCTGGCGCGGCCCCCGCGGCTGAGCACGCCGAACTCGCTCGACCCGACGGAACGCGGCCGAGCGACCACAACAGGCAGGGGGCGGCGCCGGGATCACTCCCGGCGCCGCCCCGTGTGCGTGCGTGCGCGCCGACCCTTGCCGCGGCCGGCACGACCTTCTCGGCCACGCCGCCCCGAGCGCGCCGAGCCCTCCGCGTGCCGACCCGCCTACTGCTGCCGCCCGCTGGTCACCCGATACGCGTCGAATACGCCCTCGACCCCGCGCACCGCCTTGAGCACGTGCCCCAGGTGCTTCGGGTCGCCCATCTCGAAGGTGAACCGGCTCACCGCGACCCGGTCCCGGGTCGTGGCCACCGACGCGGACAGGATGTTCACGTGCTGGTCGGAGAGCACCCGGGTGATGTCCGACAACAACCGCGAACGATCCAGCGCCTGCACCTCTATGGCGACCAGGAACACCGAGGACGCGGTCGGTGCCCACTCGACGTCGACGATCCGCTCGGACTGCTGGGACAACGACTCGACGTTGCCGCAGTCCTGCCGGTGCACCGAGACGCCGTTGCCCCGGGTGACGAAACCGATGATCGGATCGCCCGGCACCGGCGTGCAGCAGCGGGACAACTTGACCCAGATGTCGTCGACGCCCTTGACCACGACCCCGGGGTTCCCGGTCGAGCGCGGCCGGCGGCGGGTCGTGGTGGGCCGGGTGGCCTCGGCGAGGTCCTCCGAGGCGCCCTCCTCGCCGCCGAGCGACTCGACCAGGCGCTGCACGATGGTCTGCGCCGAGACGTGCCCCTCCCCGATCGCCGCGTACAGCGACGAGATGTCCGGGTAGCGCAGCTCGTGCGCGAGGGTGACCAGGGTGTCGCCGCCGCCGGACATCAGCCGCTGCAAGGGCAGGCCCTGCTTGCGCATGGCCCGGGTCAGGCCCTCCTTGCCCTGCTCGATCGCCTCCTCGCGGCGCTCCTTGGAGAACCACTGGCGGATCTTGTTGCGGGCGCGCGGCGACTTGACGAAGCCGAGCCAGTCGTGGCTGGGCGCCGCGGTCTCGCTCTTGGAGGTGAACACCTCGACCAGGTCGCCGTTGTCCAACCGGCTCTCCAGCGGGACCAGCCGCCCGTTGACCCGGGCCCCGATCGTGCGGTGTCCGACCTCGGTGTGCACCGCGTAGGCGAAGTCGACCGGGGTCGAGCCGGCCGGCAGCGCTATCACGTCGCCCTTGGGCGTGAAGACGAAGACCTCCTGGCTGGAGAGGTCGAAGCGCAGCGATTCCAGGAACTCGCCCGGGTCCTCGGTCTCCCGCTGCCAGTCCAGGAGCTGGCGCAGCCAGGCCATGTCGTTGGCCGGGTTCTCGCCCTTGCGCGCGGGCTTGGTGTCGGTCTTCGCGGCGCCCTTGGCGCCGACCGCCTCGGCCTTGTACTTCCAGTGCGCGGCGATGCCGTACTCGGCCCGGCGGTGCATGTCGAAGGTGCGGATCTGCAACTCGACCGGCTTGCCCTCGGGGCCGATCACCGTCGTGTGCAGCGACTGGTACATGTTGAACTTGGGCATCGCGATGTAGTCCTTGAACCGCCCCGGCACCGGATTCCAGCGCGCGTGGATGGTGCCCAGCGCCGCGTAGCAGTCGCGGACCGAGTCGACCAGGACCCGGATGCCCACCAGGTCGTAGATCTCGGTGAATTCGCGGCCGCGCACGATCATCTTCTGGTAGACCGAGTAGTAGTGCTTCGGTCGCCCGGTGACCGTGGCCTTGATCCGCGCCGAGCGCAGGTCGCCCTGCACCTGGTCGGTGACCAGGGCCAGGTATTCGTCCCGCTTGGGTGCCCGCTCGGCGACCAGGCGCACGATCTCGTCGTACATCTTGGGGTAGAGGATGGCGAACGCCAGGTCCTCCAGCTCCCACTTGATCGTGTTCATGCCCAGGCGGTGCGCGAGCGGGGCGTAGATCTCCAGCGTTTCGCGGGCCTTGCGCTCCTGCTTCTCCCGCTTGAGGTAGCGCATGGTGCGCATGTTGTGCAGCCGGTCGGCGAGCTTGATCACCAGAACCCGCGGGTCCTTGGCCATCGCGATGACCATCTTGCGCACGGTCTCGGCCTGTGCGGCCTCGCCGAACTTGACCTTGTCCAGCTTGGTCACGCCGTCGACGAGCATCGCCACGGTGTCGCCGAAGTCGCGGCGCAGCGCGTCGAGCCCGTAGTCGGTGTCCTCGACGGTGTCGTGCAGCAGCCCGGCCATCAGCGTCGGCGGGTCCATCCCGAGCTCGGCCAGGATGGTGGCGACGGCGAGCGGGTGGGTGATGTACGGGTCGCCGCTCTTGCGCCGCTGGCCCCGGTGCCAGCGCTCGGCGGTGGTGTACGCCCGCTCGATCTGGCGCAGGTCGGCCTTGGGGTCGTTGACCCGGACCACTCGCAGCAGCGGCTCCAGGACCGGGTTGTACACGCTGTTGCGCTGTACGCCCAGCCTGGCCAGCCGCGCGCGGACCCGGCTGGGACCGTCCACCCGCAGCGAGCGCGAGCGCTCTGTGCCGCCGCCGCGCGAGGCGCCCGCGGGGCTCGGCGCCGCCTTCGCGGCCGGTCTGGGTCCCCTGGCCTCGGGCCCGGCCGCACCGGCGGCGGGGCCACTGTGGCCGTCGCTGCCGCGCGGTCCGTCGGCGCTGTCCTCGGAGGACGCCGCAGCCTGTGCCTCGCTCCCGCGCGCCCCGCCGGACCCGGCGTCCTTCGGCTCGGCACCCGCCGGCTCGGCACCCTTCGGCTCGGCGGCGGCCGGTCCGGCCGCGGCCGGGCGCTCGGCGGGGGCCTGCCCGGGAGCGTCCGCCGGCGTCGCCACCGGCTCCGCGGGCTCGGCGTCGGGCCGGGCACGGGTCACCGCCTCGTCGGCTCCTCCGGCGCCCACCGGAGGATGGCCCGAGGGGCCCGGTGTGGCACGTGTGGCGTCGTCCGAGGGAGCCGCGTGTTCGACGGCATCCCCCGAGGACGACGCGACGGGCGCGACCTCGTCCGGCAAGGGAACTCCTCCCACAGATGACGGAACTTCCATCGTACTGACCCACGCCCTCACGACTCGGCCATCCGGAACGGCAGCCGCCGCAACGGCGAAGGCCGAAGGCTCCCCCGGCAGGGGCGCCTCCGGCCTCCGTCGACACGCCTTCGGCGGCGTGTCACACGACGATGAACGACTCCAGCGTGCCTTCCGGCAGCACCGGCGCGAGCCGCGCCCGGCCGTTCAGGAAGCCGAGTTCGAGCAGCACCTCGACCCCCACCACCTCCGCGCCGGCCCGCCCGACCAGGTCGATCGTGGCTTCGACGGTCCCGCCGGTGGCGAGCACGTCGTCGATCACGAGCACCCGGTCACCGGGCTCGAACGCGTCCTGGTGCACCTCCAGTGTGGCCGAGCCGTACTCCAGCTCGTAGGACTGCGCGAACGTCGCGCACGGCAGCTTGCCCGCCTTGCGCACCGGAACGAATCCGGCCCGCGCCCGGTAGGCCACCGGCGCGGCCAGGATGAAGCCTCGGGCCTCGATCCCGACCACCTTGTCCACCCGACCCGCACAGCGCTCGGCCAGCGCGTCGACCAGGGCCGCGAACGCGACCGGATCGGCCAGCAGCGGGGAGATGTCCTTGAACACCACGCCCGGCTGCGGCCAGTCCGGCACGTCCCGGATCCGGCTCTCCAGGAGCTTGTGCAGCTCCTCGTCCGGCATCGCCTCGTCGGCCATCAACGCTTCCTCTTGCCGCCGGGACGAGTGCGCGCCCGACCGCGCGAGGCGCCCGCACGCGGCGCACCGCCCTGCGCGGGTACGGTCTCGTCGTCGTCCGACTCGCCGGCCTCGTCCACGTCCGGGTGACCCTCGGCACGATCCGCGGGAATCCCGGAGGCCTCGGCGGCCTGGGCCGCCTTGGCCTCGGCCGCCCGGCGCTGGGCCACCTTCTTCGCCAGCTGCCGCATCTCCGGCGACCGCTCCTTGAGGTCCGCCAGGATCGGCGTGGCGATGAAGATCGACGAGAACGCACCGGCGGCCAGGCCCACGAACAGCGACAGCGCGATGTCCTTGAGCATGCCCGCACCGAGCAGACCGCCACCGACGAACAGCAGCGACGCCACCGGCAGCAGTGCCACGACCGTGGTGTTGATCGACCGCACCAGGGTCTGGTTCAGACCCGCGTTGGCCGCTTCGCTGTAGGTGAGCTTGGTCTGCTTGGTGATGTTCTTGGCGTTCTCCTTGACCGTGTCGAACACCACGACGGTGTCGTACAGGGAGTAACCGAGAATCGTCAGCAGACCGATCACCGTGCCCGGCGTCACCTCGAAGCCCACCAGCGCGTACACACCGATGGTGATCACGATGTCGTGGATCAGCGCGACCAGCGCCGCCACGGCCATCCGCCACTCGAAGGCGAAGGTGAGGTAGATCACCACCAGGATCATGAAGATCACCAGGCCCTGCAGGGCCTTCTTGGAGATCTCCTTGCCCCAGCTGGGACCGACCACCTGCGTGTTGACCTTGTCCGGCGCGACCTTGAGGTCCTTGGCGATGGCCGCCGAGACCTCCTTGGTCTTGTCCGCGTCCGACTCCGCGATCTGGATCCGCAGGCCGTCGCCGCCGACCTTCTGCACTATGGCGTCGGTGCCGTCGGTGAACGGCTCCACCGCCTTGCGGGCGTCGTTCTGCGAGGCCGAGGTGTGCTCGATCGTGTAGACCGAACCGCCCTTGAACTCGATGCCCTGGTGCAGCCCGCGGCCGAGCAGACCGCCGACCGCGAGCAGCAGGATCAGTGCGGAGATCGAGTACCACAACTTCTTGCGGCCGACGAAGTCGAACGAGACGTCGCCGTGGTGCAGCCGGACGCCGATGTTCTTGATGTCACCGAAGCGACTCATCACGCCTCCTTGACGCCGGCAGCGCGCCCACGCGGGCGACGGCTGCGGTACGACTGGCGCTGATTGGCACCGAGCGCTTCGGGATCGAGACCGGACCACTTGTGGCCGTCCGCGAAGAACTTGCGCTTGGCGAGGATCGTCATGAGCGGCTTGGTGAACAGGAACACCACCACGACGTCGAGCAGCGTGGTCAGGCCGAGGGTGAACGCGAAGCCCTGGACCTTGCCGACCGAGACGACGTACAGCACCGCGGCGGCCAGGAACGACACCGCGTCGGACACCAGGATGGTGCGCCGGGCCCGGGGCCACGCCTTCTGCACGGCGGGTCGCAACGTGCGACCCTCGCGGATCTCGTCCCGGATCCGCTCGAAGTACACGATGAACGAGTCCACCGTGATACCGATCGCGGCGATCGCGCCACACACCGCCGGCAGGTTGAGTGCGAAGCCGATACTTCGGCCGAGCAGACACATGATGGCGTAGGTCAGGGCCGCCGAGACCGCCAGACTCGCGATGCTCACCAGGCCGAGGCCCCGGTAGTAGAACAGCGAGTACAGGATGACCAGGACGATGCCGATCGCACCCGCGATCAGACCGCCCCGGAGCTGGTCACCGCCCAGCGACGCGGACACCGTGGTCACGTCGCTCTTGGTGAAGGACAGCGGGAGCGCGCCGTACTTGAGCACGTTCTCCAGGTCCTTGGCCGAGCTGCGGGTGAAGTTGCCCGAGATCACGGCGCTGCCGCCGGGGATCTCCGCCTTCACCGACGGCGCGGAGACGACCACACCATCCAGGTCGATCGCGAAGCGGTTGGTCGGGTACTTGCCCGCCGCCAGGTCACCGGTGATCTTGGTGAACTTGTTGGTGCCCGCGTCGGTGAACTTCAGCTCGACTTCCCAGCCGCCGACGCTGCCGTTCTGCGGCAGCTGCGCCTTCGAGGAGTCCACGTCCGTGCCGGGGATCAGCACCGGACCGAGGATGTACTTCTCCTCGCCCTCGCCCTGATCGCGGCTGCATGCCACGGTCGGCTGGTCCTCCGGGGCCGGCACCGGGCCGAGGCCGCGGTTCTCCGGGAGGGAGCAGTCCAGGTTGGCGTACTTCGCGCGCAGCTCGGGCGTGATGCCGTTCGCGTCGGCTCCGGCCGGCGGGGTGCTCGCCGGAGGCGTGGCGGGCGGGGTGCTCGCGGGCGGCGTCGACGGCGGCGGGGTCGGGGCGCCGGACGCGTCCTTCAGGTTCGGGATGACCCGACCCTGCGGCTTGCCCGGCTCGGCCGCGGGCGGCGTGCTTGCCGGCGGGGTGCTCGCGGGCGGCGTCGACGGCGGAGTCAGCGGCAGCTTGGTCCCACCCTGGGGGGTGATTGCCGTGGCCTCCAGAACGGGGCGGAAGAACAGCTTCGCGGTCTGACCGACCTGCTCCGCCGTCTCCTTCTCGTTCTTGCCCTTGGGGATGCTGATGACGATGTTGCGGTCGCCCTCGGTCTGCACCTCCGCCTCGGACACACCGAACGCGTTGACGCGCTGGCGGATGATCTCCACCGCGGTCTGCATGTTCGACTTGTTGACCGCACCGTTGCGGCCCTGGTCGGCCTTGGCGGTGAGCGTGACACTGGTGCCGCCCGCGAGGTCGATGCCCAGACGTGGGGTCTTGTCCCCGGTCGAGAACATGATCGCGTACAGCGCGACGATCACGACCCCGATGAAGGCCAGGACCCGTCCCGGGTGCCCTCGGGAACTCGATTTCGGTGCTGCCACCTTCGCCCAATCTCCCTCTCGATGCCGCCGCGGACGGGCCTTGGCCACGTCCGCCTGGCACGGCACGGCGCCCGGCAGGATGCCGGACGCTGTCGTATCCGGGGTGTCACCCCCGGTCACATGACTGTATTGCTCTGCGGTGGTCCGAGGACCACCGCACCACCACGAGCCGAACTAGTCCTGCTTGTCGTCCTTGCGCAGCCGGTCGCCGGCCTCGGACGCCTTGCTCGCGCCCTCGGACTTGGTGACGTCCACGGTCTTGGTGTCCTCGGCCGCGGAGTCCTCGACGGCCTCGGGCTTCTTGTCGAGCTTCACGACGTCGTCGCCGGCCTCGGCGTCGTCTTCGTGCTCGTGCTCGTCGTCGTGCTCCTCGTCGGCGTCGTCACCGGAGGACAGGACGGCGGCGATGGCGCTCTTGACGAAGCGGCAGTGCACATCGGGCGCGACCTCAAGGATGACGGAATCGTCCTCCACCTCGGTGACCGTCGCATACAGCCCCGCGATCGTGCGGACCTCGGCGCCCGGGACCAGCGAGTTCTGCGTTTCCATGGCCTGTCGCTGGCGTGCCTTCCCGGGCTTGATGATCAGGAAGTAGAACACCACGACGATGATTACTGGCAGGAGGAGGGTAAGCGGGTCCACGGCTTGAAACGATTCCTTCCCAAGGCCGCTCGGCGGCCCGGACGGTGACACTCGGCCGGCCACGGTGCGGCAGCCTCGGCGGAGTCTAGACGGGTACTTACTACAGGAACAACGACTACCGACCGCGTGCGTTCCCGACACGCACCGGCCTCACTCGGTTGCATCCTTACCGGTC
The DNA here is from genome assembly GCF_042956465.1 of Embleya sp. NPDC008237. Lineage (NCBI taxonomy): Bacteria > Bacillati > Actinomycetota > Actinomycetes > Kitasatosporales > Streptomycetaceae > Embleya > Embleya sp. NPDC008237. The sequence goes on from NZ_JBIBGL010000015.1 coordinate 198,084, forward strand.
ACGGCCCCGTTGTCGAACAACACGCTCTGTTGTGCACCGTGCTGCCCCGGCAGCGCCCCCTGTGGCGGGTTCAGCCCCAGATGCAGCCAGGCCTTCGCGGTGGCCACCCGACCGCGCGGGGTGCGGGCCAGGAAACCGCTGCGGACCAGGAACGGTTCGGCGACCTCCTCGACCGTCTCGGTCTCCTCGCCGACCGCCACGGCCAGCGTGGACAGGCCCACCGGACCGCCGCCGAACAGTGTGGTCAGCGCCTGCAGGACGGCCCGGTCCAGCCGGTCCAGGCCCAGCGCGTCCACCTCGTACACGTCCAGCGCGCGGGCGGCGATGTCCCGATCGACCTTGCCGTTCGCGCGGACCTGCGCGTAGTCGCGGACCCGGCGCAGCAGCCGGTTGGCGATCCGGGGCGTGCCGCGCGAGCGGCCGGCGATCTCGGCGCCGCCCTCCGCGGACAGCTCGACGTCGAGCAGCCGTGCCGAGCGGTTCAGCACCCGTTCGAGTTCGGCGGGCGCGTAGAAGTCCATGTGGCCGGTGAAGCCGAACCGGTCGCGCAGCGGCGGCGGCAACAACCCGGCCCGGGTGGTCGCGCCCACCAGGGTGAACGGCGGCAGGTCGAGCGGGATCGCGGTGGCGCCGGGGCCCTTGCCGACGATGATGTCGACCCGGAAGTCCTCCATCGCCATGTACAACATCTCCTCGGCGGGCCGCGACATCCGGTGGATCTCGTCGAGGAAGAGCACCTCGCCCTCGGACAGCGAGGACAAGATCGCGGCCAGGTCGCCGGCGTGCTGGATGGCCGGGCCGGAGGTGATCCGGATCGGCACGCCCATCTCGGCCGCGATGATCATCGACAGCGTGGTCTTGCCGAGCCCGGGCGGACCGGACAGCAGCACGTGATCGGCGGTGCCGCCGCGGCCCAGCGCCGCGGTCAACACCAGGGACAGTTGCTCGCGCACCCGCTCCTGGCCGATGAACTCGTCGAGGTTCTTCGGCCGCAGCGCGGCCTCGACGGCCTGGTCCTCGCCGTCCGCCGCGGCGGTCACCAGGCGTTCGCCGTCCTGCGTCATCGTGTTCCGCCCATGGTCGTGTTCGTGCGGCCTGCGCTCATCCTGCCCGACCCGGGCGACACGGTGGTGCCGCGCCGGGCGACGGGTCGCCCGCGCCGGTTCATCTGCGGTTCAGGCCGCGCAGCGCCGCCTTGAGCAGTGCGCCGATGTCGGGCGTGGCCGCGGCCTCCGCCTCGGCGGTCACCGCGGCGACCGCGTCGTCCGCCTCGCGCGTGGCATAGCCCAGGCCGACCAGCGCGGCGTGCAGCTGATCGCGCCAGCCCGCGCTCACCGGGGCGCCGACGCCGAGCGCGCCGCCCGCGCCGGTGGGTGCGCCGAGCTTGTCCTTGAGGTCCAGGAGCAGCTTCTGCGCACCCTTGGGGCCGATCCCCGGAACGGCGGTGAGCGCCTTGGCGTCCTTGCCCGCGACCGCCGCGCGCAGCGCGTCGGGGCTGTACACGGCGAGCATCGCCAGGGCCAGCTTCGGCCCCACCCCGTTGGCGGTCTGCAACACCTCGAAGGTGCGCTTCTCGTCGTCGTCGGCGAAGCCGAACAGGGTGAGCGAGTCCTCCCGCACCACCAGCGACGTGGCCAGTCGGGCCGCCGCCCCCACGCGCAGCGTGGCCAGCGTGGTGGGCGTGCACTGCACGGCCAGGCCGACCCCGCCGACCTCGACGACGGCGGTGTCCGGGCCGAGACCGGCCACGGTTCCGGAGACGAACGCGATCACCCGAATGCTCCTGCCTGGTCGGTGGTACGTGGGCCGGTCGCCCGGATGTCGGCCCTGCCGAGTCCGGTCGTCGAAGGCGGCCGGCGAGCGGATCCGGTCATCGGCGGGTGCCGCGCGGCAGCCGCACGGCGGGAGTGCGCGCCGCGGCCACCGCCGCCGCGAGCCGGTCGGAGGCGCCGCCGCGCCAGATGTGACAGATCGCCAGCGCGACCGCGTCGGCGGCGTCCGCCGGTTTCGGCGGGCCGTCCAGACGCAGGATACGGGTCACCATCGCGCCGATCTGGGCCTTGTCCGCACGCCCGCTCCCGGTCACCGCGGCCTTGACCTCGCTCGGCGTGTGCAGCGTCACCGGCAGGCCGCGCCGTGCGGCGCACACGATCGCCACGGCCGATGCCTGTGCGGTGCCCATCACGGTGCTCACGTTGTGCTGGCTGAACACCCGCTCGACCGCGACGCAGTCCGGCCGGTGCCGGTCCAGCCACTCCTCGATGCCCTGCTCGATGCCCAGCAGCCGGGCGTCGATGGCCGCCTCGGCCGGGGTGCGCACCACACCCGCCTCGATCATCCGCAGCGGCTTGCCGACCGCGCCGTCGACCACGCCGACGCCGCATCGGGTCAGACCGGGGTCGACCCCCAAGACCCGCATGCCGCGCCCCTCTCGTCCCGCTCGTCCCCTCGGCGTCGCCGGGCCGGCGGCCGGCATGCGCGCCGAGCACCACCCGATACGAACACCTGTTCGCCCAGGCAAACCCTAGTGCAGTCGCGCCGATCCCCCGGGTACCGCCACTCCGTGATCACTCGTTCGAGCGACACGTACGCTTGTCCCGGTCGATAACACCCCGATGACAGCCCTGTGACGATCGTTGCCCAAGCGGCCCGGTCGCCGCGCGGGAGCCCGCACAGGCGACGCTAGGGTCGGTTGGAGACTGCCCTCGCTCGCCGCCCGGAAGGTTTTCATGCCGTCGCCGTCCATGCCGGTCGCCGAGACCCCGCCGGCCGCCGAGAAGGGTGCGATCAGGATGCCGGCGCCCGCCGACGGCGCCTTCGCCGACGCTCTCCCCGACCGCCTGCGGGCCGGCGTCGTCGACTTCGCGCACCGCGCGAGCGCCTCCTTCCGCCCGGCCCGCACCGCGGTACTCGGCTACCTGATCGCGCGCGCGATCAACCTCGCGGTGCTCGGCGCGATGGCGTTGGCGACCGGGAAGCCGTTCTGGTCCATGGTCGGCTCGTGGGACGGCGTCTGGTTCCGCGACATCGCGGACTTCGGCTACGTCGACAAGATCCCGGTCTCGCCGGCCGGCAAGCCGTACTGGACCAACGTCGAGTTCTTTCCCGGCTACCCCTGGGCGGTCCGCCTCGTCGGCGACGTGACCGGCCTGTCCGCGCTCAACGCCGGCATGGTCGTCACCGTGCTGGCCGGCGTGGTCGCGGCCTGGGGGCTGTACGCGCTGGGGCGCGAACTCACCGGCAACCACGAGGTGGCCACCCTGTTCGCGCTCCTGTGGGGCGTGGCGCCGGGCTCGATGGTGCTCACCATGGTCTACTCCGAGGCGCTGTTCGTGGCCTTCGCGTCCTGGGGCCTGCTGGCTCTCGTCCGCCGCCAGTGGACCCTGGCCTGCGCCCTGTGCCTGTTCGCGGGCCTGACCCGGAACACCGCGTTCGGCCTGGTCGCGGCCATGGGCGTGGCCGCGCTGGCGATCGTGCTGGGCCGCCGCGAGGACGGCACCCGGGTCGGGCTGCTGGCCCCGCAGGCCCGCCGCCCGGTGCTGGCCACCCTGGTCTCGCCGCTGGCGTGCGTGGGCTTCATCGCCTGGGTGGGCTGGCTGGCCGGGCGCCCCGACGGGTGGGTGTGGATCCAGGACAAGGCCTTCAACCTGCGGTTCGACTGGGGCATAAGCACCGTCCAGTGGATGGCCAGGTATCTCACCCACCTGGGTCGGCCGATCTACGTGGTCTGCACGTTCGTGATCATCCTGTCCGTGGCCCTGATGATCTGGTCCCTGCGGGACCGCCGGATCCCGCTGCCGGTGCACGTGTACGGCGGCGTGGTGATGTTCCTGGCGCTGACCACGAGCAACGGCTGGTTCTTCCACTCCAAGCCGCGCTTCATGTTGCCGGCCTTCACCATCGTGCTGCCGCTGGCCCGACTGATGGCCAAGTGGCCGCGCGGCGTGGTGATCTCGGTGCTGGTCGCGGGGGCGGCGTTCGCCGGGTGGTACGTGGGCTTCCTGCTGTACGTGATAAACACCAACCCGTAGGCAGGGGCCCGAACGCGCGTGGGGCCGGCGGCAGTTGCCGCCGGCCCCACGCGCGTTCGCGCATCGCGACTATTCCGCGTTGATGCTCTCCATGATCTCGTCCGAGACGTCGAAGTTCGCCCAGACCTCCTGGACGTCGTCGCTGTCCTCCAGCGCCTCGATCAGCCGGAAGATCTTGCGCGCGCCCTCTTCGTCCAGCTCGACCGAGACGCTGGGGATGAAGTTGGCGTCCGCCGAGTCGTAGTCGATCCCGGCGTCCACGAGCGCGGTCCGCACGGCGACCATGTCGGTCGCCTCGCTGACCACCTCGTAGGTGTCGCCGAGGTCGTTGACCTCCTCGGCGCCGGCATCGAGCACCGCGCCCAGCACGTCGTCCTCGCTCAGGTCGTTCTTCGGCACGATCACGACACCCTTGCGGGTGAACATGTACGACACCGAGCCCGGGTCGGCCATCGAGCCGCCGTTGCGGGTCATCGCGACCCGCACGTCCGACGCCGCGCGGTTGCGGTTGTCGGTGAGGCACTCGATCAGCACCGCGACACCGTTCGGTCCGTACCCCTCGTACGTGATCGACTGGTAGTCGGCGCCGCCGGCCTCCGCACCGGAGCCGCGCTTGACCGCGCGGTCGATGTTGTCGTTGGGGACCGAGGACTTCTTGGCCTTTTGAATGGCGTCGTAGAGCGTCGGGTTGCCGGCGATGTCACCGCCGCCGGTGCGCGCCGCCACCTCGACGTTCTTGATCAGCTTGGCGAAGAGCTTTCCGCGCCTGGCGTCGATGACGGCCTTTTTGTGCTTGGTGGTCGCCCACTTCGAGTGGCCGGACATCCGCCTCTACTCCTTCGGGTCGCGGGTGCACTGCACGGGCCTGTACAGGCTGGAAGATCCTACCGGCGCGCGGACTCAGAGCGTGGCACGGACCATGTCCACGAAGTACGCGTGCACACGCCGGTCGGGGGTGAGCTCCGGGTGGAAGGACGTGGCGAGCAGGTTGCCCTGGCGTACCGCGACGATGCGGTCCGCGTACGGCTCCGCGGTCAGTCGGGCGAGCACCTCGACCTCGGCGCCCACCGACTCGACCCACGGGGCGCGGATGAAAACGCCGTGGATGGGGTCGCCGCCGGCCAGACCGGCAAAGGGGACGTCGGCCTCGAACGAGTCGTTCTGCCGGCCGAACGCGTTGCGCCGCACGATCATGTCGATCCCGCCGACCGTCTCCTGGTCCTCGCGGCCGTCCAGGATCTTGTCGGCGAGCATGATCATGCCCGCACACGAGCCGTAGACCGGCATGCCGCCCGCGACCCGCTCGCGCAGCGCCGGGAACAGCCCGAAGGACACCGCGAGCTTGGACATCGTGGTCGACTCGCCGCCGGGTATGACGAGCGCGTCGAGCTCGGCGAACTCCTCCGCCTTGCGCACCGGGCGCGCGATCGCGTCGAGTTCGGCCAGCGCGATGGCGTGTTCGCGCACGTCGCCCTGGAGGGCGAGGACACCGATGATGGGAGTGGTGGACACGTCAACCTCGTCCGGTCGTAGGTACCGAGCCGGGCCCGGACGCGATCGCGTCCGGGCCCGGCTCACAGCTTGTTCGAGTGCGCGACGTGCTGTTCGCGTGCGCGCGGTGTGCTGTTCGAGGCGCGAGGGACTCGACGGCGCGAACTACCAGCCGCGGCCGGCGTAGCGCTGCTCGGCCGGGAGGGTGTCGATGTTGATGCCGACCATCGCCTCGCCCAGACCGCGCGAGACCTTGGCGATCACGTCCGGGTCGTCGAAGTGCAGGGTCGCGTCCACGATCGCCTTGGCCCGCTTGGCCGGGTCGCCGGACTTGAAGATGCCCGAGCCGACGAACACGCCCTCGGCGCCGAGCTGCATCATCATCGACGCGTCGGCAGGGGTGGCGATGCCGCCCGCGGTGAACAGCACGACGGGCAGCTTGCCGGCCTCGGCGACCTCCTTGACCAGCGCGTACGGCGCCTGGAGGTTCTTCGCGGCGACGAACAGCTCGTCCTCGTCCAGCACCGAGAGCTGCTTGATGTCCTTGAGGATGGTGCGCATGTGCCGGGTCGCCTCGACCACGTTGCCGGTGCCGGCCTCACCCTTGGAGCGGATCATCGCCGCGCCCTCGGTGATCCGGCGCAGCGCCTCGCCGAGGTTGGTCGCACCACACACGAAGGGGGTGGTGAACCTCCACTTGTTGATGTGGTTCGACTCGTCGGCCGGGGTGAGCACCTCGGACTCGTCGATGTAGTCCACCCCGAGCGACTGCAGGACCTGGGCCTCGGCGAAGTGGCCGATCCGGGCCTTGGCCATCACCGGGATGGACACGGCGCCGATGATGCCGTCGATCATGTCCGGGTCGGACATGCGCGCGACGCCGCCGTCCTTGCGGATGTCGGCCGGCACGCGCTCGAGCGCCATGACGGCGACCGCGCCCGCGTCCTCGGCGATCTTGGCCTGCTCGGCGTTGACGACGTCCATGATCACGCCGCCCTTGAGCTGCTCGGCCATGCCGCGCTTGACCAGGTCGGTGCCGGTCTGGGGGCTTGCGGGGGTGGTGGACACGGATGACCTCACACAGATGCGAACGACGACGGTTGGCTCCATCGTACGGGTGATGTGGATCCTAATGTCATGCCACCCCGGCGAATTACCCGGGCCAATCTGTCCACGGTGGCCTTTGCGGGGCTCTCGTCAGGAACCACCGGGCTGCAATGTGCGCGGTTCCTCGTCGTCCATCTCGAAGGTGACCGGGTACGGGGCATGGCCCGCGAGCCGCAGATAGCGCACCAACCGGTGTCGGCGCACCGCGCGGGCGCCGCGGACCGCGTCGTTGTGGAAGCGCCGGGCCATCGGCACGCGCCGCACCGCGGTCTGCAGTTCGGCGACCAGTTCCGCGCCGCCGGGCCGGGCCCGCAGGTCCTCCGCCTGGGCGGGGTCCTCGAACAGGAACCGCAGCGCGCGGGTCAGGTCGCTCTCCGCCACCTCGCGCTCGTCCTCGGCCGCGTTGCGCGCCTCGTGCGCGGCGCCGGCCAACACGAGCGAGGAGGCCGGATCGAGCAGCCCGGAGGTGGCGATCTCCTGCGCGACCGCCGAACGCCGCAACAACTGCGCGTCCAACGCGGCCCGACTCGAGTCCACCCGCGCATGCAACCGGTCGAGCCGCCCCGCGGTCCAGCTGAGATAGACGCCGACCGCGAGCACGGCCAGCAGGATCCAGATGACAGTCATCACCCGGCGACCCTATGCCCCGCCTGCGCACCGGCCTGCGACGCCGGCCGGGCCGACTTCACGCCGCCGGCGCCCCCGCGGTGACCGTCTCGTACACGCCCAGGATGTCCGTCCCCACGGTCTCCCAGTCGTAGCGCTGCACATGCTTGCGCCCGACCTCGCGCAGCGCGTCCCTGCGCACCGGATCGCGCAACAGCGCGATCGCGGCGGCGGCGAGCGCCGAGGCGTCCTCCACCGCGAACAACTCCCCCGCGCGCCCGCCGTCCAGCACCTGCCGGAACGCGTCCAAGTCGCTCGCCAGTACCGGCGCCGACGCCGACATCGCCTCGACCAGGATGATCCCGAAGCTCTCGCCACCGGTGTTGGGCGCCACGTACACGTCCACGCTGCGCAGCAGCCGGGCCTTGTCCAGGTCGCTGACCATGCCCAGGAAGGTGACCTGGTCGCGCAACGCCTGCGGCAGGTCCTGCACCGCCTCCTCCGCGTCCCCGCGCCCGGCCACCAGCAGCCGCACGCCCGGGAACGCCTCGACGATCCGCGGGAACGCCTCGATCAGCGTGGGCAGCCCCTTGCGCGACTCGTCGATGCGGCCGATGAAGCCGATGGTGGGCGCCTCGGGGGTGCCCTGCCACGTCGGCTCCACGGGTGCGTCGGCGAAGAAGCCGACGTCCACACCGTTGGGGATGACCACCGCGTCGCCGCCCAGGTGCTCGACCAGGGTGCGGCGCGCGTACTCGCTGACCGCGATCCGCGCGCTGATCTTCTCCAGCGCCGGCTGCAGGATCGGGTAGGCCGCGATCATCGCGCGCGAGCGCGTGTTGGAGGTGTGGAAGGTGGCCACCACCGGGCCGGACGCGGCCCAGCACGCGAGCAACGACAGGCTGGGCGTGGCCGGTTCGTGGATGTGCAGCACGTCGAAGTGCCCGTCGTGGATCCACCGACGCACCCGCGCGGCGGACAGGAAGCCGAAGTTGAGCCGGGCCACCGAGCCGTTGTAGCGCACCGGTACGGCCCGCCCGGCCGGCACCACGTAGTCCGGCAGCGGGGTGTCGTCGTCCGCCGGCGCCAACACCGACACCTCGTGTCCGCGCGCGATCAGGTTCGCCGCGAGGTCCCGCACGTGGTACTGCACACCGCCCGGCACGTCCCACGAGTAGGGGCACACGACGCCGATCCTCACTTGGCCTCCCCGATCCGGGCGAGCCGGCGTTGGTCCAGATCGGCGAGCCACAGCGGCTGGAGCATGTGCCAGTCCTGCGGGTCGCGCGCGATCCCCCGGGCGTAGGCGTCGGCGACCCGCTGGGTCATCACCGCGATCTTCTCCCGGCGGGTGCCCTCGGCGGGCACCTCGATCTCCGGGTGCAGCGTGCCCCGCAGGACCTTGTCGTCCCAGTGCAGGGTGACCGGAATCAGCGCCGCCCCGGTCTGCACGGCCAGCGCCGCCGGGCCTGCGGCCATCCGGGTCTGCTCGCCGAAGAAGGTCACCGGCACGCCGCCGGCGGTCAGGTCGCGGTCGGAGAGCAGGCAGAGCAGCCGGCCCTCGCGCAGCCGGCGCGCCAGCGTGCCGAACGTGTTGCCCTCGCCGCCGGTGAGCGGCAGCACCTCCATGCCCAGCGACTCGCGATAGTCCAGGAAGCGCTTGTACAGCGACTCCGGCTTCAGGCGCTCGGCGACCGTGGTGAACGGATAGCCCTTGAGCGTGATCCAGGCGCCGGCGTGGTCCCAGTTGCCCATGTGCGGGAGCGCGAAGATCACGCCCTTGCCGCGGGCGCTGCACTCGTCCAGCAGCGTCAGGTCGCACTCCATCCGGGCCAGCACCGTCTTGCGGTCCCAGACCGGCAGCCGAAACGCCTCCTGGTAGTAGCGCAGGTAGGAGCGCATGCCCTCGCGGGAGAGCGCGCGAAGTTGCTCGGGCGTGGCATCGGGCCCCACCACGCGACGCAGATTGGCCTCCAACCGGAGCACGCCGCCGACGCGCCGCCGCCAGACCAGGTCGGCGATCCGCCGGAAGGCGGCGGTGGCGACCGGTTCGGGCAACCGCTTGACCACGGACCAGCCCAGGGCGTACCCGGTGTCGGCCAGCCGCTGCCCGAGGTCGGTCATGCCTTGTCACCCCCGGACACCGCGTTGTCGATCGCGGAGGCCGAGCGATACACCGCGATCATCCGCTGGAAGACCGTGATCAGGCTGCCCACCGCGATGAACCACAGCGCGGCCTCCTGGATGTAGGGGACACCCATTCCGTCGAGGCCGGTCGCCACCAGCGAGATGACCAGCCGCTCGGCGCGCTCGATCAGTCCGGAGACGTCGCAGGCCAGGCCCAGGCTCTCGGCCCTGGCCTTGCAGTAGGACACGACCTGGCCGGATCCGAGGCAGAAGATCGCCAGGATGCACATGCGCAGGTTGTCGCCGTCGCCGGCGAACCAGATCGCCAGCGCGCCGAAGATCGCGGCGTCCGCCACCCGGTCCAGCGTGGAGTCCAGGAAGGCCCCCCATTTGGTCGAGCGGCCCAACTGGCGCGCCATGTTGCCGTCGACCAGGTCGGAGAAGATGAACGCGGTGATGACGAGCGTGCCGGTGAGGAACCAGCCGATCGGGAAGAACACCAGCGCCGCGACGACCACCCCGAGGGTGCCGATCAGCGTCACCGTGTCCGGACTCACGTTGTGGCGCAGCAGAAAACTCGCGAACGGGGTGAGCACACGCGTGAAGAAGGCACGAGCGTATTTGTTGAGCATCGCCTTCCCGAGGGATTGCCGGGGCGGCGGGGGATCCGAGGGACTCGACCCGCCTGGTGCGCCCATCGTACTGACGCGGTCGCACCTCCCGGGCCCCCCGTCGCCCGGGCGTGCCGTACCCGGGCGTGCCGCGTTGGAGAACAGCGCATCCGGCGAGGACACTTGTACTCGGTCGGACGTCGGGGCAATGCTGCCGTTCAGGAATCGATTTGCGGACGTTGGCGTACCGACGACCGACAAGAGCCTGTCCGTCCGATCTCGACGGACCCGCCGGAAACGGACGGACAGGCCCTGGCACCTGTGCGTACGGGGACGTCGACGACGACCGCACGACATGGACAACCAGGAGGTGGCACATGGCGGACAAATCCGGAGCTAGCGCCGGAACCGTCGGCAGGGTAACCGCGCCGGCGAGCCCGGACTCGGTGCGCAACGTGGTGCTGGTGGGCCACACGGGAGCGGGCAAGACGACATTGGTGGAGTCCCTGCTCGTGGCGACCGGGACGATTCCCCGGGCCGGTCGCGTCGAGGACGGGACGACCGTGTCCGATTTCGAGGACATCGAACACCGCCAGCACCGCTCGGTGGCGCTGTCCTTGTCGCCCGTCGAATTCGAGGGCGTGAAGATCAACCTGCTCGACACCCCCGGCTACGCGGACTTCGTCGGCGACCTGCGCGCGGGCCTGCGCGCCGCGGACGCCGCGCTGTTCGTGGTCTCGGCCGCCGACGGCGTGGACGGCTCGACCCGGATGCTCTGGGACGAGTGCGCCTCGGTCGGCATGCCCCGCGCGATCGTGATCACCAAACTCGACCAGGCGCGCGCCGACTTCGACGAGATGGTGCTGATCTGCCAGCGGGTGTTCGGCGACCCCGACTCGGACACCGTGCTGCCGCTGTACCTGCCGCTGCACGGCGAGGACGAGGGCGTCGCGGGCCTGATGGGCCTGCTCACCCAGCGGGTCTACGACTACTCCTCCGGCACCCGCCGAACGCTCGACCCCGACCCCGAGCACCTGCCGCTGATCGAGGACGCCCGCAACCGGCTGATCGAGGGCATCATCGCGGAGAGCGAGGACGAGTCCCTGATGGACCGTTACCTCTCCGGCGAACAGATCGACGTCGACACGCTCATCGCCGACCTGGAGACGGCCGTCGCCCGCGGCTCGTTCTACCCGGTGCTCGCGGTCGCCCCCGACGGGCTGGGCACCATCGAACTCCTGGAGGGCATCGTCCGGGCCTGTCCGGCACCACCCGAGCACGAGGTGCTGCCGGTCACCACCCCCGACGGCAAGCCCCGCGACCCGCTGACCTGCGACCCCGAGGGCCCGCTCGCGGCCGAGGTGGTCAAGACGACGTCCGACCCGTACGTGGGCCGGATCTCGCTGGTCCGGATCTTCTCCGGCACGCTGCGCCCGGACATGACGGTGCACGTCTCCGGGCACGGCATGGCCGATCGCGGACACGAGGACCACGACCTGGACGAGCGGATCGGCGCGATGTCGATCCCGCTGGGCAAACACCAGCGCTCGCTCAACCGCGGCATCGCCGGCGACATCGTCGCGATCGCCAAACTCACCCGGGCCGAGACCGGCGACACCATCTCGGACAAGGACGATCCGCTCCTGATGGAGCCGTGGATGATGCCCGACCCGCTGCTGCCGGTCGCCATCCGCGCGCACAGCAAGGCCGACGAGGACAAGCTCTCCCAGTCGCTCGCCCGCCTGGTCGCCGAGGACCCCACGCTGCGCCTGGAGCACAACACCGACACCCACCAGCTGGTCCTGTGGTGCATGGGCGAGGCGCACGTCGAGGTGCTCCTCGACCGGCTGCGCAGCCGCTACGGCGTCGCGGTGGACGCGGTCGCGCACAAGGTCTCGCTGCGCGAGACGTTCGCGGAGAAGGCCAGCGGGCGCGGTCGACACGTGAAACAGTCCGGCGGACACGGCCAGTTCGCGATCTGCGAGATCGACGTCGAACCGCTGCCGGGCGGTTCCGGGTTCGAGTTCGTCGACAAGGTCTTCGGCGGCGCGGTACCGCGCAACTTCATCCCGTCCGTGGAGAAGGGCGTCCGGGCGCAGATGGAGAAGGGCGTCGCGGCCGGCTATCCGATGGTCGACCTGCGCGTGACGCTGACCGACGGCAAGGCGCACTCGGTCGACTCGTCCGACATGGCCTTCCAGATGGCGGGCGCGCTGGCGCTGCGCGAGGCCGCCGCGGCCACCCGGATCCACCTGCTCGAACCGGTCTCGGAGGTACGGGTCACCGTCTCCGACGAGTACGTCGGCGGCGTACTCAGCGACCTGAGTTCGCGCCGGGGCCGAGTGGTGGGCACCGAACCGACCGGCTCCGGCCGCACCCTGATCCGCGCCGAGGTCCCGGAGATCGAGATCAGCCGCTACGCGATCGACCTCCGCTCGATCAGCCACGGCACCGGCCAATTCGCCCGCGCCTACTGCCGCCACGACCCGATGCCGCCACAACTCGCGGCGAAGGTCACCTCGCAGCCCGACGACTAGCACGTCGAACGTCGATCCGCCATCCGCCGCACACCCGAGGTGCCGGGTGCCCGGCGGATGGCGTTCAATATGCGGGTGAACAATCGGGGGTCCCAAGGCTCGACACGACGTCCGCGCACATCCCGCGGTTTCCGCCTGGGCTGGCGCGCGGTGGTGACCGTACTGATTTTCGGCGCCTTGTTGCGCGGCGCGATCTGGGGCACCGACATGGCGTTCCCCTTCGGCCCGCTCACCCAGTACGCGTTCCGCACCGATCCCAACGGCGTGATCGAGTCGAACTACGTCGACGCCGACACCACGGACGGCAGGCGCATCCACATCCCGATGGCGCACTCGGGCATGAGCCGCGCCCAGTTGGAGGGCCAGCTCTGGAAGTTCCTCCAGGATCCGAGCCTGCTCCAGCAATTGGCCAAGAACCAACGCGAGCGCTACCCGCACGACCCGCACTATCTGCGGCTCTATCTGATGCGCGACACCGTCGTGCTGCGCGACGCCGCCGAGGAACGCCGCTTCACCGAGACGCTGACCCAGTGGGAGGTCAAGTGAGCACCGCAGCGCAGGGCGCCGCGGGCTGGGTCCGGGCCGCCCGACGCTGGTGGTACCCGTCGGTCCCGGTCCTGCGGATCGCCTGGATCCGGCTGTTCGTCTACCTCTTCGTGCTGTACGACATCACCGCGCTGACCAAGGGCACGATGGGCAACGCACACCTGCCCGCGTCGCTGTACCAGCCGGTCTGGCTGGCGGACACGCTGCACCTGCCGGTGCCCACCCCGGCCCTGGCCGAGACGCTGCGGATGGTGATGTTCATCGGCGCGCCGATCGCCGCGCTCGGCATCCTGCCCCGGCTGTCCGGCACCGTGATGGCGGTGGCGTTCACGTGGTGGGAATTCGTCTACATGTCCTACGGGAAGATCGACCACGACCACTTCGCCATCACCGTCACCCTGTGGTTGCTTCCCACCGCCGGGCGGGCCCGATTCCGGGATCGGCACAGCGACGAGAGAGCCGGCTGGGTGATCCGGTGCATGCAGATGTCGGTGGTGCTGAGCTACTTCTTCGCGGCCTGGGCCAAGATCCGCGAGTCCGGCTTCCGCTGGGTGACCGGCGCCACCTTCTATTGGGCGATCGAGCGACGCGGGACCGGGTTCGCCCGGCCCCTCCAGGACCATCCGGTACTGCTCCAGCTCGGCCAGTGGGTGATGATGATCGCCGAATTGCTCGCGCCGGTGATGCTGGTGCTGCGCCGCTGGTGGCTGTTCTTCGCGGTGTGTTTCTGGCTGGGCTTCCACCTGTTGACGTACCTGAGCATCGAGATCCACTTCCTGCCGACGGTGATCTGCTTCACCGCGTTCGTGCCGTGGGAGAGGGTCGACGCGAGGCTGCGGGCCGGCCTTCGGCGGGTGCGGCCCAAACGATCGCTCACACCGCCGGAGCCGGCAGTGCTCGTTCCGTAGCCACCAGAGCGAGCAGCACCGCGGCGCCGGTCCACGCCAGCGGCGCCACCGAAGCCGGCGTGCCGTCCGCGGCCACCTTCTCCGGGAGCGAGCCGTAAGCGGTGCGGTGCGCAGCGAGCCAGTCCAACCGACGAGCGGCCGCCGCCGGATGTCCCGACGCGGCGTCGTACAGCGCGAAGGACGCGGTCTCCGGCGTCCACGCGGTGGACGGGTCGCCGGCCCAGTCCAGACCGGGCAGGACACCGCCGTTGGGCAGGGTCAGCCGGTCGGCGGTGCGCCGCACGGCCGAGTCGACCTTGGCGTCGGGACCCGCGAACGGCGGCCCCAGCCAGGTCACCGCGCTGTCCTCACCCCCCGAGGAGCTCGGCGTGCGCTGATAGCCGTACGCACCGAACCAGGTGCGGATCCCGGTGTCGAGCCGGGACGCGGCGGCGGACCACCGGGTCGCCGCCGGGTCGCCCATCCGGCGGGCCAGGTCGGCGGACGCGCGCAGGCCGGCCAGCAGCGGCGCGGCCGTACCCAGGGTGATCTGATCGGTGCGCGTCTCCCAGTAGTCCGGGCCCGCCGGCGGCAGCCCGGACCGTTGCAGGCTTCCCGCGACATGATCGGCGGCGGCCCGCACCGCCGGCCACAGCTCGGCCAGGCCCGCGCGGGTCGCGGGGGCGTTCGGGTCCTGTGCCACGTACCAGAACCACACCGCCCACGGCATCCAGCCGCTGCCGTCCTGCTGCGCCCGGCGCCGGTCGGGGACGATCCCCTCAACCGTGTAGCGCGCCTCCCACGTCCCGTCCGCGCGCTGCAGGCCGGCCAGGTGCCGAAGGACGAGCAGGGCATCGTCGGGGTGTCCCGTCGCGGTGTACGCCGCGGCCACCCAACTTCCGTCCCGGGGCCAGACGTTGGACCAGAAGCTGTGCCAGGACGCGGTCACCGCGCCGTCCGGTCGGGTGAGCAGCCGCAGATCGCGCAGGGCCCGCTCGGCCATGTCCCGGCGAGCGGCGGTGTCGCCCGGCACGTGCCCGGCGTCCAGCCACGCGCGCTCCGCGGCGGTGGGCGGTCGCGCGGGGGCGTCGGTGGGCACGATCTGCAGCGCGCCGGGATCGCCGGCCACGCCACCCATCAGGAGCGGGCCGGTGGGACGCGGACCCTTGGTGGCACTGGTGAGCGTCGACACGAGCAGCGTGCACAGCAGGAGTATCGCGGTGGATATGCCGATCCGGCGGGCCCTGCCGTGCATCCGGTACCGCCTCGCCACGAAGGTCCGCGGAGCGCTCGAGGCCCCGCGGGAACATAGGACAAGTCTACGAACGCCGGTTTGGATGGCCACCGCTGGGCGGTGCGCTCGCAGTCCGGAGGGGATACGGCCGAGACGGGCGGACCGTCCAGCCGTGGGCCGCGCAGGGCGTCCGCGCCTACGGGACCAAACCCTGGGAGCCGGATCGATCCGCCGATCGGCGAGCGGCACCGAACCGGGCGAACGAGTGAAATCCGGAACCACTCCGCTCGGCGATCACACAGGAGATCAGACAACCGATCAGCACGCACACGCCCGCGATCACATAGGCGTTGCCCGCGAGCAATTGCCACCCCCGCAGGTGCAGCTCGCGATCGTTGCCGAAGGGCACCGTCCACACGAGACCGGCGGGCAACACGCCGGCCACCCGGGGCCGGTCCATCGGATACGCCGCCGCGAGGGCGCACAGGGCGGCGAGCGCCACCACCTCCGGCCACGCCCGGGTCCGCCGAACCCGATCCACCAGCAGGATCACCAGGGGCAGCGCCCACACCCAGTGGTGCGTCCAGGAGATCGGCGACACCAGCAGCGCGGTCAACGCGCACAACCCCATGCCGGTGAGCTCCGCGCCG
Organism: Embleya sp. NPDC008237; assembly: GCF_042956465.1. Lineage (NCBI taxonomy): Bacteria > Bacillati > Actinomycetota > Actinomycetes > Kitasatosporales > Streptomycetaceae > Embleya > Embleya sp. NPDC008237. The sequence goes on from NZ_JBIBGL010000015.1 coordinate 213,911, forward strand.
CGCCGCGCGGCACGCACGGCGAGCGTCATCCCGAGCGCCGCCACCACCGTCGCGAGCGCTGGCCACAGCACGCCCGGCGCCGGGTCGGCGCCGAACTGTCGAGCCACCGCACCGTGCAACGACTGGTTGCCGGGGAACTGGGCCAGCCCGATCCGAGCATCGTCGAAGAACAGCCCGCCCCAGTAGTCCACGCACTCACGCGGCAACACCACGAACGCCACCGCGATCGTGCCGACGAACGTCCCCAGCGCGGTCACCGCCTCGCGCACCCGTCCGGTCAGCAGCAGGTACGGGATGAAGATCACCGGCGTCAGCTTGAGCCCGGCCGCGATCCCCACGCCGACCCCGACCAGCCGGGCCCCACGCGGGCGGGACAGGTCCCACAGGACCAGCACCAGCAGCAGCAGGTTGATCTGCCCGAAGCGCAGGTTCTCCTGCACCGGCTCGGTCCACAACAGCGCCGCGGCGGTCAGCGCGGTGGCCCGCACCCGATCGCCGCGCAGTCCGGCCACCCCCCAGGCGAGCCATGTCGCCACCGCGACCAGGACCAGGTTCGCCGCCACGCCCAGCGCCTTGACCGCCACCCACGGCAGCCATGCCAGCGGCGTGAACACCAGGCCGGCCCACGGCGTGTAGGTGAACGGGAGCCGCCCGGGCCGGACCGTGTACAACTCGCCGTGTCCGGCGAGCACGTCCGCTCCGCCCGCGCGATACACCGCCAGGTCGCCGAGCCACCACGCGTCGCCCGATCCGAACAGGCCGAGCGCGAGGTACGCGGCGACCGACGCCGCGGCCACCGCGAGGGCGAACCCGCGACTCACCCGTGCAGGGTGACGGTATCCGGCCGCAGGTGCGCCGGCATGGCACACGCCGGAGTCCCGCCGGGCATGCGGTCGCGGTTGTCCGCGACCAGGCGGTACACGCCGTGCGCGGCGATGCTGACCGGCTGCACCCGCAGGGCGGCGCCGGCCAGGGCCCACGGGCCGCCGGCGTTCATCAGCAGCTTGGCCACCGCGTGGTGGCCGCCGTACACGGTGCCGACGGGGGTCACCCACAACACCTCGTGCTCGGCGCGGTGCTGCTCGACGCCGAGTTCCTCGAGTTCGGCGAACTGCCAGGCCACCACGTCGGCATCGAACGGGATGTGCTTCCGGGCGAACTCCACCGACCGGGTACAAAAACCGCAGTCGCCGTCGTACACGAGAACCGGTCGTGCGCTCAAAGCTCTTCTCCTTGACAACAGCCGCTTGGATCCTGCCATCGGACCGCCTCCGCCCACCGGCTCCGAGCGCGCCCGCCCCGCCCGCGGCGCGCCCGCACCCTTGGGGCGCCGACCGATCCGGTCAGTCGACCGGCCACGCGGAGGCCAACATCTCGCGGGTGTCCGCGAGCAGTTGCGGGAGCACCTTGGTGTGCCCGACCACGGGCATGAAGTTGGTGTCGCCGCCCCAGCGCGGCACCAGGTGCTGGTGCAGGTGCGCGGCGATCCCCGCCCCGGCGACGTGGCCCTGGTTCATCCCGATGTTGAACCCCTGCGCACCGGACACCTTGCGCAGAGTGGCCATCGCGAGCTTGGTGAACCGGGCGAGCTCGATCGTCTCCGCGTCGTCCAGGTCGGTGTAGTCCGCGACGTGCCGATAGGGCACCACCATCAGGTGGCCGCCGTTGTACGGGTACAGATTCAGCACCGCGTAGACCTGCTCGCCCCGCGCGACGACGAGCCCGTCGACATCGCTCAGCGACGGAATCCGGCAGAACGGGCACCCGTCGTCGGGAGTCGGCCCCGACGGCTTGTTCTCACCCTTGATGTACGCCATCCGATGGGGAGTCCACAGCCGGGCAAAGGCATCCGGCCCCCCAACCCCGTCCTGCATCTCGGGCTCGCTCGTCATGCCAGGAAGCATATGCCGTGGGCCGGGACGGGCCGCGACCCGGTGACCGCACGCTGTCGCGCGATCCCGGGCCGCGGCCGATGACACCGTGTCAGATCTGGATGCGGTCCTGGACGGCCTTGACGATCTCGGCCACTGCGGCGTCGACCGGCACGCCGTTGTTCTGCTCGCCGCTGCGGTAGCGGAAGCTCACCGCGCCGGCCTGTACGTCCTCGTCGCCCGCCAGGAGCATGTACGGGATCTTGAACTTGTTGGCGTTGCGGATCTTCTTCTGCATCCGGTCCGCCGAGTCGTCGATCTCGACCCGGATGCCGTGTGCCTTGAGCTTGGCCGCGACCTCTTCGAGGTAGGGGACGTGCTCCTCGGTGATCGGGATGCCGACCACCTGGACCGGCGCGAGCCACGGCGGCATCTTGCCGGCGTAGTGCTCCAGCAGGACCGCGAAGAAGCGCTCGATCGAGCCGAACAGCGCGCGGTGGATCATCACCGGCTGCTGCCGGGTGCCGTCCGACGCGGTGTATTCGAGGTCGAAGCGCTCCGGCAGGTTGAAGTCGACCTGGATGGTCGACATCTGCCAGGTGCGCCCGATCGCGTCCTTGGCCTGGACCGAGATCTTGGGGCCGTAGAACGCGGCGCCGCCCGGGTCGTCGACGAGTTCGAGGCCCTGCTTCTGCGCGGCCTGGCGCAGTGTCTCGGTGGCCTCGGTCCAGTTCTCCTCGCTGCCGATCGACTTCTCCGGGTTCCTGGTGGACAGCTCCAGGTAGAAGTCGTCGAGCCCGTAGTCGCGCAGCAGGTTCAGCACGAAGGTCAGCAGCGAGTCCAGCTCGCCCGCCATCTGGTCGCGCGTGCAGTAGATGTGCGCGTCGTCCTGGGTGAAGCCGCGGGCGCGGGTCAGCCCGTGCACCACACCCGACTTCTCGTAGCGGTAGACCGTGCCGAACTCGAACAGGCGCAGCGGGAACTCCCGGTACGAGCGCCCCCGGGCCCGGTAGATCAGGTTGTGCATCGGGCAGTTCATCGGCTTGAGGTAGTAGCTCTGGCCCTCGTCCAGCTCCATCGGCGGGTACATGCCGTCGGCGTACCAGTCCAGGTGGCCGGACACCTCGAAGAGCTTGCCCTTGGTGGCGTGCGGTGTGTACACGAACTCGTAGCCGGCCTCCTCGTGCCGACGGCGCGAGTAGTCCTCCATCGTGCGGCGGATGATGCCGCCCTTGGGGTGGAAGACGGCCAGGCCCGAGCCGATCTCCTCGGGGATGGAGAACAGGTCCAGCTCGGCGCCGAGCTTGCGGTGGTCGCGCTTCTCGGCCTCCTCCAGGAAGGTCGTGTACGCCTTGAGCTCGTCCTTGCTCGGCCACGCAGTGCCGTAGATCCGCTGGAGCTGCTTGTTCTTCTCGCTGCCGCGCCAATACGCGGCGGCCGAGCGCATCAGCTTGAACGCGGGGATGTTGCGGGTGGTGGGCAGGTGCGGGCCTCGGCAGAGGTCCTTCCAGCACAGCTCGCCGGTCTTGGCGTTCAGGTTGTCGTAGATGGTCAGCTCGCCGGCGCCGACCTCCGCGGAAGCGCCCTCGGCGGCCTCGGCGGCGGAGCCCTTGAGCCCGATCAGCTCCAGCTTGTACGGCTCGTCGGCCAGCTCGGCGCGCGCGTCCTCGTCGGTGGTGACCCGGCGGGCGAAGCGCTGACCCTGCTTGATGATCTCCTGCATCTTCTTCTCGATGCGCTTGAGATCGTCGGGGTGGAACGGCGTCTCGACGTCGAAGTCGTAGTAGAAGCCGTCCTTGATCGGCGGGCCGATGCCGAGCTTGGCCTCGGGGAACAGCTCCTGCACCGCCTGGGCCATCACGTGCGCGGCGGAGTGGCGCAGGATGTCCAGGCCGTCCGGGGAGCCGATCCCCACCGGCTCGATCTCGTCGCCGTCGACCAGGACGTACGCCAGGTCCACGAGCCGGCCGGCCACGCGCGCGGCGACCACCGAGCGGTCGCCCTCGAAGAGCTCGGCAGCCGTAGTGCCCGTGGTCACCACCCGCTCGTCCCGGTCCGGGTCGCGGCTGATGGTCACTCGGGCTTCGGACACCGTTCGTCTCCTGACATGTGGTTGGCGGGTGCTGCGCGGCCGGACTCGGCTCGCTCGCACACCGATGCTCTCGCTCGCACACCGATGCTATCGAGCCGGGAGCGTGAACCTTGCCTCGGTTTCCCCGGCCCGGGCGGGCGCCGGCCCGCGGTGGGCACGCCCGGGCGCGGGCGCCGGTGGGATGCCTGCGCGGAAGCCGGCGAAGACACCTGCGAAGACGCCCGAACACTCGCATCCACCGTCACGTCCCCGTCACGACAACGAAAGATCGAGCCCCGACTTCCCACAGGGTCACTCGTTCGGGTGAGAATAGGGCCCGTGACGCAACGGATGGCCTCGCTGGCAGTCCCGCTGCGGCCGGTGATCCGGCTGTTGGCCGGGGCTGTACTGGCGTGCGCCGCGCTGCTCGGCAGCGCGTTCCCGATCCACGCCGAGTCGGTGCCCTCGACCGCGACGATCCCGACGGTGTGCCCCTTCCATCACACCGCGCACCAGGACCGGGACGACGGCGGGCCGGACGACAAGGGCGACGGTTCGGGGCGGTGCGGCGATCGCTCGCACGCGTGTGTGCCGGCCACCGTTCCGCCGCTGCCGCCGGTAGTCGCACCCGCGCCCAGCTCGATGCTCCCGCCATGGCTGGCCGAACCGGACGCCATCGGTATCGCGCTCGCGCCCGCGCCCGCCAAGGACGCCTCCGACCTGACGGTGCTCTGCGTCAGTCGTACGTGATCCGCGCGGCACACCCTCGCACGGTCCACAGACGAAATCCGGAATCGGAATAAGGCGGAGCCATGGGGCAACAGTCCCCCAACACCTCGAAGAAGCAGAGCAAGGCGCAGCGAACGGCCAGGATGGCGGCAACGCGTGAGCGGGTGGCCGCTCAGCGCGAGCAGGAGCGCAAGGCCGCCAAACGCCGCTCGGCGATCATCTTCGCCGCCTCGGGCATCGCGGTCCTCGCCCTGGTGGCCGGACTGACCGCCGTGGTGATGTCGTCCAACGACGACGGCGACAAGAAGAGCAGCGCGAACAACGTCATCGCCGACGTCAAGCCCGACCCCAACACCAAGAGCGACATAGCCGGGGTGGCCGCGTACACCGCGTCGCAGGGGCACATCTCCAAGCCCAAGGACGTCACCTACAAGCAGACCCCGCCGGTGGGCGGCGAGCACGACCCGGTCTGGCAGAACTGCGGGATCTACGACTCGCCGATCCCCAACCGCAACGGCGTGCACTCGCTGGAACACGGCACGGTGTGGATCACCTACCAGTCGAATCTGCCCGCGGACCAGCTGGAGATCCTGAAGTCCAAGGTCAAGGGCAAGACGTACATGATGCTGAGCCCCTACGACGGGCTGGACAAGCCGGTCGTCGCCTCGGCGTGGGGTCTGCAGCTGAAGCTGGACAACGCGAGCGACCCGCGCCTGGACCAGTTCATCAAGGTGTACAAGGAAGGCAAGCAGACCCCGGAGCCCGGTTCGCCGTGCACGGGCGGGGTCGGGAAGCCGACCTCGTGAGGCCCCGCGCACGCGTCGCGCTGATCGTGGCGACCGGGCTGCTCGCGGTACCCGCGCTGGCGGCCTGTTCGTCCGACGACTCGACGAAACCGGCCGCCGCCGCCGCGCCCACCCGTGCGCTGGGGCCGGCGCCGGCCGCGGTGCCGAACCCGCCGGCCGACGATTCCGTCGACGCCGGGTTCGCACGCGACATGCGTACGCACCACGCGCAGGCCGTACAGATGGCGATGATGGTCCGCGACCTGACCCAGGACGACGCGACCCGCAAGCTCGCGTACGACATCGCGCTGACCCAGCAGGAGCAGATCGGCCGGATGGCGTCCTGGCTCCAACTGTGGGGCCTCACCCTCGGCTCGACCCGGCCGGTCATGCAGTGGATGACGCCGGGTTCGATGCCGGGCCACTCCGGTCACGGCACGCCGGCGGCCGGGGCGGACACCCAGCTGATGCCGGGCATGGCCACGCAGGCGCAGTTGGACAAGCTGGCGACGTTGCACGGCAAGGACGCCGAGGTGATGTTCCTCCAGCTGATGATCACGCACCACGAGGCGGGTGTGGCCATGGCCCGCGAGGGCGTGGCGCGCGCCCAGGTCCAGCAGGTCCGGGATCTGGCGAACACGATGGTGGTGGGCCAGAGTTCGGAGATCGACCTGATGCGGTCGATGCTGACGGAGCGTGGGGCGGCGGCGTAGCACCTGCGCGCTGCCGGTGGTGTGGTGTTCGCGGCTCGGGACGGGTGGACGGGTCGCGGCGGGGTGCTGGCTCGTGCTCGGGCGCGGTGCTCGCAGTTGGGCGCGGTGCTCGCGGTCGGGCGCGGTGCTCGCAGCTGGGTGCGGTGCTCGCGGTCGGGGGGTGCCGGGCTCGCAGCTGTGGGTGCAGTGATCGCGGTCGGGTGCGGTGCTCGCTATTGAGAGCAGCGCTCGCGGATGGGTTCGCCGTTCGCTGTTCGGTGCACCGCTCTTTTCGCGGTGCACCGTTCGCAGCGGAACGCACGGCTTGGCACGGCTCGCTACAGTGCGCGCCGCTCGCGGCGACGGCGAAGTCCAGCGCTCTCGATGGAGGACACCGCTCGCCATGGAGAGCAGTGCTCTGAATAGAGGGCGCCGCTCGAAACGGAGAGCAATGCTCGCAATAGAGAGCAGTGCTTCCGACTGGGGGCACCGCTCGCCGTTCGAGGCATTGCTCGCTGCTCGGTGCACCGCTCCTTGTGCGGTGCACCGCTCGCAGCAGGACGCACGGCTCGCTATGTGGTGCGCCGCTCGCAGCGGAGAGCGCTGCTCTCGGTGGCGTACACCGCTCCATGCGGTGATACGCCACGCAGCGGGGAGGACGGCTCGCTGATGGGTCCTGACGAATACCGACGCCCACGCCCTCTACCTGGTCGCGACGACTCGGCAACGCCCCGGCTCGGATCGCGCGGGACGCATACGCCTCGTCGACCGGCAACCGGCAACCGGCACCACATTCGGTGGGGCTCTGAGCAGGTCAATTGTTCGGGGCGCACATGGCCGGACCGTGGCCTGGGGGGATGCGGGCGTGCCACCGGCCCGGCCGGCATCAGGCGACCTTGGTGCCCACCGGGGCCGTACCATTCCCGAGCGAAGAGTCCGGGTCGGCCTTGGGCGTGGCAACGGGGGTTGCGTGTGCGGGTGTTGGCGGGTCGGTACGAGCTGGTCCGGTTCGTCGGGCGTGGCGGCATGGGCGAGGTCTGGGAAGGGCGGGACCGGCTGATCGAGCGGCGGGTCGCGGTCAAGCTGCTCCCGCATGCGAACGCCGATGCCTCCGGTGCCGCGCTGTTCTTCCGCGAGGCGCGTACGGCGGGGGCGCTGCACCACCCGGGTGTGGTCACCGTGTACGACCTCGGCCAGGACGAGGGGGACGGTTCGCTGTTCCTGGTGATGGAGTTCGTCGAGGGCCGCGACCTGGCCGCGGTGCTCGACAAGGAGGGGCCTCCTGCGGTGCGCACCGCTGTGGGATGGGCGGCGCAGGCCGCCGCGGCGCTGGCCCGGGCGCACACCGCAGGGATCGTCCACCGGGACCTGAAGCCGGCGAACCTGATGCTCACCGTCGAGGACCGGGTCAAGATCCTGGACTTCGGGATAGCCCGGTTCGTGGAGTCCACGAACCGAACCAGCAAGGTGATGGGCACCCTCGCCTACATGCCGCCCGAGCGCTTCGACGAGCAGCCCGGGGATGCCCGCTCGGACCTGTACTCGCTCGGCTGCGTCCTGCACGAACTCCTCACCGGCAACGTGCCGTTCAACGCCACCGGCCCGGTCTCGATGATGAACGCCCACCTGCGGAAGACGCCCACGAGACCCGGCGAACACCGCCACGGCGTACCCGCCGAACTCGACGACCTTGTCCTCGCGTTGCTCGCCAAGGACCCCCGGGACCGACCCGACACCGCCGACGAGGTACACCGACGTCTGCGCGCCGCCGTCGACCTCGCCCCGGACGCCGAAACCCGGCGCATGGTCCGGGAAGCGAATCCGATCGGCGACGCGCCGACCATCGGCCTCGATCGAAAGCCCGCCGCAAGCGGCACACCGCGAAGTGGTGCCGGCGGCGGCCCATCCGAAGCCCCGACCCCCACGCGCCGCCGCCTACTGTGGCTTGTCGGCGGCGGCGCAGTCACCGCTCTGGGCATCAGCGGCGTTCTCGAACTGCTCGACTCGCCCGACGACCGGCGAGAACCGCAGCGCACCGCCGGCGACCAGGTCCCGTCGTCCCCGCCCGCAGTGGCCCGCACCGACACCACGGTGCGCTGGTCCTACTCCACCGGGGCCGAGGTCGACTCCTCGCCGGCGGTCGTGGACGGGGTGGTGTACATCGGCAGCCACGACAAGAACGTGTACGCGCTCGACGCCGCCACCGGCACCAAGAAGTGGGCCTACACCACCGGTCACGTGGTCGGCTCCTCGCCGGCGGTGGTGAACGGAGTGGTGTACGTCGGCAGCCGCGACAAGAACGTCTACGCGCTCGACGCCGCCACGGGAACCAAGAAGTGGGACTACGCCACAGGCGCCGAGGTCGACTCGTCGCCGGTGGTGGTCGACGGGGTGGTGTACGTCGGCTGCCGGAACAAGAACGTGTACGCGCTGGACGCAACCACGGGTGCCAAGAAGTGGGCCGCTGCCACCGGGGCCGAGATCAGTTCGGTTCCGGCGGTGGCGGACGGGGTGGTGTACGTCGGCAGCGTCGACAAGAACGTGTACGCGCTCGATGCCGCCACCGGCACCAGGAAGTGGGGCCACGCGACAGGCGCCGAGGTCTTCTCGTCGCCTGTGGTGGCGGGCGGGGTGGTGTACGTCGGCAGCGCCGACAAGAACGTGTACGCCCTCGACGCCGCCACCGGCACCAGGAAATGGGTCTACACCACCGGCGAAAAGGTCGTTTCCTCGCCGGTCGTCGTGAGCGGGGTGGTGTACGTCGGCAGCGCCGACAAGAACGTATACGCCCTCGACGCCGCCACCGGCGCCAAGAAGTGGGCTTACACCACCGGAGGCATGGTCTGGCAGTCGCCGGCGGTTGTGGGCGGGGTCGTCTATGTCCCCAGCAATGACAAGAACGTGTACGCGCTCGACGCCGGCACCGGTGCCAAGAAATGGGCCTGCTCCATCGGGGCCTCCACCAGCTCGAACCCGGTGATAGCGGGCGGGATGGTGTATATCGGCAGCGGTGACAAGAATGTGTACGCGCTCGACGCAGTTCCCGGCACCGGCCCGTAAGTGCGCCGCTCGCTGCGGAGAGCGCCGCTCTCGGTGCAGTGCACCGCTCGCGTTTGGGCGCACCGCTCGTTGTCCGGTGCACCGCTCGTTGCCCGGTGCACCGTTCGCCGGGCGGCGCACCGCTCGTTGTGGGGCACATCGTTTGCGGCGGGGCGCGCAGCTCGTCGCGGCCGGCGGATAGGCGAGTGGGGCGCGGGATCGATGGTGATCCCGCGCCCCACTGTGCTCGATGGCGAAGTGCCGCCGCGGCGTTAGACCTCGACGGTCGCCGTCGTCGCCGTCGCATCGCCGGCATGGCGTCGGCGGCGGACCTCGCGAACGACACGTGCCGGCACTCCCACGATCAACGGCACCGAGGCGCCCAGCGCCATCCCGCCGAGGACCACCAGCAGCGGACTGTCCTCGACGATGCGTCCCGCCAGCGTGCCGACCGTCATCGCGTACGACACCGAGATGGTCGCCCCGACCAGCGTCGCCGCGCGGAACTGCGGGCGGGGATAGCCCAGTCGGCCGGCAAGCATGTTCACCGCGGTTCGGCCGCCGGGCAGGAAACGGGCCGCGATCAGTGCGGACATCCCGCCTTTGGCCAGCGCGCCCCGGGCCAGGTCCATCGCCTTCTGTCGGCGCGGCCCGAGCACGGCGTCGCCCCCGCGACGCAGCCGTGCGCGGCCCACCGCGTAGGCGCACTGGTCCCCGATGAAGGCACCGACCCCGGCGGTCAGTAGAACCAGGACGATGTACCGAAGGTCACCGTCGGCGACCGCTGCCGCGGCCATCACGAGTTCGTCGCCCGGCACGATCGGCAGTACGGCGTCGATGGAAACGATCAGCGGCATCGCCAGCCACAACCACGGAGAGAACAACAGGCCGGTTCCGGCGCCGGTCACTGGTGTACCCCCGCGCACGCGCAGCGGATCGGTAGACAGGTATCGGTCACCGGGAGATCATCGCGCGATCCCCCATCCGGCGGAACATCGGGTCCTGGTCACCGCCGCTCACCTGACGTGATACGGCCTGAAAAACACCCATCTCAGAGGCCTGATCCGCGGAAAAGTGACCTCATCATCGTGTCGACTTCCCGATTCGGAGATCACACTTTCGGCGCACTCCCGCAGGAGTGGCCACTCCCCCAATCCACCAACAACACCCCCCGGCTACCACCCTCGCCCGACCCTCACACACCAACACGGCGGAGACGCACCTCGGGTGCAGCCGGCCCGTCAGGCGCTTGGGAGCGGGCGGCGCGCCGGGCGTGTGGGAGCAGGCGGGGCGTCAGGCGCTCGGCAGTGGTCGGGGCATCCGGCGCCCGGGGAATTCGCGCCCGCCAACGCAGGAGGCGATCAGGCCCGCCGACGCTCAAGGACGTCGAGCGGACCGGTGTTCGAGGGACGCCCGGCCGGTCGGCACTTGGCGCCGAACCAGCCCGGCCAACGCTTCAGGCCGCCCAAGCCTGGCAACGCCTCGCCTCGGTCATACCCTTCAGCCCCGGCAGGCGATTGACGCCACCCCAAGCCCGCCAAGGCCCCGCCCCGGCCGGCCCCTTCAGCCCCGGCCGGCGCTTGAGGCCGGATCAGTCCGGCCGGCGCGAGAGGCCGCCCAAGCCTGGCAATGCCTCACCCCAGCCAATCCCCCCACCTCGGACGGCACTCGAGGTCAAACCAGCCTTGCCGACGCGTGAGGTCAAACCAGCCCAGCCGGCGCGTGAGGCCACCCAAGGCCCACCGAGACCCAGCAAATGGCGCTTGAGGCCACCCAAAACCCACCGAGACCCACCGGAGACCCACCAAATCCCGCCCCAGCCAAACCCTCAGCCCGACCGGCGGCGCCTGAAGCCACCCTCAGCCCACCAAAGCCCAAGCCCGGCCAACCCCGCCGGCCCGACCGAAGCCCCGTGTGTGCGGGTCACGACGACGACCGCTCGATCAGCGTCGTCGGCAACACCACGGAGTCGCCGACGGCCCCGCCCCCGATCCGCTCCAGCAGCAGACGCGTCATCAACCGCCCCTGCCTCGCCACGTGTTGCCGCACAGTGGTGAGCGCCGGCGCAGCCCAGCCCGCGACGTCCGCATCGTCGAACCCGACCACCGCCACGTCCTCGGGAATGCGCCTGCCCTCCTCCGCCAGCACGGCCATCGCCCCGACCGCCATCAGATCGGACGCCGCGAACACCGCGTCCACCCCCGGCTCCTCCGCCAACAGTCGCCGCATCGCCGCGGCCCCGCCGGCCCGGCTGAAGTCGCCGTGCGCAACGAGCGCCGGCCCCGGTACCGCGTCCAGGTAGCCGCGCAGCCGGTCCACGCCCGCGCACATGTCCTGCGGTCCGGCGATGGTGGCGATCCGCTCCCGACCGCGGCCGCTCAGGTGCTCGACCGCGGCGCGCGCACCGCCCACGTTGTCCGCGTCGACGTAGACGAAGTCGGCGTCCGGACCGAGCGGCCGACCGCCGACCACCACCGGGATGCCCGCGTCGTGCAGCCGACCCGCCAACGAGTCGTCCCCGTGCAGCGACACCAACAGCGCCCCGTCCACATGGCCGCCGCGCAGGTACCGCTCCAACCGATCCTGCTGCGCCGGGGTACGCACCATCATCAGCACCAACTGATGGTCGGTGTCCGCCAGTTCGGTGCCCACCGAGCGCACGATCGCGGACAGGTACGGGTCGCCGAACAGCCGGGTCTCCGGCTCCTGGACGACCAGCGCCACCGAATCGGTGCGCCGGGTGACCAGAGTTCGGGCCGCGCGGTTGGGCACGTATCCGGTCCGCACGATCGCCGCCTCGACCACCTCGCGTACCCGAGGGCTGACCTTCGGTGAGCTGTTGATCACCCGGGAGACGGTGGCCCGGGACACCCCGGCCACCGCCGCCACCGTCTCCAGGGTCGGCGGTTCGGCCGTCGGTGCGGCCTCGCCCCGGCCGTCAGTGCTGGTCAATGCTCCCCATCCCGTCCCGCGCCGACTCGGCCCGGAGGTCCCGATTGCCGGCGATCACCGACGCATACCACCGTGCGCTGTACTTGGGCGTACGTCCACCGGTCGCGAAATCCACGTGCACGATGCCGAAGCGCTTCGCGTAGCCGTACGCCCACTCGAAATTGTCCAACAGAGACCACACGAAGTAGCCCCGCACATCCACGCCGTCCGCGATCGCCCGGCGTACTTCCGCGATATGCGCGGCGATGTAGTCCGCCCGTTCGACATCCTCGATCGCGCCGGCCGCGTCCACGCGGTCCTCGTACGCCGCGCCGTTCTCGGTGATCATCAGCGGCAGGTCCGGGGCCTCCTCCCGGATCCGCGCCAGCACGTCGTACAGGCCGCCCGGGTCGATCCCCCAGCCCATCGCGGTACGCGCGCCGGGCACCTGGGTGAACCGCACGTCCGCACAGGCCGGCCAGGGCGAGTACGCGCTCGCACCGTGGCCGTCGTCACGATGCCCGGCCGCCTCGGCACCCGCGTCACCGCCTTCGGCGCCACCGCCGCCGCCATTGCCATCGCCCTCGCCGCCGACCAGCAGGGGGGTGTAGTAGTTCACCCCGAGCATGTCGATCGGTCGGGCGATCTCGGCGAGGTCGCCGTCCCGGACGAACGCCCAGTCGGTCACCGAGGCGGTGTCCGCCAGCACATCGGCCGGGTACGCCCCACGCAGCAGCGGATCGAGGAAGATCCGGTTGGCCAGGCCGTCCACCCGACGCACCGCGTCCAGATCCGCCGGCCGGTCCGAAGTGGGGCGTACGGCGGCCGTGTTGAGCGTGATCCCGATCCGGTGTCCGGCCGGCAGCTCGGCCCGCAACGCCCGCACGCCGAGCCCGTGTGCGAGCAGCAGATGGTGATGCGCACGCAGGGACAGCTCCGGATCGGTCAGTCCCGGCGCGTGTACGCCCGAACCGTGTCCCAGGAACGCGGAACACCACGGCTCGTTGAGCGTGGTCCAGTCGCGAACCCGGTCGCCGAGCCGCGCCGCGACGATCCGCGCGTACTCGGCGAATCGCGACGCGGTGTCGCGCGCACCCCAGCCGCCCGCGTCCTGGAGCGCCTGCGGCAGGTCCCAGTGATAGAGCGTCAGATACGGATCCACTCCGTGTGCGAGCAGTTCGTCCACGAGCCGGTCGTAGAAGTCGAGTCCGGCCGGGTTGCCCGGACCGCTGCCGCTGGGCTGGACCCGCGCCCACGCGACGGAGAACCGGTAGGCGCCCAGGCCGAGTTCGCACATCAGCCCGACATCTTCCCGATAGCGGTGGTAGTGGTCGGTGGCCACGTCGCCGGTGTCCCCGGCGTGCACCCGTCCGGGAGTACGACTGAAGGTGTCCCAGATCGACGGCGCGCGACCACCCTCGGCCACGGCCCCCTCGATCTGGTACGCGGCGGTGGCCGCGCCCCAGACGAATCCGGGCGGGAAGCCGCCGACGGGAAGGCTCGTCGGTGCTGTGCGGGTGGACAGGGTGTGGTTGGTCATGATGGTGCTTCCCTTTCTCCGGTTGGCTTGACGCTGCTCGGCGCCCATCGGCACCCATCGACGCCCATCGGCGCCGGACCGGCTCGGCGTCCTCGGACCGATCGGCCAGGACCGATCAGCGCCGGGTAGGGATACGTCGGGTACGGATACGTCGGCCCCTGCGGCTCGATCGGCCCTCCAGCGATCACCCCTTGACCGCGCCCTGCATGATGCCGCCGACGATCTGCCTGCCGAGCAGGCCGAAGACGACCAATACCGGCAGCGTGCCGAGCAGCGTCCCGGCGAGGATGATCGACTGGTCGTGGACGTATCCCCCGCCGAGCGAGTTGATCGCGACCTGCACGGTGGGGTTGCTCGACGACAGCGCGATGATCGGCCAGAAGAAGTCGTTCCACGTGGTCATGAAGGTGAGCAGGCCCAGTACCGCCATCGCCGGGCGCGCGATCGGAATGACGATCGACCAGAAGATCCGCGCGTACGACGCGCCGTCCACCCGGCCGGCCTCGATCAGTTCGTCCGGCAGCGCCTCCATCAGGTACTGCCGCATGAAGAACACGCCGAACGCGGTGACCAACGTGGGCAGGATGACGGCCTGGAGCTGGTTCACCCATTCCAGCTTCGCCATGATCATGAACAGCGGAATCAGGCCCAGTTGCGGCGGGATCATCATCGTCGCCACGGTGATTCCGAGCAGGATGCCCCGGCCTCGGAAGCGCAGCTTGGCGAACGCGAACCCGGCCAGTGTCGAACACAACACGGTCCCCGCCGCGACCGTGACCGACACGATGGTCGAGTTGATCAGCGCCTGCACGATGTCGGCCTCGTCGAGCGCCTTGTCGAAGTTTCCGAGCAGGTTGCCGCCGGGCGTGAACGGCGGTGGCACGTGGTTGATTTCGGCGTTGCTGCGGGTGGCGGCGACGATCGACCAGTAGAACGGGAAGACCGAGAGCAGCGTCGCGAAGCCCAGGATCAGGTAGACCAGGGGCCCGCCGTGCAGTTGACGCGTGCGCTTGGACCGACCGAGCCGACCGGGCCGACCGGACCGACCCGGGCGGCGGAACCAGCCGGTTCCTCCGGCCGGTTCGGGCGACGGACCCTCCGACGGTGAGCCGGCCGGGCGGGCGGTCCGGCGAAGTACGGCGACGGGCGTGCGTGCCATGTCAGCGGCCCTCTCGGGTCTCGTGGCGCGAACGGCTCGCGGAGACAAGCGCGTTGATGCCGATGACGACAAGGATGATCAGGAACGTCGTCCACGCGATCGCGGAGGCCTTCCCGAGCGCGTAGTTGCTCCAGCCGGTCTCGTACATGTAGAGCCCGATGGTCTGGTACTGATGCGAAGCCCCGCCTCGGACGCCGATCGGTCCGCCCTGGAGCAGCAACGGCTCGGCGAAGATCTGCATCGCGCCGATCGTCGAGACCACGACGGTGAACACGATCGTGGGCCGCAGTCCCGGAAGGGTGACGTGCCGGAACTGATGCCAGGACTTCGCCCCGTCCAACGCCGCGGCCTCGTAGCGATCGTGCGGAATGGCCTGCATCGCGGCGAGGTAGATGAGCGCGTTGTAGCCCACCCAACGCCAGGTGACGATGGTCGAGACGGCTATCTGGGAGGTCCAAGTGCCGTTGTACCAGTCGACGTTGTCGACGCCGAACAGCCCGAGGAACCAGTTGATCATCCCGTAGTCGCGCCCGAACAGGCCACCGAACACGAGCGTCGCGGCGGCGACGGAAGTCGCGTACGGCATCAGGATCGCGACCCGGAAGAAGGTCCGCCCGCGCAGCCGACGATTGAGCAGATGCGCCAGGCCGAGGGCCATGCACAGCTGCGGGACCGTGGATATCAGCCCGATGGTGAAGGTGTTGCGCAGCGCCTTCCAGAAGAACTTGTCCTGCCAGAGGTTGGTGTAGTTCTCCAACCCGAGCCAGGTCATGTCGTCCGGATTCTGCAATCGCACGTGGTGCAGGGATATGTATCCGGTGTACAGGAGCGGGAACAGGCCGAAGGCGATGAAGAGGACGAAGAACGGCGCGACGAAGGCGTAGGGAGAAGCGGTGTTCGCCCGGCGCCGCCAGAGTTGACGGGGAGTCATGACGGGTCGATGTGCCTTGGTTTCGGGGCTCGACGGGAGCTGATGTCGGGATTCGGTCCGGGGACCGTCGGGGGATTGGGCTGCATGGGCAGGGGGTGGTGCCGCCATCGGAATCACTCCGGGCCGGGAGGGGTGGGCGGACGGTGGGACGGGTGGCCCGACCGGGGAAGGAACGGCCGGGCCACGGAGGGGCGGTGCCGAATCGGACCGGGCGCGGCCGCCGGGCGGCGGCCGTCCGTCGCGTACTGCGCGCGTGGCGCGGTCGGAGGTCGCGGGGCGCGCGGTCGCGCGGTCGCGGGGCGGGGGGCTCGGGTCTCGCGTGGGTCTCGGGGTGCGGGGCGCGAGGCGGAGGTTGCGGGGACGCCGTGCGGGTGTCGCGGCGCGGACGTGGCACCGGTTACGAGTGGTGGGTCGCGCGTCGCAGGTCACCGGCTCGGCGCCTGAGGCTCGTAACCGATGCCCCGCGACCGGCCGCCCGCAGACCGCCGGCCGCAGGTCGCAGGTCGCAGGTCGCGGATCAGCGGCGTATCGCGGATCCCGGCCCGCGCATCAGGTACCGCGCACCGCGGCCCCCGCCTTACCAACGCCCTCAGCCGGCGAGCGCGTTCTTGACCGCGTCGCGCGCCTGCTTCCACGCGTCGTCGGGCTTGACCCCCTGCGCTTCCACGGAGGTCAGTGCCGTGCTGATGTTCTCCTTGATGTCGTTGTGCCGAACTCCCGTGATCTGTACCGGCATCCGCTCGGCCGCCGCACTGAAGATCCGACCGATCGGCGCACCGTTGAAGTAGGCATCCGTGGTCGCCTTGATGCTTTCGATCGCGCCGGTCTTGGACGGGAAGTTGCCCTGCTTCTGGAACATCTTGGCCTGCTGCTCGGGCGCGGTGAGCCAGGCGACCAACTCCGCCGCCTCCTTGTGGTGCTTGCCGCCCTTGGGGATCGCGAGGTACGAACCACCCCAGTTGCCGGTACCACCCGGCCCCGGCGCGACATCCCACTTGCCCTTGCCCGCATCACCGGCCTGGGTCTTGATGAACCCGATCATCCACGCCGGGCACGAAATCGACGCGAAGCCGTCGGCAGCGAACGCCTGGTTCCAGTCGCTCTGGAATTGCTGCAGGGCCGCGGACATCTTCCCGTCGGCGGCCTGTGTGGCCAGATCCCAGGCGTGCTTCACCGTGGGGTTGGTGTCATAGATCGGCTTGCCGGCCTCGTCGTAGTACGAGACCGCCTGTTGCCCGATGATCGCGTTGTACAGACCGGTCACGCTGTCCAGGTAGTGCGTCTTCTTCGGTGCGTTCGCCTGGAACTGCCTTCCGACTTCGACGTATCCCTCCCACGTGGACCAGCGCCGGGCCAACTCCTCGCGGTCGGTGGGCAGTCCGGCCGCCTGGAACAGGTCGGTGCGGTAGCAGATGGCCATCGGCCCGGTGTCGGTGCCGGCACCCAACACCTTCCCGTCGCCGGTGGTCGCGGCCTTGCTCTTCCACGGCAGGTACTCGGCGTTGCCGCCGGAAAGGCCCAGCGAATTCAGGTCCATCCACTTGTCGGCCTGGTTCTTCACGACGTCGGCTATTCGCCCGACCTCGATACCCTGGATGTCGTCGATCCCACCCCCTCCGGCGAGCCGGGTCTGCACCGTACGCCAGTAGTCCTCCTCGCGTTCGGTGTCGTGCTGAACGATCTTGATGTTCGGGTGGGTCTGCTGATACTCGGCGTACAACCCGGCCTCCTCGAAGCCGAAGGTGCCGAACAGCCCCATATTCAGGGTGACTTTGCCGTCGCCCGAGCCGGAATCCCCATCACCCCCGCACCCGGCGAGCACTGACCCGACCAACAGCGCGGTACACAGGGCCGACAACGCCCTGACTCGACCACGAACGTAGCGCGTGCGCATGGGAAGACCTCCTGATGCCTTGCATCCGGGACGGGGAGAGCGGACTGCTTCGTGCGGAAGTACCGAAGTGCGGCAGTGCGATCAACGATTCGCGGCAACACGGAACACACCACCGAGAGCGCCGAGTCTTGAACAATGAGAGCGCTCTCACAACGTGCTCAGGAGCTTGTCTCGCTCAAGAACCCATGTCAATACTTCGACACCTGAACGTGACACCCCCACACCTTCACCCCACCCCTAAGACTCCTAAACCCCCATCCACACCCCCACCACCCCACCCCAAGCAACACTCGAAGCCGCCATGCACGCCCACCCGCTTCTGCTCCGAAGATCACCAATTGCCTCGAAGGTCCTCGTGACAAGTGCATCGGCCCGTTATCAGCGCCCACTTGTTGCCGCCCCGCTCGTGCCCGTCCCCAACGACCTCCGCGGCCACCGGCGCCCGCATTGGCAAGCAGCTCGCCGCCCTCCTGACCCGAGGGCTTGGACCCGGACGACGTCGACACCGGTCTCACCGCGAGGACCCGCCAGGGGTCGCCCCTCCCCTGCGCCTGCCTCTACGGCAATGGCCTACCCGGGCACCCACAACAATCGGCTCAAGCCCCACGCATCCGCCCGAGCACGGGCGCGGCGCCGGCGGAAGAAACCCGTCGCCGAGTACCTCGCGCACTCGCAGCACGAGAGCATTGCCCGGTTGTGGATGCCCGCTGCTGCATAAAACGGCTGCAAATACGACAGAGCCCCGGATCATTTTCATGATCCGGGGCTCTGACCTGTGTGGGCGATACTGGGATCGAACCAGTGACCTCTTCGGTGTGAACTACCCGCATTGAGGTCGCTGAGGGCTACAGCGCAGGTCAGACGTCATTTGGAGTCTCTGACGGTGGGGCAGCGCCGCTGCGGCTGCTGTACTTTGCTGCGGTACTGCAACGCGTGGTTCGCGCAATCAGAGTTGAGTCCGTCGCAACGCATAAACGACGCGCGTATCTGCGGCCCCGAACCCCATCGCGCATCGTCCGGCACCTTAGGCTTTCGCTCTGCAATCCCTGGCCCCAGGTAATCCGGGGCGCGGCGGAGCGCCTCAGGACCTTCTGAGCGTCCCGGAACAGGCCCCAGAGGGACGTGAATGTTCGGTGACAGACGCCGCCGTTGTCACAAAGAACAACCGGCGCTACCGCGATCGTTCACGCTTCGGATCCAGTCGATGCAGACTGTTCGCGCCTCGACTTGAACGCGGCGAACTGGGCGGTGAGTTCGTACATATAGTCAACCAGAGCTTCAGCGAAGGCCAGCGCGTCGCGTGCATCTTCCCGGGTCATTCGATGGCCGGTGTAGTGGGCCCCTTCGTTGCCAAGCACTCGAAGTGCGTTAGCCCATTCCACCAACTGACCGTCAATCTTCTTCGCCTCTTGCAATTCCTTCAGCGACTTATAGAGGGGCTGCCGCTTGTCGCTGATGCCCTGCTCGGCGCACACTCCTTCGAGAGTTCGCCGGACCATGACCACCACAGCGGTGAATGCCTTGGCTTCGAAGCACCTCTGAGCCTCTGTCAGTTCCTGCCGCAACCCGTCTGGAACGAGCCGACTAAGAGTCTTCCGCTCACTGGGCCAAAGGCGGTAGGGCTCGTCCCAACCGTCGCCAATGTCCTCCTGAACTACCAAGACAGCTGAACCACACGATGTGCATCTGACCAACGTCGTGAGGGACGGGGGACCGTGTGCGTCATTTCGATCCAGTACGGCACCGCACACATCGGTGAAGACTGTCTTGTCGCATGTGGCGCAGAAGGTGACGATCGGATCGGCACGGTCATCAAAGGTCATGGGTCAGGACGGTAGCCCTTGCCCTGCGAACCAGCGAGCCGTTTGCGCCTACTGCTGATCCAGTTCTGCGTTCCAGGAGACGTGTGGGGAGGCGCCCACCGACCTGAACCCGTACGCTGCCCGTCGCACCCATCATCGGCGATCGACTGCTCGGCCGCAGGGACCTCAGGCGATCCGGAGGTGGCGGCAAGGCACGTGATCACCTGTCCAGATCCGGCAGAACCGTCCGGAGAGGTGCGAGAGGTCCAGCTACGTCGGCGGCCATGGTCACGCAGTTGATCACGCAGGGAGGGTCGTCGGTTTCCCGACGATGCCTTGCGCTCGAAGGAGAGCGGCGCTAGGGCACTTGCACACTCCAGTGCCCAATCTTGTGCACACCGTTAGGCACCGGGGCCAAATATATGCTTGATATTGGGCACCAGGGGTCGAGCGTTGGGCATCGTGGCCATGCATCGCACGTCGAACCAAACGATGGGAGAGCCGGTGAGCGGCGCTAGTCCGCGCGGTACGTACCTCACCATTGCCGATGCACTGCGGCATGAGCTAGACGCTCCGTCCACAGCCCAAACGCTACTGTCCGAGTCCGGCGTCCAGGCGCGCTTTGGTGTCTCGCGAACCACCGCCCGGCGGGCTCTCGCTGCCCTCGCCGACGAAGGACTGATTCAGCCCCGCAAGGGCATCGGCTGGCAGCCGCGGGAAGCGGCGAGCGCAGGTCCGGAGCCACTCCACGAACGCATCCTCGCCGATCTCACCGATGCGGTTCGGCGCGGGGTGATCGCGGTTGGTGATCCGATTCGGAGTGAAACCGAGTTGGCCAGGGCCTTCGGAGTCTCGCGTGGCAAGGTGCGGCAAGCCTTGGCCTACCTGGAAGGCAGGGGCATCGTGGCCGCAGTACCGGGCAAGGCTCGCCGTCTTTCCGCCATTCCCGGCCCCGTGCGCGAGGCGGATAGCGGCGACCCCGACCGCTCTCGTAGCCTCGAATGATGGAGCTGACGGATTGGGCGTACGAGCTTGCCGGGAACGTCCTAGCGGACGTCTTGCCCCGGCGTTGGGAGCACTCCAAGGGGGTGGCGGCCTGCGCCCAGAAGTTGGGCCCCATGCTCGGTGCTGACGCTGAACTGCTCTACGCGGCTGCTGTCCTCCACGACATCGGCTATGCCCCGGACCTGTCTCAGACGGGGTTCCATCCGTTGGACGGTGCACGCTTCCTTCGTGATCGTGTGGGGGCCGACGAGCGCGTGACGAACCTGGTTGCTCACCACTCCTGCGCGCTACTCGAAGCCGAGGAGCGGGGCCTGCGCGCCGAGTTGGCTGGTGAGTTCCCGACCGAGCGTGACGACCTGGTCGACGCCCTCATCTACTGCGACATGACGACAACGCCCGACGGTGCCGTGACCAGTCCTCCGGATCGCGTTGCCGAGATCGTCGGACGGTACGGACCGGAGAGTCTCATCGGCCGCTTCATCCGTCGGGCTGAGCCGGAGATCTACGCTGCCGCGGCTCGGGTCGATCGGCGCCTCTTGGAGTACCGGCCGTAGCGCTATCCGATGTACGGCTTCGAGCTGCGCGTGAGTCCATGTGTGATGCGCAGACGGATCGACTGATGAATGTTGAGGGTGTCCAACTCGCGCGGGTCTACCCAGCGAACTGCCTTCGATTCGCTGCTCGTCCGCAGTTCGCCGCCGATCGGGCGGGCTCGGAAGCACAGGGAGAACTGCTGGCGCACCTCACCATCGTCGTACGCCATGACGTGGTGCGGATCGGTGTACGTACCCACCAGGTCGAGCACTTCGACGTCGATCCCGGTTTCCTCCTGAACCTCTCGAACGACGGTCTGAGCGATGGACTCGCCGACATCATGGCCGCCGCCGGGGATGGCCCAGAGGTCGTTGTCGGTGCGATGGATCATCAGGAGGCGTCCGCGCTCGTCAACCACGATCGCCGTCACAGAAGGCACGACCGAGTTTGCCGCCGGCGCCTCGGGATCGTGGAAGTAGTCGATGCGGGGCATCAGGCGTCTCCGAAGTCGGTAGGGCTGGACAGCGGGCGGGCATCGGACCACACCCGATCGATGCTCTCGGCATACGTCGCGAACATCGTTCCTTGGGGCAAGCGTCGAATGTGCAGCACGGGAGCGAGGTAGGCACCGACTCCATGCACATGCGTGTTGACGAGAAGCTCGTCGTCCGCGCGGTAGATCGAGTTGTAGAGCACGGTGCCGTGCACGCGGAATTCGACTCCGGGCAGGTCGAACAGCTTCGAGTAGTTGACCAGCGCGTTTCGGATCTTGCTCGCCATGGCACCGTGAATGCCTTCATCGGCGCCCCTCTGCGCGACCGCCGTACTCTCCGGGTCGCCGAGCAGGAATCGCACTCTGGCGCCGGCTCGTGCCTTCTCTTGGACAGTCCGTAAGAACAACGGATCCTCCGAGAGCCAGAACCCGGCGTAGACCAAGACGTCCAGATTCTCGACTGCTCGGCCGTAGAGGTCGGTCCATGCGCTGTTGGGGACAACCGAACGATGCGGGTAGAGCGATACCAACTCGGCTTGGCCGACTTCCGTAGTCGCTTGCGGGCCTTGCTCGTCTGCCCACAGGTACGAAACGTCGCGACCGAGGACGGACGCCAGGGCATACCTGTTCCGTCGATGAGGTGGCCGGCCTGCCACCCACTTTTCGATCGTCTTGGGATCAACTCCCACTCGCGCGGCGATCGTTGAGAGATCCAAGTCGCTGCTGAGAATGGCCGCCCGCAGGCGCTCGTTCGACACGTCCAACCCCCTTGGCGTTCCGGAACGTTGTCGACAGTAGGCGCAGACGTCCCGAGGTGGCCATAGGCCGGGGTGATCACGTCCCGCGGGCATGCGACAACGTTGGGTCATCGGCAGAGACGCCGAAAGAAAATCCCGAACGGACTTGACGCGGCCTAGTCAGCCCGTCAATCTGAGATACATGTTCAACATGTATCGCATGTCGAACTAGCTCTCCAGAGATGGCATGGGCGGCCTCTATTTGGGCTGTCCACGAGCCACTTCGTCGACAACTCAACAGCGTGATCCACCGCAGCGAACCGACCGTGAGCAGCCCGGTCGAGGGCGAGTGGAGACCAGTCGGTCGAGACCGGGCCCGGTGTCACAACCGGGCCCCACCCCTCTGCGTGGGGGCAACGCCGCCGACTCTAAAGAACGACGCGACCAACCTTCTTGCCGCCAGGACCTCCGGGACGGATCTCCCCGGGCGAGCGGCTTCGCGTCCATCTGAGACCCGTGAACCACCAGTGACCTCGGTCCCCGACAGCCGCGCCGGTTCGGGTGGGTGTCGGGGTCCGTGGGTGCTCGTGGCACATCGAGTGTCCGACCCACCCGCCGACGGCGGGGCCTGTGTGCCGGAGCGACCACCTGACCTTGGCCGGTGGTGGCCGCTCCGTGGGACGCAACTCCTACCTGCGAGGAGTACGACCGTGAGAGACATTGTCGTTGGTCGCCACGCGGCCACGATCGCCGAGTTCGCCGAGTTGGCGCTGGGCATCGACTGGGCTCTGTTCGACGGAGAGCCCGGGGAGTCGGCGGAGGAGGAGGCGGCGCGGCTGGATGCGGCGCGGGACATCCTCTCGGACCTGTGGGCGACGGATCGTGAACTCGCCCGGCACGTGGAGCGGTTGCTGTCCGGGTTGTGGGCGGTGGATCCGGGGACGGCGGTGTGCGCCGAGATGCTGGCGCTGCGCACCGCTTCGGCTCCGGTAGGGGCCGTCGAGGTGCTGGAGGGGGCGTGGGCGGCATGAGCGTCCTGCACCCCGAAGCGGAAGCGGGCCGGGGGTCGATGCCCGGTCGTGAGCGGGAGTCGATGGCGCGGGCGGCGGAAGCGTTGCGGGCCCTGATGACGGACGGTCCCACGTTGCCGGGTGTCTACGTGTGGACCCTTCCGCAGAGCGCGTCGGTTGTCGCGCAGGACGGCGGGGAGGTCGTCGGGCAGGCGTCCGGCCCGAAGACGACCGACGACGAATGGCGGTCGGTGTTCGCGGATCTCGCCCGCCGCACCGGCGGCGCGCTGGTCGAGTCGCCGTTGTCCGGCTTGCCGATCGCGAACCGGTTGAGTGTGACGTTCCGGTGGCGTGGTGTCCGGGTCGTGCTGTGGCGCCACGTCGCACCCGTCGGGGACGGCGGTGCGCGATGACCGAGCCGCGCATCGTGAGTTTACGCCGGGCCGATCGCGGGTTGACGGTGGCGCTGTTGATCGTGGGCGGGTTGGCGTTGGTGTTCACGTGTGTGAACGTGACGCTGTTCGCGATCGAGCACGGGACCGCGTGGTACATCGCGTGGTTGCTGGACCCGATGGTGTCCCTGTCCCTGGGAGCGGTGCTCCTGGCGGACGGGTTCCTCGGGGACCGGCCGGGCGGGAGCGCCACCGCGCTGCGTCTGTTCGCGGGGTTGGCGACGTGGGCGATGAACGTGTGGGGGTCGGTCTGGCCCGACGGGTCGTTCGGTGTTCCCCGGTATCCGGACGCGGCCGGGATCGTTCTGCACTCCGTTCCTCCGGTGTTGCTGATCCTGCTGGCCGAGGCGGTGACGGTCTACCGCCGCCGCATCGCCGACCTGATCGGGAAGTTGGAGGAGGAGGCCGCCGACCTGCGTCGGGAGCACCCCGAATCCGCACGGAACACGACGGGAACGGCCGTTGCCGAGGCGTTCCCGCCCGATCCTCCCCCAGTTGCCCGGATCCC
The DNA here is from genome assembly GCF_042956465.1 of Embleya sp. NPDC008237. Classification (NCBI taxonomy): domain Bacteria; kingdom Bacillati; phylum Actinomycetota; class Actinomycetes; order Kitasatosporales; family Streptomycetaceae; genus Embleya; species Embleya sp. NPDC008237. Next base: position 238,094 of record NZ_JBIBGL010000015.1, read on the forward strand.
GGCGTGCGCACCCGACCCGGGACCTGCGCCAGTCGTGCCGGAGACGTTGCCGGACACGGTCTCGGAAACGGACGTGCACGCGGTGTTCGCGTTGCTGGACGAGTCCGGTGAGCGTGTCTCCTACCGGCGCGTGATGGGCGAACTTGGTGTCGGTTACCCGAAGGCGAAGGCCGTGCTGGACACGGCCCGCGCGCTGCGGGGAACGCGCTCCCCGGGCCCGGCGGACGCCGCGCGGCTGAGTCTGGTGCCTCCGGCGGGTGAGCCGGAATGGACGTCGGGCGGCGCGTCGTGAGGCCGCCGATCGTCGGCGCACACCTGTGGGACGCCGTCCTGCGACGTGAGAACGGCACCTGTGGGTGCGCCGGTGAGTGCGGCAAGTGCCACAAGGAGAGCGGCGGCCGGTGCGACCGGCACGACGCCCTGATCGTGGCGCCCCGTGATCTCGCGACGCCGCTCGCTGTCGCCGTCGTCCTGGCCCCGGCGGACGTGACGACCTGGTGTGCGCGCTGCCACGGGCCAGCGCGGTCCGCCGCGGTGAAGGCCGCCCGCGCCGCTCGGGCGGAGCGGTACGAGAGCGAGTCCCTGTTCTGAACTGGCCGGGGGCCGGCCCGCTTCCTACGGCCCGGCCGGCCCCCGCACTCCGAGAGGAGCACGAACCAGCATGACGGACACGACGACGAAGCCGAAGACGAAGAAGCCCCCGGCGCCGCGCGAGAGTTCGCCGGACAACGAGCCGGAAGCCTTCCCCACCCACCGGCCCACCGCCGCGGCGGCGCCGGTGGTGCCGATCGAGGTGACCGTCACGCAGGAGGGTGACGACGCCGCACCGGTTGCTCGGGCATCGGGGCGGCGGGTGTTGCCGGTGGCGACGTTGGCGGCCGAGGCGACCACGACCGGCGGCGCGGGTGTGTACGCGGCGACCGGTGTGGTCGGTGTGGTGGCCGCCGCCGGTGTGGTGGCGGCGGCCGGCCTGGCCGTCGGAGCCACCCGCGCCACTCGGGTTGCGCGCGGTGCACGCGGTCCTCGGGCCGGGCGGGTGCCGCGTGCGGGTCGGGTCGCCTCGCGGATGGGGATGCCCGGTGCCGCTCTGGGACGTTCGCCTCGTTCCGCGACCGGCGGGCGCCCCGGCGGTGCTACGTCCGGTGGCGGCGGGCGGCGCACGGGCGGCGCGGGCGCGGGTGCGTCCGGTGGTGGACGCGGGCAGTCTCGAGCCGGGCGCGGCGGTGGCGCGTCTGCCGGTGGCCGCACAGCGAAGAGTGCCGGGCGGGGTGGCAGCGGGCCGAGTGGGACGGGATTCCGTACGGGTCTGGGTGCGGCGAACGCCGCGCACCGCCTGGGCGGTTCCGGCCGGCCCGGCGGTCGCGGGAAAACAAACGCGGGCGGCGACCGGTCGAAGGGCCGTGGTGGTTCCGGCCTGTTCGCGGGTCGCGGCACCTCGGCCGGTGCCGGTGCCGGTGCGCGCGGCGCGGGTCGCTTGGCGGCCGGGCGCGCAGCTGCGGGCCGTGCCGCGACGCGTGGTGGTGCGGCCGGGCGGCGCGCTTTGTCGCAGGCCCGTGGCGCGGCGGGTCGGGTGATGTCCTCGCGTCCCGCGCAGGCGGCGCGTGCTCGCGCCGGTCGGGTGAAGGCGTCCGCAAAACGTACCGCGCCGCACTGGGTGCGCACGGTGGGCGCCGGAATGGCAGCGGTCGGTGCGGGCGCGCTCGCGGCGATCCCGGGCCTGGCCGTCGCCGCCGGTGGTGCCCTGCTGGGTGGCTTGGGCCGTGTGTTCCGGGTCGGCCCGGGGGCGCGGTTGGGCCTTGCGGGCCTGAAGTGGGGTCCGCGTGCGGGGACGTGGGTGTGGCGGCGGCTGATCAAGCGCGCCCGCCGCCTGCGTGATCGGGCGCGGGGTGAGGGCGTGAGCACGGATTTCAAGGAGCCGACCGACGTCGGTTCCACCAGTGCGGCGCCGGTGTTGGCCGGCGCCCAGGGATCCTCTCGGGGTGAGGCTGTGACGAAGAGTGTGTTCGCGGCGCGGGCGGAGCAGGTGCGGGACACCTACTCGCGCTATGCGCCGCCGACGATGTTGAGCGTGGCCGCCGAATACCGGGGTCTCCCGGACGGGTTGCGGTCGGCGGCGGTGGCGCTGGGCGACCTCGCCTGCGCCACGGCCGAGCGGTTCCCGGCGCACGCGCAGGTCGGTGCGGCGGTCGCGGAGACCTACCTGCACACGATGCTCGCGGCGGAGGCGGCCGAGGAGGTGGACATCGCGTTCCGCGACCTGCACCGGGAGGACTTGGCGCGGCACGAGACGCCGCGCAACGGCGAGCGGATGTGGAACATCGGCGAGCACCGCGCGGACGGTGCGCTCGCGTTCCGGCAGTCGCACTTCGCCGCGTCGTGCGAGGACATCCGCACGGTGTACGCGCGGTGGGCGCCCGAGAACATGATGCAGGTGCTCGCCGAGTACGAGGGTCTGCCCGAGGGCCTGGAGAGCCTCGCCCACGCGATCGGCCACCTGGCCACGCAGTCCGGCGAGGCGTACCCGGTCCACCAGGACGTGACCGAGGCGGTCGCGAGCATCGGGAACTTCCTCAAGCGGGCGATCAGCGCCGCGCAGGAGATCGTGCCGATCGCCCGACGCCTGCACGCGCTGGACATCTCGCACCACGAGGCGCCCCGCCCCGGCGAGGACATGTGGGACGTCTGACCCCACCCGCTCGAACGATCCACGGCCCGTCACCGCGCTCGCGGTGGCGGGTCGTTGTCGAACCCCACTCGCACCACACGATCCGAGAGGACTGTCCTCGATGAGCGGGAACACGAGCACCAACACCACCAACACGTGGGACTGGTCGTGGAAGACCACCCCCGCAATGGGCGCCGCACTGGTGGCGGGCGGCGCCTACAGCGTCGCCGCCATGGGGGCGGCCACGGGCCTTCCCCCCGTCCACGCCGGGGCCGTCGCCGCGGTCGGCGCCCTCGCCCAGGCGACGGTGGACCTGCGGCGGGACCGGCCCGCCGGTCACATCCTCGCCCGCGCTGCGGCGTGGTTGGCTGCGGGTGGCTGGACCGCCACCACCATCGCGCACGGCACCCCGTTCGCCTGGACGCCGTTCGGCGCCTGGGCGGCCGGCGCCACCGCCGGACTCGTCCTCGCCACCGGGCTCGCCCGGGGCGAGCAGACCGCCCGTGCCGGGCGGGCCGCCGCGCTCCTCCAGCGCTGGGCGGACGGGCAGGCCGCCGAGTGGCACCAGCGGTTGACGGCGTTGTTCCGGCTGGAGGGCCACAGCGTGAGCGGCGTGAAGCCGTGGCCGGAGGACGTCGGGTACACGGTGCGGGTCGAACTGCCGCCGGGTGTGGAGTCGTTGCCGGGGAACGCGGCGCGGGTGATCGCGGGCGCGTTGCGGCTTCCGCGCGGCGGCGGGGTGGAGATCCTGGACGGCGAGGAGCACGGCACGGTGATGATCCGGGTCACCCTCGTGGACGTCCTCGCCACCACGATCGCCTTCCCCGACGGGGAGTTGTCGGTGACGACGATCAACAACCCGATCGAGATCGGCCGTCACCCCGACGGCACGCCGGTGCTGCTGCCGATGGTGGACACCTGCACGGTGATGATCGGCCAGACCGACAGCGGCAAGACCAACGCCGCGAACGTCGTCAACGGCAAGGTCTTGCAGGCCAACGACGTGTTGGTGTGGCACATCGACACCACCGGCGCGGGCCTGTCCCTGCCGTGGCTGCGCGCCTGGGCCCTGGACGGCACCGCGAAACGCCCGGTCCTGGACTGGGTGGCGCCCACGGAGGAGGAGGCGCACATCATGCTCGACGTCGCGATCGAGGGGATGGCGGCGCGCAAGACGGGCTACCAGGACCTGATGCTGTCGGTGGACGACGACAAGATCCCCGTCTCCCCGGACGTCCCCGAGATCCTCATCGTCGCCGACGAGATCGCCCAACTCCCGCAGTCGATCCTGGAGAAGCTCAACGCCGTCATCAACGTCGGCAGGGCGACACGGTTCCGGGAGATGAGCATCGGGCTGCGGGCGACCGCCGACGTGAGCACCCCGGCGATGAAGAAGCAGTCCCAGAACCGCATCGGCATGCGCGTCTCCGACCCCGAGGAACTCGGCCACCTCTTCCCGTACGGGCAGGGCCGGTTGGACCCGCGCGCCGCCCGCCACCAGGGCAGCGGCCACGTCTCCTACCCCGGCGCCGACGGCATCACGATGCCCGCCCGCCCGTTCAAGGCCGAACGGCTCAAGCCCTCGCGCATCGGGTCGTTGTCGGTCCAGTTCGCCGACCGCAGGCCCACCATGGACGCGCTGACCGTGGACACGCCCTCGGGTCGGTACTACGCCTCGCGCTGGGGCCGCACCCTCCCGGTGCTGTTCAAGGGCAAGGCGTTGGCCGCGACGACCCGGCCGTGGACGGACGTGCCGCTCATGCGCCCGCCGATCTCCGACCGAGGCATCCCGATGACCGGCGCCAACCCCACCAAGCCCACCGCGGCACCGGGCAGCACCACCCCCGGGAAAGCAACCGTCCAGACCGGGCCGGTCGACGGGGCCGGGATGAGCGAGTTGCTCGAACAGGCCCGGCAGAGGCTGCGTAATCCCGAGCGCGCTACGGCACACCCGGGCGGGGACGACGCGTTCGCGGCGGTGCTCGCGCAGACCGGGCCCACCCAGTGGGGAGACCGGCCCGCTCAAGCACGAGAGAACACGACCGGCGACGCGGTGCCGGAACTGCTCACCCGTGCCCACCGCGCGGTGGAGGACGCCGGGGGGCGGATGCACACCGCCGACCTCGCCGACGCGCTCGGCATGGACGCCCAGAGTCTCGGCAACGAACTCGGCGCCCTCATGAGGGCTGTCGGCGTCAGCCGACGCGGCACCGGGATGTTCCGCATCGACGGCGGCACGCCCCGTCCCGGGTTCCACGCGGAGACCCTCGCCGAAGCCATCCGCAACTACCGGACGTGACAACAGGCCCCGTAGAGGCCCATACGGGATGTTCCGGCCCGACCGTATGAGCCCCTACGGGGCGTAGAGGCCCTCTGTATGGCCTCTGGCCTGCCCGTATGGCCGTAGGGGGCACTACGGGCGCGCTCCCCCCAACCCCCCTCTTAAGAGGGGGTGTGCGACCCCACGCGCTCTGCAGCGCACCGAACCGGCGGACGTAGAGGCCACTACGGACACACACGCACCGTCACGGAACCGGCATCGACAACAACCCGCCGCAGGTCGCGTGGCGGCTCGCCGCGTGCTTGGAGCGCGGCCACCGACCCCCTCACCGAAGGAGGAACCGCAATGACCGCCGCCGATGTTCTCCTGCTGCTCGCCCTCGCGATCGGCTACGCGATCGTGTGCCGCATCGCCCCGTGGGGCTACTGCCGCCGATGCGCGGGCACCGGGGCCGACCTCCACCACCACCCGCCCAACACTCCGCCGTGCGCGGCGCGCCGCTGCCGCCGATGCCGAGGAACGGGCCTGCGCCCGCGCCTGGGAGCCCGCCTCCTGGGCACCGCCCGGCGCCCGGACGACCGATGACCCTGTCCGCCGCCGTGCCCGCACGGTCCCGCCGCTCACCCACCCGAGGTTGAGCGGCCGGGCCGTGGGCGCACGACCCGCCCACCAGGAACCGCCCTCGGGAGGCACCGACATGCGCACCACGACCCACACCCGCACCATCCGCAGGATCGCCACCGTCATCGGCACGGCCGCCATCCTCGCGCTCGCCCCCACCACCGCGTTCGCCGCGGCCACCGGAACCCCGGCGCGGTCCGGTGCGGGCGGCACCGTCGTCAGCATCGGCAGCGGCGTCATCCTCGCGTTCGTCGTCGGCGCGTGGGCCCACCGCCGCCGCACCCTCGGTCTGGCCCTGGTGGCGTTCGTCGCCGGGGTGATGCTCGCCGGATCCTCCATCTCGCTCACCGCCGCGCAGGCCGGAGACCAGGTCGTCACCGCCGGAGTCCAGGCCGTCAGCAGCATCTTCGTCTGACCCCGGCCGTGCCCCATGACCCCGGACCGCGCGTCCGGGGCCGTGGAGGACGGCCGAACGGCCGATCCGCACCCACCACCTCGGGAGACCCGCCGTGAGCAACGCGACCCCCATCACCGTCGTCGGGAACATCACCCGCGACCCCGAAATCCGGTTCACCCAGACCGGCGTGCCGGTGGCCCGTCTATCCATCGCCGCCACCCCGCGCAAGTTCGACAAGGCCACCAACAAGTGGATCGACGGCGAGACCACGTTCTGGGCGTGCACCGCCTGGCGATCCCTGGCCGAGCACGCCGCCGAGTCCCTGCGCAAGGGCGACCGCGTCATCGCGTCCGGCACCGTCACCACCCAGCGCTGGACCGACAAGGACACCAAGGAAGCCCGCGAACGCATGGTCCTCGACCTCGACGACGTCGGCCCCTCGCTGCTGTGGACCGACGCCACCGTCACCCGCACCGGCGCCCGCCGCGCCGCCCCGGCGAACGGCGACACCTGGGGCGACTTCGACGCCGCGGGCGCCACTAGCCCGCAGACCCCGACCGACGACAACCCGCCGTTCTGACCCGGCCGCTCCCCATGACCCCGGACCGCGCGTCCGGGGTGGTGGAGGACGGCCGACCGGCCGCCCGATCGGGCACCATCCACCGCTCGGAGGACTTCGTGACCGTGATCACCGATTTCCGCAGCATGCTGCGGGACGTGGCCCCGCACATGGGCACCGACGACACCCTGCCCGCATGGTTCGGCATCCGGGTGGAAGCCGACGACCGCCACGTCCACCTGATCGCCACCGACCGCTACACCCTCGCCGTCGCCCGCCGCGCCGCACCGCGCATCGGCACCTGGACCGCGCGACTGACCCCCACCGACGTCAAGGCCCTCGACGCGCTGTGCCGCATCTCCCGCACCCACAACGTGGAGCTCGCCCACGACGGCACCCGCCCCACCGTCCGCGTGGACACCCACACCCTCATCCTCGACAACCCCGACACCGACCACGACGCGTTCCCGAACTGGAAGCCCCTCGTACGCAAGGCACTGGCCGCGGCGTCGGCCCCGACGCGCGAGGTCGCCGTCAACGCCCGCTACCTCGCACGTTGGGGCCGGGCACTGAGCCGGTCGGAGTCGAGCGAACCGGCCCTGATCACGACAGCGGAACCCGGCGGGCCGCTCGTGGTCGCCCGGGGCCTGGACTTCATCGGCCTTCAGATGCCCGTCAAGGTCAACGTGCCGGACACGGACCGCTCGCCCATGGACAAGATCCGAGACGCCTGGACGTGGACCCTCGACGGCACCGCCCCGCCCACCGGCGACTGCCACGCCTGCCCGGGAACGCACCTGAGCGAGGTGGAGCCCGACGTGTGGGTCTGCACCGCATTCCACTCCGTACTCGCGGCCTGACCGCCGAACTCGACCCGGGGCGACCGCCGGACTTGGCGGAAAGACGGTCGCCCCGGATCCCAACCCGCTCCCATCACGGAACCCGGAAGGGACCACCAGCATGACAAACCACCGGCGCAAGCGGACCATCCGCATCGTGTCCTTCGGCTACGGACACGGCCCGGCGCCCGAGGCGGAGATCACGCTCGACCTGCGCCGCCGCTTCCGCAACCCGCACCACGACCCGACGATGAAGCACCGCACCGGTCTGGACGACGACGTGTACGCACACGTCCTGAACACCCCCGGCGTGCGCAACCTGGCAGCGGCCACCGCGCTCGCCGCACACGACCTGTCCCACGCCGTGCCCGAGCCGATCACGATCGCCTGCGGGTGCGTGGGCGGCCGGCACCGCAGCGTGGGCATCGCCCGCCACATCGCGAGGATCCTCGCTGGCGGCTGCGCGCGGATCGAGATCGAACACCGCGACGTCCGCCGCCCCCTCCTGGACTCCACCACCCACGACCGCGGCGACGCGCGGCCCCGGTGCCCCGACTGCAAGGGCACCGGGCGGGTCGAATACCGCGCCCGGGACGGCGAGTTCGTGAACATGCCGTGCCGCGCCTGCGACCCGGCGTCCCGCACGCCCACCCCGGCGGAGAACGCGGGCGGTGGGCGGTCGTGACACTGACCATGACGGACCTGTTCTGCGGCGCCGGGGGCAGCTCCACCGGTGCCGTCCAGGTGCCCGGGGTGTCGGTGCGGATGGCCGCTAACCACTGGACTCTGGCCGTGGAGACGCACAACACCAACCACCCCACCACCGACCACGACTGCGCCGACATCTCGCAGGTGGACCCGCGCCGCTACCCCACCACCGACATCCTGTGGGCATCGCCCGAGTGCACGAACCACTCCATCGCCAAGGGCAACCGCCGCAAGCCCGCACAGGTCTCACTGTTCGAGGACGAAGCCCCGTTGCCGGACGAGGCGGCCACGCGGTCGCGGGCGACGATGTGGGACGTCGTGCGCTTCGCCGAGCACCACCGCTACCGCGCGATCGTGGTCGAGAACGTGGTCGACGTGCGGGACTGGGAGCTTTTCGGCGCGTGGCGCACCGCACTCCAAGCCCTCGGGTACTGCGTGCACCAGGTGTTCATGAACTCGATGTTCGCCGCCGCGCTGGGGCCGGCCGCCCCACAGTCTCGCGACCGCTGGTACGCCGTCGCCCACCACAAGCCGAGCCCATGCCCGGACCTGGACCGGTGGACCCGACCGACCGTGCATTGCCCCTCGTGTGACCGACCCGTGCGGGCGGTGCAGGCGTGGAAGCGCCACGATCGCCCCGGCGGCCGGTACCGCGCACAGTACGTATGGCGCTGCCCGGCCGCACGCTGCCACATCGAGGTCCACCCGGCGGTGCGGCCGGCCGCCGACGCGATCGACTGGACCGTGCCCGGCCAACGCATCGGCGACCGCCCACGCCCGCTCGCCGACAAGACGCTCGCCCGCATCCGGGCGGGACTGGCCAAGTACGCCCGCCCAATCACCCTCGAAGCATCCGGCAACACCTTCGAGCGCAGGCCCGGAGTCCGCACGCGCCCGGTGGACGAGCCACTCACAACGCAGACCACGAGCACCACCAAGGCACTGGCGTACGAGCCCTTCGTCGCCGAACTCCGGGGCGGCGGAAGCGACCACCGGCCGGTGAGCTCACCGCTCGCCACGGTGTGCGCGTCCGGGAACCACCACGGATTGGTCACCGCGGCCGGGCACGCCATCGTCATGCGCAACAACACCCCACGTGGCGACGCCGCCCAGATGTGCACCCCCGCCACCGAACCCCTGCGCACCCTCACCACCGCCGGACACCAGTCACTGGTCACATGGCCGCCCCTGCTGGTGCCCTCGGGTGGGACGTGGAACGAGGACGCGCAATCGGTGGACGAGCCGATGCGCACCCGCACCACCCGAGAAACCGACGCCCTGCTCGTGCCCTACTACGGCAACGGCAACGCCCGCCCCGTCGCCGAACCCGCGTCGACCGTCACCACCCACGAACGCCACGCCCTGATCGTCGGGGACGTCGACATCCAGGACTGCCTGTTCCGCATGCTCGCCGTCCCCGAGATCCAGGCCGCCATGGCCTTCCCCACCGAGTACGTACTCCTCGGCACCAAACGCGAACGCGTCCGCATGGCCGGCAACGCCGTCACCCCGCCCGCCGCGCGCGACCTCATCGCCGCCGTCGCCCACGCACTCACAGGAGAGGAGAAGGCGGCGTGAGCCCGGAACGGCCGTTGCGGGTGCTGGTAACCGGTTCCCGATCGTGGGACGACCCGGCGCCCGTGCGCACCGCCCTCGGTGCCCTCCTCGAACAAGCCCGCGCCGGGCTGGTCGTAGTGCACGGCGCGTGCCCGCGCGGTGCCGACGCGCACGCCGCCGCCTGGGCCCGCGACCACCGCGAACGGGGCGTCATCGAGGAGCCCCACCCGGCCGATTGGCGCACGCTGGCGCGCCGGGCCGGGATCGTCCGCAATCTCGCGATGGTCGCACTGGGCGCAGACCGCTGTCTCGCGTTCGTCCGCGACGCCTCGCCCGGCGCCACCCACTGCGCGAACGCCGCCGAACAGGCCGGCATCCCCACCACCCGACACATCTTCGAACGCGCGTCCTCGCCCACCCGGAGGGACACCACGATGACCCGACGCAACCCCCTCAAGACCGCCGCCCTCGCGGCGGCCGAACGTGGATGGCACGTCTTCCCGTTGGCCCGGGGCGCCAAGCGGCCGGCCATCGCGCGTTGGGAGGAGCGCGCGACCACCGACCCCGACCGTATCGCCCGCTGCTGGGACCACGCCCCCTACAACATCGGCCTGGCCACCGGCCCGTCCGGACTGGTCGTCGTCGACCTCGACATGCCCAAGCACGACCACGACGACCCGCCCCCGGCGTGGAACGAGCGAGGGGTGACCGACGGCGCGGACGTGCTCGCGCTCCTGGCCGCCGATGCCGGACAGCCCTACCCCGACGACACGTTCACCGTGGCCACCCCCACCGGCGGACGACACCTCTACCACCGGGCGCCGGACGGCGCCCGGTTGCGCAACACCGCGGGCAAGCTCGGCTGGAAGGTCGACACCCGCGCCCACGGCGGCTACGTCGTCGCCCCCGGAAGCGCCGTGGACGACAGGCTCTACCGCGTCGTCACCGACCGCGAACCCGCCGAACTCCCCAGCTGGCTGCTCACCACGCTCCGGCCCGAACCCGCGCCGCGCCGGATCCCGGCGATGCCGCACACGCCGGTCGGCGCGAGCGCCTACGCGAGCAAGGCCCTGCACAACGAGGTCGCCCTGGTGGCCGACGCGCAGGAGGGCACGCGCAACGCCGCTCTGGTACGGGCGGCGCGGGCCCTGGGGCGCTTCGTCGCATCCGGCGACCTGGACCGCCAGACCGTGGAGCACGACCTCACGGCCGCGGCGTCGTGCGCCGGGCTCACCGAGAACGAGAGCCGTCCCGCGATCACCAGCGCACTGAACTGGTCGATCGCCCACAACAGCGGGAAGGCCGCATGACCAGCCCCTTCAACACCGGCCCCACGCCCACCGACGCGCCCGAGGACGGGGCGCTCCTGTTGGACGAAGTCGAGGCGTTCCACCGCCGGTTCAACGTGTTCCCCTCCGAAGCGGCCTACGCGGCCGTAACGCTGTGGGACGCCCACGCGCACCTGCTGGACTGCTTCGACTCCACCCCGCGCATGGCGTTCCTGTCGCCGGAGCCGGGCAGCGGTAAGAGCCGGGCCCTGGAGATCGTGGAGACACTGGTGCCCAATCCGATGGTCGCGGTCAACGCGTCGGCGCCCGCGCTCTTTCGCGCGGTATCCGCCGGGGAGAGCTCGCCCACCATCCTGTTCGACGAGATCGACACCATCTTCGGCGCCAAAGCCGGGGACAACGAGGAGCTTCGGGGCTGGATCAACGCCGGACACCGACGCTCCGGTGTCACCTACCGGTGCGTCGGCGACGGATCGAGCCAGACCGTCGTGGCGTTCCCCTCGTACTGCGGCGTCGCCGTCGCCGGGCTCGGCTCCCTCCCGGACACGATCCTGACCCGCTCGATCATCATCCGCATGCGCCGCCGTGCGCCGAACGAACACGTCGAGCCCTTCCGGGCCCGCCTGCACACCCCCGAGGGCAACGCCCTGCGCGATCGCCTTGCCAAGTGGGCGAACAGCGCCCGCGACCGCATCGCCGGGGCCTGGCCCGAACTGCCCAAGGGGGTGACCGACCGCCCGGCGGACGTGTGGGAACCCCTGCTCGCCATCGCCGACGCCGTCGGCGGCCACTGGCCCCTCCGCGCCCGCGACGCCTGCGCCGAACTGGTGGAGGCGTCCCAGGCCACCGACAAGGGCTCCCTCGGGATCCGGCTGTTGACCGACCTGCGCGACGTGGTGTTCAACGGCGCCGACCGCGTCCCCACCGTCGCGATCATCGCCGAACTCGTCGCCATGGACGACGCCCCCTGGGGCGACGTCAACGGCCGCTCCCTCGAATCCCGTTCGCTCGCCAAATGGCTGCGCGAGTACGTCACCGCCGACAACACGCCCATCGTCGCGCGCAACATCCGAACCGCCTCCGGAACCGTCGTCAAGGGCTACTACGCCACCGACCTCCACGACGCGTGGACGCGTTACTGCCCCCCACCCCCCGGAAAGTCCGCTACATCCGCTACATGATCTGCAAAACCCCGTCTGACCTGCGGAAACGATGTAGCGGATAACCCCAAATTATCCGCTACATCTCCGCTACACATCCGCTACACCCCACGGCCCAACCGGGCGGGTGTAGCGGATGTTGCCGCTACATCGCGCGCGTCCGCTACAGAAAACAGGGCTCTGACCTGCGCTGTAGCGGATGTAGCGGATGTAGCGGACTTCCAGGGGTGGGGCGGGAGACCTCGCAGGCTCCCGCCCCCGCCCCTCTCCCGTTCTCTCGTCTCGGAGGAACCGTGTCTTCCGTTCGAACCGTGATCGAACCCAAGTGGTACAGCGTTGACGAAGTCGCCCTCATGCTCGGCTTCGGCAAGTCCAAGACCAAGAACCTGATCGCCACCGGTCGCCTGAAGTCCGTGAAGGACGGCCGCAATCGGAAGATCATCGCGCGGTGGGTGGACGAGTACGTGGAGTCCCGCATCGCGGAAGTCGAAGGTGCCGACAGGTGACTGCGAAGCGACACAACGGCGAGGGCTCCATCTACCCCTACCGGAACGGCTACGCGGCCTATGTCTGGGTCACCAAGCCCGACGGCACCCGCGACCGCAAGTACGCCTACGGCAAGACGCGCGAGGCAACGCACGAGAAGTGGCTCGCGCTGCACGCCGCTGCCAAGGCCGGCCCTGTCGCGACGAAATCCCCGACCTTGGGCCAGTACCTGGAGTACTGGCTCAAGGAGGTCGTAAAGCCGCACCTGCGGCCCACGGCAGCCGCGACCTACGAGTCCCATGTCCGCAACCACATCGCCCCGCACTTGGGCACTAAAGCCCGCCACAAGCTCACCGTGCGGGACGTCCAGACCTGGGTGAATCGCCTCGCCGAGCTATGCCAATGCTGCGAGCAGGGCAAGGACGCCGCCCGCCCGCCGGAGAAGCAAAGGTGCTGCGCGCTCGGCAAGACCAACTGCTGCGACCAAACCCTGTCCCCTCGCTCCATCCGAGACATCCGGGACGTGCTGCGGTCGGCTCTCGGCAACGCGGTACGCGAGGAGGTCTTGTCCAAGAACGTGGCCGCGTTCGCCCGGGTAAGCGGCGCCAAGCGGAGCAAGCGCAAGGCCAAACCGTGGACGGCTGAAGAGGCGAAGCGGTTTCTGGTGTCGGCCCGTGACGACAACGACCCGCTGTTCGCCGCCTACGTCCTCATCCTCGTGTTGGGCATGCGCAAGGGCGAGGTGCTGGGCCTGACGTGGGACGTGGTCGACCTGGACGCCCGAGAGCTGGACGTTCAACGTCAGCTTCAGCGTGTCGGGCGACAACTTCTCCACACCGACACGGCCAAGACCGAGGCGTCCGAGGTGCCGCTCCCACTCCCGGACATCTGCGCGGCGGCTCTGCGCATGCGGCGCAAGCAGCAGGACGAAGACCAGGCCACCGCGGGCGAGGTGTGGGAGGACCGGAACTTCGTCTTCTCCACGCGCCACGGCACGCCGTACGAGCCGAGGAACTTCAACCGGAGCTTCGACGCCCGGTGCGAGAAGGCGAAGGTTCGACGCATCACGGTGCACAACACGCGGGACACATGCGGCACCCTGCTGGTGGCGCTCGACGTCCACCCGCGCGTGGTGATGCGGATCCTTCGCCACACGAAGATCGCGGTCACGATGGAGATCTACGCCCAGGCCCCGGACAAGCAGACGCGCGAGGCTCTGCGAAGTCTGGGCGAGTGGCTCGACTGACCTTTAACGAGGACTTTCCGGGCCACCCGTTGCGGTACTTTGCTGCTGGCAGCACGACAAAGCCCCGGATCATTTTCATGATCCGGGGCTCTGACCTGTGTGGGCGATACTGGGATCGAACCAGTGACCTCTTCGGTGTGAACGAAGCGCTCTCCCGCTGAGCTAATCGCCCGGGCGCAGGGAGAACATTACCGCATGCATGGGGGCGGTTGCGCCCACCCCTTCTCGGGGGTTGGGTCGCGGCTCCCGATGAGGCATCTGGGGCAAGAGGCTCGCGCGATCGAAGATCGAGGCGGGCTGGGTCCCCGGGTGGAGGCGGAGGCGGAGGGAAGCGCCGGGTGGGGGCAGAGGCGCATTGCGAGGTGTTCCGGCGAGGGCCGCCGTCGTTGTGCCCGCCCCCGCAGAGGCTCGTCGTCCCGTGATGTCTCCCGTAGAACTCCTTCGCCGGGGCACCCAGCCCGGAGCCCAGGGTTCGGAGCTGAGAGCTCCGGGCGGGGAAGTCCGGGCCCGGGGCCCAGAGCCCGGTTCTGGGCCGGGAGCCGGGGCCTGATCCCGGAGGCCAGGGCCGGACCCCGGAGGCCAAGGCCGGACCCCGGAGGCCAAGGCCGGACCCCGGAGGCCAAGGCCGGGCCCCGGTTCCCGGGGCCAAAAGCGCGCGCCCGGATCGCCCGCTCGAGCTCCGCTTCCCGGTCAGAAGGGACTTCCCGGTCAGAAGGGAAGGGCCATGCCGTATTTCCAGAGGTAGGACGCCACCGCTGCGCCGATCAGAATGAGGCCGATGGCGAGCATGATCATGTTGCGGCGGCGGGTCTTGGGGTCGAGGGCGCGGTTGGCGGCCTTGGTGACCTTGTCCTTGGTCCACAGGAGGGTGCGCTGGGCCCAGACGAATTCGGTGCCGAGGACGGCCAGGCCGAGGAAGATGACCGCCCAGCCGGGGCCGGGCAGCGGGAGCATGATGATGCCGCCGACGATGATCGCGAAGCCGATCACGGCGACGCCGATCTGCCAGGTCATGTGCAAGGGCTTGGAGCGCTTGATGAAGGCGGGTGCGCGGGAGCCGAATGGTTTCGCCTGCTTGTCGGCCAGGCCGCTCGGGGCGTCCTGGTCGGCGCTGGTGGGCTCTCGTGTGGCGTGCGCGCTGTTGTCCGCGACCCCCGTGTCCATCCTTGGTCTTCCTCTCTCGTCGTACCGGCCGTCGTTCACCGGGCACCTCCGTCTGGCCTGCGGCCGGAGCCGACCATGGCTCGGCCTGGCTTGACAACGCTACAAGGGGGCAGAGGTTCGATGCAGGCCCGACGGTACGGTGCGGACTCGCCCCGGGCATGACGGGTATGAACTGAACGCCTGTTCCCTTCCGGAAATCATGCGGGCGAACGTTACACCTCCGCATCGCTCTTAAGGAGTACCCAGACGCCCGTATATCGGGCAGAGACGTTTACAAGAGGTCCGCAGGTGGGATGTTGCGAACGCCGACGTGCGAATCCCCGAGCGCACACTGAGCGAAAGGCCATGGCGCTTATGAACACCACGGTCAGCTGTGAGCTGCACCTGCGCCTCGTCGTCTCGAGCGAGTCTTCATTGCCAGTCCCTGCGGGGCTGCGATACGACTCGTCGGACCCGTACGCCGTGCATGCGACCTTCCACACGGGTGCCGATGAGACGGTCGACTGGGTCTTCGCCCGCGACCTTCTCGCGGATGGGCTGCGTCAGCCGTCCGGCACCGGCGACGTTCGTGTGTGGCCCTCCCGGAGCCACGGACAGAGCATCGTCTGCATCGCCCTCAGCTCGCCCGAGGGTGAAGCCCTGCTCGAAGCGCCCGCGCGGGCGCTGGAGTCGTTCCTGAAGCGTACGAACGCTGCCGTTGCCCCCGGCAACGAGCATCGCTTCTTCGACCTCGACCGGGAACTGTCGCAGATTCTCGCCGAGAACTGAGCTCCCGGAACCGCGGGCACGCCCCTGTCCGCAGCGCCGGGTACGTACGTCAGCGCTCCGCCGCACCCACCGTCCACACGGTGGGAGCGGCGGAGCGTTTTAGCGTTGGGCGCCGCGGCCGCCGGGACGAGGAGCCGCGACCGCCGAGCGGGTGAATCGCGCACGCCGCGCGATCGGTCGATCCGAATACGTACACGATCCGCACATGGTGCAAAGAAAGCGCACAGTCGAACACATTTTCCGGCATGGGAATGCGTGCACATTCACCATCTCGTGGCGTGTCCTGTTGTGCACAGCGTGTGTTTAACCCGCCTCTCGGTAACCGCCGACAACCGGCGGTAATCCGCAAATCGGGATTCCCCGACTTCAGATCCCGCGCTTGCGCAGCAGTTCCTCGATCTCCGCGAACTCGTCGTCCACCGCACCGCGCGCGGCGCGCCGGGAACGCGGCGCCGCGGCCGGCTTCGGCTGCCGACTGCTCGGCTGGGCTGCGCCCGCGTTGCCGCCCGCGCCGGTGTCCGCACCGGTTCCGCCCAGGAGTGCGGCCAGATCCGCGGAGGACGAGGAAAACGAAGAGGGCGACGAAGCGGAAGAAGCCGACGTACCGGTCGGCTCCGGGTTCTTGCGGCCGATCATCCGGGTGATCATCAGCAGCATCACGGCGAACGCGAGGATCGCGACGCCGCCCCACGCCTTGATCCCGAAGGCGAGATCGGTCGCCCAGTCGGCGGCCGCGCTGCCGACCCGGCGGCCCAGCGTGGCCAGGCCGGTCAGGTACAGCCCGATCGGGAACAGCGCCGCGGCGGTCCACCGCGTCGCGTTCAGGAAACGTCGTTGGCGTGCCTTCTGTACCGCGATGACCAGGCCGAGACCCGTCAGCGCCATGCACAGGGCGCCGGTCACCACATCTGCGCCGGACATGCGCTCGGCCTCCTCCTCGTGCGAAGCATTCGAAACGTGCGAAGCGTCGGTGCCGTTCGATGCGTCGGTGTCATCCGCGGCCTCGGTGTCATCCGAAGCCTCGATGCCGTTCGATGCGTCGGCGTCGTCCGAAGCCTCGATGTCATCCGACGCATCGGCGTCGTTCGAAGCGTCGGTGACGTTCGAAGCGTCGGTGACGTTCGAAGCGTCGGTGTCGGTTCTTGTGTCGGTCTTGTCGGACCTGGTGCTTCCTCCATCGTCGTCTCCTCCGCCTCCGGACGCCACGATCGGAGGTCGGTTCGGTACTCGGGGAGGACACCGACCGATCCATCTCCTCCCCGTGGAGTACACCCAGCATCAGGGATGTGCCCGACCCTCACAGGATGGGTTTCCCCCAATAACGCGTGCGCGGCGCGAATCCCGCCCCCGTGCAGACCTTCGCGTGGGTGTCGTCGGGGAGTTCGATCGCCACCTCGTGCAGGCCCTGGGTCGCCGTCACGTGGCCGGCCGCGCGGAGCAGGGTCGCCGCGTCCGCCGGGGTCGGCGCGGTCAGCGCGAGGATGACGCCGTGCGCGACCCACACCACCGCGCCCTCGCCCAGCGTGTACGGCGCGGGCGCCGTGGGGTGGTCCAACCGGGCCTGTGCCCGGGCCTGCGCCACGGGGGCCGCCCAGCCCGCCGCGCGCAGGTCCGCCGCGCACCGGTGCAGCTCCGCCGCGCACCACGCGTCGCGTTCGTCGGGGTCCATCATCCGTACGCCGGGCGGGAGTCCGGTGGCGCGCACGGGGGCCGCGAGGCGGCGGCTGTCGGGGGCGTACCCCAGTGCCTGGACGAGGCCGGTCGCCGCCCGGTTGCCCTCGGGGACGGCCGCCGCCATCCGGGTGCAGCGCCGGCCGCGCATGATCTCCTCGGCGGCGAGCATCGCGACGCATGCGTGGCCGCGGCGGCGGCGGGACGGCAGCACCTGGATGTGCAGGATCCATCCGGTGCCGGCGCCCCACGGGCCCAGCGGGGTCAGGTGCACGCCGCCCACGGATCGGCCGTTGGCGCAGATCGAGTACACGCCGTCACGGCCGGGTCCGGCCGGTCGCAGAGTGGTGGTCATCGGGTGGCCCCCGCCTTCCCGGGCGCAGCGCCCCGTTACCGGCAGTGCTGCCCGCGCGCGGCCCCGGCCAACCTGGTCGGAGCCACGCACACGATCACACCCGCTTCCCGAACCGTCCGTGCCCCTTGGACACGTCGGAGCGGGAGCCGCCCTCGCAACCACACCCGCTTCCCGAACGGGCCCGCGATCGCGGACGCCTCGGGGCCACGGGTGCGATCACGCCGACTTCCCGAGTGGGCCGCGATCCCTCGAAGCGTCGGAGCCACGGACGATACGCCCGGCTTCCCGAGCAGGCGCGCGATGTCCGACGCCTCGGAAGCCACGCGCACGCTCACCGCTCACCGCTCAGCGGATGTGGTCCCCCCGTTCTCGGTGTGCCGGCGCCGCGTGGGTGGTGGGGTCATGGGTCGATGTCGGCGGCGGAGCGGGCCGTGAAGATTTCCATGGCCTTGCGGGTGAGTGGGCCGGGTGCGGTCGGGGTGTGCTCGTCGATGCGGTGCACGGCCTGGATGTCGCGCAGCGACGAGGTCAGGAACATCTCCTCGGCGTCGGCGAGCGCGGCCAGGGGTACGTCCATCTCCTCGGCGCCGACCCACTCCAGCACCAGCGCGCGGGTGACACCGGCCAGGCAGCCGGCCGTCAGCGGCGGGGTGACGATGCGGCCGTCGAGTACGGCGAACACGTTCGAGCCGGTGCCCTCGCACAGGTTGCCGGCCGTGTTCGCGAACAGCGCCTCGCTCGCGCCGCGTTCGGCGGCGTAGCCGAGCATCACCACGTTGTCGGCGTAGCTCGTGGTCTTGAGGCCGGTGGTCGGCGCGTGCTCGTTGCGGGTCCACGGGACGGTGACCACGGCCGTGCTCTTGCCCCGGGCCTTGGCCGCGCCGAGGGCCACCACCAGCGTCGGCGGGGCATCGCCGCGCTCGGAGCCCAGCGGCGAGCGTCCGCCCGTGTAGGTGATCCGCAGTCGGCCGACGCCGGGCAGCGGGTTGGCCGCCAGCACCTCGGAGCACGCGCGGCGGATCAGGTCGAGGTCGGGCGCCGGCAGCCCGAGACCGCGCGCGGAACGGGCCAGCCGATCCAGGTGTCGGGTCGTCGCGAAGGCCCGCCCGCCGGTCGCCTTCATCGTCTCGAAGACGCCGTCGCCGACGGTCAGACCGTGGTCGTCCACCCGGACCACGGCCTGCTCGTCGTCGACGAGGCGATCGTTCAGCCAAATTCTGCTCATGCGCCCTCCGAGGCGTCCATTGCGTCGTCCGCTGCGTTGTCCGCTGTGCTCGGGACATCCGCGTGGTGCGCATCCTGCCCGGCACGCTCGTGCTCGGGTCCCGGCAGGTAGTCCCGCCCCGCCACCGCGAGCAGGTTGTGTGCCTTGAGTTCGGTCTCGTCCCACTCGCGCTGCGGGTCGGAGTCGTACGTGATGCCCGCGCCGGTACCGAAGCACAGGCGGCCGTCCCGGACGAAGAAGCTGCGTATGCCCACCGCGAGCGAGCCCTCGCGGCGGTCCGCGTCGACCCAGCCGATCGCGCCGCAGTACGGGCCGCGCGGGACCGGTTCGAGCTCGTCGATGATCCGCAGCGCGCTGCTCTTGGGCGCGCCGCTGACCGAGCCGGGCGGGAAGGTCGCGGCGAACAGTTCGGGCCAGCCCACGCCCGGTGCCAGGGTGCCCGCGACGGTGGAGACGAGGTGGACCAGGCCCGGGTGCTTCTCGACCACGCACAGGTCGGGCACGGTGACCGAGCCGATCGCGCTCGCCCGGCCGAGGTCGTTGCGGACCAGGTCCACGATCATCACGTTCTCGGCGTGGTCCTTGGGCAGCAGGTCGGCCTCGGTGCGGCCGGTGCCCTTGATCGGGCCGGACCAGACCCGGTCGCCGGCGCGGTGCAGGTAGAGCTCGGGTGACGCGCACGCGACGTGCACGTCGTGTGCGGGCAATCGGATCACTCCCGCGTACGGGGCCGGGTTGCCGCGCGCGAGGCGGCCGGCCAGGCCGAGGATGTCGGCGCCCTCGGGCAACGGGGCGCTGAGCAGGCGACACAGGTTGACCTGGTACACGTCGCCGGCGGCTATGTGTTCGCGGATCCGACGCACCCCGGCGCGGTACGCGTCGGGGCCGAGCGAGTCGGTCCACGCGTGTGCGGGCGGTCCGCTCCACGGCGCCGCCGGCAGCGGGGCCGGGCGCACCTCGTCGAAGCGTGCGCACAGCAGGTCGCCCTCGAAGTCGGCGACGACGGCCCAGAACCCGTGCGAGTCCAGGGCGGCCGGGTCACGGGTGACATCACGCAGGCCGGTGGCCAAGCGCCCGCCGAGGTGGGCGAGAGGAGGTGGCTGACTCACTGGTTCGTTCCGGGGTCGCGACCGCGGCACCTGTGGCGGATCGGCGCGCGGATCAGATCGTCCATTGTAGTAAGGGCGCCACGACGTCTCGAACGGCCCGGCACCGGCGGCTTCGAAGGCCCCGTACCCGGCCACCCGACGCGCCCGGAACCGCCGCCGGTCGATTCCGCGTTCCCCAGTGCCCGTCGGGCACGGCATGATGCGGCACGGTGGGTAGGGACCCGGCAGCCCCGAGTCCGGTGACCGCACCTCCCCCGGTCGGTTCGTCCCGGCCCCCGAAGCCTCCACAGCACCACGCGATCGAAGGACGTTCATCCGTGCACTGTTCCGCCTGCGACACCTGGTCTACGCGGGCCGACCGCTGTTCGTACTGCGGCGCCGTCCCGGCCGCCGCGCCGCAGCAGCCCGGCACCGGGTCGACCCCCGTGCTCGCCGGGCCCGCCGCGGCTCCCGCCACTCCCGCGGCGCCCGCGCCGCCGGATCCGTACGCCGCGCCGGCACCCGCGGTCGCCCCGGCCGGTGCGTACACGGGTGCCTATCCGCACGCGCCGGGACAGTTCGCCCCGCAGACCCCGTACGGCATGCCGAGCCCGTATCCGGCGTCGCCGTACCCAGGTTGGCTGCCGCAGCCGTTCCGCGCACTGCGCGGACTCGCCGTGACCCTGTACGTCCTGCTGCCGCTGTCCGCGGTGTTCGCGGCGCTGTGCGCGGCGGCGTTCTTCCACCGTGCGGACGTCCTGCGGCAGATCTCCGACGCCGGCGAGCTCGGCATGACCGACGCGCTGCGCACCAAGGCCGAGGACTCGGACTCGCTCGTGGCGGCGGCGACCACGTTCCTGGTCCTGTCGATGATCGCAACGGCCGTGCTGTTCATCATCTGGATGTACCGGGCTCGCGCCAACGTGGACCTGTTCGGCCCCTCGAAGCAGCACCTGTCCACCGGGTGGGCGATCGGCGGCTGGCTGGTGCCGGTGGTCAGCCTGTGGTTCCCGAAGCTGATCCTGCACGACGTGTGGCGCGCGAGCGACCCGCGGACCGCCGAGCGCGGCGGGCGTACGCCGGGCCGGTTGCCGCTGCTGTGGGCCTGGTGGGTGCTGCTGGTGGCGTCGGGTGTGCTGTTCTTCGCGAGCCGGCTGTCCTACCCGCTCGACGAGGACATCGAGCTGTCCGACGCCGACCGGTTGCGGACCATCGACTTCCTGTCCGGGATCGCGGATGTCGTGCTGATCCTGGCGGCGGTCGCGGCGATCCTCGTGGTCCGCAGGATCACCACGTTCCAGCACGAGCGCGAGGCGCTGGCGTTCGCGTCGGGCCTGGTCCCCGGGGGCGTCCCCGGCGCGATGCCCGGGATGACAGGGATGCCGGTCGGCTTCGGTGGTGCGCCCACGCCGTGGGCGGCCTATCCGGCACAGGCGCCGACCGCGCAGTACTTCGCGCCGCCGGTGCCGCAGGCTCCGGGTACGCCGGGGGCTCCGCCGGTACCGCAGGCGCCGACGTCGACGGCGGTCGGCTCGGGGGCTGTGGCCGGCGAGGGGGCTGTGCCTCCGGTCGCTTCCGGGGTTCCGGCTGCGGTTGCGGCTGAGGCCGTTGCACCGGTCGAGGCTGCGACTGCGGTGGCCCCCGACCCGGCTCCGGCCTCCTCCGCTCCGGCCGCCCCGGCCCCGGCCGCGCACGAGGCGCCGGCTGCTGCCGACGCGACGACGGTGCTGCCGGTCGATGGGGCGCCTGCCGCGCGGCCCAAGCAGGTGCCGCCGCCGCGGCCCACCGCCGCGCCGACCGCCGGCGTCGTCCAGCCGGTTTCGACGCCCGCCGCGGCCGAATCGCAGGAACCGGTGTCCCTGGGCAAGCCGACCAAGGCCGCGGAGCCCGCTGCGGAAACCATCGTCGAGCCGGTAGCCGAGTCCGCTTCCGAGACCGCCGTCCAGCCGGTGGCCGAGCCCGCCGCCGAACCCGCTTCCGAGACCGCCGTCCAGCCGGTGGCCGAGCCCGCCGCCCAACCCGCTTCGGAAACCGCCGTCCAGCCGGTGTCCGAGCCCGCTTCCGAGACCCTCGTCGAGCCGGTAGCCCAAACCGTCGTCCAACCGGTGGCCGAGCCCGCCGCCGAGACCGTCGTCGAGCCGGTGGCTCAGACCGTCGTCCAGCCTGTAACCGAGCCCGCCGCAGAGCCCGAAGGTGAGCACGAAGCGCTCGGCGAGGGCAAGGACGAAGGCGGGAACGAGGTCCGAACTCCGGCTGAACCAGAGGCGGAGCCCACCTCGGTCCCCGCCCCGGCCCCGGTCCCCGCCGCAGAGGCGACCGCTACCACGGCGCCGGTTGTCGAACCCGCGCCCTCCGCGGAGCGTCGCAGCTGAGTCGAGGGCGGCGCGTCCGGCCCCGAGGATGACTCGAAGGCCCGGTCGAGGGCTTGCCGAGACCCCTCGGTGAGATCCGCCGAGCCGCGTCGAAGGCCGGTTCGAACCCTGGTGGTTCGAGCCGGCCTCGGTCGTTTTCGCAGGTTGCGCGGGTCGCGCGGTGGGGTCCGCGGGGAATCGGTTTTTGTGATGGCCCTCGGATCCGCTAAAGTTCTCAACGTCGCCGGGACGCGGAAACGCGGCTCGGGTCGACAGGCGGACGTGGCTCAGTTGGTAGAGCATCACCTTGCCAAGGTGAGGGTCGCGAGTTCGAATCTCGTCGTCCGCTCGGAAGAAGTAGAGGAATGTGGTGGGCAACCACTATGGTTCCTTCACTTGGTGGAGTGGCCGAGAGGCGAGGCAACGGCCTGCAAAGCCGTCTACACGGGTTCAAATCCCGTCTCCACCTCCAAGAGACCCCAAGGCTCCGTGCCGAGGGTGAACTTCCCGCGCGATTAGCTCAGCGGGAGAGCGCTTCCCTGACACGGAAGAGGTCACTGGTTCAATCCCAGTATCGCGCACGCCGCACAACCGAACACGCAGTACGGCAGTACGTGCACCACGCAGGACACGCACGGCGCCCGCGCGATTAGCTCAGCGGGAGAGCGCTTCCCTGACACGGAAGAGGTCACTGGTTCAATCCCAGTATCGCGCACCGGAAGTATCGAAGGGCCGGAGGATCATCGCGATCCACCGGCCCTTCGGCGTTCCACGCCCACCATTGCCGTCCCGCCCCGCTCATCCGCCCACAGCCCACCGTTCCGCATGTGCTGGGCTCCACCGTCCCGCGTGTGCTCGCTCACATGCCCGCGTGTACGTGCGGCGCGCTGGGCACGAAGTCCGGGGCGGCGAGTCGGGTCAGGCGCTCGCGGGTTTCCTCGTCCTGCGGCACGAAGACGTTCAGCCGCTGGCCGGGCGAGGCGACCAGGTCGGTCGGGATGCCGCGCACATGCAGGACACCGACGTCCAGGTGGCGGAAGAACTTGACCCGGGTGCGGGTGAGCGAAATCGGGTGGGCGGCCCAGGCCTTGGCGAACTCGGGGCTGGCCTCGACCAGTTCGTCGATGAACGCGGTCCAGACCGGATCGCCGATGTTGCGGGCGTAGGTGCCGCGCAGCACGCCGACCACACCCTGGCACTCCTGGAACCACTCGTGGAACGGGTTGCAACACTCGGGTCGGGTGAACAGCTCCCAGATCATGTTCCGCCGGCCTCGGGGGCAGGCCACCATCGCCGGAAAGACCCTGGCGTACAGCTCGTTGTAGGCCAACACGTCGTAACGCTCGTTCATCACGACGGCGGGCAGCGTGGCGAAGTCGTCGAGCAGGACCCGGGTGTCCGCGTCCACCGCGTTCTCGGCCCGGAGCGTCGCCGTGCTCGGTACGCAGGCCAACCGCTTGACGTGCTCCAATTCGACGGCGTCCAGGCGCAGCGTACGGGCGATGCCGGCGATGACCTGCGCGCTGACGTTGATCGGGCGGCCCTGTTCGAGCCAGGTGTACCAGGTGACGCCCACTCCGGAGAGTTGGGCGACCTCTTCGCGGCGCAGGCCGGGGGTGCGCCGGCGGCGGCCGGCGGGGATGCCGACCTGGTCCGGGGTGATCCGCTCCCGGCGGCTGCGCAGGAAGGCCCCGAGTTCGGCGCGCGAGGCGGCGCGGGCGGGGCGCACGTACTGCGGCGTGGCCCGCTCGGAGTCGGGCCGATCGGCCCGGGCGGCGCTGCCCGGCTCGGCGGTGATCGCGATTCGGTCGCCTCGGTCGGAAAGGCCGTCGGATGCACCGTGGGAAACGGCGTCGGGGCCGTTGTGCGGGACTGTGTCGGGAACGGCGTCGGTGCGCGGGCTGCCGGTCATCGGTCCATCCTGTGCCCGGGTGATCTCGATTGCCAGGTGCCTGGTTATACCCGGATAACCAGGCTACTGGTCCGGGTACCGGGCGGCGGACCAGAGTCGTCCTCATGAACGATACGGATCTGATGTCGGGCAGCGACGCCCGACGCGAGGGGGACGTGGAGCGGGTGACCTCCGCTCTCGGGGACGCCGGCGCGAAGTCGGGGCAGGGGCAGGCGGGAGACCGGCGCAGAGACCGGCGCGGGGCCGCGGGCACGGTGTTGCTGGTGGTGCTGGTGGCCGGCCAGTTCATGGCGGTGCTGGACGCCTCGATCGTCAATGTCGCGGCGCCGGTGATGCGTTCGGACCTGCACGCGTCGGGGGCCGGGCTGCAGTGGATCATCGCGGGGTACACGATCGCCTACGCGATGTTGTTGATCACCGGTTCGCGGCTGGGCGCGATCTTCGGGTACGGGCGGGCCTACCTGGGTGGGCTCGGGCTGTTCACGCTCGCCTCGCTGGCGTGTGGACTGGCCGGGTCGACGGGTGAGTTGGTGGTGTTCCGGTGTCTTCAGGGCGCGGGTGCCGCGTTGTTGGTGCCGCAGGTGTTGACGCTGATCCAGCGCCGGTTCGAGGGACGGCGGCGGACCGCGGCGATGGGCCTGTACCAGACGGCGATCGCCGGTGGTGCGGTCGTCGGGCAGATCCTGGGCGGAGTGCTCGTGAGCGCGGATCTGTTCGGTACCGGGTGGCGGCCGGTGTTCCTGGTCAATGTGCCGCTCGGGGTGCTGCTGCTGGTGGTCGGGTGGCGGGCGCTGGGCGGGGACGGGCCGGATCCGGGTGCGCGCCCGGGTTGGGGTCGGCTGGATGTGCCGGGCGTGCTGGTGCTGGCGCCGGCGATGCTCGCGCTGGTGGTGCCGCTGGTGATGGGGCACGAGCAGGGTTGGCCGGTGTGGGGTTGGGTGGTGCTGGCGGCGGGGGTCGCCGGGATGGGCGTGTTCGCGCTGGTCGAGCGGGCGGTGGCGGCGCGCGGCGGGTCGCCGTTGGTGCCGGGAGCGGTGTTGCGCTCGCCCGGGTTGATGTCCGGCGGGATCGCGTTGCTGATCGCGGTGGGCAGCTACAACGGGTTCCTGTTCACCCTGGCGTTGCACCTGCAGTCCGGGCTCGGCGACAGTCCGTTGCGGGCCGGGCTGACCTATGTGCCGTGCGCGATCGGGTTCGCGGTCTCCGGGTTGTGGTGGGGGCGGCTGCCGGAGCGGATTCGGGCGCACGTGGGGTATCTGGGCTTCGCGCTGGTGTCCGTGTCGTACGTCGGCATGGCGGCCTCGGTGCACGGCGGCCGGGAGGGCGGCGTGGCGCTGGCGGTCGGGTTGGCCGCGATGGGCCTGGGCCAGGGCGCGGTGATCGGGCCGCTGATGGCGAGCGCGCTGGGTCGGGTACGGGCCGAGCACGCGGGTGACGCGAGTGGGGTGCTGGTCACGCTCATGCAGGTCGGCGCGGTGTTGGGGGTGGCCACCTACGGCACCACGTTCCTGTCGGCGACGGGTGTGGGCGCCCACGCCTCGGCGCATGCGGCCGTGGTGACGTTCGTGGCGCTGGCCGCGGTGAACGTGTGCGCGGCGGTGTGGGCGTGGCGGGTGGTCGTCGGGCAGCGGGCGGGCCGGGTCGCCTGAGCCGGTACGACCGGGCCTGCGGGCCGCGGGCGTCGGCCGTTGCGGCGCTGCGATCGGCCCGCGATTCGGGTGCTCGGCCCGCCATGCGGGTGCTCGGCCCGCTCGGGTGCTGGGTCGGCGGCACGATGCTCGGCCCCCGAGTCGGGTGCTCAACCCGTGATTGCGAGTGCTCGGCCGGCGGCACCGGCGTCCGGCCCCCGATTCGGGTGCTCACCCCGGCAGTACGGGTGCCCGGCCGGCCGGTGTGGGCGTACCCGTCCGGCCCGAACCCGTCCGGCCGTAACGGGACGGGCGTACCCCGCCGGCCGAACGGGGCATCCCCGTCCGGCCGGTGCGTACCGCGTGTGCGGCTCGGGGTCGGGTGTGGTCAGTCCCGTTCGGGCCAGCGGCGGCCGGCTGCGCGTCGGGCGTCCTGCTCCGGGGAGCGGGCCGAGCCGGCGCCCGGGGAGGGCGTTCGACCACCCGGTTCGGCGGCCGCGCCCGATCCCGGGCCGGCACGTGTACCCGAGCCCGCCCCGGCGGCGGCCGGTTCGTGCCGCACGTCGGCCTGAGCCGATCCGGGCCCGGCGGTCGCCGCCTGCGCTTCGGCCAGTTCGGCCGCGTCCGCGGCGGCCTGGGCCTGGAGGCCGGACATCGTACGCAGCGGCACCTCCTTGATGAAGAAGACCAGCACGAACGCCACCGCCATGACGCACGCGGCGATCAGGAAGACCAGCTGCATCGCCTCGGAGAAGCCCTCCTTGAAGGGCGCGGCCAGGCGCGGGTCGAGCTGCTGGATGAAGGAGGAGTCGCTCAGCACGCCGGAGCCCTGCGCGCCGCCCGGGTTCGGGTTCCGGGCCATCTCGATCACCGGCCCGTTGGCGGGGTCGGCGAGTACCGCGGGGTCGGCCAGCGCGGATTGGAACGCGGGGGTGCGGGCGTCCCGGGTGAACGCCTTGGCGATCTCCCCGGAGACGTTGCTGAACAGCACGGACAGGAACACCGCGGTGCCGGCGGTCGCGCCCATCTGCCGGAAGAAGGTCGCGGCCGAGGTGGCCACGCCCATGTCCCGGGGCGGGACGGCGTTTTGCACGACCAGGATCAGCGTCTGCATGCACTGGCCGAGGCCGATGCCGAGCAGGACCATGAACAGACTCGTGGTCACGAGCGAGGTCTCGGCGTCGACGTAGAGCGCGAACAGGCTCATTGCGACGGCGGCGATGCCGGTGCCCAGGATCGGGAAGATCTTGTACCGGCCGGTCTTGGAGGTGATCTGGCCGGAGATGATCGACGAGCCCATCATGCCGACCATGACCGGGATCATCAGCAGGCCGGCCTTGGTCGGGCTCGCGCCCTTGACGATCTGGAAGTACTGCGGGATCAGCATGAACCCGCCGAACATGGCCATCCCGAAGATCACGCCGATCAGCGACGCGAGGCTGAAGATCCGGTCCGAGAACAGGCGCATCGGGATCAGTGCGTCCTCGCCCATCCGGCGCTCGACCAGGATCCAGGTGAGCACGCCGATGCCGCCGATCAGGTAGCAGGCGGTCGAGGTGCCCGAGCCCCAGCCCCATTCGCGGCCCTGTTCGGCGACGATCAGCAGCGGTACCACGCCCAGGGCCAGGGTGACCGCGCCGAACCAGTCGATCCGGTGCGGGCGGCGGGTGTGCGGGATGTGCAGCACCTTGGCGACCACGAGCAGGGCCACCACGCCGACCGGCACGTTGACCAGGAACACCCAGCGCCAGCCCGCGATGCCGAGGATCTCGTCCTGGCCGGCGAAGAAGCCGCCGACGAGCGGGCCGAGCACGCTGGAGGTGCCGAACACGGCGAGGAAGTAGCCCTGGTAGCGAGCGCGTTCGCGGGGCGGGACGATGTCGCCGATGATCGCGAAGGCGAGCGACATCAGACCGCCCGCGCCCAGGCCCTGGAGGGCACGGAAGCCGGCGAGTTGGTACATCGACGTGGAGAACGTGCACGCGGCGGAGCCGACCACGAAGATCGTGATGGCGGCGAGGTAGAACGGGCGCCGGCCGTACAGGTCGGACAGCTTGCCGTACAGCGGCGTGGCGATGGTCGAGGTGATGAGGTACGCGGTGGTGGCCCACGCCTGTTGGCTGAGGCCGTGCAGGTCGTCGGAGATGGTACGGATCGCGGTCGAGACGATCGTCTGGTCGAGCGCCGCCAGGAACATGCCGGCCATCAGGCCGTACAGGATCGTCATGATCTGACGGTGACTCAGGCCGCTTTCGCTCGCGGCCTGGTCCGGTACTGCCTGCGGTTTGCTGTCGGTCATGCGGTACGGCCTTCCGGTGCACCGGGCGCGGTGTCGCGCGGGGGTGCCTGCTCGCGTTCGAGGTCGTCGTTGAAGCGGCCGAGGAGGTGGACGAGCGTGCGGCGTTCGTCGGCGGACCAGTCGCGGGTGACCCGATCGAGTTCGGCCTGGCGACGACTGCGGTAGATCTCGAACGCCTGGGCCCCGGCCTCGGTCGCCGCGAGCAGGGTGCCGCGGCCGTCGTTGGGGTCCGGGCGGCGCTCGACGAGGCCGCGCTGGACCAGCGACGCGATCTGCCGGCTGACCGTGGACACGTCCAGGTAGGTCATCGCGGCCAGGTCGGTGACCCGGCGGGGTCCCTCCATCGCGAGGTAGGCCAGGAGCAGCCGGTCTCCCCCGTCGGGCACCGGGCCGCTCTCGGCGCGACTGCGCGCCTTGGCGGCGGCCGAGAGCCGCATGAGACGCGCGAGTTCGCGTCCGAGTTCGTCGGGTGCGCGGCCGGCTGTCGGCTCGTCACACGGTGTCGTCGCGGTATCGATGACCGCCCCCTTGTCGCTCGCCACGCATTAACTGCATGGCTCAACCAACAATACCGCTTCCGTCGCCCACCGCCGCCCCCCACGGGCACTCCCGACCCGACCCCGCCGACGGGATCGGCGGCATCGGCGCGTGGGTGCGCCGGCGTGGGGCGTGACGAGGGGCACGGGGCTTGGCCCATGCTCATCTGACTGCCCGTCAGCTATGGTGACGAGGTGCCTGTCTCGCGACTATTGGGCACTCGTACGAGGTATCCCACGGGCATCTCGCCGGGTCCCGGGCATCACGGCTGCAGCAGGCTCGGCCGGCCGGTCGACCGCGCGGCACACGTACGACCGCACAACAGGGAGTGAGTGACCATGCGCGTGGGAGAGGTGGCAGGCGCCGACCTGCAACGCTTCGGAAAGCCGCTCGACGGGATCCGGGTCCTGGCCATCGAACAGATGCAGGCCCTCCCCTACGCCACGCAGATGCTCGCCCGACTGGGCGCGGAGGTCATCAAGATCGAGTCGCCCGGCGTCGGCGAGTCCGGGCGCGCCGCGCTGCCGATGATGACCGACCCGCTCGGCCGTCGCGTCGGCGTCACCTTCCTGCGCAACAACCTCGGCAAGCGCAGCGTCACCGTCGACCTCAAGCATCCCGAGGGCCGCGAGATCGTGCTGCGCCTGGCCGAGAAGGCGGACATCGTCTGCGAGAACTTCAAGCCCGGAACGGCCGACCGGCTCGGCCTGGGCTTCGCGGACATCGCCGCCGTCAACCCGCGCGCGATCTACCTGTCGGTGTCCGGCTTCGGCAACACCACCGAGTCGCCGTACGCGTCCTGGCCCGCGTACGCCCCGGTCGCCGAGGGCATGGCCGGTCTGTACGACTTCAAGCGCGCCCCGGACACCGCGCCCGTGGTGTCCCCGCTGGGTGCGCTCGGCGACTCCGGCTCGGCGCTGTTCGCGGTGATCGGCGTGCTCGCCGCGCTGCGTCACCGCGATGCCACCGGCGTGGGCCAGTACGTGGACATCTCCATGTTCGACGCCATGGTCGCGCTCAACGACGCGGGCATCAGCTACTGGTCGATGGGCCTGAAGGACCCCGGCCTGGCGCCGCTGATCAACCACTCGTTCCGGGCCTTCGACGGCTACTTCCTGATCCAGTGCGCACGCCCGCACATGTTCGAGGCGCTCGCCGACCTGGTCGGCAGGCCGGAGTGGAAGAGCGACCCGCGCCTGGCCGGCCCGCAGGAGTGGTTCGACCACATCGAGGACATCCTGCGCCCGGGCATCGAGGGCTGGGCGGCGGACAAGTCGCGGTTGCAGGCGTGCGCGGCGCTGAGCGGGGTGGGCGTGGCGTCCGGCCCCGTCTACAACCCCGGCGACGTGATCGAGGACGAGCACGTGCGCAATCGCAACATGATCGTCGAGATGGAGCGCACCGACGGCGATCCGGCGCCGGTCCTGTCGCCGGGCAACCCGGTCAAGCTCTCCCGGGTCGCCGAGGGGCCGGAGACCCGGGTGCCCTGGGTCGGCGAACACACCGCGGAGGTCCTGGGGGCCGAACTGGGCCTGTCCCGCGCGGAGATCGACCGCCTCGCGGCCGACGGCGCGATCGGGTTGGAGACCCCGTAGCCGACCCCGCGCCCCCGAACCCACCCCGCACGGCGGCCCGAGCGGCCGGCCGGCAACGCAAGAACGCGACGAACCCCAAGTGGGACGAACCCCAAGTGGAACGAGGCGGAAGCGGAGAAATGACGACTGACGGAACCGCAGTTTCGACGGGACGCGGCATCCTCGGGTACGGGGCGTATCTCCCCTACCGGCGCCTCGACCGCAAGACCATCGCCGCCGTGGCCGGCACCGGCGGCGGCAAGGGCACCCGCACGGTGGCCTCCTTCGACGAGGACACCACCACCCTGGGTGTCGAGGCGGCCCGCAACACGCTGCGCGCGACGCCCGGCGTGCGACCGCGCGCGCTGCTGTTCGCGACGGTGGCGCCCGCGTACGCGGACCGCACCAACGCGACCGCGATGCACGCCGCACTGCGCCTGGACGGCTCGGTGCCCGCGATGGACGCGACCGGCTCGGTGCGCTCCGCGGCCGGCCTGCTCCGGCTCGCCCTGGACGGCGCCGGCACCGCGCTCGTGGTCGGCGCGGACATCCGGGTCGGCCTGCCCGGCAGCGGCGACGAGGCGGCCGGCGGCGACGGCGCGGCCGCGCTGCTGGTCGGCGGTCCGGCCGACGGCCCGGTGCTCGCCGAGTACCTCGGCGGCGCGTCGGCCACGGCCGAGTTCGTCGATCGCTGGCGTACCCCCGGGGACGTGCGCTCGAAGTTGTGGGAGGAGAAGTTCGGCGAGAACAACTACCTCGCCGCCGGCCGGCAGGCGTGGACCGACGCGCTCAAGGCCACCGGGTTGACCGCCGACCAGGTCGACCACGCGGTGATCGCCGGCCTGCACGGCCGCGCGGTCGCCGGACTGGGTCGCCGGCTCGGGGTGCGCGAGGGCGTGCTGGGCGACGACCTGGCCGGCACCGTCGGCAACACCGGCGCGGCGCACCCGGGTCTGCTGTTGAGCGCGACGCTGGAGAAGGCCGAACCGGGCCGGATTCTCGCGCTCGTCGTGCTCTCCGACGGCGCCGAGGTCTTCCTCTTCCGCACCACCGACGCACTCGCGGCCTACCGGCCCACCCGCACGGTCGCCGAGCAGATCGCCGGCGGCGCGCCGCTGCCGTACGGGAAGTACCTCGCGTGGCGCGGGCTGCTCCCGGTCGAGCCGCCGCGCCGGCCCGAGCCCGCGCGCACCTCGTCCTCGGCCGCCGTGCGCTCGGTGGAGTGGAAGTACGGCTTCGTCGGTTCGCGCGATCGCGAGAGCGGCGCCGTGCACCTGCCCCCGCAGCGGGTGTCGATGACCGGTGGCAATGTGGACGACATGGAGCCGGTACCCACCGCCGACGTGCTCGGCACGGTCAAGACGTTCACCGTGGACCGGATGGCCTACTCGCCCAGCCCGCCGGTGGTGTTCGCGGTCGTGGACTTCGACAACGGTGGTCGGCTGCCGATCGAGTTGACCGACATGGACGCGACCGAGGTGGCCATCGGCGACCGGGTCGAGCCGACCTTCCGCCGGCTGGGCAGTGCCGACGGCATCCACAACTACTTCTGGAAGGCCCGCCCCGTGCGGACCGCCCGAGCCGCCGAGGAGGCATAGGCATGGGATCGCACGGCATCAAGGACCGCGTCGCCATCATCGGGATGGGCTGCACCCCCTTCGTCGAACACTGGGACCGGGGCACCGACGACCTGCTGATCGAGGCGACCACCGAGGCGTTCGCGAACGCCGGCGTGGACAAGGAGCAGGTCGACGCCTACTGGCTGGGCACCGCACAGTCGGGGATGTCCGGACTGACCCTGGCCAAGCCGCTCCAGTTGCAGGGCAAGCCGGTCACGCGCGTGGAGAACATGTGCGCGACCGGATCCGACGCGTTGCGCCAGGCCGCGTATGCGGTGGCTTCCGGCGCATACGACGTGGCCATGGCGGTCGGCGTGGAGAAGGTCAAGGACGGCGGCTTCCAGGGGCTGAACGCGTTCCCGATCCCGGGCGACGGCACCGCCCGCACGCTCACCGCGGCGGCGATGTTCTCCATGGTGGTGCCCGCGTACGGGGACAAGTACGGCGTGTCCGAGGCGCAGATGCGCGACGTGTTGTCGCACATCGCGGCGAAGAACCACTACAACGGCGCACGCAACCCGCGCGCCCAGTTCCGCAAGGAGATCGCGCCGGAGAAGATCTCGGCGATGCCCAAACTTGCGGGGCAGTTGGGCGTGTTCGACTGCGCGGGCGTCGCGGACGGCGCCGCGGCGGCGATCGTGGTGCGGGCCGAGGACGCGCACCTGTACACGGACAAGCCGCTGTACATCAAGGCGCTGTCGCTGGTGGCGGGCAACGGCTCGGGGGTGATCGACCCGGAGTACGACTACACCACGTTCCGCGAGATCGCCGCGTGCGCCGAGGACGCCTACCGCCAGGCGGGCGTGCGCAATCCCCGCGAGGAACTGGCGATGGCCGAGGTGCACGACTGCTTCACCCCGACCGAGCTGGTCCTGATGGAGGATCTGCGCTTCGCCGATCGCGGCACCGCGTGGAAGGACGTGCTGGCCGGCGCGTTCGACCTGGGCGGACGGCTGCCGGTCAACCCGGACGGCGGCCTGAAGAGCTTCGGCCACCCGGTCGGCGCGTCCGGGCTGCGGATGATGTTCGAGGCCTGGCTCCAGCTGCGCGACGAGGCACCGGCCGAGCGGCGGATCCCGGCGGACGGCCGCAAGCTCGCGCTGACCCACAACCTCGGCGGATATCCCGGCGACATGGTCTCGTTCATCTCCATCCTGGGCAGCGAACTCGGCTGATCGGCGTGTCGCCCGCGCTGTTCGAAGTAGTCGAGCCCGCGTCGGGTTTTGCTCGTCGAGGCCGGTGAGGGGGCTCGATCGCGGTCGCGATCGGGCCCCTTTCGCCATCTCCGGACACCGGAAATGGGCAATCTGCCACAAGCATCACGGTTCCCGTGGTTTCATCCGCGTCCGGGCCCTCGATGTGCGACAGTCAATGCACCCTGCCACCTCATGTCCGGAGGAGCGCGAGCGGATGCGCGAACGGCCCGAGCACCCCGTGGACGGACCCCTCGTGGTGGATCCGGCGCAATGGCTCGCGCACATCGGCCGGATGCGCGCCGAACTCGACGCCCTGCGCGGCGGGTTCGGCCTGCGTCCGGGCTCGGCCGGCGGCTCCGCGAGTGCGCCCCTCGGCGCCGGTTCGGGCGAGGACACGGCGGCCGTCGAGGAGGCGCATCGACGGGCGTTGTTGTGCGATCTGCTCGCCTGCAGCCTCGGTCAGGCGGCGGAGTATCTGGCCCGATTGAGTCAGGACACCGAAGACCCGGAGCATCGGCAGGCCGACGATCCGGGCCCGGCGACCAGCACGCCGGCGCGCAGCACGGTCCGGCCACCGGATGTGCGACCCGCCGCGCCGTTCGCGCCCGGCGACGTGGAGAACACCGCGCTGTCCTGGCGGCATCTGCGCCGGCTGTTCGTCGAGCCGGACCCGAACGGGGTGTTGCCCGAGCAGCGCCGGACGGTGC
This sequence comes from Embleya sp. NPDC008237, assembly GCF_042956465.1. Lineage (NCBI taxonomy): Bacteria > Bacillati > Actinomycetota > Actinomycetes > Kitasatosporales > Streptomycetaceae > Embleya > Embleya sp. NPDC008237. The sequence goes on from NZ_JBIBGL010000015.1 coordinate 271,996, forward strand.
CGCCGCGGGCGCCGGGTTCGAGTCCGGTGGCCAGCGCCGAGTGGCACCTCGATCGCGACGATGTGCGCTGGTCCGAGGAGATGTACGCGCTGTTCGGCCGCGACCGCGCGCTCGGCCCGCTGTCGCTGGCCGAGTTGGCCGGACACGCGGCGGCCGAGGATCGGGCGTTCGTCGCGGACCTGGTGCGCGAACTGCTCGAACACGCGAACGGCGCGGAGGGCGAGTTCCGGATCGTGCGCGCGGACGGCACCCGGGTGTCCGTGCAGTTCGTCGGCGAGCCCGTGCTCGGCGCGGACGGGAGGCCGCACGCGGTCTGGGCATTGCTTCGTGACATCACCGAACTGCGGCGCACCCAGGAGGCGTTGACCGAGACCCGGGTGCAGTTGCTGGCCCAGCGCCGGCTGGTGCGCTCCGAGCACCGGGTCGCCGCCGAGCTCCAGCGCGTGGTGATGCCGTGGTGGACCCGACCGATCAGCCTGCCCGGCATCGAGGTGGCCACCCGCTACTTCCCGGCCGAGCAGGACTCGAAGGTCGGCGGCGACTGGTACGACGCGCTCGCGCTGCCGGGCGGTGACGTGCTCCTGGCGGTCGGCGACATGTCCGGCCACGGGGTCGCCGCGGCGTCCGGGATGACCACGCTGCGCGGCGCGTTGCAGGGGGTGGCGATGACCGGGGCGGGGCCTGCGGCGATGTTGACGGCGCTGAACCGGATCGTGGTGCACACGCTGCCGGCGGACAAGGTGGCCACCGCCGTGTGTGCCCGATTCGAGCCGGTGGAGCGGGTGTTGACCTGGGCGCAGGGTGGTCATCCGCCGCCGCTGCTGTACCGGGGCGGGTCGGGTCGGGCGCTTGCGACACCGTTCGGCGTGCTGCTGGGCGCGCTGGACGAACCGGAGTTCGTCGAGGACCGGGTCGAACTGGCGTCCGGCGACGTGTTGTTGATTTTCACGGACGGCCTGGTCGAGCGGCGCGGGCGCGGCACGGAGGAGGCGGTCCGCGCGCTCCTGGGCCTGGGGCCGCAGTTGCTCGGCGCGGACGCCAGGACGTGCGTGGACGTGGTGTTGAGTCGGCTCGGGCACACCCGGTACGAGGACGACGCGTGCGTGATGGCGGTCTGCGTGCGATAGCGCTTCGCTCTGCTCGGGACGGTGACGCCCGCCCACCCGGTGTGTCGGGTGGGTCGGCTGCGGAGGTCGCATGTGCGGGCGGGGGTGATCGGGCCTCCCCGGCCTCGGTCGTGGTTCAGGAGCCCTCGGCCAGTTCCTGGCGGAAGGCGTGTACTTCCGGGACGTCGCGGTAGCGGTCGGTGAGTTTGCGGAGCACCTCCAGGCGGTCCCAGGTGCGTTTGGAGCCGATCTCGCCGGCGGCCCGGACCGCGAGGCGCGCGTGGTGTGCGCCGCGGTCGGGTTGGCCGTCGAGCAGGCACGCGCAGGCCAGCGAGATCAGGTCGAAGGTCTTGGACCGTTCGTGCCCGCGGGCCCGCAACTCCAGAGCCTTCTCCGCGTGTTCCTGGGCTCGGCCGGCCGCCGTGGGATCCACCTCGGCGAGCGTGCGGTACACCAGCGCCTGCATGCCGTGCAGGTCGGCCGAGTCGAAGAAGGCCACCCAGTCCGGATCCTCCTCCGGGCGCGATCGGCCGAACTCCGCCTCGGCCCGGCCCAGGGACCGCCGGCAGTCCGCGGCCCGGCCGAGCGCGGCCTGCGCCCATGCCTCCACGGTGTGGAACATCGCGCGCGTGGTCGCCCCCGCCCGCTCGCCCGCCGTACGCTGCGCCAACTCGATCAGGGCGAGCGCGTCGGCCGGGCGCTCCAGGTGCACCATCTGCCGGGCGGCACGGGAGAGCGCCTCGGCCGCGCGCGGCAGGTCGCCCGCCTCCCGGGCGGCGTGCGCCGCGATCACGAAGTAGTTCTGTGCGGTCGGGTCCAGGCCCACGTCGTGCGACATCCAGCCGCCCAGCGCGGCGAGGTTGGCCGCCACGTTCCACAGTCGGCGGGTGATCGGCAGCGGATTGGGATAGGTCAGCAGATTGCCGACCTCGTTCAACTGTCCGATCACCGCCTTGCGTTGCAGCCCGCCGCCGCGATCCGCGTCCCAGGTGCGGAAGACGGTGACCGCGTTCTCCAGCGCGGTGACCTCCTCGGCGCCGATCGGCCCCGCGTCGGCGAGCCCGTAGGACACCGGATCGGCCGGCGCACCGCGCGGGTGGGACATGCCGAGCCCGGGGCTGAGCCAGCGATCGAAATTGGCCACCAGGGCCGGGCCCGCGACGAGCGCGAAACCGCCGCCCGTGAAGCCGTGCCGGTTGAGCATCAGGTCCATGCCGGTGAACTCGGTCAGCGCGGTCACCGTGCGCTCGGTGCTCCACGGCAGGTCCTCCTGCACCACCTGCGTGTTGTGCCGGGGGCGGCCGGTCAGGCCGAGGTCCTCGGAGGTGACGACACGCCCGAGCCGCTCGGTGAAAAGCGCCGCCAGAACCCGGGGCACCGGGTCCCTGGGCCGCTCGCCGTCCTCCAGCCAGCGCCGGACCCTGGAGGTATCCGTGGCAAGCTGGGGATGGCCCATCGCGGCGGCCCGACGGTTGACCAGTCGGGCGAGTTCGCCCTTGGACCACCCGGTCAGGGCGAAGAGGTCCACCAGTTTGGTGTTGGGTTCCCGGCGCATAGCAAACCGCCCGTTGATGTGGGGACCGTGGCTCGAAAGCGTCCTGTCGGAGGCCGCTGCCGGACCGAGGCTAGCCCGCTCCGGAGCAGCCGGCTCCGATTCGCCACGGTTCGCCAGGGCTCGCCACGTGGATCACCACCCGGACCTCGGAGTGTTGTGGATGGTGGATCCGGCACGTGGGCCCCCACCCGTCGCGCGGCCGGATCCACTCATCGGCAGCGCAGGAAGGTTTACATGTCATCCACGACGTCCACCACCCCCGGCCGCCCGACCAATCCCGGTTCCGCGACTTCACGGCCGGGCACACCCGGCCCGAACAGGCGTACGCCTTCCGGTGGTTCGGCGCCCGGCACGGTGGCGTCGACGAACACCGTGGTCGCGGCGAACGCCGCGGTTGCCACCGGTCCGGCCCCGGCCGGCGGAGCGGGCCCGGGAGTACCTCGCATGGCACAGCAGATTCCGGGTCCGGAGGCGGTCGCCGCGCTCGCGGCCCGGGTCTGTCCCGGCTTCACCGCGGGTGCCGTGCTGCGCAGGACCCCACGCTCCCTGCTGCTGTCCGGATCGGTCGGTCGCGGCCCGGTCGTGGTGAAGTATCTGACCGACCCCTCGGCGCACTGGCTCCAGCGCTTTCGGCACGAGGTCAACGCCTACCGCACCTTCACCCGGCAGCGGCCACCGGTCCGGGTGCCGCGGCTGATCGCCGCCGACCCGGAACGGCGCATCCTGGTGATGGAGCACGTGGCCGGCCGACCCGCCGCGAACGAACGCCACCCGGGCACCGCGATGGCCCGCGCCGACGTCCGCGCCGTGCTGCACGCGTTCGGCACGCTCAACCGGTGGAAGCCCCCGCCCGGGTCGTTCCCCCTGGCGTTCGACTACCCGGCCCGCGTCGACCGCTACCACAAGCTCGGCCTGCTCACCGACCGCGACGCCGGCGACCTGGCCCAACTCCTGCGCGGTCTCAGCCGGGTGCCGGCGCAGTTCTGCCACGGCGACGCGGTCCTGTCCAACGTGCTGCTGACCGCCCAGGGGGCGGCGCTGGTCGACTGGGAGTCCTCCGGCTACCACCTGCCCGGCTACGACCTGGCGGTCCTGTGGACCCTGTTGGCCCGGGACCCGATGACCCGTCGCCAGATCATCCAGACGGCCCAGCAGTCGGGCTCCCTCTCGCGCGATGCGTTCCTGGTCAACCTGATGCTGGTGCTCGTCCGCGAGATCCGGCTCAACGACGTGGGCCCCGTCGGGGAGGACCAGCGCCGCCTCCTGCGCAGGCTGCACGACGACTGCGGCATGGTCCGCCGGGCCGTCCGCGCGGCGATCGGCACCCGGTAACGACGCTCGTGGCCGCACGGCCCCGACGGTCCATGCGGCTTCGGCGTCATGCCCGCGTCGACGATGTACGTGGCTCGGGTGGTGTGTCCACCCGCTCCGCCCGTTGGTACCGGTGCGGAGGCTGCGGTTTCAGGGGCGGCGTGGGGGCCTGCTCCGGCCCCGCGCCCGCGGGGGTGCCGGCGTTCAGCCGCCGAAGGTGTCCGCCGGGATCGGCTTGAGCAACTGGAACACGTCGTCGGTGATCGGGCGGTCCCAGGTCACGATGCGGACCATGACGTTGTCGCTGCGGTCGAATTCCACGCAGGCGAGGCGCCCCTCCGCATATTTGATCTTGCGGATGATCAGCAGGTCGTCGCCGAGCATGATCGGGGTGTCCTCGGTGGACAGCTCCTCGGGCATCTCCTCGTGGCCCAGGGCCGCGACCAGCTGCTGGGCCTCGATCCGGCCGACGCCTTCCTCACGCGCGGGCGAGCCGGGCGGCAGGTTGCCGATCAGCATCGCCGGGCCGCGGTTGGCCAGCAGGTCGTAGCGCACGAAGATCCCCTGGCAACTGCCGTCCTCCCCCGGCAACATGGCCACGACCACGGAGCCGGGCCAGTCGGTGAACGGGATGGCAAGAACGTCGAAATCCGGCCCGGACGGGGGGCGGCGGCGCAGGAAACCCATACAGACATGCTAGTGGCCCCTCACCATGCCGCCGGCCACACCCACGGCTCGGCCGCACGCGACGGGAAGGCCGGTGGATCGGCCGCCGGCCGACACCGGCCGTGGAAACGCCCCAAGGCCCGCACCCTGCACGGGCGCGGGCCTTGCTAGGTCTGCGGTCCGTTGCCGGAGCCGCGGGACCGATTCAGAGCGGGCGAACCATCTCGGCCTGCGGGCCCTTCTGACCCTGCGTGACCTCGAACTCCACGCGCTGGTTCTCCTCCAACGAACGGTAGCCGTTCGTCTGAATGGCGGAGAAGTGGACGAAGACGTCAGCGCCGCCGTCGTCCTGCGAGATGAAGCCGTAGCCCTTGTCGGCGTTGAACCACTTGACCGTACCGGTGGCCATGTCTTGATTCCTTCACGTAACCCACAGACACCACACCTCGTGATGCCCGGGTCGCGAACCGTCGAGTGGTCCCACTCCCCGCGTTACCCCGGGATGCCCTCGCTGTGAGGAGCGAAAAACGCCCACGGCTGTTGATGTCCGCAGGCGTTGGACGTGCGAGGGAACTACATCTACTGCTGCAACCGCGGACAACGCTACATGCCAACGAGTGCTCCGCAACAGCCCTTCGCAGTGCGAATCCGACCGTCACCAATGCGGCCAACGGGGGGCATAGCCGGCACACGTCGCTCGGTTCATCCGCGCGGGTGACACAACTGGGCGCAACCGAGGCCTGACCAAGCGTCAGTCGGAGCCCCTTCCCGACCCGCTTCCCGACCGGCACCGCATCATCGTCCGAACACCCTTCGAACACACGGATGTTCACTCGGTCTTCGCATCGGCGCCATCGGTTCATGGTTGGCTCTTCGCACCGTTTGTCTACCGTTTCGACATGGCCGCCCCGACCGCCCTACCCGCGCCCCCGACGCCCGCGTACGTGCCATCGCCGCCGCGGGTCGCGCCGGTCGCGCCGCCTCCGGACCGGGCGCCGCGAATACGACCGCGCCGGTTGCGACAGGTGGGTGCGGTTCCGGCTCGGGTGTACGGATTCGTCGCGCTGGTCCTGATCGGCATCGTCACCCTGGCCGCGGTGATCGCGGTCGGTGCCGGCAACGCCCGATCCGGGCTCGACGAGGTCGCCGACACCTCGGCCCCGCGGGCCGCCGTCGCGGCGGATCTGTACTTCGCGCTCGCCGATCTCGACGCGCAGGTCGCCAACGTGCTCCTGGTCGGCTCGGACGAACAGGTCGGCAACCGGCAGTTGGCGCTGCGGCAGATGCGCGAACGGCGCTCGCGGATCACCGCCGACATCCAGATGCTCTCCGTCGGCGGCGCGCCCGTGGCGACCGTGGGAGCGCTGATCGACGGACTCGGCCGTTACGACGCCTACGTCGCGCAGGCACGGCTGGCCGACGAGCAGGTCCAGGACCGCCCTGCCGGCCGGCCGCCGTTGGCAGCGCTCAACTACTTCGCGAGCGCGACCAGCCTGTTGCACGACGATCTGCTGCCGGCCGCCGACGCGCTCGGGCGCGGCGCCGAGGAGAAGCTGGCCTCCGATGCGGACTCCGACCGCACCCACGCGCGCTGGGCGGCGCTGGCGGTCGGAGCGGTCGGCACCCTGCTGGTGGCCGTGCTGATCGTCGGCCAGATCCGGTGGGCCCGCCGGTTCCACCGCATCCTGGCGCCGGGGCTGGCCGCGGTGACCATCGCGGTGGCCGCGCTCACCGGCACCGCCGCCGCGTTGTTCGCCGACCACGCCTCCCGGCTGCGCGACGCACAGACGCAGGCTTTCGACCCGTTCCTGAAGCTGGCCAGGACCCGGGCGACCGCCTCGGACGCGAACGCGGACGAGAGCCGGTTCGTGATCCTGCCCGATCGCGCCCGGGCGTACAGCGAGAGCTTCGCCGCCAAGTCCGCACAGCTGGACCGGAATGTGCCCGACCAGCGCGTGGCCTCCCGCCTGGATGCCTTCCGCCGGGACGACAGGGCGCTGCGCGCGGCGGTCGCCGAGGGCCGGCTGGATGTCGCCGTCGGCCTGGCCACCAAGGTCGGCCGCGGCAACCTGGCCTTCGACTTCTACGACTACCAGACCGCATTGGGCCGGGTCGCGGACGCCGCCCGAGCCGACTTCGAGGACCGCACCGACAGCGCCGACGACGCACTCGCCGGCTGGCCGTGGGTGCCCATCGCCGTGCTCGGGGTGTGCGTGGCGCTGGTGGCGGCGAGCGCACGCCCGCGCCTGCGGGAGTACGCGCCGCGCTGATCGCGGCCTGCGGCGGGGCTGTCGGCGGACGCGCCGGGCCACCCCCCAGCCCACATCTTTGCCGCAGTCAAGTGTTCGCGGCGGTCGACAGTGTCACAGTTTCCCGAGGCCATCCAAACGATATTGCCTCTGGAATATCGCCCGGCTCACGCCTTACGCTCCGCCCATGGAATTCAACCTTGCCGACCTCTTCGAGCGCGCGGCCGGGGAATACCCCGAACGCGAGGCGATCGTCGCGAACGGTGAACGCCGTACATATGCCCTTCTGGAGGAGCGGGCGAATCGCCTCGCCCATCACCTCCGGGACTCCGGCGTGCAGCCGGGCGACCATGTCGCGGTCTACGCCTTCAACATCATCGAATGGGCGGAGGCGATGCTCGCGATCTACAAGATCCGGGCCGTCTGCATCAATGTGAATTTCCGCTATGTCGCGGATGAGCTGGCCTATCTGTTGGACCAGGCCAAGCCGGTCGCGCTGGTCTTCCAGCGACAGTTCGCCGACCGGGTCGCCGAGGTCGCGCCCAAGGTCGCCTCGCTGCGTCACCTGATCGTGGTCGAGGACGACTCCGAGCCCGCCGCGGACGGGGTCACCGCCGAGTCGCTGGGCGCGGTGCGGTACGAGGACGCGATGGCGGCCGGCTCGCCCGAGCGCGACTTCGAGCCGCGCTCGGCCGACGACCTGTACCTGCTGTTCACCGGCGGGACCACCGGCCTGCCCAAGGGCGTCGTGTGGCGCCAGGAGGACGTGATCTTCGCCCTCGGCGGCGGCATCGACCCCACCAACGGTCAGCGCATATCCCGGCCCGAGGAGATGGTCGAGAAGGGCCGCAACGGCCAGATGACCACCTTCCCGATCGCGCCGCTCATGCACGGTGCGACCCAGTGGGGAGTGCTGCAGAACCTGGCCAAGGGCCACCGCGTGGTGCTGATCGACAAGTTCGACGCCCACGGGGTGTGGGAGACCGTGGTCGCCGAGAAGGTCAACATCATCCTGATCACCGGCGACGCGATGGCCCGCCCGCTGCTGGAGTCCCTGGCCGAGCCGCGCGACGGGCGCGAGTCCTACGACCTGTCCTCCCTGTTCGCCCTGTCCTCCAGCGCGGCGCTGTTCTCGCCGTCGCTGAAGGAGGAGTTCATGGAGCGCCTGGGCATCGTGGTCAGCGACGCGATCGGCGCCTCCGAGTCGGGCGCCAACGGCGTGGGCGTCGCGGTCAAGGGCCAGACCGAGCAGCAGAGCGGGATCACCGTCAAGGCGGTCCCCGACTCGGTCGTCCTGGACGAGGACCTCAACCCGCTGCCCGCCGGGGTCGTGGGCCGACTCGGCCGCAAGGGCAACATCCCGCTCGGCTACCTCGGCGATCCGGTCAAGACCGCCGAGGTCTTCCGCACCGGCCCCGACGGCACCCGCTACGTGGTGCCCGGCGACTACGCCCGCCTGGAGGGCGACGGCCGGATCACGCTGCTGGGCCGCGGCTCGGCGACGATCAACTCGGGTGGCGAGAAGATCTTCACCGAGGAGGTCGAGGGCGCGGTCAAGTCCCATCCCGAGGTCTACGACGCGATCGTGGTCGGCGTCCCGCATCCGCGCTGGGGCCAGACCGTCGCGGTGGTCGTCCAGCCGCGCGAGGGTCGCACGCCGAGCCTGGCGGACGTCCAGGAGCACTGCCGCACCAAGATTGCCGGGTACAAGGTGCCCAGGGTCATGCGCACCGTCGAGCAGACCGTGCGCACGCCCACCGGAAAGCCCGATCTGCAATGGGCACTCGCGGTGGCATCCGCACCGGAAAGTGCGCCCGAATCCGCCTAGCGCAACGCGAACCGCGGAACACGGTTCGAAAAGATTCGCCGCACCGATCGGCGGGTCACCGATCGGCGGGTCGAGGAAAATGCCGAATACACCGCCCGGGAATTCCCGGGCGGTGTATTCGTATTCCGTCTCAGACGGCCCGTTCGCGACCCTCCCAATAGGGATCGCGCAACCGCCGCTTCTGCAACTTCCCATTCGGGTCGCGCGGCATCGCGTCGACGAAATCGACGGTACGCGGACGCTTGTACGTGGCGAGCTGCTCCGCACAGAACGCGAGCAATTCCGCGGCCAGCTCGGGGCCGGCGACGAAGCCCTCGTTCGCCTCGACGACCGCCTTGACCTCCTCGCCCCAGTCCTCGTGCGGGATCCCGAACACCGCCACGTCACCGACCGCGGGGTGCCGCAGCAACGCACTCTCGATCTCGGCCGGGTAGATGTTCTGGCCACCGGAGATGATCATGTCGATCTTGCGGTCGCGCAGGTACAGGTAGCCGTCCTCGTCGAGCAAGCCCACGTCACCGACGGTGAACCAGTCGCCGATCCGGCCCTTGCGGGTCTTCTCCTCGTCCTTGTGGTACTTGAACTTCCCGGCGCGCATCAGCATGTACACGGTGCCGATCTCGCCGGCCGGCAGCCGGTTGTCGTCGTCGTCGAAGATGCCGATCTCGCTGATCGGCCACGCCTTGCCCACCGTCCCGGGCCGATCCAGCCACTCCTGCGCGGAACAGAACGTACCGCCGCCCTCGCTGGCGGCGTAGTACTCCTCGACGCACAACCCCCACCACTCGATCATCCGCCGCTTGACGTGATCGGGACAGGGTGCGGCGCCGTGCACGGCGTGCCGCATGGACGACACGTCGTACTTGGCCTTGATCTCGTCGGGCAGTTGCAGGAGTCGGTGGAACTGGGTCGGCACCATGTGCGTGTGGGTGACCCGGTAGCGGTCGACGAGGCGCAACATCTCCTCCGGCCGCCACTTCTCCATCAGCACCACGCCGTGGCCGATGTGCAGCGACTGCTGCGCGTGCTGGAGCACGGCCGTGTGGTAGAGCGGCGAGCCGACCAGGTGCACGTTGTCGTCGTGCGGCTTGACGCCGTAGATCAGCAACGTGCCGCCGTAGCGGGCCTCTTCGGGCGATCCCCCGGACAGCGGCCGGCGCACGCCGCGCGGGCGGCCGGTGGTGCCGGACGTGTAGTTCATCGTCATGCCGACGCTGCGCTCGGCCGGCGGCTCCGCCGAGTGGCCCTCGGTCAGTTCGGCGAACGACCGGAAGCCCGGCACCGCGCCGACCGCGAACCGCGCCTGCGCGGGCACCTTCGCCTCGTCCGCCGCGGCGACGATCGTGTCCGCGAACCGCTCGTGGCCGATGACCACCTTGGACTCGCTGTCCGCGAGGATCCAGGCGATCTCGGGACCGACCAGGTGGTGGTTCACCGGGACCATGTACAGCCCGGCCTGCGCCGCCGCCATGTACGCCACGATGTACTCGGCGCAGTTCGGCAGGATCACGCTGAAGACGTCGCCGGTGCTCAGGCCCGCCGCCCGCAGCCCGTGCACGAGCCGGTTCGACGCCGCGTACAACTCCCCCGCGGTCCACTCGGCGCCATCGGGGTCGACCAGCGCGAGCCGGTCCGGATTGGCCTGCGCATGGGCCCAGAAGCCGTTCGCCACGTGCGGTTCCCTTCGAGCTGCCCGGTTACTTGACAATGTCTGACATTGTGACGGCAGCGCGCACAGAAAGAAAGGGGACCTTACTTATTGGCAGGCTCCCCCGCTGTGGTCTGCGCGACAACGACGACCTCGGGCAGCCGCGCGGCCGAAGGCTCGACCCCGGGCCCGAGCCGCTCCATCGCGCCCTTGATATGCGGCGACGGGTACACCGCGCGAATCACCGGCGTCGCCGCCCCCACGACCCGACGCAGCCCCTTGAGCCCGGGCCCGGCCACCGCCGACGGCAGCCCGCGATGCCCGTACAGGTCCTTCGCCCACCGCGGCAACGCCGCGTACGCCAACTCCGCGACCTGGCGCCACAACACCTCGCGCCCGAGCACGAGCACGAACGGCACCGGCGGCCGACGCAGGAAGTCGAAGACGCTCCGGGCCTCGTCGGACATCGCCAGCTCCGGCCGGATCCCGGTGAAGTAGCGATCCATCTCGACCAACGAGCCCGGCACTTCGTCGGCCGGCAGCCCGACCAGCTCCGCCGAGCGGCGTTGCTCGTCCAGGTACAGGTCGGCCAGCTCGTCGGTGAGCGGGAACCCGGCCTGGCGGGCGACCGACAGATACGACCCGACCTCGGCACAGTGGATCCAGCGCAGCAGCTCCGGCTCGTCTATCCGGTACGGCTGCTCCGTGTCCGGATCGACCGCCTTGAGCACGGCGTGGATCCGCCGCACCCGCGCCCCCGCCTGTTCGGCCTCCGCCCGCGTCCCGTAGGTCGTGACCCCGACGAAGTCCGCGGTCCGCATCAACCGCCCCCAGGGGTCCTTGCGAAAATCGGAGTTCTGCACGACCCCGCGCACGGCCCGCGGATGCAGCGCCTGGAGATAGAGCGCCCGGACACCGGCCACCCACATCACCGGGTCGGCATGCAACTGCCAGGTCACCGAATCGGGCCCGAACAGCCCGACGTCGCCGCCGATGGAGTGGGCCGCGCCGGTGGGGCCGGTCTTGGCAGCCTGGCGGACCTTTCTGTACGCACCGTTCCCGCTGTTCCCGCTACTTGTGCCCTGCCGTGAGTCAACCACCGGCACACCTTCCCGAACCTGGTCCGTTACCTGCACCTGGGACTACGAGGGTACGAGCCACGCGCGGCAGGCGGCGGGCGGCGGGCGGCGGGGCGACGGGTATGGGGCGACGGGGATGGGGCGACGGGGATGGGGCGCTCGGGTCGGGGGTGAGGTTGGCTGGGCCGGGGCGACCGGGGGGTCACGTGGGCGAGACGTGGGGGTGGCTGCGTCTTGGTGGGGTCGGGCGCGGATGGCCTTGTGCTAACCGGTCGGCGTGGCCTGGTGGAGATGGGCCCGGTCCCAGGGTCACCGGCGGTCAGGAGCCTTGGGTTTCCCGGCGAGATGCGGGTGTTGCCTGCGGGAAAGGCGCTGGCAACGGCGGAGCGGGAGGGCGGCCCGGTGAGGTCCGCCGGTGGACCTTCCCGAGTGGGCCGGGCGCTCTCGGCATGCGGTCGCGACTTGGTCGGGTCGGGCGCGGGTGGCTTTGTGCTAACCGGTCGGCGTGGCCTGGTGGAGATGGGCCCGGTCCCGGGGTCACCGGCGGTCAGGAGCCCTGGGTTCTCCGGCGAGATGAGGGTGTTGCCTGCGGAGAAAGGCGCTGGCAACGGCGCGGAGGGGTGGGCGGCGCGGCAAGGTTCGCCGGGGAGCCTTCCCGAATGGGTCGGGCGCTCTCGGCATGCGGTGGGTGTTCGGTGGCGAGAGCCCGTGGAGAGTGGGGCGGGAGTGGGCGGTTTCGGTCGCCGGTGTGCGAAACCCGGCCCTCGGCACGTGCGTTCGCCGGTCGTTCCCGTAAAACCGCAGGTCAGCGGGCAGGCGCGGGCTCGAATGCGTCTCGGGATCCGGATCGAGACCCGCGAAGCCCCCGGGGGGATTCCTGCCGGCAGACCCGGTCCGAAACGCCCACCGCAACGGCCCGACCCGCTGGGGAGGTCTCCCGGCGGGCCTTTCGGAAGATCCGCCGGACGGAGGGGCGGGCGTGGGGCTGGGGGTCTCGATCCGGATCGCGGAACGGCTTCCGGCGCATCGGATTCCCGCCGACCTGGGGTTATACGGAACCGGGCCGCGTGAGCGCCTGTCGAGGGCCGGGTTGTGCACTTCGGCAACCGAAACCGCCCACTCACGGGCCCACTTGGCTCTCGGTCACCGAACACCCACCGCACGCCGTAAAACACCCGGCCCACTCGGGAAGGTCCCCCGGCGGACCTTGCCGGGCCGCCCACCCCTCCGCGCCGTTGCCAGCGCCTTTCCCGCAGGCGAGGCCTCTGTCTCGCCGGGGAACCCGGGGCTCCTGACCGCCGGTGACCCTGGGACCGGGCCGATCTCCGCCGGTCCACGCCGACCGGTTAGCACAAAGCCACCCGCGCCCAAGCCCATCGAAACGCACCGCAGCTCCGAACCCAGGAACCGGCACACCC
>NZ_JBIBGL010000016.1:0-76251 GCF_042956465.1 Embleya sp. NPDC008237
ACTTCGGCGGACACACCGTCCGCACCACCGGCATCGAGAAGAACACCCACGACAACCCGTTCGGCGCCGTCCTGTACTTCAAGGGCAAGGTCACCGACACGGTGGTCAAGGCCAGACTGTCCCAGCCGATGCCCGACCTGGCGGACGTCTTCGAGGTGCCGGACAGCGCCGCCTTCAAGGTCGGCGACTGGTGGGCGGTCACCATCGACCCGGAGCCGGGCAAGGGCAAGTACGAGCAGGAGGTGCAGCGCCTGGTCGAGGTCACCCAGCTCGTCGACGCGACGCACATCCGGGTCGGCTACAAGATCGGCTGGGATCTCGCCGCCGGCCGTACCTTCACCTGGACCCGGATCGAGCCGGTGGACCGCGCGCACGTGCGCAACATGGTCTTCCAGGGCATCCAGGACGGCGACCAGTACACCGGCTCGCACCCGATCGCCTACGAGTACACGATCCACTGCGACGTCGAACACGTGGACGCGATCGGCACGTTCTGGCCGGTGGTGATGCGCCGCTGGTGCACCCACTACCGCACCCGCGCGTGCACGCTGAAGAACCCGGCCAGCGTCACGTGGGGCGGCGCCGGCTACCTGACCCAGCAGATCTACTGCCTGTACGGGCACGTCGAGGACTGCCACGTCGCGAACAGCCGGCACCTCAACGACCTGACCGCCTCCGCCTACTGCTACGTGACCAACTGTCACGGCGACGGCGACGACCAGGGCCCGTTCGTGACGCATGGTCAGTTCGAGCACGACCTCGTCTACACCGGCAACTCGGGTCTGATGACCTTCGCCAACTCCGGTGCCGCGTGGGGTTCGGTGGCCAAGCGCATCACGGTGCGCAAGCACGTGTGCTCGTGGTTCGTGGCCCGGGTCAAGATCACCGATCTGACCCTGGAGGACGTGCAGGTGATCGGCAGGCCGGCGCTCGCCGGGTCCGGGATGTTGTGGGTCAACGCCGACGGCGTGCAGATCCGTGGCTGCACCGCGTCCGGACCGCTGGTCGTGTCACAGGCGTCCAACCGTTCGCAGCGCGCCAACGTGATCGCCGACTCGACGTTCACGCTCGGCAAGGACGCCGAGATCACCCAGGCCGGCGTGAGCGGCGAACTGCACCTGCACCGGGTCACCCTCAAGGGCCTGGACAACGCGAGCCTGAAGAACTCCGGTCGGCTCGTGCTCACCGACTGCACGCTCGTGGGCGCGCCGACCGCCGCACCGACCACGGTGACCGGCCCCGCGCTGACCGTCTCCGGCGGCGAACTTCGGGACACCGGGCTGCGGTTCGCGGGCGCCGGCGACCAGAGTGTGACGCTGTCGCGGACCCGGCTCGGCGGCACCAACGCGGCCCGCGCGCTGCTTTCGCGCACCGGCGGCGCCCGCACGGTCTCCTGGCAGCTGGACGGCTGTGTGTCCACCGCGGCCGACCCGGCCACGGCGCACGTCCTGGTCACCGACGGGCCCAACCGCTACCGCGCGGCGGGCGGCACGTTCACCGGCGGTCGGCTCGAACTGACCGGCGCGGCTTTCGGCGGTACCAGCGCGCTGCTGCACAGCGGCTGCGTCGAGGACGGCGTCACCCGTACCGCGCTGCCCGACGAGGGCCCACGGGTCGCGCACACCGCCGGCAACCAGCTGCTCTGACGCACCGTCACCCTCGGCCCGCAGCCCGCTCGGACGCGCGGCCACCGTCGTATCCGCAACACCCTCGCACCACGGGAAGCACCATGACCGCCCCCAGTTTGACCACGAACCCCGGCCGACCGGCCGGCACCGAGCGACCCGTACGGATCGCGCTCGTCGGTGCGGGCAACCGCGGCCTGACCTACACCGATTGGATCCACCGGCACCCCGACCGCGCCGAACTGGTCGCGGTGGCCGACCCGCGCGCCTCCGCCCGGGCCGCGTCCGGCGCGAGCGTGCAGTTCGAGGACTGGCACGCGCTGCTGGACGAACGGATCGCGGACGCGGTGATCGTGGCCACCCAGGACCGCGAGCACGTGGAACCGATCCTGGCGCTGGCCGGGGCCGGCTACGCGATCCTCACCGAGAAGCCGATGGCCGCCACCGAAGCGGACTGCCGGCGGATCATCGAGGGGGTCGCCGAGACCGGCGTCCCGTTCGCGGTGTGCCACGTACTGCGCTACACCCCCTACACCGACCTGGTGAAAGGTGTCCTGGACTCCGGCGTGCTCGGCTCGATCGTCAGTCTGGACCTGCTGGAGCCGGTCGGCTGGTGGCACTACGCACACTCGTACGTGCGCGGTCCGTGGAGCCGCGAGGCGGACTCCTCGCCGATGATCCTGGCCAAGTCCTCGCACGACCTGGACTGGATCGGCTACGTCACCGGCGCCCGGATCGAGACCGTGGCCAGCTTCGGCGGTCTCGCCCACTTCAAGCCGGAGAACGCGCCGGCGGGCTCGGCCCGCAACTGCCTGGACTGCGCGATCGAACCCGACTGCCCGTACTCGGGTCCCAAGCTCTATTTCCCGGCCCTGCGCAAGACCGGCGACGCGTGGCCGATCAACCACGTCACCGACGCCGCGCACGGGCCGCAGGACCGGGCCGAGTTGGTCCGGGCACTGCGCGAAGGCCCGTACGGGCGCTGTGTCTACCACTGCGACAACGACGTGGTGGACCACCAGGTGGTGGCGATGCAGTTGTCCGGCGGGATCACCGCGACCTTCACGATGACCGCGTTCACCGAGCAGACGCACCGTCAGGTGCGGATCTTCGGCAGTCACGGCTGGCTGCGCGGCGACGGCGAGAAGGTCACCGTGCACACCTTCGCCGACGACAAGGTGGTCACCCACGACGCGGGTGCCTCCGGGTCGAACGCGGCGGACGGGCACGGCGGCGGCGACACCGCGCTGATCGACGCGTTCGTCACCGCACTGGCCACCGGCGACCGGGCCCACATCCGTTCCAACGGTGCCGACTCGCTCGGCAGTCACCTCGCCGCGTTCGCCGTCGAACGCTCCCGACACGGCGGCAACACCGAGGTCGTACCCGCGAGTTGAGCATTCCCCGAGTCGGCCCGGCCGCTCGCGCCCTCCCACGATCGCCACTTGCCGGCGCTGGGCGAGCGGCCGGTCCACCGCCTCGGGCCTTGAACTGACACCCCGTCAAACCCCGCTGTCAGGAGACGCAACCCTCATGAGAAGAAGCATCCGTCCGCGTACCGTCCGCGCGATCGCCCTCCCGGTGCTCGCCACCGCCCTGACCGTGAGCCTGGCCGCGTGCGGCGGCTCCTCCGGGCCCGGCTCGGGCGGCAAGACGATCACCACGTGGATGTACCCGGTGATCGCCGACGAGGCGAAGAACAAGGAGTACTGGGCCGGCCTCACCGACGCCTTCGCCAAGGCCAACCCGGGCTACAAGGTCAAGGTCGAGACCTACCCGTGGGCCAACCGCGACACCGCGCTGGCCACCGCGATCGCGGCGAACAAGGGCCCGGACGTGGTCTACCTGGTGCCCGACCAACTGCCCAAGTACCAGCGCAGCCTGGTGCCCGCGGACGAGTACATGCCGGCCGCCGACAAGGCGGACTACCGCAAGGCGGCGCTGGATTCGGTGAGTGTGGACGGCAAGCCGCTGGCGACCCCGCTGCTGACCAGCGCCAACCCGCTGATCTGCGACAAGCGGGTGTTCGCCGCGATCGGCGAGAGCACCTACCCGAGCACCTGGGACGACCTGCTCGCCCTGGCGCCCAGGCTCAAGGAGAAGGGCTTCCAGGCGACCAGCTACAGCGGCGACACACAGCAGACGCTGAACCTGACCTGGTACCCGATGTTGTGGCAGGCGGGCGGCGACGTGTTCGCCGCCGACGGCAAGTCGGTCGCGTTCAACTCCGAGGCCGGCGTCAAGGCGCTGACCTACCTCAAGACCCTGGTGGACAAGGGCTACACCGACAAGGACCAGGTCACCACCACGCCCAAGCTGGAGCAGACGCCGGTGGCCAAGGGCAAGGTCGCCTGCACGTGGCAGAACACCCCGGCCGACGTGGAGAAGTTCTGGGGCAAGGAGAACACCGTGGTGATGCCGCCGCTCAAGGACGTCAAGTCCGCGGGCTACGGCACGGTCGGCTCGTTCGCGATGCTCAAGGGCGCCAACAAGGACGCCGCGGGCAAGTGGATCTCCTTCGTCGCCAAGCCGGAGAACAGCCTCGCGCTGGTCAAGTCCAACGGCTACTTCCCGGCCCGCACCTCGGCTGCCGACCCCTACCCCGGGGACCCGCTCCAGGCAGCCGTGGCCAAGACGCTCGACGTGATGAGCGCCGGCCCGCTCAAGGAGAAGTCGCGCGACGTGATGGGCGTGCTCGCGCCCGAGATCCAGGCCGCGCTGATCGGCAACAAGAGCCCCAAGAACGCGCTCGACGACGCGGCCAAGGCGGCGAACGCGCTGCTCGCGCGCTGACCCGACGGGCGGCCCGGCCCCGTCCGGGCCGCCCACCCGTCCCCACCCTTCCGGTCCCAAGCCTTCCCGTCCCACCATCCGCTCTTCAGCCCAAGGAGGTCCCCGTGGCCGCAGTCGCGGAACAACCCCGCAGGCTCCGCCGACGCGGGCCGCACGCCCGCCGCGAGGCCCGAATCGGGCTGCTGTTCGTCCTGCCCGCCTTCGTGCTGTTCGTGCTGTTCCGATTCGGCCCCAGCATCGCCGGCGTGCTGCTCGGCTTCACCGACTACTCGCTGATGGACTCGCCGAAGTTCACCGGCCTGGACAACTTCACCCGCCTGTGGGACGACCCGGTCTTCTGGTCCTCGCTCAAGGTGACCGTGCTCTACACGGTGATCACCGTGCCCGGTACGATCGTCGCCGCGCTCGGGCTGGCGCTGCTGACCCGGCGCGCGTTCCGCGGTTCGAAGCTGTTCCGCTCGATCTTCTTCCTCCCGGTGGTCACCAGCCTGGTGCTCGCCTCCACCGTGTTCATCTGGATCTTCTCCACCGACGGCCCGTGGTCCACGGTGATGGGTTGGATCGGTGGACACACCGGATCCTGGCTGGCCGACGACGTGTTCGTGGTGCCCGCGCTGGCGATCGTGGGCATCTGGTCGCGCTTCGGCTACGGCATGCTCATCCTGCTGGCCAGTCTGCAGAACGTGCCGCGCGAGTTGGAGGAGGCCGCGCTCACCGACGGCGCCGGCCCCTGGCAGCGTTTTCGCCACATCATCGCGCCGAGCCTGAAGCCCGCGCTGTTCTTCCTCGCCGTGATCGAGACCACCGCCAGTTTCCAGGTCTTCGACGCGGTGTACGTGATGACCGGCGGCGGCCCGGCGAACGCCAGCTACACGCTGGTGTTCCAGCTGTACGACGCCGGCTTCAAGTACTTCGATCTCGGCTACGCCAGCGCGATCGGCCTGGCCCTGTTCGTGTTGACGCTCATCGTGGCGATCATCCAGCGCCTGGTGATCGGGAAGGAGAAGTGACCATGTCCCTCGATACCCACGAGGTCGCCGAGATCACCCCGCCGCCGGTCGTGTCGGCCGCGAGCGAACCCGCGCGCTCGCGCCTGCGGTTGCGCCGGGACCGCTCCGGCGCGGGCCGCGAGCAGGACACCGTGCCGTACGCGCTGCGCGGCACCCGGCGCGGCAAGGTGCTGCGCGGCGTGCTGCTCGGCGTGGTCGCGCTGGCCACGATCTTCCCGTTCTACGCGATGGTCGTGCTGTCCCTGAAGCCGTCCGGCGCGGTCGAGTTCCCGGACAGCCTGCTGCCGTGGAACCTGACCACCAGCGCCTACAGCGACGTCCTCGGTTCGCAGGACGTCCCCCAGTGGCTGATCAACACGCTCATCTACTCGATCGTCGGCGTGCTGGGCACGCTGCTGCTCTCCGCGCTGGCCGGCTACGCGTTCGCCAAGAAGCGCTTCCCCGGCCGCGAGGCGATGTTCTGGTCGTTCCTGTCGATGGTCATGGTCCCGTACCACGTGACGATGATCCCGACGTTCGTCCTGATCGCGAAGATGAACGGCGTCGACACCTACTGGGGTCTGATCCTGCCCTCGCTGGCCAACGCGCAAGCGGTGTTCCTGATGCGGCAGTTCATCCAGGGCCTGCCGGACGAGCTGTTCGAGGCGGCCAAGATCGACGGCGCCTCGGAGTTCCAGATCTTCGTCCGGATCGTGCTGCCGCTGATCAAGCCGATCATGGCCA
Organism: Embleya sp. NPDC008237; assembly: GCF_042956465.1. NCBI lineage: Bacteria > Bacillati > Actinomycetota > Actinomycetes > Kitasatosporales > Streptomycetaceae > Embleya > Embleya sp. NPDC008237. The sequence continues at coordinate 6,152 of NZ_JBIBGL010000016.1, forward strand.
CCCTGGGCACGTTCGTCTTCCTGTGGCACTGGAACGACTTCCTGTGGCCGTTGATCGTCGGCCAGAGCACCGACATGCGCACGCTGACCGTCGGCATCGCCTCCCTGCAACAACAGAACGTGCCGTTGAACGTGGTCCTGGCGGGCTCCGTGGTCGCGTTCGTCCCCATCTTCATGGCCTACCTCGTGGGCCAGCGCTACGTCACCGAAGGCGTGGCGGCAACCGGAATCAAGGGCTGATCACGCGTCATGAATGTTGTAGCTGTAGCGGATGGTGCTCCCGGCCGACTCGCCTTCCCCGAGGGCGAGGCCGCGCTGGAGGAACTCCTCGCGACCCCTTCGGCGGCGCTGATCGCAGACCTGGCCGGCCTGGACGGCGACCTGGTCGTGCTCGGCGCGGGCGGCAAGATGGGCCCGAGCCTGTGCCGGCTGGCCCGGCGCGCGCTGGACGCGCGCGGGCGCACCGACGTCAGCGTGTACGCGGTCTCGCGCTGGTCGGACCGGGCGGCGGCGCGGGCGCTGGAGGCCGACGGCGTGCGTACCGTCGCATTCGACCTGATGACCGGCGACCCGGCCGACCTGCCGGACGCGGGCAACGTGGTGTTCATGGTCGGTGCCAAGTTCGGCTCGGCCGGCGCGCCCGAGCACGCGTGGGCCGTGAACGCCGCGCTGCCGGACCGGATCGCCCGCCGCTACCCGGCCGCGCGGATCGCCGCGTTCTCCACCGGCAACGTGTATCCGCTGGTGGACGCGGGCTCCGGCGGCAGTGTGGAGACCGATGCGGTCGGGCCGGTCGGCGAGTACGCGATGTCCTGCCTGGGCCGCGAACGGGTGTTCACGCACGCCGCGACCACGCGCGGTACCCGGATCGCGCTGATCCGGCTCAACTACGCGGTCGACCTGCGCTACGGCGTGCTCGCCGACATCGCGGCGGCGGTGCACGCGGGCGAACCGGTGGATGTGACGACGGGTCAGGCCAACGTGGTGTGGCAGGGTTACGCCAACGAGGTCGCGCTGCGCTCGCTCGGGCACGCGGGCACACCGTTCACGGTGAACCTCACCGGCCCCGAGACCGCGTCTGTACGGCGCCTCGCGGCGATGTTCGGCACCGAGTTCGGCCGGGAGGCGATCGTGACCGGCGCCGAGTCGGGCAGCGCGTTGTTGTCCGATGCGAGTCTGTGCCACGAGTTGTTCGGCTATCCCGAAGTCCCCCTGCGCACACTCGTGGCCTGGCAGGCGGACTGGATCCGGCGCGGGTATCCGCTGTCCGGCAAGGCCACCAAGTTCCAGGTCCGCGACGGAAAGTTCTGAGGCATCGTGATCAACTCCGCAACGGGTTCCCCGGGTTCGGTCGGTTCGATGGACCCGGTCGACCCGGCCGGTTCGCTCGACCCGGCCGGCTCGACCGGCGCGGCGGTTTCCCCGCTCTCGCCGATCGAGCTGCTGCTCGAGGGCACCGTGATCCCCGCACATCCGCTCGCGCTCGACGCCGAGGGCCGATTCGACGAGCGCCGGCAGCGGGCGCTGACCCGCTACTACCTCGCCTCCGGCGCGGGCGGCCTCGCGGTCGGCGTGCACACCACGCAATTCGAGATCCGAAAGCCCGAGGTCGGGCTGCTGCGGCCGGTGTTGGAACTGGCCGCCGAGACGGTCGCCCGCGAGGCGGGCCGCCCGGTGGTGCGGGTGGCCGGTGCCTGCGGGTACACCGCGCAGGCGGTGGCCGAGGCCGAACTCGCCGCCTCGCTCGGCTACGACGCGGTGCTGCTCAGCCCCGCCGTGCCGGGTGCGGACGAACAGGGCCTGCTGGACCGGGCGCGCGCCGTCGGCGAGGTGTTGCCGGTGATCGGGTTCTACCTCCAGGACGCGGTGGGCGGCCGGTTCCTCACCCCCGAGTTCTGGCGCGCGTTCGCCGACATCCCGAGCGTGGCCGCGATCAAGATCGCCCCCTTCGACCGCTACCGCACCTCGGATGTGCTCGCGGCGGTGGCCGACGCCGACCGAGCCGGCGAGGTCGCGCTGTACACCGGCAACGACGACGCGATCATCACCGACCTGCTGACCCCGTATCGGGCCGGCGCCCGGCCGCGCTGGTTCGCCGGCGGACTGCTCGGCCAGTGGGCGGTGTGGACGTCGACCGCGGTCACGCTGCTCGACCGGGTCCGCCGCGCCCGGGCCGGCGATCACCGCCTGATGGTTGAACTACTCCGTCAGGCACCGGAGTTGACCGATGCGAACTCGGCGGTCTTCGACGTGCGCGGCGGTTTCCGCGGCTGCATCGCGGGCGTGCACGAGGTGCTGCGCCGGCAGGGGCTGCTGGCCGGGACCTGGTGCCTGGACCCGGCGGAGTCGTTGTCGCCGGGACAGGCCGAGGAGATCGAGCGGGTGGCGAAGGCCTATCCGTGGTTGACCGACGACGCGTTCGTGGCGGAGCACCTCGATGCCTGGCTCGCCTAGGTCGCGATCGGCCGCCGGCCGGGACGCTCGCGCCGTGGTCGTACTGGCCGTTCCTCCCGGGCTGCGTGCGGAGTTCTTCGGGATGGCGGATCCGACCGGGCCGGGGGGTGTGGCCGAGCGGCTGCGGGCCGTGGCCGACGTCGTAGCGGTGGACGACCCCGCCGACGTCGATGCGCTGCGGGCGGCCCTGGCCGATGCGGACGTGCTGGTGTCGTCGTGGGGAATGCCGCGGCTGACCGGCGAGTTGCTCGCGGCGGCGCCCCGGGTCGGGCTGCTGGCGCACACCGGTGCGGCGATCACCCCCTACGTGGGCGCGGACGCGTTCGCGCGCGGCGTGCGGGTGACCCAGGCCGGGCAGGGCATGGCCCGTTCGGTGGCCGAGGTCGCCTTGGCCTTCACGCTGGCGCTGTTGCACCGGATCCATCGCTACGACCACGCGTTGCGCGGTGGAGACGACTGGGCGGCCGCCTCGGTCGCGCCCGCCCGGCACGAGGTGCTCGGCGCCCGGATCGGCGTGGTCGGCGCGTCGCGGACCGGGCGGGCGTACATCGAGGTGGTCCGCGCGCTCGGCGCCCGGGTGCAGGTCGCCGATCCCACCCTGAGCGCCGCCGACGCGGCCGAACTCGGGGTCGAACTCGTCGACTTGGACCGGCTCCTGACGAGCAGTCGGATCGTCGCGCTGCACGCGCCCTCGCTGCCGGCGACGCGGCACCTGATCGGCGCCCGCGAACTCGCCCTGCTCGCGGACGGCGCCGGTCTGGTGAACACCGCGCGCTCGTGGCTGGTGGACGAGCGGGCGCTGCTCGCGGAGCTGGCCACCGGACGAATCGACGCCGCGCTGGACGTGTTCGACCGGGAGCCGCTGCCCGTCGACCATGCGTTCCGAGCCTTGCCGAACGTGCTGCTGACGCCGCATCGGGCCGCCGGTACGGTCGAGTGTCGCCGCCGGCAGGGCGACATCGTCCTCGACGAGGTGGAGCGCCACCTGACCGGCCGTGCGCTCGACCACGAGGTCGGCCCCGACGCGCTCACCCGGGTCGGCTGAACGTCCCCTCGCACAGTCCCGTTCCATCATCGACATCCCCCACGTACCTGGAGAGATCACCGTGCGCCTGATGCGCGTAGGCGAAACCGGCAACGAACGCCCCGTACTGTTCGCCGCCGACGGTCGCCACTTCGACCTGAGCCGGCTCACCGCCGACATCGACGCGGCGTTCTTCGCCTCGGACGGCGTCGAGCGGGTCCGCGAGGCCGCGGCGGCGGGCAGCCTGCCGGAGTTCGACGTCGCCGGCCTGCGCGTCGGCGCCCCGGTGGCCGGGCCCGGCGCGATCCTGTGCATCGGGCAGAACTACGCGGCACACGCGGCCGAATCCGGCGCCGAGCCGCCGAGCACGCCGATCCTGTTCTACAAGGCGCCGCACACCGTGGTCGGGCCCTACGACGACGTGCTGATCCCGCGTGGTGCGGTCAAGACCGACTGGGAGGTCGAACTCGCCGTCGTGATCGGCCGTCGGGCCCGCTACCTCGCCTCGCCCGAGGACGCGTTGGCCCATGTCGCGGGCTACACGATCAGCAACGACGTATCCGAGCGGGCGTTCCAGCTCGAACAGTCCGGTGGCCAGTGGTCCAAGGGCAAGAACTGCGAGACGTTCAACCCGCTGGGCCCGTGGCTGGTGACCACGGACGAGGTCACCGACCCGCAGACCCTCGGGCTGCGCTCGTGGGTCGGCGGGGAGAGCCGACAGGACTCGACCACGGCCGACATGATCTTCGGCGTGGCGTACCTGATCCACCACCTGTCGCAGTACCTGGTGCTGGAACCCGGTGACATCGTCAACACCGGTACGCCGCAGGGGGTTGCCCTGTCCGGGCGCTTCCCGTACCTGGTCGAGGGCGACGTGATGGAGCTGGAGATCGATCGGCTGGGGCGGCAGCGGTCGCACCTGGTGCAGGCCTGACGGGTCCGCGGCCGGCACGGGGTGGCCCGTCGATGCCGTGACCGGGAGTGCGCCGGTCACGGCATCCTCAACGGGGCACCCGTGCGGGCCGGCGTGGGACGGTACGGCCGTGCTCCGGGTTGTCGCGCGCGGGTCAGGGGCGTACCGCGACCGCGTCGACCTCGAACAACATCCCGGGCAGGGCCAGGGACGCGACGCCGCTGAGCGTCTGGGTCGGCGGCAGGTCGCCCCAGATCGCGCCGATCGCCTTGCCGAGGATGGCCAGCTTGTCCGAGTCGTGGTCGACGATGTGGGTGCGCAGCTGCACGATGTGACTCGGGTCCAGGCCGACGGCCGCGAGCGCGATGCGCAGGTTGTCGAAGGACTCCTCGACCTGCTCGGCGAAGTCGTCGGTGGTGACGTGGCCGTCGGCGTCCGACGCGTACTGTCCGGCGACGAACACGAGTTCCCCGGACGCCACGGCGACGTGGCTGTAGCCGAAGTGCACCGGGTCGTGCAGGCCGTCGGGGTTGATGATGCGGTGCGACATGGTCGGGGTCCCTCCGAAGCGAACGGTCGTCGAGTACAGGTCGTCGGCGCCCCGGATCATTCCCGACGACGGTGACAATCGCGGACACCGGCACGGCGAACGGGTACACCCCCGGGCGGGATCGCGCTCCATCCGGGTGTGGGGACGTTCGGGCCCGGCCGGGCCGGCCGGGCTTCGTCGGCCTACGAGGGGACGCCCGTCGGTGTACCGGCCTGGCCGGCGAGAGCCCCGGCGAGGGCGGCGGCGGCCTCGTCGGAGAGCGGTCGGTGGTCCAACAGCAAGCGGTACCAGAACAATCCGTACAGCTGATCCACGATCAGGTCGAGGTCGGCGCCCGGCGCGAGTTCGTCCGGACGACGGGCGAGCAGCTCCCGCAGCGCGTCGCGGCGGGACGCGGTGAACGTACGGACCAGGTCTGCGGCATGCGGATCGCGCGCCGCCTCGCGGACCGGTGAGCGCAGCACCGACGCGGTCGATTCGGCCCGCGCGCCGCGGAACGTGGCGGTCACGAACGAGGTCGGGTCGGCGCGCAGGGTCTCGGCTTCGGGAGGTGACACGACGTCACCGGCCAGGCCGGTCAAGGCCTCCAGCAGGACCGCGCCCTTCGAGGGCCACCAGCGGTAGATGGTCCGCTTCCCCACGCCCGCGGCGCGGGCGATCGTGTCGATCGTCACCGGCGCACCGCCGGATCCGGCGAGCAGCGCCAGGACGGCGTCCAGGATCGCGCGCCGGGCGTCCTCGCTGCGGCGCCCGGAGAATACGGCAGGCGCGACGAAGAATTGTCACACTCGTGTCCCGATCCCGCTCTTTCGAATTGTCGAGCCGTCGCGCCGCGCATGTGGGAAATGAATCGTGCTGTCGACAAAACACGGATTGCATTCGCGGGAATACGCATGGGAATCGCGAGTGGAAACGCCAAGGGCCCCGCCGGGTGTCGGCGGGGCCCTTGGCGTCAGTCCGGATCAGGTGGTGACCCGACCCGGTTCAGCGCCGTTGCGGGCGCTCAGACCTGGTGGCGACCACGGCGGCGGTTGAAGTAGATCGCGCCTCCGCCTGCGGCCAGCAGCGCGGCGGCCGCACCGGTGATCATGATCACGGCGGAGTTGTCGCCACCGGTGTTGGCGAGGTCCTTGCCGTTGCCCGCCGGGGCGACCGGCAGCCACGGCACCTCGACCGCGGGGTTGTCCGTACCGGGCTCCACGATCGGCTTGGTCGGCCCCTCGCTACCCGTCGGTTCCGCGCTGCCGGACGGCTTCGTGCCGGTTGCCGGCGCCGACGTGGTGGTGGCCGGGGCGGACGTGGTGGGCGGAGCCGAGGAGGTCGTCGGCGCCGACGTGGTGGGCGGGGCCGAGCTCGTGGCCGGGGCGGACGAGGTCGCCGGGGCCGAGGTGCCCGGCGCCGGCGGGGCCGAGCTGGTCGGCGGTGCCGGCGTGGTGGGCGGCTTGGTGTTCGTCGGCGGCAGCGTCGTCGCCGGCGCGCTGGTCGGCGGCGTGGTCGTCGGCGGGACCGTCGGGGTCTCGACGCAGTCGAGGGTGCCGGTGTAGGTCTGCGAGTAGCCGGCCGGACCGGTCACCGTGACGGTGTAGGCGGTGTCCTCGGCGACCTTGACGAACTGGGTCTTGTTCGAGTTCGGCGGCACGGTCACCTTGGCGCCGTTGAGCTTGAACTCGGCCGGTCCGTCACCGGTGTTCTTCAGCGTGACGGTGACCCCGCCCTGGACGCAGTCCTCCTTGTACGCCGACGAGGGCACCGGGACGGCCTGGTGGCTCCACTTGACCTGGGCCGATGCGCTGACCGAGAACGGCTGCGAGCCCGCCGTGATCAGGGTCTGCGAGTGCTTGCGGTCCTTGGCCAGGAAGACCCGGCCGATGTTGACCCCGGCCTTGGTCGAGGCCGAGATCTTGGCCTCGCCCGGGTTCTGGCTCTTGGGCACCTTCACGTACAGCTCGGTGCCGTTGGCCGCGGTGCCGAGCGGGTTGCCGTCCTTGCCGACCAGCGAGACGCCGGCCGGGACCGTGCCGTCGAGCTTGACCGCGACCGGCTCGGTCGAGGTGGTCTTGACCGTGACCGGACCGACGCCGGGAGTGTCGCCGTCCTTGCCGCTGGTGGTGGTCGGGGCGAGCTCCAGCGAGGCGCCGGGCTCACTGGCCTCACCCTTGTTGGCCTCGCCGGTGAGGTACTTGTACAGCGTCACGACGTCCTTGTCGTTACGCGTCTCGGACGCGTTGACGCCGTTGCTGTAGTGCCAGATCGCGGCCTGGGTGGCCTCGACGGCCTCCTGCGCGTCGAGCTTGCCCTTCTTGTCCGACACCCCGGATGCCTTGGCCAGCGCGTCGAGGTCGTTGATCTTGGGGTACGAGTGGTTCAGCACCCAGTTGATCTTCGCGACCTTGGCGGTGTCCTTGAGCCACGAGTCGGCCCAGGCGCCCTCGCGGTAGTCGACGTCCTCGCGGACGGTCGTCTCCAGGTCGATGCAGTACACCAGGACCTCGGGCGCGCCGGCCTTCTGGGCGCTCAGGATCATCAGCTCGGTCTGCTGCTTCCAGAGGAAGCCCGACAGCGCGACCTCGCCCTCCGTGTGCTTCACATGGCCACGGAACTGGAGGGCGACGCTGTCGGCGTATGCGACGGGCGAGAACCCGATGACCGCGACCGCGGCCAGACCGGTGACGGCACACGCCGATGCCGCGCGGGATATACCCCGCTGGGTCATGAACATGAAAGAAACGACTCCTCGCGAAAAGGCGGCCCCCGCTGCCCGGGTCTGTCACCGGGATCCCCACCCCTGGGCCGCCGAACGCAAGAATCGTGGCATCACGATGGTTAGTCAATTCACGGACGGGGAATCCGCCCGGGAAATCGCGAATTACCCGAAGCCGGCCAATGCCATATCACGGCATTGTGCGTAATTCACCCATTTCCGGGCTGATGCCCCCGATCCGCGCCGCCGCCCCGCACCCGGCGGACGGAGGCTCGCTCGCCGGCCGCCGTCCTCCGCGGGCGGAAGACGGCGGTCGCGGCGGGCCCGGGGCGGCGGCCGGTCGGGGCGACGGACCCGGCCTACGCCGCGTCGTCGGCGAACGTGCCCGCCCGGTCGGCACGTTCCGGGTCGCGGGCGCGCAGGACCGCGTAGCCGGCGATGCCCACCACCAGGGCGCCGACGAACACGTACGGCAGCACGTTGAGCGGGGATTCCGGGACGGGCCACAGGTTGCGGTAGAAGACGTAGACCATCGCCGCCGCGCCGATCAGGCCCAGGGCCCAGGTGATCGCCAGACCCCGGGCGCCGGTCCCGCGCACGAACAGCGGCGCGGCCAGGCAGACCAGCACGTACGACAGCATGTAGCCGAAGACGCCGATCGTGTCGATGTACGTGGTCGCGTCCAGGCCGTTGGTGCCGGCCGATACGACCGCCACCGTCGGGATCGCGACGAACGGGGTGACGGCCCAGATCGCGGCGGACGGGGTCTTGTGGGTCGGATGCGCCCGACCCAGGCGCGCCGGCACCACACCCTCCCTGGCCATGCCGAACAGCAGCCGGGCGGCGACCGTGACGCAGGCCATCACCACGGCCAGGAACGAGGCCGCGAAGCCCGCGTGCAGGAAGAACTTCAGGAAGCCCAGGCCGGAGAGTTCGGCCAACTCGTCCATCGGGTCGGCGCTGGCCACCAGGCCGTCGGGGCCGCCGAAGCCGACCACCTGCGCGTAGGTGGCGAACATGTACAGCAGCCCGGCCAGCAGCGCGCTGCCCATCACCGCCCGCGGGATCGCCTTGTACGGGTCGGTCGCCTCCGCGCCCAGCGAGGCGGCACCCTCGAAGCCGACGAAGCCGAGCACACCCAGCACCACCGCGAACACGATGCCGTCCAGGGTGCTGCCGCTCAGGGTGAGTTGGTCGGTGTCGAACAGGTCGTTGCCGCTCTTGAAGAACACCGCCAGGAGCACGACCACGATCAGCACGATCGAGATCACCTCCAACGTCGCCGCCACCCGCGCGGCGGTGCGCACGCTCGCGATGGTCAACCGGACCGCGATGGCGGCCAGCAGCACGTCGAGCAACACCTGACCGGCCACCCCGGTGAAGGCGCCCACGCCGATCCCGTCCAGTGCCCGGCCGGTGTAGTAGCCGGCGCCCGCGAGCGAGCCGGAGCCGATGCACACCGCGCCGATCAGCAGCGCCCAGCCGGTCACGAACGCGCCGGACGGCCCGAGCGAGAGCCGGGTGAACGCGTACAGCGAGCCGGTGCCCGCCCGGCGGCGGGCGAATACGCAGATGCAGTACGCGATCGCCAGCACCGCGGCCATGGCCAGGAAGAACGAGAACCACGCGCCGTTGCCCGCGGACGCCGCCATGCTCGCGGGCGCGAACGCGATCACCGCGCTGGGCGCGACGTTGGCCACGCTCTGCGCGCCCACCTCGAAGGTGGTCACACTGCGCCGGGCCAGGCCGTCGTCGGGCGCGCCGGCGTGGGCACCGGAGGACGAGGGCGAGGCTGCGGATGTGGGCACGGGTGCTGCCTTTCCGGACTTTCCGGCCGAATTGCCTGGGGTGAGAGTAGTCATCGGTCAGCCCTCGCGCTTGGTGGGGTCGTACGCGGACGGGGTGTGCGTGGCCGAGCCGGAGGCGGATCGCGGCGCGGCGTACGCGGTGTAGGCGTCGTAGGCGGCGGAGTCGGAGCCGGCCACGCCGGTCTCGGCCGGGTCGTGTGGCGCCGGCCGGTAGCCGGTGATCAGCAACTGCCGTAGTGCGCGGCCCTCGTTCAACTCGGCGAGGGCGTCACCGGCCTCCTCCAGCGGACGCCGGGCCGAGATCATCGACTCGACGTCCAGGAAGCCGCCGACCACCAGGTCGACCAGGACCGGGATGTCGCGATGGGGGACCACCGAGCCGTAGTTCGAGCCGAGGATGCGCTGATCGGCCTCGGCCAGCGCGAGCGGGTCGAAGCGGGCCGTGCTGCCGGTCGGCGGGAGGCCGACGATCACCGCGGCGCCGCCCTGACCGAGCGCTGCGATCGCCTGCTCGGTGGTGGCGATCTTGCCGATCGCGTCGAAGACGTAGTCCAGGCCCTCGGGGACCAATGTGCGCAGCGCCGCCACCGGGTCGACCGCGCTCGCGTCGATCGTGTCGGTGGCGCCCAGGGCGCGGGCCAGGTCGAGCTTGTCCGCGACCACGTCCACCGCGACGATCCGGCCCGCGCCGGACAGCCGGGCGCCCTGCACACAGGACAGCCCCACGCCGCCGCAGCCGATCACCGCGACCGTCGCGCCGGCCTCCACGCCCGCGGTGTTGCGGACCGCACCCACGCCGGTGGCGATCGCGCAGCCGACCAGGGCCAGTGCGTCCAGCGGCGCGTCCTTGCGCACCTTGATCGCGCCGGAGACCGGGACCACCACACGGTCGGCGAACGAGGACACGCCGAGGTAGTGGTGCAGTTGCTCGCCGTCGGTCGTGCTCAGCCGGCTGGTGCCGTCGTACAGCACGCCCTTGGGCGCGACCACCTCGGCGACCAGCGAACAGGCGGCGGGCCGGCCGGCGAGGCAGTAGCGGCAGGTGCCGCAGGCCGGCACCCAGGACAGCACCACGTGGTCGCCGACGGCCAGGCCCGAGTCGTCGGTGTCCGGGCCGAGCGCGGTCACCACGCCGGAGCCCTCGTGGCCCAGCACGACCGGCATCGGCACGTCCCATTCGCCGCGCACCACGTGCAGGTCGGAGTGGCACACACCGGCCGCGACCACCGCGACCTCGACCTCGCCGGAGCCGGGCGGGGCCAGTACGAGGTCGGTCATGGCGAGGTCGTTCCCGGGGCGCAGGACCACGCCGCGGACGCGGTCGGCGGGTGCCGGCGAGGGGATGGTGCTCATGGCTGCTCCTGGCTGGACGAGGTCGCGTTTAGTGTCGCTAAACTTTCGTCAAGGTTTTACAGGAGTAAACTCGTGGCGTAAAGACCCCCGAGCGGGGTGAATCCGAATGAATCCGAACCTTTACGGACCGCCCGGCGGTCCCGGAACGGTGCGCTGAAACGACGGGAGGGCGGGTACCGTGTCGCGCGTGCCAGCACATGCCGGAGCAGCCGGCGAAGAACCCAGCGAACCTCCCGGCGTCGCGCCGGAACCCGCGGTCGAGGCCACGAGCGGAACCCGGAGCGGGACCGGGAGCGAGGGCGAAACCGGGGTCGAGACGGAACCCGGAGCCGAGGCCCGAGCCGAACCCGCGCCCGGGGCAGCCGCGGCCAAGGACACCTCCAGCCGGATGTCCCGGGTCGGTCCGCGCCTGCGCGAACTGCGCCTGGCCCAGGGGCTGACCCTGGTCCAGGTGGCCGGCGCCGCCGGGGTGACCAAGGGCTTCCTGAGCCTGGCCGAGCGCGGCAAGGCATCGGTGTCCGTGCCGACCCTGCTGCGCATCTGCGACGCGGTCGGCACCAGCATCGCGGCCCTGTTCGACTACCCCGACCAGGACGTGGTGCGCAGCGGCATCGGCGCGCCGCTGGAGATGGGCGGCATCGGGATCGAGGAGTTCCTGCTGACACCGGCGGACGAGACGCACGTCCAGGTGATGCGCACCGTGCTGAGCCCGGGCGGCGGCTCGGGCGGCGCGTACGCGCTGGAGGCCGAGACGGTGTTCGCGTACATGGTCCGCGGCAGCCTCGAACTGACCGTCGACGGCACCGTGCGCCATCTCGGCGCGGGTGACTCGACCACGTTCTCCGCGCGGCTGGAACACGGATGGACCAATCCGGGCGAGATCGAGGCCGAGGTGTTGTGGTCGATCGCGCCGGCACTGCCGCGCCACGTGACGAAGTTGCGGCCGAACCGGTAATCACCGGTTGTCGATCGATTGCCGACCGGGGTCGACCGGGTGCGGAGCCGGTACGGACCGATCGGCAGCCCGATGTCCGCCGACCGCGGTCCGGTTCGGCGGGTCCATGGCGACGTCGGCGCCACGCCGCCCCCGGGGCTTTCTATGCTTGCCGCGTGACCGACCCCAATGACCTCGATGTCCGACCGGCGTTCTCGCCGTCCGCAGCCGCCTCTGCCCGGGGGGTGATGGCGCTAACCTGCGAGCGTGTGGCCGCGACATTGGCTTCGTACGAGCTGCGGGTACTGCCGTCGACCGTGGCCCAGTGGGAAGCCGGTACGGAACGCCCGAACGAAGCCGAACTGCTCGCCCTCGCCAAGTCCTTGGTCGTCCCCGTGAGCCAACTCATGGGCGGCCGACCGAGCAATCTCCAGGACCACCGGATCGCCGCCGGCCTCACCCGCGCCGAACTCGCCAACCGGGTACGGATGAAGGAGGTCGGCTACGCCCGACTCGAACGTGCGAACAAGTGGCGCGCCGACGAGGAGCGCACCGGCTTCCTGGTCCGCGCGCTGGGCCTGTCGATGCGTGACCTGGCCGAGGTGTCGGGCGTGGGCCCGGAACTGGAAAACCTGCTCGCCGAGGCCGTGGTGGGCCGCTGGAAGACCCAACTGCCGGAGATTACCCGGCTGATCGGGATGCGCCGCAAACGCATCGGCGAGGTGCTGGAAGCGCTGAGCTCGGTCTTTCCGGAAGGCATGGACGTGGCCGACGTGCCGCGGGCCGCGGTGGTCGAGCGGTTCTGGGGCCTGCTCGGCGACCCGGTCGCGGACCCGGGTGCGCCGGGCGTGTGGCTGCTGCAAGGACGCTTCGCGTAAACCGACCCCGAACCCGAACGGTCCTGTCGTCCCGTCGGATCCGACGGGACGACAGGACCGTGCTCTTCGAGCCGCCGGACACGGCCTACACGGACACGCCGACCAACGTCCCGCCGTCGGCGATGCGCACGTCGAAGCGGGCGAGTTGGTCCGCGGGCGTCCAGGTGCCGGTCCGGATGACCAGCGGCGCCTCCGAACCCGGGACGCCGTAGCCCTTCGCCGGCACCGTCCAGCTGGAGACCTGCTGCTCCTTGCCGTCCTTGCCGACCGCGACCAGCGAGCACCGCAACGGGCCGCGCACGTTCCGCAGTTCGAGCGCGAGGTCGGTACCCCACGCCTTGCTCTCCAGGGCGAGCCGGGCGGCCGCGCCGGTGCGCGGATCGGTGGCCTCGACGGTCGTGCCGTTGCCGGCGACGGCCGCGAACGGGTCCACGTTCCGCGCGGACGTGGACGAGTCCTTCCGCAACCAGGTCCGGCCCGTGAGCACCCCCGCGCCCAGGCCGATCACGAGCAGCGCGACGCACGCGGCGACCAGGAGCGCCGGTCGGGATCGGCGTCGGGCGGCCCGCCGCGCGCCGAGTTCGTCCACCGGTCCCGACTCGGCGGCCGGGGTCGGTGCCGCCCCCGATGTCGAAGTCGGTTCCGGCACCGAAGCGAGGACCGGTCCGGGCGTGCGCGTCGGTTCGGCCGGGGATGCGGGCGCTGCGGGCGGCGCCGATACCGACGACTCCGGCAGTTCGTACACCCCCTCGTCCCGCAGCTCGGTCAGCAGCGTGGCCATGCCGGAAAAATCGGCCAGCTCGTCGAGACACCGGTCGCACGTGGCCAGGTGTTCCTCGAACGCGTCCCGGTCGGCCGGCTCCAACAGGCCGAGGGCATATGCGGCGATATCCGCGTGTTCGGGTTGGATGCTCATGCCGACACCCCCCTCTCCTCCAGGACGACCCGCAGGGCGCGCAGTGCGTAGTACACGCGTGACTTCGCCGTACCCGCCGGGATGCCGAGCACGTCGGCCGCCTGATTGACAGTACGGTCGCGGAAGAACGTTTCGATCAAAATTTCCCGGTGCGATGTGGAGAGCGCGTCCAGCGCGTCGCCGACCACCACCGAACGCAGCAGCCGGTCCACCTCGTCGCCGGTGGGCAGCGCGGCCAACGGCTCGTCGCCGACCTCCGGCGGACGGGCCGCGCGGGCCCGCTGTTCGTCGATGACCAGCCGGCGCGCGACGGTGACCAGCCAGGGCAGCAGCGGCGCGGCGGGATCCAGCTTCGCGCGATTGCGCCAGGCCCGGACCAGCACCTCCTGCACGCTGTCCTCGGCGCGTTGCCGATCGCCGCCGTTCAGTCGCGACACGACCGCGAGCAACGGCCGCGAGTACTCGCGATAGAGCATCGTGACGAACTTGGTCTCCTCGTCGGAGCCCGGCGGGCCGGAACCCGGCGGGCCAGACCCCGGTACGTCCACATCGGACATCCCCGACCGGCCTCCTCATCCGTAGCCGAGATCCGCTCCCGGAACAGGCAACACCCTAGGGGTCCCGCCGCCACCGATTCGCCCGGACCCGAGACCGGGTGCGCGTCGTCGCCGGAGCCGCTGCCGCCCGGGCCCGGACTGCGGCGGAGAGCGCCGACGGGGCGGCGAACGCCGACGTGGTGTCGGAGTACGCCGCCCCGGGGCGGGTGTGCTGCGGGAAGCAGGCCGTGCGCTCGTGTCCGTCTACTGCGGGTCGCGGTTGAACGACGCCTTGGACCAGAAGTAGCCCAGCACCGTCAGCCCCACGCACCAGCCGATCGCGAGCCATCCGTCGTTGCCGATCTCGGTGCCGAGGAGCAGCCCACGCAGGGTCTCGATGGCGGGGGTGAACGGCTGGTACTCGGCGATCGGTTGGAACCAGCCCGGCATCGTGTCGGCCGGGATGAAGGCGCTGGAGAAGAGCGGCAGCAGGATCAGCGGCAGTGCGTTGTTGCTGGCCGCCTCGGCGTTGGGGCTGACCAGGCCCATTCCGACCGCTATCCATGTGAGCGCCAGGGCGAAGAGCGCGAGGAGACCGAGCGCCGCCAACCACTCCAGGGCTGTCGCGTCCGTGGATCGGAAGCCGATGGCCACGGCGACCGCGCCGACGAGGATCACACCGACGATCGATTGCAGCACGCTGCCGACGACATGCCCGATGAGCACGGACGGGCGGTGGATCGCCATCGTGCGGAAGCGGGCGATGATGCCTTCGCTCATGTCGGTGGAGACGGACACCGCGGTCCCGACCGTGGCGCCGCCGATGGTCATCATCAGGATGCCCGGGACGATGTAGGCGATGTACTCGGACCGGTCCGCCCCGCCGCCCCCGATGCCGGCGCTCATCACGTCGCCGAAGATGTAGACGAAGAGCAGCAGCAGCATGACCGGCGTGAGCAGCAGATTCAGGGTGAGGGACGGGTAGCGCCGCGCGTGCAGCAGATTGCGCCGCAACATCGTGGACGAGTCGCGCACGGCGAGGGGGAGGGAACTCATCGCACGGCCTCCTTGGCTCGGGTGGTGGTGCCGCTGGTCAGGGCGAAGAACACGTCGTCGAGGTCCGGGGTGTGCACGGTCAGCTCGTCCGCCTCGATGCCGGCCGAGTCCAGCCGGTCGAGGATGGAGCGCAGTTCGCGCTGGCTGCCGTCGCTGGGGATCTGCAACGACAGCGCCTCGTCGTCCCGGGTGATGTCGTGCAGCGCGGAGGCGGCGGACCGGTATGCGGACGGGTCGGAGAAGCGCAGTCGTACGTGGCCGCCGGGGATGAGCCGCTTCAACTCGTCGGCGGTCCCCTCGGCGGCGATCCTGCCGTCGTTGAGCACGGCGATACGGTCGGCGAGTTCGTCGGCCTCGTCCAGGTACTGGGTGGTGAGGAAAACGGTGACGCCGTCGGAGACGAGCTCGCGGATGATCCCCCACATGTTGTGCCGGCTGCGCGGGTCCAGACCGGTGGTCGGCTCGTCCAGGAAGATGATCCGCGGGTTGCCGACCAGGGTCATGGCGATGTCCAGGCGCCGCTTCATGCCGCCGGAGTAGCTCTGCGCGGGCTTCCCGGCGGCTTCGACGAGGTCGAACCGCTCCAGCAACTCGGCGGTGATCCGCCGCCCTTCGCGCTTGGACAGGTGGTGCAGGTCCGCCATCAGGAGCATGTTCTCCTCGCCGGTGATCAACCCGTCGACCGCGGAGAACTGCCCGGTGACGCCGATCGCGGCCCGCACGCCGTCCGGTGACGTGGCCACGTCGTGGCCCGCGACCCGGGACTGCCCGCCGTCCGCGGAGATGAGCGTGGAGAGGATCTTCACGACGGTGGTCTTGCCGGCGCCGTTGGGCCCGAGCAGGGCGAAGACAGAACCGGCCGGGATGTGCAGATCGATGCCGTCCAGGACGGTCTTGTCGCCGTACGACTTGCGCAGACCGACCGTGGAGACGGCGGCCGGGGCCGGGTCCCTGTCGCCCGGCCTGGATGTGGGCATGACAGAAGGCATGGGCCCTCCCGTTCGAAGACTGGAGTGGGTGGGGGAGGCGGGTGAGTCGAGGCCGGTGCCTTCGGGGTCAGGCCCCGGTGCGGCGGGCGCCGATCTCGATGGCGCCGTCGTCGGCGGGCCGCGCCGGCGCGAGGTCGGGGGCGGGCGTGCGCGGCCGCACGTCGACCGAGCCGGGGGCTTCGGGGGCCACCGCGATCTCGGGGCGGAAGGTGTCGACGTACGGCGTGAGGTTCATAGCGCCATCATGGCACCATCGTGGCGACACAGGCAAGTCAGGGTGGCGCCTTATCTGGAATCGGCTCGACTGTGGCCACACTGATCTGCGGAAACGTGAAGGCGACGGGCCGAGTGGCGGTGGTGCCATACGCATTGCTGCGCCGCTGTCCCGGGTGACGCCGGCCGACGCCGGATGGTGCCAAGATGTGCCATCCGGCGTCATCCGATGCCGAGTGCAGCCGCCTCGAATCGCTCGCCGGCCGGACCTGGGGTCCCGGCTCGCCTTCGCGCTCGCCGGGCGAGACCCGGCGCGCCGCGTGGGCGCCGGCGCTCGTGCGGCACGAGCCGAGGGCCGGGCCCGCCACCAGGTGACGGGCCCGGCCCTGGCTTCTCTCGGTCACCCCGGCCGGCCGGACGGGCTTCTCCGGTCGCCCCGAATAACGACGGATTTCTCCGGCCGGCGATATTTCCGGGGCGATTGCCTCGGTGGCCGAGTCGGTGGCCGGCCCGGCCGAAAGAGGAATCGGGCCGCCGTCGAACGGGATTGCGCGAGCAGGGGCGCTTCCCGACGGAAGTCGAGGGGCGGAGACCGATGGTCGGCCTATTCCGGGCGCCGGTACGGGAATTCGGTCGATCCCGCGCGGACCCGATCCGAGCCCCGACCCGGACCTCGATCCGGGTCGGATCCGGTTCTCGATTCGGAATACGGTATCCGTGCTCGGCCGAATCGCCGGCTTTCCACCGTGGGGAATGCGGTGAACGGGCCGGCGGTCGGGCGCGTCGACCCGGACGACTCCGGCGCCCGTGGCGGGCTGTCCCGTCGACGGGACTCGGCCCCGACGAGCGGCCCGCCCGCATCGGGGCCGCTCAGCCTCGCAGTTCGAGCGTGCAGCACTTGGCGTTGCCGCCGGCCTTGAGCAACTCGGTCAGGTCGATCCCGATCGGGACATAGCCGCGCTCGCGCAGTTGCGGACCGACGAGTTCGACGGCCCGCTCCGGCAGCAGCACGTGTCGGCCGTCGGAGAGCGCGTTGAGCCCGAACATGGCGGCGGTGGCTTCGTCGGCCAGGATCGCATCGGGGAAGCGCTCGGCCAGCCGGCGCCGGCTGTCGGGGGAGAACGCCTGCGGGTAGTACATGACCTCGCCGGGACCGAGCACGGAGAGCGCGGTGTCCAGGTGGTAGAACCTGGGATCCACCAGGGTCAGGCTGAGCACCGGGATGCCGAAGAACTCCTGTGCCTCGTGGTGTCCGCGCAGGTCGCTGCGGAAGCCGCAGCCGGCCAGGAGCTCGCCGCCCACGTAGAGGAAGTCACCCTCGCCCTCGTTGAAGCTCTCGGCCTGACGCACCTCGGCCCACCCGGCGGCGCGGAACCAGTCGAGGTAGGCGCGTGATTCGTCGGCGCGCTGATGGTGGCGAAACCGTGCGACGAGCACCTTGCCGTCCACGACGGTCGCGCCGTTGGCCGCGAACACCATGTCCGGAAGGCCGGGCACCGGTTCGATCAGCGCCACGTCGTGCCCGAGGGCCACGTAGGCATCGTGCAGCCCCTTCCACTGGGCCAGGCCGGTGTCCGCCGAGGTGGGCACGTTCGGATCCATCCACGGATTGATCGAATAGGTGACGTCGAAGTAGGTCGGCCGGCACATCAGGAAACGCCGCGGCCGAGCGATGCGGTCGTCGTTCGAAGTCTGTTCGATGGCTGTGTGGGTCACCTTGATTCCCTTGTTCTCCGTGATTGTGTCCGGGGCGAAATCAATGCCGATGCAAAACGGTGGGTTCGACCGGACGGAAACACGACGTGTACCCGATGCGGGTATGCCGGATAAGAGCGGGATCGCCGCGGGCCGAAGCTAGCACGGGGTGCGGGCCGTACTCGTCCCGTTGGCGGGACAAGCGCGGTAAATGGATATTCACGATTTCGACGGGATCGGTTCGGGTAATTCCACCGCGCATTATGCGTTGCGCGGGTGCCGGCGCGTGCCTTCGCGCGACGCGCATGCCCGAATGGACTCGGGCGGTATGTCGACAACTTCGGGTGCGACCTCGCGCCGCCGGTCGGGGCGGGGGCGGGGCAGGGGCGCGGGCGTCCGCGTCGGTCGAACGCCTCGGGGTGCCGCCGATGCCCGCGGGGCTGGTCGACGTCGCCGGAACCCGCGTCGGTCGAACGCCTCGGGTGCCGCCGATGCCCACGGTGCCGCTCGACGTCGCCGGATGTGTCGGCGGCCGTCGACGAACTCGCCGGGCAACCGGTGCCCGGATTCGTGGACTTGCGCGTGGGGGCCGGCGCCCGGGTTCGTGGCGGGCCCGCTCGCGGACCGCGCCTTCGGGTCGGGCCGGCCGTGCGTCGGTGCCGTGCGTCGGTCGAGGTCGCGTGGGTCCTGCGGAACGAGCGCGCATACCGACCCCGCGCGCCGCCCGGCGACCGGACTTGCCCACCCGGATCGGCTTCCGGTCACCCGGGCCCGGAGGCTCTCGACTGCCCGAACCGCCCGATTCGGAAGGCTGTCGATCGACGCACGGATCGTCTGCGCTCCGATCGGCTCTCTCCCGCCCGGCTGCCCCGGAGTGGAAGCGCTCGGCTCCGGTTCGGCGTCGGGCCGGCCGGCTGGATCCGATCGTTCGACGGGCACGATCCGCACGCGAACGGGTCGCCCGGAAATCCGGCCGGATGGCCGAAGTCATTCCCGATGTGGCTCGTTCGTGAATGTGCGATGGCACATGCCTTGCGGCGTCGTCAGGAAGGCGTCAAGAAGGCCCGGGGTTTCGAGCCGCAGCGGGTTGCGCACCTTATAGTGACCGCCCCGCGAACTCGGTCGGTCGCATCATCACGGCCGAAACCGGACACAATCCGGTTGGTCGAAACTTTTTCGCCGTTGCGCGGAATGGGATGATCGACTACCGAGCGGCTGGGGACGGTATCTCTCCGAAACAACCCGTGGTCGGTTCCTTGATTTCCGGGAGTCGCTGAGATCTACTCGGGTGGGCCGTCGAAGAGAACCACATTGAATGTGGATCTTCAGGCGCCGGCAGGGCGTGACGCCGGTAGCCGCAACGCCAACGGGGATCTGTGAAGAGGCGAACGGGGCGAGTCGTTGATGCACGTATTCGTACACATGTCGGCCATTTCCGACCGCGCGGTCTCGCAGACCGCGCGGCACGGTCGTACGCACGTGGAGCCCGGACCGTCGACCATCCGGCCGGGAGCGATCGGAGGGTGTCAATCGCGCCCGGTCGCGCCGGTGGGGTCGACGGTCGGCTGAATACATACCGGATGGGTCCGGTGTACCGCCCATGGCGGGGCTCCCCGTGGCGACGAGCTGCGCAGAGGGGATGATCTGCGCAACATTCGCTTGTTCGAACGTGCACTCACATGGAGGCATGGTGGCGAATCAAACCAGTCAAACCAGAAATCATGAAAACGCGAGAGAGGCGCAGCTTCACTCGGGCCCGGGGGTCGTCCCCCGACCGCGAAGAGGCATGGCGGACCATCCGCATCACGGCCGGTTGCTCACGACGAAAGTGGGTTTGCAAATACCTGCCGACATGACCTTCGAGGACTGGGAGCAGGCCGGGCGCAAACTCTCCGGAATCCTGGATTCTTCGTCGTGGTGGCTCGGCGACTGGTTGGTATACGGGAAAGATCACTATACCGACCTGTACCAGCGTGGGATACGCGCGGCTGGGTTAAGCTACCAGACGCTGAGAAATTATGCATGGGTCTCGCGACGTTTCGAGTTCAATCGTCGGCGATCGGCACTGAGTTTCCAGCATCACGCCGAGTTGGCCTCGCTGCCCATTGCCGAACAGGAACTGTGGCTGGACCGTGCCGAAGAGATGAACTGGACCACCAAGCAGTTACGCGGCGCCATCCGCGACGTGCGGGCGGCGGCCGAGGGGCAGGACGTCCGCCAGGCCGAGGCGACCCGTCGGCTCGCGCTGCCGGGAGACCGTATCCAGTGGTGGTACAAGGCCGCGGAACAATCGGGGATCGACTTCGAGCAGTGGGTGCTCGCGACGCTGGACAATGCCGCGGAGCGGGCCCTGGAGGATGTCGAGGAGCAGGCGAGCGTCAACGCCTGACAGCAGGTGATCGAAAAACACGGGTGATCGAGCCGAACGAACCGTCCGAGGCGGTTCGGCGCAAACGATCCCGGGGGCCCGTGCTCGCGAGCGCGGGCCCCTTCGGTCCGCTCCGGACCGGCCCGGCCGCCGTTCGGCGGGCAGGAGCGCCGGCGGATTACCGCGAAGCGATTCGAACAGCCGTGAACCGTCCGGCTCGCGATACCGCGTGGGAACGATAATCCGGAACTCACCCTCTCTCGATATTCCGGCGCGGCGACGGCCGTGTGCACTACGGCTTCGGCAGAGAAGTCGGCGGTTCGGGGTACGGATGCGAGTGAGTCGTACCGGTGACCGGAGCGTTGTCCTGTCGGCAGGACGGCGCGGGTCGTTTGTATTGCGGGCCGAATCCCTTGAAAGGTTTGCCCGGCCCCTCTAAATTGAAGCCGCGGTGCCCCGCGACGCAATACCGAATGCGTTCCTCTTACGACCGGTCGAGAAACGCGGGAGCATGGGCACGTCGGATGATGTTCATCGTGATCCCCGACCAGGGTCCTCTTCTTGGTTTCCGTGACCGACCCGTCGAAGATACGGAAGTCCCGGTCGCCGCCACGCTAGCGGGAGAGTTTTCTATGGGCACTTTTGCACGCGAAATCTACGACGTGGTGGGCATCGGTTTCGGCCCGTCCAATCTGTCGCTGGCCATTGCGTTGGACGAGTATCGAACCGAGGGTGCCGGCAGCAGTCGGTCGGGGCCGTCGGCGATGTTCTTCGAGCGACAGTCCTCGTTCGGCTGGCACCGAAATATGCTGTTGCCCACGACGACGATGCAGATTTCCTTCATGAAGGATCTGGCCACCTTTCGCAATCCGGTGTCGCCGTTCGGCTTCGTGTCGTATCTGCACGCATCGGGTCGGCTGACGCAGTTCGTCAACAACCAGGACTTCTTTCCGACGCGCCAGGAATTCCACCAGTATCTGGAATGGGCGGCGGCCGGCTTCACCGACCGGGTGCGCTACGGCACCGAGGTCACCGGGATCCGGCTGCCGGCCGCGACCGAGGTCGGAGCGGCCGAGCCGTACGTGGAACTGGAGGTTCGCAGCGGCTCCACGACCCGGGTGGTGGGCGCGCGCAACGTGGCGATCTCGACCGGCCTGGTGCCGCGCATGCCCAAGGGTGTGCAGCGCGACGAACGTGTCTGGCACAGCTCGGAGTTCCTGGACAGGTACAGCCGGAGGAACCCGTCCGAGCTGAACACCGTGGCGGTGGTCGGCGCGGGCCAGAGCGCGGCCGAGATCACCCGTTACCTGTACGACGAACTTCCGCACGCGCAGGTCTACTCGATCATTCCGTCCTATGGCTACTGCGTGGCCGACGACACCCCCTTCGCGAACCAGATCTTCGACCCGGGGGCGGTGGACACCTACTTCTTCGGGACGGATCGTTCCCGGGAGGCGTTCTGGCACTACCACCGGAACACCAACTACTCGGTGGTCGACGACGAGGTGATCCGGGACCTGTACCGGCGCGCGTACGACGAAGAGGTGCGCGGCCTCGACCGGTTGCGCTTCCTCAACCTGTCCAGGGTCGACCAGGTCAAGCGGGCCGGTGACGAGACGCGGGTGTCACTGCTGTCCCTGCCGACCGACGAAACGCGGGAACTGGACGTGGACGCGATCGTGTTCGCCACCGGATACGACGCGATGGAGCCGACCGCACTGCTCGGCGACCTCGACCGGCACTGCCTGCGCGACGAGAGCGGCCGGTACCGGGTCGCCCGCGACTACCGGTTGATCACCGCTCCCGAGCTGAGCTGCGGCATCTACCTCCAGGGCGGCACCGAGCACACCCACGGTCTGACCTCCTCGCTGTTGTCGAACCTGGCCGTCCGCAGCGGCGAGATCGCCGAATCCATCATCGGCCGGCGCGCCGAGCCGGCGGCGGAACCGTTGCTCCGGCCGGTGGTCGCCGGCGAGACCGGGTGATCCCCTCCATCCGGGGCCTACGGCCCGTCGGTATCCCCGGCGGGCCGTACCCGCGCGCGGCGGGTCAGGGTTTGATGCCGACCGCGCCGTAGCCCCAGACGTTCTCGACCGTGTCCAGCGGGTGGTCCGGTTCCGCGTCCGGGTTCCAGTGGGTGCGCAGGCCCGGGTCGACCAGGTCGAAGCCGGCGAACATCGACAGGATGTCGTCGTGGCTGCGCATGGTCATCTCCGCGGAGGCGTTCTTCCATCCGTCGGCGCCGATGCGGCCCTGGCTCGGGTTGGCGTCGAAGGACGCGTGCGAGAGCAGCAGCATGCTGCCGGCGGGAAGCGCGTCGCGGAGCCGGGCGACGATCTCGTGCGGCTTCTCGTCGTCCCGGATGAAGTGCAGTATCGCGACCAGCATCAGCGCGACGGGCTCGCCGAAGTCGATCACCTCCAGCACCTCGGGCGCGGACAGGATGTCCTCGGGCGAGCGCAGATCGGCCTGGGTGAAGGTGGTCCGGCCGGGTCCGGCGTCGGTCATCAGCGCCCGTCCGTGCACGAGCACGATCGGGTCGTTGTCCACGTACGCCACCCGGGCGTCCGGGGCGATCTCGTGTGCCACCTCGTGCGTGTTGCCCGAGGTGGGGATGCCGGTGCCGATGTCCAGGAACTGGCGGATGCCCCGACGGGCGGCGTAGCGCACCGCGCGGCGCAGGAAGAGCCGATTGAGCTGGAGGGTGACCGGCAGGTCGGGGATGGCGGCCACGATGGCGTCCGCCGTCGCGCGGTCGACCGCGAAGTTGTTCTTGCCGCCCAGCAGATAGTCGTAGATCCGGGCGGTGTGCGGAATGCTCGTGTCGATTCGGGCAGGCGACAACCGACTCTCGACCTCGTCGAGACGAGGCAGCCGCCACGCCTTCTCGTCGCCGTCCCCCGCGTCCCGCGCCGGTATGGATGTCACGTTCGCATGCCTCCGCACCACCGATGTCCTACCTTGGCCGAGCGTACTGCGGGCATTCGCGGTTTGGGTTGGCGCGTAACGGCTGTCGAGGAATCGGTACACACCCGAAGTCGCCGGGCAACCAACCGGATCGAGCCGGACACAGCCTAGGTGGGTGCCGGCGGTCGGCCCCCGTGGCGCGGACCGCCGGCCGATGGTGGGTGAGCTACTCGGGCATGCCGTCGTCGACCCAGCGGGCGAACGCGTCGACCCGGTCGGCCGGCCAGGCGCCGTCGCACGGCATGGTGCCCTGGCGCAGCCGGGCCAGGATCGCCTCGGCATGCGTGCTCACGTCGGAGTGCGACCACAGGTCGAACATGAAGCTCATCGACTTGCGGTCCATGTCCCGGAACAGCGGTTTGATGTGTGCGGCGAAGCCGATCGCCTCGTCCGCGGCCGGCAGCGGCGTGTCGGTCGTCTCCTCGTTCGGCGGCGGAGCCAGGGCGGACACCCGGGCGCCGGGAGTGGCACCGCAGACCCACCACCAGCGGGGCACCGGCATGTGGGCGGGTGGGCGGGCGCCGGGCTGCGAGTTCTCCACCGCGATCCGCGAGCCCCACTCGACGTAGCCGGCGAACGCGGCGCGGAACTCGGCGTCCCTGGGCAGACCCGCGTCGTCGGCGGCGAGACTGATCAACTGAGCCCAACGGGCCCGCCATTCCTCCTCGAGCGCCTTGCCGGCGTGCTCGCCGACCATGTGGTCGTAGCCGCCGTAGCGCTCGGTGTAGAGCTTGGGTCCGCCGAACGTCTCGACCAGCCAGGCCGCCACCCGCTCCGGGTGATCGGGCGCCATCCGGGCGAACAGCGGGGCCAGCAAAGGGTCCTGCGGGACGTACTTGTCGTAGAAGATGTGCGTCATCCGGGTCAGCGCGGGCAATCCGCCGGCCCATTCGTAGAGGGTGGGTTCGGCGGAGGGCGGCGGGTCGGCGAAACCGACGTACCAGTGCATGCCGCTACAGAACGGCTTGTTCCGCGAATGGCCGCACCGGCACAGGCTGTAGTGCTCGGTCGGGGCGCCCGGCCCGCGCGGCTCGGGCTCGCCGTCGGCGCCCGCCAGCGGGATCCCGCCGGTGACCCGGTACGGGCCGTCCAGCGACACCTCGATCGCCGGTTCGCGCTGCTGCGGCGGTGGTTGCCGCCCGTCGAGCAGGTAGTCCAGGGCGCCGGACGGGCAGGCCCGGACGGTTCGCACGATCTCGTCCATCCGGCCACCGGACGGCGCCACGAACGGCTCCTCCCGCTGCCGGAAGACCGCGGACAGCCGGTCGGTGCACAGACCCGAGTGTGCGCACAGGCCGCGGTTGTCGGTCACCGTGACCGGATCGCCGGGATGGTGGTGCCGTTCGTCCGGCACCCGGGCCGGATCCTTGGCGCCGCTGAAGCCGATCCGGGCGTGGCTGCCGTCGCACAGCGGCTTGGTGGCGGACTCGCCGCACCGGCACAGCGCGGTCTGCGGCAACACCGGGATCGGCTCGCCGAGCCGGTCGGTGACGTGGGGCGCGTTGGTCACCAGGTACGGGCCGTCCGGCGCGACCCGGATACCGGTGGGCAACTCGGCTTGGAGCGCCGCGAATTCGGCCACCAGTGCGGCCCGGCTCGCGTCGTCGTCGGCGAACAGCCAGGCCAGATGTTGTAGCGCCGCCGCGGCCTCGGGCAGGGCCGGCGGTGGTTCGCCGACGATCTCGGTGCGCAACCGGGTGACGTCCGAGGCGAGTTCGCGGACCGTCGTCGCCGGATCCCGATCGGCGCCGAGGGAGTCGACCGGCTCCGGGCCGGTGGGGTCGCCGCCCAGCGCGAGCAGTGCTTCGGTCAACGGTCGGATCACCGTGTCGCGCAGCGGCTCGGCCGCGTCGGCGTCGGTCATCCGGCCGGTCAGTTCGTCGTCGAGAACCCGGGCCCGACTCAGCACTGCCCGCAGCCGGACCTCGATCGGCGTGCCGGTCATGGCGTGCAACCGATGGGTCGGCTCGACGGGATGATGGGACGGTTGAACACGATGGTCACGCTCGCTACCCCTGTCTTGGTGCGGTGCCGCTTCAAGGCCATCCAGGCAATACAATACAGGAGTGTATTGAAATGGAAAGTGCCAGCCGCGGTTCCGGTCGCGCCCGGGACAGTGCGATCGACGCCCGGATCCTGGCCGTGGCCGGACGCCATCTGGCCCGGGACGGCTACGCCGCGATGTCGCTCGCGGCGGTGGCGCAGGAGGCGGGCACCACCCGGCAGGCGCTGTACCGCCGTTGGCCCGGCAAGGCCGAACTCGCCGCGGCGGTGGTCGCCGCGCTCGGCGAGGAGGAGCCCGCCGACCTCGCCGCGGACAATCCGTTCACCGCGCTGGTGGCCGAGCTGAGCGACTTCCAGCGCGGCGTCTCCAAACCCGGCCGCCTCTCCCTCGTCGGCACGATGCTCCAGGACACCACCGACCCGGACCTGCGCTCCCGCTACCGGTCCCGGGTGATCGCACCGCGCCGGGCGCGCCTGCTGGCCGCCCTGGAGTCGGCCCGTCGCCAGGGCCACCTCGCGCCCGACGCCGACCTGGAGATCGCCCTGCCGATGTGCACCGGCGCCTGGTACGGCCGCGAACTCGCGGGCGCCCCGGTCCCGGCCGACTGGCCGTACCGCACCGCATCGCTGATCTGGCGCGCCCTCGGCGGCACGATCCCGCCCGGGACGCCGCCGACCCCCGAGCCGGGACCGGCGGCGAACGCCGGTTAGCCGACCGCACATCGAGCGTGCGCTCGGTCCGCGCCGCCCGGCTACTCCTGCGCGTCGCGCGTCCGGCGAGGGAGCAGGAACGCGGTGAGCAGGACGACGGCGAGCGCGGCCACGACGACCCACAGGGTCTGCTCCAGTGCATGGGTGTACGCGCCGGCCCGATCCGCGCCGCCCGACGCGGCGGCGTCGAAGAAGAGGGTGCCCAGGACCGCGACGCCCACGGTGGCGCCGAGTTGCTGGTTGGCGTTCAGCACACCGGACGCGGAGCCGGTCTCGTGCTCGTCGACGCTCGCCAGTGCGATGTCGAAGAACGGGGCGAGCACCAGGCCCATGCCGATCCCGACGACCAGCAGGGCCGGCGCGAGTTGCCCGGCGTCGACGCCGGTGCCCACCTGACGCAGCGTCAAGGACAGTGTGGCCACGCCCGCGGCCATCACCACGGCGCCGGCGTGCAGCACGGTGCGGCCGAACCGGGGGACCAGTACCGCGCCCGCGGCCACCGCGCCGAGCACCACGCCGAGGGCGATCGGGGTGCTCGCCAGGCCGGCATGGATGGCCGACCAACCCAGGCCGATCTGGAGGAACAGGCCGAACACCAGGATCAGTCCGTTCATCGCGGCGAAGAACACCAGGCCGACCAGCAGGCTGCCGGAGAACGCACGTTTGGCGAGCAGGCTCGGGACCACCAGCGGTGCCCCGCCCGCCCGCGCGATCCGCCGCTGCCACCACGCGAAGGCCGCCAGGAGCGGCAGGGCGCCTGCCATCGAGGTGAACGTCCAAGCGGGCCACCCCGATTCGCGCCCCTGGACGAGCGGATACACCAGCAGCAGCACCGCGGCCGAGACCAGCGCCATACCGGTCGGGTCGAGCCCGGGCCGCTGCTTCGCCCGCGACTCGGGCACGTAGCGCAGCGCGCCGAGGATGGCCACGATGCCCAGCGGCACGTTGATCAGGAAGATCGCCCGCCATCCGGCGCCCGCGGGATCCGCCTCGATCAGCGCGCCGGCCACGATCGGGCCGCCCACCGAGGCCAGTGCCATCACCGGGCCGAACAGGCCGAAGGCCCTGCCGCGTTCCGCCGGTGCGAAGACCGACACCACCACGGAGTACGTCTGCGGAATGGTCAGAGCGGCGAACAGGCCCTGTACCGCGCGGGCGGCGATCAGCAGCCCGATCGAGGGCGCGCCCGCGCACATCGCGGAGGTCGCGGTGAAGCCGCCGAGTCCGATCAGGAACATCCGGCGGCGGCCGACGATGTCGCCGAGCCGACCGCCGGTGATCAGGCCGACGGCGAAGGTCAGCGTGTACGCCGCGGCGATCCACTGCAGGCCGGTCGAACCGCCGCCCAGATCCGCCCGTACCGACGGCGCGGCCACGCCGACCACGGTCGCGTCGAGCAGATCCATGGTCTCGGCCAGCAGGACCACGGCCAGCGCCGCCCACCGCCGGGGGTCGGGCGTGGCGGTCGCGGGGGCCGGGGCCGGGGTCGGCGGTGCCGCCGACGCGAATGTGTTGACGTCCATGACGCTCCCTCGACGAATGGTGTTCGTGAATAACGATCGACGTTCGGTATAACGATCGTCGTTCGTTCCAGGAGTCAGTGTTCGGGTCAACTACGCTGTTCGCAACCCCCGATCGAAACAGGACGGCAACAGATGGCGAGAACGTCGCGGACCGGGCCCGGCGCCACCCCCGGCCGACCGCCCACCGACGCGGGCGCCGACGTACCGGACCTGCCCACGCCGCCGTGGCGCCGGGGCCGGGCCAAACCGGTGCGCCCGCCGCTGAACCGGGCGTCGATCGTCCGGGCGGCGCTGGCCGTGCTGGACGAGGGCGGGCTCGAAGCGGTGAGCATGCGGCGGGTCGCCGACGAGTTGCACACCGGGCCGGCGTCGTTGTACGTCCACGTGTCGAGCAAGGAGGAACTGCTCGAACTCGTGCTGGACCACGTGCTCGGCGACGTGGTGATCCCGGTGCCGGACCCCGAGCGCTGGCAGGCCCAACTCAAGGAGGTCGTGCTGGGCTTCCGGGCGGTGCTGGCCGCGCACAACGACCTGGGCCGGGCGGTGCTGGCGGCGATCCCCTCCGGGCCCAATGCGCTGCGGATCAGCGAAGGGCTGCTGGCCGTCATGCGCGGCGGCGGTGTCCCCGAGCAGGCCAGCGCGTGGGTGCTGGACGTGCTTCAGCTCTACATCTCGGCCGATGTCTACGAGGCCGCGCTGCACCTGTCCCGGTCCGAGCACGGCGAGGATCCGATGGCGATGGCCCAGGCCTATCTCGGCGAGGTCATCGAGGCGCTACCGCGGGACCGCTTCCCGACCCTGACCGCGCTGAAGCCGCACATGACCAGCGGCGGCCGGATGGCCCGGGTCGAATTCGGCCTGGACGTCTTCATTCGCGGCCTGGCCGACATTCCCCGACCCTGACCCGAACAGCACGCCGCCGACTCGGCGGCCGGCGTCGGTCGGGGTCGGGCAGTGCACGCGGGATCCGGGACGAGAGCCACGCGGACCGGGATCGGGCGAGCGCCGGTCGCCGGCGGCCGGCCGGTGACGACCAAGGCCCGGGCGACGGTCAGGAGTGTGGGGCCTCCATGGCCGGGCGCAGGCGCGCGAGCAGGGTGAACAGGGTCAGGCGCTCGTCGGGGGTGAGGGCGTCGAGTGCGGCGCGCGTGGTCTTCATCTCGCTGCGGATGCGCCGGATCGTGGCGTGGCCCTCGTCGGTGGCCACCACGTTCTTGACCCGGCGGTCCTGGGGGTCGGGCTCGCGGCGGACCAGGCCGCGCGATTCGAGCCGGTCCACGATGCCGGTGACGTTCGAGGCGTCGCACACCAGGCGGTCGGCGAGTCCGCGCATCGGCAGCGGGCGGCGGAGCAGGGAGAGCGTCTTGGCCTGCACCGAGGTGAGGCCGTGCCGGCTGACCACGGCGGCGAAGTCGTGGAAGTACGCCGTCCCCACGGCGGCCATGGCGTCCATGATCTCGGCCGTGCTCGGGGCGGTGGGATCGACGTCGCCTGCCGTGGTGTCGGAGGTGGGGGCGTCGGTGTCCGCGGTGCTGCTCATGGATCCAAGTTAACGCAAAAAGGTTGAGGACTTCAACCTTTGAACTTGACGTAGCAATTTCCGAGTGTCTACGGTCGGATCCGTCGTATTACTTGAAGTCTTCAACCATCGATGCCGGCAAGCTTCACCTCGCCGCCGGAAGCCGCCCGAAGCCGGCCGAAGCCGCCCGAAGCCGGCCGAAGCCGGCCGAGCCGGCCGAAGTCTCCGTCCCGAGCCCCGCTCGAAGTCCCCTCCCAGGAAGAGCACCCCGTGAGCCCCACCCCGCCCGGCAAGGGCATCGGCAGCGGGACCGGCCCTGATTCCGGCCCCGGTTCCGCCACCGCCTCCGCCTCCGCCGACAAGCGACGATCCGGTGCCCCGCTGATCCTCGCCCTGGGTCTGGCCGCCATGGTCGTCGCGATGGCGCAGACCCAGGTCATCCCGATCCTCGGGCTGCTCCAGCAGGAGCTGGGCACCACACCCGCCGGCGTCGGCTGGGTGACCACCGCGACGCTGCTGTCCGCTGCGGTGTTCACCCCGCTGCTCGGCCGCTTCGGCGACCAGCACGGCAAGAAGCCGACGCTGATCGGCGTACTGATCGTGATGATCGCCGGCTCCGTGCTGGCGGCGGTCACGTCCTCGCTGCCGCTGCTGATCCTGGGCCGGGTGCTCCAGGGCGCGGCGACCGCGATCTTCCCGCTCGCGCTGTCGATCATTCGCGAGGAACTCCCGGTGGAGAAGCTGCCCGGTGCGATGTCGCTGATCAGCGGCACGCTCGCGTTCGGCAGCGGGCTCTCGCTGGTGGCCACCGGACTGCTCACCCGCGGCGACGACCCGAACTACCACCTGGTCTTCTGGTTCTCCGCGCTCCTGTCCGCCGTCGCCCTGCTCGCGGTGATCCTGCGGGTGCCGGCCAGTCGCACCAAGGCGGGCGGCCGGATCGACCTGCTCGGCGCGGCCACCCTCGGCCTGTTCCTGGTGCTGCTGCTCCTGGGCATCTCGCAGGGCCACGAATGGGGCTGGGCATCCGGCCGGACCATCGGCGCCTTCGTCGGGGCCGTGCTGATGGCCGGCGTGTGGGTCCAGGTCGAGCGCCGGGTCACCGACCCGCTGGTGGACCTGCGGATGTTCGTACACCGCCCGGTCCTGCTGACCAACCTGGCCGGCCTGTTCGTCGGCTTCGCCGCGTTCAGCCAGTTCATCGGCATCTCCTACCTGGTCCAGATGCCGGAGCGGCCGGCCGGCTACGGATTCACCGCGTCCGTGTTGCGGGCCTCGGTCGAATACCTGCTCCCGGGCGCGCTGATCTCGCTGCTCGCGGCCCCGCTGGGCGGTCTCCTGGTGGGCAGGATCGGTGCCCGGGTGACCCTGGCGATCGGCTCGGTGGTGGGTATCGTCGGCTTCGGGTGGCTCGCCTTCGGCCACGGCGCGTCCGCGTCGGTGATCCTCGCGGGCATGCTCACCGGCATCGCGATCTCCTTCGGATACGCGGCGATGCCCGCGTTGATCGTGGCCAACGTGCCGCACCACCAGACCGGCATCGCCAACGGCATCAACTCCATCTCGCGCAGCGTCGGCAGCTCGATCGCCAGCGCCGTGATCACCTCGCTGCTCGCGTCCGAGTCGGTCCCGGGCCTGCCTGCCGGCGTCCCGCCGATCCCGGCGGAGAGCCGGTTCACGCTGAGCTTCGTGATCGCCGGCGTGATGCTGCTCCTGGTCGTCGGGGTGGCGTTGCCGGGCCTGAAGCGGGTATCCGCCAGGGCCGAACCCGTGGCCGTCCCGGTACCGCAGGACCGGCAGTCCGTGGACGCCTGACGGACGAACCGCCGCACGCCGACGGACAGGCCGTCACCGGGACGGACGGACGAGCCGCCACCCGGATGGACGGACAGCCACACGGACAGACGAACCGCCGCACCGACGCCCCGCCTCCCGACCCACTCCCACCGTCGAGAAAGGCCACCTCCGATGACCCCCACCACCAGCCGCGAATGGCACATCCTGGCCCGTCCCAAGGGCTGGCCGAAGGAGGAGGACTTCGCCCTGCGCGAGGTCGAGATCCCGGAACTCGCCGACGGGCAGATGCTGATCCGCAACCTGTTCCTGTCGGTCGACCCCGCGATGCGCGGCCGGATGAACGACGTCAAGTCGTACACCCCGCCGTTCGAGCTGAACAAGCCCATGGAGGGTGGTGCGGTCGGCCGGGTCGTCGCATCCCGGGCGGCCGGCTTCGAGGTCGGCGACGCGGTGCAGCACTGGCTCGGCTGGCGCGAGTACTCGGTGGTCGACGGCAAGGGGGCGGGCGCGCTCAAGGTCGACCCCGACCTCGCGCCGCTGTCCGCCTACCTGGGCGTCCTGGGCATGCCGGGCATGACCGCGTGGGCGGGCCTGCTCGACGTCGCCTCGTTCCGGCCCGGCGACGCGGTGTTCGTCTCCGGCGCGGCCGGCGCGGTGGGCAGCCAGGTCGGCCAGATCGCCCGGCTCAAAGGCGCCTCGCGTGTGGTCGGCAGCGCCGGTTCGGCGGACAAGGTCGCGCTGCTCGTGGACGAGTACGGCTTCGACGCGGCGTTCAACTACAAGGACGGCCCGGTCGCCGAGCAACTCGGCAAGGCCGCGCCCGACGGCATCGACGTGTACTTCGACAACGTCGGCGGCGAGCACCTGGAGGCCGCGATCGGCGCGCTGCACACGCACGGGCGGGTCGCGATGTGCGGCGCGATCGCGCAGTACAACGCCACCGAGCCGACCCCCGCGCCGCGCAACCTGGCGCTGTCGATCGGGAAGCGGCTGCGGCTCCAGGGCTTCATCGTGATCGACCACTTCGGCAGGCGCGACGAGTTCCTCGCCGAGGTCGGCGGTTGGCTGCGCGAGGGCAGGCTCAAGTACCGCGAGACGGTGGTCGAGGGGATCGAGAACAACCTCGACGCGCTCCTGGGCATGTTGCGCGGGGAGAACACCGGGAAGATGGTCGTCGCCCTGCCGGAGTGATGCCGTGGGCGGATCCGGACCTGCCGAGGGGCCGCGCGTGAGGGTGGACGCGCGGCCCCTCGGGGCCTTTCCGGGGTGGCAACCCGGGACGCCGGGGCGGCAGTTCCGGTCAGCCGAGGAACAGATAGTCGGCCTGGTAGGGCACCTCGGCGGTGGGCCGGCTCGCCGGGTCGCACGTGCCGGCCGGCGCCACGCCGCCCTGTGTGTTCAGCCGCAACACCTGGGTGGTCGCAAAGAGCAGCCCCGGCTTGCCGGTCCGGGTCGCGTTCAGCACCAACTCGGGGATGTTGCCGTCACCGTTGGGCAGCCTGGTTGCCACCGCACCGGTCACCGCGCTGCCGTCCGGAGCGATCCACTGTGGCGGTCCGGCCGTCGGGTTCACGAAGCTGTGCTTGAGGTCGCCCTGAAGCTTGGCGGCCACGTCGAGCTGGGTGAACGCGCTGATGCCGTCCTTGGTCGTGCACCGGTAGATCTGCTTGCCGGCAACCACCGACAGGTTCAGCGCCGGCGACTTCGGGATCACCTTCCGGTCCAGTTGCCCGCGCACCGCGCCGCCCGGGAACTCGGCCGTGTGCAGGTTGGTGTAGTAGTTCGCGGGCGTCGCGTCGATCCGCTCGACCACGGCCGGGTCGATCCCCTCCACGGTGCCCGCCAGGCCGGTGACCGACTGCGGCAACCCGCCCCTCGCGTCGAACAGCGGAGCGACCACGTCGCCGTTGCTGCCGGCCGCCGCCTTGTGCAGGTGGCCCAGCGTGGGTGGGGCCACGCCGGTCCAACTGAACGACCAATCGAGGCAGTTGCCCCACGGGCGCACCGAGGTGTCGGCGCGGCCGTTCGGGTCGCCGGTCTTCTTGCCCTCGGCGTTCCGCACCTCCTGCTTGCCCGTCGCCTCGGCGGGCAGTGTGCCGTTCTTGAGCACGCTGTTCACGTCGACCGGACGGGCGAGCCCGACCAACTGCCCGCGGATCGCGCCGCCGGGGAACTCGCCGGTGTGCACGTTGAAGTACAGGCTCGCCGGGTCGGCCTTGATCTTCTCCAGCAGCGCGGCGTCGGTGACCTTGACGCTCCCGGTGACCGCGTTCGCGGTACCGG
This sequence comes from Embleya sp. NPDC008237, assembly GCF_042956465.1. NCBI lineage: Bacteria > Bacillati > Actinomycetota > Actinomycetes > Kitasatosporales > Streptomycetaceae > Embleya > Embleya sp. NPDC008237. The sequence goes on from NZ_JBIBGL010000016.1 coordinate 39,343, forward strand.
GCAGCACCGATGCGAAGAACGACACCTTCACCTCGCCGTTCCCGCCCTTGCCGCCCAGGTGCAGGTGAGCCGCGGTCGGCGCGCCGATGCCCTCCCAGCGGATCCCGAAGGTCACCTGGTCGCCCTTGATCCGGACCAGCGCGGTGCCCTTGCCGTCCTGATCGCCGACCGCCGCATTACCGCCGGGGACCTCGTTCGCGCCGGACAGGCCCGCGGCGAAGAAGGTCTCCTCGCCGGTCGCGGGTTCGGCCGCGCCGGTGGTGGTGCGGTCGGAGGCGGGGACCGCGCCGCCGTGCTCGGTGCCGTGCTCCGAGCCGTGTTCGCCGCCGGGCGAGCCGGGGTCGTTGGCGCCCCTGGCCACGTTGACCGAATCGGTCTTCGTGGTACCGGACTTGGTATCCGAGGACGAGCAACCGGTGACGGATAGCGCGAGACCGGCGGCGAGGGCGATGGTGGGCAGCGTGTACCTGCGTGCGGACATGACGTATCTCCCCGAGGACATGGGTCGGTGAATTCGCGTGCCTGGAAGGGCCGGGCCTCGTCCGCGTCGATGGCGCGGGGGCGCGCGGGCCGGTGGTGGTGCGGTGGCGTGGTGCCGTGGGTTACCGGCGGTGTGGCTCGGCAACTCGGCCGTGCCGCCCGGGGGTCGACCGGGATGGCGAGGCCGGGACGGCGTCTCGATCGACGTGCCCCACGGTCGGGTCGGCATCGACGGCGCGAGCGGGCCGTCGGTGCTCGGGTCGATCAGTTGCCGTAACCGCCGCTGCCGGTCGAGGGCTTGTCGGTCTGCGGCGCCGTGCTCGCCGCGGCGCCGGCCTTCTTGCCGTCGGGGGTCACCGCGAACCAAGTGCCGTTCACACCCTGGCCCTTGGTGTCACCGGGCTTGGCGTCGGCCGCGAACCGGTAGACCGGCCAGCCGCCGATGGTGACCTGGGTGCTGCCGTCGCCGCGGGTGACGCTGCCGACCGCGGACTGCTCGATGCCGTTGACCGTCACACCGCCGGTGGTGGTGACCGCGGGCCACTTCACGAGGCAGTCGCCGTCGCAGTTCGACTTGGCCGGCTTGGCGGTGTCCTTGTCGAAGCGGTACAGAGTGAAGCCGGCGTCGTCGGTGACGATCGCACCGAGCTTGGCGTCGGTGCCCGCCTTCAACACGGCCTTGCCCGCCGTGCCGTTCGCGCTCTGGCCGGGTGCGGCGGGTGTGCCGGGCGTGGTCTGCGCGGGCCGGGACTGCTGCGTGGTGGTGTCGGCGGCCTTGTCGTCGTCCTTCGAGTCGCCGCCACAGGCGGACAGACCCAGGCCGAGTGCGCCGGCGACGGCGACGGCGACGATGCTGCGGGTGCTGAAAACAGGCATGGTGAACCCCCGGGAGATGATCGATGGTTTTGACGAACGGCGGTACGGGAGACGGGTTTCGGGTTCCGTTCCCGAGTCGGCCGGCGCTGGTGCCGGTCGCTGCGCGAGCCTCGTTGCGCGTCGACATCCAGCAGTACGGGGGAGGGGTCGAAGAGGGTTCAACGTCGCCGAAAGTTTTTTTCGAGGATTGCCGACCGAACCCGAACCGGCCCCGGCGAAAACCTTCGCCGGGGCCGGAACGTGCAGGTGGGCGGCCTACCAGGCGGCCGGTGCGTAGTCCTTGAGGAAGCAGCCGTACAGGTCCTCGCCGGCCTCGCCGCGCACGATCGGGTCGTACACCCGCGCGGCGCCGTCGACCAGGTCGAGCGGCGCGTGGAAGCCCTCGTCGGCGAGCCGCATCTTCTGCGGGTGCGGGCGCTCGTCGGTGATCCAGCCGGTGTCCACGGCCGTCATCAGGATGCCGTCGGAGAGCATCTCCTCGGCGCTGGTGCGGGTCAGCATGTTCAGCGCGGCCTTGGCCATGTTGGTGTGCGGGTGGCCCGGGCCCTTGTAGCCGCGGCTGAACTGGCCCTCCATCGCGGACACGTTGACCACGTACTTGCGGCGGGCCTTGGCCGCGGCCATCGCCGGGCGCAGCCGGCTGACCAGGACGAACGGCGCGGTCACGTTGCACAGTTGCACTTCGAGCAGTTCTACCGGGTCCACCTCGTGCACCCGCTGCGTCCAGCTGTTCACCGGGTCCAGGTCGGGCACCAGGCCGCCCGCGTCGATCGCGGTGCCGGTCTCGATCCGGGCCGGCGAGGCCGAGCCGCTGGTCAGCGCGAGCGCGGTGAGCGCCTGCGGGGTCAGCGCTTGGTCCTCCGAGCGGGACTGGCCGGGCAGCAACACGTGGCCACTGCCGCCGATGTGGCCGAACGAGACCATCTCCGGCAACTCGCCGGCCGGCAGCGGCGCGGCCTCGGCGGCGGCCAACGCGGCGTACGCCTGCGGGGTCCGGCGGACCGTCTGGGCGGCGTTGTTGATCAGGATGTCCAACGGACCGGCCTCGGCCACCGAGTCGGCCAGGGCGACCACCTGGGCCGGGTCGCGCAGGTCTATCCCGGCGATCTTGAGCCGGTGCAGCCAGTCCGCGCTGTCCGGCATCGCGGCGAATCGGCGGATCGCGTCGTTGGGAAAGCGGGTGGTGATCGTGGTGTGCGCGCCGTCGCGGAGCAGCCGCAGCGCGATGTACATGCCGATCTTGGCCCGGCCGCCGGTGAGCAGGGCGCGGCGGCCGGTCAGGTCGGTGCGCTGGTCGCGGCGGGCCCGGTTCTCGGCGGCGCACTCGGGACACAGCTGGTGGTAGAAGGCGTCCACCTCGCGGTAGCGCTTCTTGCAGATGTAGCAGGCCCGGGCGCGTTCGAGCACGCCGGCGATCTCGGTCGTGGTGACCGTGGTCAGGGCGATGCCCAGCGTCTCGTCGTCGATCCGCCCCGGCGCGCCCGTCGCGGTGGCGGCGGTGACCGCCTCGTCGTTGGCGATCACCCGGTCCCGGCGCTCCTTGCGCCGCCGCTCCTTGACGCTCTTGTAGATGGCGGCGGTGGCCCGCCGGATCCGCACCGCGTCCGGGTGCTCGACGTCCAGGTCCTCGACCTCGGCGAGCACGCTCAGGCACAGCTCCATACGCGCGGGGTCGATCCCCTCCGCCACGCTCGTGTCCGCCTGAATCTCGCTACTCGCTGTCATCGCCGTTGCCGTTTCCTGTGTTCGCCGCCACCACAAAACCCCGGCGAAACTCTACGTCGTGCCGGGACCTGGACCAATTCCCGCGCCCGCGGGCCCGGGTGGGCCGGCGTTCGGGCACTTGCGCGTCACGCACCGCCACGGCGCCGGTGCGGGCGGCGCGCGCCACGGCCCGCCGGCCCCGCGGTGCCGGGGCGTCGGCGCGGCCCCCTCGACCGCGCGGGTCGCGCCCCCGGACCCCCCGTGCGGCCCGGGGGCGCGACGTTCTCCGGCGTGGCTCAGGTGCGGGACCAGCCGTAGGTGCGCTCGACGGTGACGCGGATGACGACGCGGTGCTCCGCGGCCATCACGGCGCGGTACTCGGTCCAGTCCGGGTGCTCGCCGACGATCCGGCGGTAGACCTCGACCAGTTCGTCGGCCGTCGGATCGTCGGGGGAGCGGCATTCGGCGCCGATCTCGGCGAGGCCTTCGGCGACCAGGTAGCCGGCGTAGTCGGGAGCGGTGACCAGGAAGCTCGCGCGCGGGTCGCGGGCCAGGTTGCGGGTCTTGGCCCGGTCCGCGGTGGCCGAGATGCGGATCAACCGGCGGTCCGGCTCCCAGAGGTAGGAGACCGGGGAGAGCTGGGGGCGGCCGTCCCGCTTGAGGGTGGTGAGGACCCCGCGTCGGTCGGTGCCGAGGAGTTCCGTGTCCATGGGTGCGGGCTCGCCTTCGTTACGGGCCTCAGCGTCAGCCGGGGCAGGAACCAGTGGGCCAGTGGCCCGATGGAGAGGGTGAACACGACCGTGCCGATGCCGACCGTCCCGCCCAGCAGCACACCCGCCAGCAGGACGCTCGCCTCGATCACGGTGCGGCCCACCCGGATCGAGTGACCGCGGGCGGCCCACCCGGTCATCAGCCCGTCGCGCGGGCCCGGGCCCAGGCCGGCGCCGATGTACAACCCGGTGGCGAGCGCGGTCACCACGACACCGGCGACCAGCAGGACCGCCCGCACCGGCAGGTTCTCCGGCGCCGGCAGCAGCCCCAGCAGCGCGTCCACCACCAGACCGACCACCACGACGTTGGCGATCGTGCCGATCCCGGGTCGTTGCCGCAGCGGGATCCACAACAGCAGCACCAGGACGGCGGTGCCGATCACGATCCGCCCGAACGGCAGCCCGGTGCGCTCCGCGACGCCTTCGTGCAGCACGTTCCAGGCGTCCAGGCCCAGCCGTGCCCGCACCATCAGCGCGATGCCGACGCCGAACAGGGTCAGGCCGAGAAACAGCCGGACCAACCGATTCGGCAGGCGATCGAGTGTGCGCACGGAGCATCCGGCCTTCCTGGGCACACCGTCGGCGCCGACGTCACGGACATCGCGGACGTCGAGTCGGCGGAAGTAGTTGATGTGTCATGTAGATCGTCCGGGCAAGTACATGACATGTCAAGTAGCTGCTAGATTGGCAGCCATGGCCCGTATCGAGGAGACGCCCTGGCTCGACCCGGGGCAGCAGCGCGCGTGGCGGGGATATCGCCGATTGCGGCTGCTCGTGGACACCCGGGTGGCTCGTGATCTGGCCGTCGACTCGGGTCTGTCCGATCCCGACTACGACGTGCTGTCCGAACTCTCCGAGGCGGCCGGACATCGGCGCAGGCTGGGCGAGTTGGCCGAGCGCATGTTGTGGTCGCAGAGCCGGATGTCGCACCACGTCAAGCGCATGCAGCAGCGCGGCCTGGTCCGCCGCGAGGAGTGCGCGCGGGACGGGCGCGGCGCCGAGGTCGTGCTGACCGCCGAGGGGCTGCGGGTGATCGAGGAGGCCGCGCCGCGGCACGTCGCCTCGGTCCGACGGAACCTGATCGACCTGCTCAGCGCGGAGCAGATCGCGATGCTGGAGCAGATCGCGGACACCGTGGTCGAGCGCATCGAATCCCGCACCTGACCCGCGGCCCGGACGCCCGCGGGCACCCGGGACGCCCACCCGCCGCCCGCATGGGCGCGAGCCGCCCGCGACCGAGGGCGTGGGCGGCTCGCGGGAGACGGCCTCCGCCCGGGAATGCCTCGGCGGTGACCGTGCTGCCGCGCGACCCGACCTCCCCGGCGCGGGCGACGCCCGTCAGGCGCCCTGCGCGTAGCCCTTGGCGACGTGTTCGAGCCACCACTGCGGCGCGGCGTTCATCAGCGTGCCGAAGTCCCAGTAGTCGTGCCAGCGCACGATCTTCCCGTCCCGGAACTCGTGGATCGAGACGAACGGCAGGACCACCTGCTCGCCGCTCTCCCAGTGCCACTCCTCCGCGTGTTCGGTGACCACCAGATCGCCTTCCGCGACGGTGCTCCTGTGGTGATGGATGTAGCCGGTGAGCATCTCCAGGCCCAGCCGCAACCGGGCCTCGACGGCGGCCGGCCCGGTCGCGCCGGGCCCGGGCGCGGCGACGTCCGTGTAGTGGCCGTCGTCGGCGAAAAAGGCCGCGACCTTGGCGAAGTCGCGGGCGTACAGGTCCTGCCAGAACTGCTCGATCAGCCGCTTGTTCGCGGTCGCGTCACTCATGGCGCGCACCCTACGCACGGGCGCCGAAACTAAACAGAGGCAAGCTTCTCGGCGGCAGACTTCTCGGCGCGGGGTCAGCTCCGGTCGAGCAGCAGCGCGGTGAGCAGCGGCGCGTCCGGCCAGGCCGGACACAGATCGCCGAGCACCCGGTAACCCCACCGCTCGTAGAGCGCGAGGACCCTCGGGTGGGTCGGATCCACCAGCAGGGTCACCCGCTGCTCGGTCCGGGCCGCCAGCAGCGTGTCGTGAATGGTGCGGGCCGCGCCCGATCCGCGCCACGGTTCGCGGACCATCAGCTCGTTGAGCGCGAACGTGCGCCGACCGTCCTCCTCGATGTCCACCGCGGGTACCGGATCGGTCAGTCCGATCCACCAGCGCGCACCGGCCTGGAGCGTGTAGCCGAACGCGTAGCCGACCGGGACGTCCCGGCTCCAGCCCACGACACACTCGAAGCCCGGCGCGGCGGCGTAGCCGGCCAACCGCTCCGCGAAGCTGTGCACCGAGTGGAAGGGGCGGTCCAGATCGGCCGCGTACACCTCCGCGTAGACGTCGAGCAGCACCTGCCGGATCTCGTCGAGGTCGCCGCCTCGGTGATGGGTCCGCTCGATCTCGGTAGCCACGTTTCCTCCAGGTAGAGGTCATCGGCCCCCGGGCGGATCTTCCCCCGCCCCGCGCACGCCCACGCTCCGACGCCCTGATGAACCGTCAACGACCTTGCCCAGTACGGAAATACTCGACGCGGACCGGGTTCGCATGATCCCCTGCCGGTATGGCTGACCCCCTCCACGAACGCGACCTCGCCCGGCCCGCCCTCGACCTGGTGGCCAGGGCCGCCGGGCCCTATCTGGAGGCGCTTCCCGAGCTGCCGGTCCGGGATGCGGCCGCCGACGTGCTCTTCGACCGGCTGGGTGGACCGCTGCCCGAGCGCGGCGACGGCACGCTGGCCGGCGTCGAGGAACTGCTCGACATCGGCACCCGCGCCGCGATGCAGTCCTCGGGGCCCCGGTTCTTCCACTTCGTCGTCGGCGGCGCCACGCCCGCCGCCCAGGCCGGCGACTGGATCACCGCACTGCTGGACCAGGCGGGCGGGCTGTGGGCCGCGTCGCCGCTCGCGACCGAGGCCGAGACGGTGGTGCTCGGCTGGCTCAAGGACCTGTTCGGGCTGCCCGACGCGTACGGCGGCGTGCTCACCCCGAGCGCCACCCTCGCCAATCTCACCGCGCTCACCTGCGCGCGCCACTGGTGGGCCGGGCAGCACGGCGTCGACGTGAGCGCCGACGGGCTCGCCGGACTGCCGACCATGCCGGTGCTGGCGAGCGGATACGTGCATCCCAGCAACCGCAAGGCCTTGCAGATCCTGGGCTGCGGGCGGGACACGCTGCGGGTGTGCGCGCGTGATGCCGCGGGCCGGGTGGACATCGACGCGATGGAGCGAGCGCTGATCGAGATCGACGGACCCGCGGTGCTGATCGCCACCGCGGGCGAAGTCGACACCGGCGACTTCGACCCGATCGACGCGCTCGCCGATCTGGCCCGGCGCTACGGCGCGTGGCTGCACGTGGACGGCGCGTTCGGCCTGTTCGCCGGCGTCTCGCCACGGCTGCGCCACCTGGTCCGCGGCGTCGAGCGGGCGCACTCGGTGGCCTCCGACGGGCACAAGTGGCTCAATGTGCCGTACGAGAGCGGCTTCGCCTTCGTGCGCGACGCCGAGCTGATGGGCAGGGCGTTCGGCGCGTGGAACGCCCCGTACCTGCCCGGCGCCGGCGACACGCACCTCAACTACGCCGCACTCGGGCCGGAATCCTCGCGCCGGGCCCGGGCGTTGCCGATCTGGGCCACGCTGCGCGCGTACGGCAGGTCCGGATACCGGGCGATGATCGAGCGGCACCACGACCTGGCGACCCACCTCGGCACGCTGGTCGAGCAGGCCCCGGATCTGGAACTGCTGGCTCCGGTCCGGCTGTGCGTGGTGTGCCTGCGCTACCGCCCGGACGCGGCGCTCGGCGAGGCCGAACTCGACGAGCTGAACCGCCGGCTCGGCGCCGAACTCAACGAGGACGGTCGGGTGTACGCCGGCACCACCGTGTACGAGGGCCGGGTCGCGCTGCGACCAGCGATCGTGAACTGGCGAACCACCGCGGCGGACGTCGAACTGTTCGCGCACGTGGTCCGGGAGATCGGTGCGCGGGTGACGGCGGACCTGCGTGCGGGTGTGCCGGCGCGTGCCGAGGAGCCGGAGTCGAGCGGCGACGCAGGCGCCCTCGAATAACTTTGCGACCGCACCGCGTGAACCAAGACTTCCGGGGCAGACGTCCGGGCGGAGGTGGTTCAAGATGATTCCGCTGCTTGTAGTGCTTTTGCTCGCTTTGATCCTGTTCGGTGCAGGATTCGCCCTCAAGGCTCTCTGGTGGATCGCCATCATCGTATTGGTGCTGTGGGCCCTCGGGTTCGTCTTCCGCAGCGCCGGCGCGGGTGGTCGTCGCGGGCGTTGGTACCGCTGGTAGCCGACGCGTCGCCGAACCACCGGAGACGGGGCCCGTCCAGGTGACGGGCCCCGTCGCCGCGCCCGGAATCGGTCGATGCGTCTCGTGCCCGATCGGGCACGACGTGCCGTCGAAACGATTTTGCGCAGGGGTCTGGACGGCGGAACGGTAGGAGTACTTTGGGGAGACCGAGGGCACCTCGTATGCCGTCATCCATGGCGGCGTCGTCTGCGGCGATCCGGACATCCGCGCACCAGACCGACCAGAGGATTCGAACCCATGTACTCACAGCACTCGATCGCGGGACACCGCCGAAGCGCTCGACCGGAGACCACGGTCGAGATGACCTACGGCCTGGCCTGCACGATGTGCGGCCGCGACCTGCGGGCCACGGCGGAGCGACCCGCGCACGACGCGGTGCCGGTCGGACACGTGGAGGGGCGGCAGACCTTCGCGTGCCGAGGGGTGTGTGCCCGGTTCGCGAGCGGTTCGGCGGACGGGATCGCCGAGGAACCGGTGCCCCTGGACGAGCGGGTGGCGGCCTTCCCGGCCGAGTGAGGTCCGCGAGGCCGACCCGGCGATCGCCCGATCCCGTGCGGCGAATCGGCGATCGGTCGACCCGATGCATCGAAACACGGCATCGGGGGACCTTTCCGATATGCCGGACCGCATCGCCACGACAGTCGAGGGACGCTCGCTGACGCTCACCCACCTGGACAAGGTGTGGTGGCCCCAGACCGGATACACCAAGGGCCAGGCGCTGGACTACTACGCCCGGCTCGCCCCGGTCCTGCTCCCGCACGTCACCGGACGCCCGGCCACGTTCATCCGCTTTCCGCACGGCGTGGACGGCGGCGGCCGCTTCTACAACAAGAACGTGCCGGCGGGCGCGCCCGACTGGGTGCGCACGATCGAGGTGATCGGCCGGGACGAGAACAGGCGGCACGTCGACGTCGACTCGCTGCCCACCCTGATGTGGGTGGCCAATCTGTCCGCGATCGAGCTCCACGTGCCGCAGTGGGGTGTCGACCCGGACGGCCACGACCGGCTCGTGCTCGATCTGGACCCCGGGCCCGGCGCGGGTCTGCCCGAGTGCCGCCGGGTCGCGCTGCTGGCCCGCGACCTGCTCGCGGCGGACGGGCTGACCTGCGTGGTCAAGACCTCGGGCAGCAAGGGGCTGCACCTGTACGCGGCCCTGGAACCGACACCGGAGGCGGCGGTCGGCGCGTACGCCAAGGCGCTCGCGGTGCGCCTGGAGCGGGAGCATCCCGAACTGGTCGTGCATCGGATGGCCAAGAACCTGCGCACGAACCACGTGTTCGTGGACTGGAGTCAGAACGCGAGCGCGAAGACCACCGCCGCGCCGTACACGCTGCGCGCGCAGCCCGAACCGACCGTGTCCACGCCGGTGTCCTGGGCCGAGATCGAGTCGGACGCGGACCTGGTGTTCGGCCCGGCGCAGGTGCTGGAGCGGGTGGAGCGGGACGGCGACGGATTCGCGCCGCTGCTCGCCGCGGAGACGACCGGCCGGCTGCCGTAGGCGTCACCGGGCGCAGGGTTCGCGGCGGAGGGGCGTCCGCGGGCACCCACGGGGCTTCTCCGGGGCTTCCACCGGGCAAGCGGCGCGCGGGCCCCGGTACGCCGGGTGCGGGGCCCGCTCGGCCGGTCGGGTGCGATTCAGTCCTCGGCCAGGTCCGGGCGCAGGCGGTGCCAGGAGGGATGGCGCAACAGGCCCGCGCGGGTGCGCATCGCGTACCGGACCTCGCCGACCAGCCGCGGCAACACCCAGTGCGCGCCGACCACCGGCGGGCGCGGCGTGAACGGACACGTGTCGGTCGCGGACACCCGCAGGAACTCGCCGAGCACCTCCCGGTCCCGATCGCCGAAGCCGGTGCCCACCGCGCCGACGTAGCGCAACAGCCCCTCCTCGCGCACCCCTACCAGCAGCGCGCCGGGCAACCCGGTGAGCCGACCGCGCCCGGGCAGCCAGCCGCCCACGATCACGTCCAGGGTCTGCACGTGCCGGATCTTCACCCAGTTCGGCGAGCGCCGGCCGGGTGTGTACACCGAGTCCAGGCGCTTGCAGACCAGCCCCTCCAGGCCCTCCGCCCGGGTCGCCGCGAGCGCGGTTTCGCCGTGGCCGACCAGCGCGGCCGGCGTCGACCAGTGCGGGCCGCGTAGATCGAGCCCTTCGAGCGCCCGGCGCCGATCGGCGTACGAGCGGTGGATCAGCGACCTGCCGGCCAGGAACAACACGTCGAACAGCAGCAGCCGCACGGGTACCCGAGCGCGCATCCGAGCGGCCTCGGCCGGATGATCGACCAGTGCCATCCGGGGCTGTAGGCGTTCGAAGTCGCTGTGTCCGCGCTCGTCCAAGGCGACCACCTCGCCGTCCAGCACGGCCGAGCGGGTACCGAGCACCGTGCGCAGTGCGTGCAACTCGGGATAGGCCGCGGTGATGTCCGCTCCCGAGCGCGACCGCAACACCACCGTGCCGTCCCCCGGGAGGTAGCCGACACACCGTTGACCGTCCAACTTCGTCTCGTACGCCCAGCGATCGTCCTCGGCGGCCGGCGGCAGCGCGCCCGTGGTGGCGAGCATGGGCGGATACACCGGCAGATCGGCCATGGGGTGAACGTGGTCGGCACGGCCGCCCGGTACACGCCGGGTCCCCCGAACGGTCCAGGTCCCGCCCGACGGGGTTCGCCGGACGGACCGCGGACCGCGCGGGCCGGGCCGGACCCGGACCCTGTGGGGACCCGCACCCGAACCCGGTCCGCGCTCGGCCGCCCTCGGCGGATCGGCGGGTCGATGGGTCAGCGGGTCAACAGGGCCTCGATGGTGGAGCCCGGGGTTTCCGGGGACCAGGTGGGGTCGCAGCCGGCGAGGGCGGCGAATATTCGGGTCCATCGGGTCGGGTCGGTGCCCGGGTGGGCTTCGAGCAGTGCGGCGATCTCCGCGCGGGCCTCGTCCGCGGCGGCGCGGATGGCGGGTTCGACGCCGATGCGGTGGCCGGCCTCGGCGATCCAGCGCAGCACCGAGCCGGCGGCGCGGGCGACATGGACCAGGTCGTGGCCGGTCAGCAGACCGGCCGTGACCAGGTCGTCCAGGTGGGTGTACCAGGTGGCGTCGCCCGGGTCGCTGCCCCCGAAGGCCACCGAGGCACGTGCCTGCTCCGGGGCCAGCGTCGCGGCGCTGCGGGCCACCTGGTAGTGCACCGGGCCCAGTTCCATCAGTCGCGCGGGCGAGTCCGGCTGGAGCACGAGGCGGTTCAGCACCGCCGCCGGAAACGGCTCGCGCTCGTGCTCGGCGACGATCAGGCCCCAGTCGCGCAGGTACGGCAGGTCGAGCACCTCGTTGGTCTCGGCTGCCCCGAAGCACCTGCGCAGCTTGGCCACCAGTTTGTCGCCGGCCCGCTCGCGGTCGATCCGCTCGGTGAGCGCCGCGTCCGGATCGGCCGTCGCGAGTGCCTTGAGCACCACCCGGCCGGCGGTCGCGCCGAGCACGCCCTGCTCCACCAGGTCGCCGATCCGGTCCGTGCCGCCGTACCTCAACAGGCCTCGCAGGCCCAGGAGTCGGTCCAGCAGCGACGCCTTCTTGCCCAACTGGCGCAGCGCGTGCTCGATCAGCTCCGGGTCGGCCGCCTCGACCTTGATCCGCAGCGCCGGCAGCACCGACGCGGTGGGCCGATGGTCGGCCGACAACCGCTCGCGCAACGCCGGATCCAGCGGGAGCAGATCCGTGGGCCCGTTCGCGGGCCGACCCTGCGGCACCCGGGACAACACCGCGCGGCGCACCGCGACGTCCTCGCGCACCAGCGGTGACCCGTACAGGTCCGCGTTCAACTGCGGGTCGTCCAGCCGCAACAGCCGGTTCCGCACCACCGGATCGCGGTGCCGGGCCGCCAGGATCCGCAGCCCGGCCCGGTCGTTCGCCAGGAACGGGTACTCGTCCAGCGCGGGCGCATGGTGCTCGACGTGGCGTGCGTACGCCGACAGCGTGGGATAGGCGTGCTCGCCGAAGCGGGGCAGCAGCACCGCGAGCGCCTCGGGTGACGCGCGCAGCAGCAGGTCGCCCGCCGGCCACCGCCAACCGCGCCAGATCCGCCAGGAGTTCTCGTGGGCCGCGGTGAACTCGATGGTGATCGGCGACCGGACCGGCTGCCAATCGCCGGCCCCGTCGCCACCGTCGGCCGCCGACTTCACGGCCGCGTCCAGGAGTTCGGGCAACGAGCGGTCGCCGGCCGAACCCATCGCGGTCAGCGCGGCCAGCCAGCGGTCCGGGTCCACGCCCAGCCGCTCGGCGACCAGCGCATCGACAGCCCGGTTCAGCGGACCCGCCAGGACCCGCGATTGCCACCTCCTGGGCAGCGGGGTCAGGGTCCGCGCGGGCAGCACGCCGAGCAGCTCGATCGGCCCGACGATGCCGTGCCGGTAGACACCCTCGGCCAGGAAGTCGCCGCCGCCACGCTTTGCTTCGTAGTACTCGCCGATCCAACTCAGAAACGAAGCGGGCTCGGCCGGGCCCGGCCAGGTGTCCCTCGTCGGGTACTGCTCCGGGCGTTCGGCGGGGGTGCCGGCCAGGATCGAGGCGATGCGATCCCTCGTCGGCTCCTCCAGGTCCTTGTTCTCGGCCATCGCGGCCAACACCTCGGGCTCGCCGAGGTCGATCAGGTCGTTGGCCACCGACTCGTCGAACACCCGGCGCCCCAGGGCCACCCGCGGCTCCACCGAATCGCTGCCGAAGCACGCCTCGTAGAGCCAACTCGGGTATTCGAAGCCCGGCGCGTCGATGATCCGCACCGACGCCAGCGCCGCGAGCACGCTCGGATCCGCCGGCACCGGAATCGACTCCGGCCCCGATTCCGGCCCCGAACCGGCACCCGCCGCCATCGTGCGCAGCAGATGCACCGCCACCAGCCGGGACGTGCGATCCTGCTCGACGGCCCGGACCGCACGGCGGCGGACCGTCGGCTCCGGCGCGGACACCGGCTCGTCGCTCGCGGTCTCGGCCGCCTCGCGCCGCGCGATCTCCAGCGCGACGGCGTCCGCACGAGCCAGTTCCTCGGCCCCGGGACGCGGACCCGCGGCCTGGCCGGCCAGCACGATCAGCTCGGCGAGCGACCCGGCGAACCCGTCGACCATGGCGACCGCGACGGCCAACGCGTCGGTGTGGCCCGCGAGATGCTCCCGGCTCAGCTCGGCCAGTCGGGCCCGCAGCGGAGCCAGCACGGTCTCCGGGTTCAGCCCGTGCGCGGACGACACCACCGCCTGCGCCGGGTGGGCCACGTCGACCAGCCGGACCGGATCCAGCAGACCGTGCTCCACCGCCTCGTTCACCCAGCGCTCGTCCCGGTCGAAGGGCTCGGTGCGCAACCACTCCAGTGGCGGGGTGTCGATCGCCCGGCGCACGTGCGTGCGCAGGGCGTTGACCATCGCCAGGCGCAGGTACGCCCGATCCTCGTCGGTGGCGTGCTCGTGTCGGATCAGGTCGTCGATCGCTTCGTAGGCGAACGGCTGCTCGCGGTTGGCCGCCATCAGCAGCGGGAAATCGTGTGCGTACGGCTCGTGCACCAGGTCGCGGACCGTGGTGCGACTGGTCCGGGTCTGGAAGCGGTGCGGCAACGTGGCCGGATCCTCGTAGGGTTCGCCGCTCGCGCGCAGGTCGGCCAGGCCGTCCTCGGCCTTGAGCGCGGCCTCCACCCGCTTGCGGATCTGCGCCGCGGTGCCGGTCCCGGTGGTGTCCAGGAGCGTGCGTACGCCGTCCGGGCCGTGGCGCTCCCACACCTTGATGTAGGCGTACTGCTGGGCGACCTTGCGGCAGCCGAACCCCAGTGCCCGCGCGGCCAGTTCCGGTTCGCCGCAGGCCACCAGCGGGAGCAGGGTGCGCCGGTCGCCGTGCGCGAGCAGATCGCCGCGCAGGCCCGGGTCCAGCGGTGTGCGTCGGGCGATGGCGCGGCGCAACGACGGGGTCGAGCGCATGCCGAGATACGCGGCGGCGTCCACGGCCGGGACCCGCTTGGCGACCAGGCGGTCGAGTTCGCGGATGTCCAGGCCGATATTGCGGGCCAGCGCCTCCCACGCGCGCGGGTCGGTCGAGGTGATCGCCGCCTCGCGCACGGGCTGTGGGAGCACACCGCTGGAGAGCAGGTCGCGCACCAGGCCGTCGGCCAGGTCGGGCAACAACGCGCGCAGGTCGTCCGGGTCGGCCGAGACGAGCAGGTGCCGAAACGGCTTGGTCAGCGTCGGGGGCGGGCCGCCGACCTGCTCCGGCGGCCCGGTGACGGTACCTGCCGCGATGCCCGCGAGCAGGGTCGGCAGCGCGTCGCGGTGCCGGGGCAACACCGCACGCAGGGTGTTCCAGCGGTCCGCGCGGGTGCCCAGGTGCCGGCGCAACAACTCGCGCAATTCGGCGCAGTCCGGGAGTTCGGCCAGCGTGGCGACGGCCGTCCGGGCGGGGCTCACCTCGTTCAGCACCCGGGCCACGTCGGCGGGCTCGGCCAGGTCGCGGGTGAGCGCGGCGATCCGGGTCAGCGCGGGGTGCCGGGGAGTGCCGATCGCCGCCCGCAGCACCGCGAGCGTCGGCCGGGCCACCGGGCCCACCGCCGTCGGATGCGCGGTGTACAGCGCGACGAGCAGGTCGTCGGGGCAGTCCGGGTCGGCGGCCAGGAGTGCGGCGGTGGCCTCCGGCAGCGGCTCGCGCCGGTGCTCGTTCCGCAGCGCGGCCCAGTCGATCTCCCGACGCCAGGGCGACGGATGAACCCCGGCGCGCAATTCGGCGATCAGCCCGGCGGGACCCTCGGCCTCGGCCACCGCGGCGGCAAGCCGGGCGACCCGCGCCTCGGCTGTGCCGTCGGCGGCCTCGGTCGTCTCGGCCGGCCGGCCGGCGAGCGCGGCCACCTCGGGCCGCACGTGGCGCAGCGCCTCGGGCAGCAGGTCGGCGCCGCCGTATCGGCTCAGCGACAACAGGCCGCGCAGTTCCTCGGCGGCGGTCAGGGTGCCGGCGCACGCGCGCAGCGCGTGCGCGACCAGATCGGGTCGTTCGGCGACCACGGCCGCGGCCGGCCCGCGCGGCGGCTCCCCCGCCGCGGACTGCGCGAGCAACTCCTCGTGTAGTGCGGTCAGCGGATGCGGGGTCTCGGTGTAGCGGCCGGGGGCGAGCACGGCCCGGCGCATCCAGCCGGTGGCCTCGGGATGTGCGTAGACGATCCGGTCGACCACCGGGTCCGGTTGCTCCAGGAGCGCGGCCAGGTCTGCCGGGGTGAGCAACCCGCCGTTGCGCGCGAGACTGCGGCGGACCCACGGGTCGGGGTCACGGGCGGCGAGCGCCCGCACGCCCGGTGTCGGCCGGTCGCCCAGGAGTGCGCCGATCACGTCGTCGCCGACGCGATGGCGGATCCGGCCGAGGTCGCCGACGGCGGCGCCCTCGAACAGCAGTCCGATCAGAAGGGCCTTGTTCGCGACCTGTACCCGTGACACCACTCACCCCGTACTCGCCCGTTCCGCTTGCGGGTTACACCCCATCACAGCGTCCGGACATCGGGCGCGCCGGCCCCGCCGCGTGGCCGCCCGGCCCGGACGCGGACCCGGGTCGACGTGTCGACCTGCGGTGGTTACGGGTACAACCGATCGAGTCCTCCCGAGTAGTACGGCCTGTCCGGATCTTGGTCGAGCACGTACTGCGTCGCGATCCGCCCTGCCTGGTGGGGTTCCGGGGCATTCCCGGGGCCGCCGGGTGGCAGGGCACGGTCGGGGCGCATTGCCGGCCGCGGACGGGTCATGTCCAGGCGGAGGCCATGCCCGGCGGGTTCGCCCGCTCGAAAGGACGGTTCGGTGATGACCACCCTGGGTGTCGAGGAGGAGTACCTGCTCGTGGACCCGGTCAGCGGGCTGCCGGTACCGGCGGCCGAGCGGGTCCGGGCCGAGGTGGGTCTGCGGCCCGGGTTCGACCTCGGCGACGTGCAGCCCGAGTTACTGAAGGCGCAGTTGGAGGTGGCGACACCGGTGTGCTCCTCGCTCGACGAGATCGGCGGGCACCTGTACCGGATGCGGCACGAACTGTCGGCGGCGGCCGAGCGGATCGGTTGTCGGATGGTCGCCTGCGGTACCGCGCCCGCGGGCAACGGGAAGCCGATGGAGATCAGCGAGCATCCGCGCTATCTCGCGATCGCGGAGAACGCCCGGCGCCTGGCCGACGTGCAACTCATCCACGGGATGCATGTGCATGTGGCGGTGCCGGACCGGGAGACGGGGGTTCAGGTCGTCAACCGGATCCGGCCGTGGTTGCCGCTGCTGGTCGCGATGGGCGCCAACTCGCCGCTCTGGCAGGGGGTGGACACCGGTTTCGCGAGTTGGCGCACGATCCACTACGCACGCTGGCCGGTCGAGGGGCAACCCCCGGTGTTCGTGGATCTGGAGGAGTACGAACGCAGGGTGGACGCCCTGCTCGCGGTGGGGGTGATGCTGGACCGCGGTCAGGTGTACTGGCAGGTGCGGCTGTCCGAACGTTTTCCCACCATCGAGATCCGCTGCCCGGACGTGCAGTTGCGGGCGGACGATGCGGTGATGCTGGCCGGACTGGTCCGGGCGCTGGTGGTCACCGCACTGCACCAGCACCACGAGAAGGCGCCGTACGCCGCACCCGACCAGGAACTGCTGCGCGCCGCCTGCTGGTTGGCGGCCCGGGACGGACTGGACGGGGATCTGTTCGGGCCGGTGGGGCCGGCGGGAGCGGCCCGGCGGATGCAGGCCGGTGATCTGGTCGGCGAACTGCTCGCGCACGTCACCCCGGTGCTGGACGAATTCGGGGACACCACGCGGGTGTTCGCCCTGGTGGATCGGATGATCGTGCAGGGTACGGGGGCCGATCGGCAGCGTGAGGCGTTCGTGGCCGGGGGGTTGCCGAGCGTGCTGGACCTGCTGATTTCGGACACTTCGGCGAGGTAGGCGACGGTCGGCGGTGACGGGGTGCCTGTTCGGGGAGGACGGGCGGACAGGGGCTGACGGGGGGAGGGCCCGGCAGGCAGGGTGGGGGTGTGTCGACACTTCCGCATCACCCGACTCCTCCGCCTCGGGCCGGCCACCTCGTGGTGTGCGGCGACGATGCGCTCGCCCAGCGGCTGTCGTACGAACTCGCGCACGTCTACGGGGAACATGTGACCGTGCTGCTGCCCTCGGTGCACCGCAACCACGGTCCACAGATCGATGACCTGGCGCGCGGCGGCGGACTTTCGGTGTCCGTGGTCGAGGCCGCCGAGCCGACCGACGACGCGCTGCGCTCGGCGGGCGTATCGGGCGCGTCGGCGCTCGCGCTGGTCTATCGCGACGACCGGGCCAACATCCACGCGGCGCTGCGGGCCCGGCGGATCAACCCGCGGATCCGGCTCGTGGTGCGGCTGTACAACCGCAAGCTCGGTCGGCATCTGCAGGAACTGCTCGACCGGGCGGTGGCGGCCCGGGTCGGCGACGGCTCGGCCGGCGAGGTGACCACGACCGTGCTCTCCGACGCGGACACCGCCACCCCGGCCCTGGTCGCCGCCGCGATCGCCGGTGCGGGCAAGGTCGTTCAGGCCGACGGGCTGCTGCTGCGCGCGGCCGAGCGACCCGCCGACGAGCGCGACCCCGCGCCGTACCTGTACACGCTCGCGCTGGCCTCGGACGAGCCGGGCGGCAGCCCGGAGTTGTTGCCCGACGACGCCGCGGCTGCCGCCGGCCGGGCCACCCGGGGCCGTACCGTCCTGGAGACGATCAGCCTGGAGGAGAGCCCCGCGACGCCGGTCAACCGGCCCCGATTGCCGCCGGGACTGCCGGTGGCCACGCTGTTCCCGCGGCGGTTGCGCTACGCGATCCTCGGCCTGATCGCGCTGCTCTTCGTCTTCGCCGGGCTGACCTGGTGGGTCACCGGGGACCCACCGCTGCGGGCCGCCTATCGCTCGATCCTGGACGTCTTCGGGATGGGCGAACCGGCGCTCGGCGAGGGCACCGGGCGCCAGATCGTCCAGGTGTTGTCCGGACTCGCCGGACTGGCCCTGCTGCCGGTGCTGTTCGCGGTGGTGCTGGAGAGCCTGGGCACCTTCCGGACCGCGACCACCCAGCGTCCGCCGCCGCGGGCGATCGCCGACCACGTGGTGCTGCTGGGTCTGGGCAAGATCGGCACGCGCGTGCTGGATCGACTGTGCGACCTGGGCGTTCGGGTCGTGTGCGTGGAACGCGACCCACAGGCGCTGGGCATCACCACCGCGCATGCGCGCCGGGTGCCGGTGGTGATCGGCGACGTCACCCGCGAGGGTGTCCTGGAGGCCGCGCACATCGGCACCAGCCGGGCACTGCTGGCGCTGACCAGCGACGACGCGATCAACCTGGAGGCGGCCCTGTACGCCCGCGAAGTGGATCCGGAACTGCGGGTGGTGTTACGGCTGTTCGACGACGACTTCGCCAGGACGGTGTACGGGACGCTGCGCGAGTCCTACCCGAACGCGCTCACCCGCAGCCGCAGCGTGTCCTCGCTCTCCGCGCCGGCCTTCGCCGGAGCCGTGATGGGTCGGCAGATCCTGGGCGCGATCTCGGTGGAACGCGAGGTGCTGCTGTTCGCGGCGATCGACGTCGCGGGCCGCCCGGAATTGCAGGGCCGCACGGTGGCGGAATCGTTTCGGGCCGGGATGTGGCGGGTGCTCGCGCTGGACGTGGCCGATCCGGCGGACCGCCGGGCCGATCTGGGCACCGACGCGGCGCCGCAGCGCGATCTGGTGTGGGAACTGCACCCGGGCTACCTCCTCCGGTCGACCGACCGGGTGGTGCTGGCGGCGACCCGGCAGGGGTTGGCCGAGTTGTTGCGCGGGGATCGCGGCGGCATGCCGACGGGGTAGCGGCGCCCGCCCGGTCGGTCGCCCGCGTCGGCCCGCGTCGGCCCGGCGCCGGCTCGCCCGGTCGGCCCGCCGGCCGGCCCGGGTCCGTCCGAGAAGCACAGGATGTCCGAATTTCGCCTTCGATGTGACGGTCCGTCGCCGACAGACTGCGTAGCGACACGATCGTCGATGCAACGAAGGACAGGGTGAGCGGCGATGTCCGAGGGATTCGCGCCGGAGACGGACGCGGAAGCGGGTACGGGAGCCGGATCCGGCCCGGCCGAGGTGATCTTCCACGGCGGCGAAATCGAGACGGTGGCGGGCGGGCCCGGCCCGAGGGAGATCGTGGGGGAGGTCGGTGCGCGACCCGAGGCGGTCGCCGTCAAGGACGGTCGCATCGCCTTCGTCGGCGACCTGGACGAGGCGCTCGCGCAGTGGCGGGGCCCCACGACCCTGCTGTACGACCTGGCCGGCCGGGCGCTGCTGCCGGGCTTCATCGACCCGCACGGCCACGTGGTGGGCACCGGCCTCCAGGAGACGATCGCCGACCTGCTTCCCGAACCGGACGGCGACGTCGGGGACATCGACACGATCGTGCGCAAGCTGCGCCGGTTCGCCGACGGTGAGGTCGGCCGGCGATCCGAGTGGATCGTCGGCTTCGGCTACGACGACGCGCTGCTGGACGGCGAGTCGCATCCGACCCGGGAGGACCTGGACCGGGTCTCCATGGAGCGGCCGGTGCTGGCCATCCACCAGTCGTTCCATCTGGGCGCGGTGAACAGCAAGGGGTTGGAGGTGCTGGAGTACAGCGCCGCCACGAAGGACCCCAAGGGCGGGCGGATCCGACGCGGCGACGAGTCGGTGCTGCCGTTCGGCGAGCCGGACGGGGTGTTGGAGGAGACCGCGTTCCTCCCCGCCTCCGGCCGCGCGATCATGGGCATCGCCGAGCAGGATCGGGCGCGCTTCCTGGACAAGGGCTTGAAGGCGGCGGCGAGTTACGGCTTCACGACCGTGCAGGAGGGCGCCGCGGAGTTGGCGGTGCTGGGTGACCTGCGGGCACTGGCCGCGGCCAAGGCGCTGCCCCTGGACGTCGTCGTCTACGTGAAGGCGGCCGACGCGATCAAGGCGCCGCACCTGGTGGAGGCGAGCGCGGAGTATCTGAACGGTCTGCGGGCGGCCGGGATCAAGCTGCATCTGGACGGCTCGCCACAGGGCCGGACGGCCTGGCTGCGCAAGCCGTACAAGACTCCGCCGGGGGACTTGGGCGACGACTACTGCGGCTACCCGACCCTGGAGGAGGAGGTCGCCCTCGACCAGGTCCGGGCCGGCTTCGCACACGGCTGGCAGGTGATCGCGCACGTCAACGGCGACGAGGCGATCGCCCAGCTGATCCGTTGCGTGCAGACCGCCACCAAGGAGGCGAGGCCGGCCGATCGGCGCACCGTGGGCATCCACTGTCAGACGGCGGGTGAGGACCAGATCGAGGAGTTCCGCCGCTTGGGCATCATCCCGTCGTTCTTCTCGATGCACACGTTCTACTGGGGCGACTGGTACTACGAGACGGTGCTCGGTGAGGAACGCGCCGTCGACATCTCGCCCGCGGGATGGGCCCTGGCCCGCGGCATGGTCTACACCTCGCACCACGACGCGCCGGTGGCCCGGCCGAGTTCGCTCGCGATCCTGTCGAGCCAGGTCACCCGGAAGACCCGCAAGGGCAAGACGCTCGGCAAGCACCAGTGCGTGTCGGGCGCGGACGCGGTGCGGTCGATCACCATCAACGCGGCCTACCAGTACGGCGAGGAGGCGGACAAGGGCAGCATCGAGGTGGGCAAGCTGGCCGACCTGGTGATCCTGAGCGCGAATCCGGCGACGGTGCCGGGTGAGGCGATCGCGGAGATCACCGTCGAGGAGACGATCAAGGCGGGCCGTACGGTCTTCCCGCCGGTCGAGGAGACGCCCGTCCCGGTGCCCCCGGGGGTCGGGGCGAAGCTGTTCACGCACCACTGCTGACGGCGTGGTCCGTCCCGCCCGGGCCGGGTCGGCGCGGGCGGGACGACCCGACGGTCAGGCCAGGGGGACGCCGAGGTCGGGCAGCACTTCTGCGCCCGGGAGTTCGGCGAGCAGCCGGCCGGGCACCCACAGCTTGGAGCCGCGGATCCCGGAGCCGACCACGATGCGCGGGTGGGCGGCGACGGCGGCGTCGATCAGGATCGGCCAGTCCGCGGGCAGCCCGATCGGGGTGATCCCGCCGTACCGCATCCCGGTTGCGGCGAGCACCGCGTCCACCGGGGCGAACGACGCCTTGCGGGCGTCCAGGTGCCGGCGGACCAGGCCGTTCACGTCGGCCCTGGTGGTGGCGGTGATCAGACATGCCGCGTAGGTGACCGTGCCGCCGCGCTTGGCGGCGATCACCACGCAGTTCGCGCCGTCGGCCGGGGCCACGTCGTAGCGGGCGCAGAACGCGGCGGTGTCCGCCAGTTCGGGATCGATCGCGGCGACCTCGACCAGGCCGGCCGACTCGGCCGGCCAACCGGCCAGGGCACGGGCCACGGGTTCGGCGAGCAACTCGGGGTGGGACAGCGCGGGATGAAGGGCGAGTGCGGTGGTCATGGGGCCATCCAACCCAATCGGCCGCACTCGTGCGCGCGAGCACGCGGGAGACCGGCCTCGCCGCCCGGCGGGCGGGTCGGCGGGACCGGACCCGCGGCCGGCGGGCGTGGTGCTCACCCCCGGAGGCGGCGGACGGCGCACCCGCGGCTCGGCGACACGCTCGCGCCGGGCGTTCACCCGCGGACGCGGCGGACGTGGCGGGCGTACATCGGGCGGCCGACCAGGCCCCAGATCAGCCGGGCCTGGAGCGGCAACCCGCCGAGCATCGTGGCCCGCTCGGTGGCGTCCGCGTCCTCCAGCACCACACCCAGCAGAAGCAGGATCTGCGGCTTGGGCGTGGTCTCCACGAAGTGCTCGCCCATCGCGTTCCACTCCTGCGCGGTCAGCAGCCGCTGTGCCAGCGGGAGCAGCTCGGCCTCCTCCTCGTCGAGGTGCTCGACCAGCGCCGCGCGGTGCTCGACCAGCGCCGCCACCGCCGCGTCGCGCTCGGCGGCCCCGGCGCCCGCCGTCCACGCCGCGATCAGCTCCCCGGCGGCGGTCAGCGAGCCGGCCACCCGCTCATGCTGGGCCTCCATCCGCAACACCAGGTCCGCCTCCAGGTCGACGCGCGCCAGCAGCGGCGGCCACAGCAGCTCGTCCTCGCCGGTGTGGTGCCCGTGCAGGCCCAGCCGGTACAGGTCGAAGTGCTCGGCGAGCACCTTGGCCCGGGCGGTGTCGCCCGGCGCGACGGCGGCGATCAACTCGATCAGCAGGCGCGATTCGCGGCGCAGCCCGCGGTGGACGATCACCATTTCCCGGGTGTCGAAGCCGGCCGAGGCGGGGGAGACGGGCGAGGAGGACGAGGCGGTCATGGTGGGTGATCCCTTCGGTGGGCCCTCGACGCGGTGTCGCCGGGCATGCTCATAGCCTGGTCCCGGCGTCTTGGAGGAATCCTGGAAGGAACATGGAGCCGCCCGGCGGGGTTGTCCGGCGGGCGGCTCGCCGACGACGGGCCGCGCGAACCGGGTCGGGTGAAGGGGGAGAGATGGTGTACCTGCGCGTGCTCGGCCCGTTCGAGGCCGAGGTGCACGATGTGACCGTCCCACTGGGTGGTCCGCGCCAGCGCGCCGTACTCGCGCTCCTGGTGGCCGCCCGCGGGCGGGTCGTGTCGATCGACCGGATGATCGAGGACCTGTGGCGCGGCGAACCGCCCGCCCAGGCCGTCACCTCCCTCCAGGCGTACGTGTCCAACCTGCGTCGTCTGCTCGAACCGGGTCGGCCGCGGCGGGCCCCGGCCACGATCCTGGTCAGCGCGGCGCCCGGCTACGCGCTGCGGCTGCCGGACGACGCGGTGGACGCGTGGCGCTTCGAAGGGCTGCTCCGGAGCGCGCGGGAGCGGGCCGAGACCGACCCGGCCCGGGCGCGGACCCTGGTCGAGGCGGCGCTGGCGCTGTGGCGCGGCCCGGCGTTCGCCGCCGCCTCGGACGAGCCGTGGGCCCTCGCGGAGGCCGCCCGGCTGAGCGAACTGCAGCTGAGCGCACGCGAATTGCACATCGCCGCCGGCCTGCGCTCGGGCGCTGCGGCGGGCGCGGCGGCGGATGCCGAACGGCTCACCCGCGAGGCGCCGCTGCGCGAGGAGGGTTGGCGCCTGCACGCGCTGGCGCTGTGGGCGGACAACCGCCAGGCGGACGCGCTGGCCACGCTGCGCCGGGCCCGCGCGGTACTGGCGGCCGACGTCGGTCTGGACCCGGGTCCCGCCCTCACCGAGGTCGAGGCGGCGATCCTGGGCCGACACATGGACGTGCTCCGCGCGGCGACGGCGCCGGTGGCCTCGGCAGCCGGCGCCGACCTGCCTGCGACCGCCGAGGCGGTGGGCGACGCCGGCGGCGGTGCGTCGAGCCGGGCCGACCGGGTGCCGAACCCCCCGGGGAAACCGGACCCGGCCGCGGAGCCGCGGATGGGCACGATCCCGGTCGCCGACGCCCACATCCATCCGCAACCCGGCGGCCCCGGAGAGCTGTTCGTCGGGCGCGACGACGAACTCGCCGCGCTGCTGGGCGCGGCGGGGCAGGTCGCGTCGGCCGGCCTGCGGGTCGCGCTGGTCACCGGCGAGGCCGGATTGGGCAAGTCCGCGCTGCTCGGCCGGCTGAGCGCCGAACTGGAGCGGGCCGGGCTGCTCGTGGCCACCGGGCGCTGTCCCGAGGTGGACGGCGCACCGCCCGCCTGGGCGTGGGTGGAGGCGCTGCGGTCGATCGCCGCGGTCGTGCCGCCGCCGCCCGAGTCGGCCGCCGCACTCGCGCCGCTGCTGGGCGACGACGCGGCCGAGGGACCCGGACCGGACACCGCCGCGGGCCGGTTCCGGCTGCACCGGGCGGTCTGGTCCTGGCTCGCGGTCGGTGCCCGGCGCCGACCGCTGGCCGTCCTGCTGGACGACCTGCACCGGGCCGACGCCGAGACGCTGGCCCTGCTCGCCGCGGCGGCCGACGGCGACGCCGCGGGGGCGCCGGTGTTCGTGGTCGCCGCGTACCGTCCCGACGAGGTGGACGGCCGGCTCACCGAGACCCTGGCCGGCCTGGCCCGCCGATCGCCGGTCCGCCTCGCGCTGGCCGGCCTGCCGGAGGCCGCCGTGGCCCGGGTCGTGGACGCCGTGTCGCAGACGCCCGTCGACCCCGCGACGATCACCGCGCTGGCCGAACGCACCGGTGGCAACCCGTTCTACATCCGGGAGAGCGCCCGCCTGCTGGACAGCGAAGGAGCCCTGGTCGCGCTCTCCGACGTGCCCGAGGGGGTCCGGGACGTGCTGCGCCGGCGCCTGGCCCGGCTGCCCGACCCGGCCGTCGCGGTGCTGCGGCTGGCCTCGGTCGCGGGCCGCGAGGTGGACGTGGACGTGCTGGTGGACGCGGCCGAGGTCGACGAGGGCGGTGTGCTGGACGCGTTGGACGCCGGCCTGATCGCCGGCCTGCTCACCGAACCGGCCCCCGGCCGGGTGCGGTTCGTGCACGCACTGGTCCGCGACACGATGGTCGCCGACCTGAGCGGGCTGCGCCGCACCCGGATGCACACCCGAATCGCCGCCGCCCTGGAACGGCTCGGCACCGGGGACGTCTCGGCGCTGGCCTACCACTACGGCCACGCGGCCGGCGCCGGCACCGCGGCCCGGGCCGTCGAAGTGTGCATAGCCGCAGCCGAGTTGGCCGAGCGTCGCTTCGCCCACGACACGGCCGTCGACCTGCTCGCCCGCGCACTGGAGTGCGTGGACCGGATTCCCGCCGACACCGCCGGCGACCGGGACGGCCGGCGGGCCGACCTGTTCGGCCGGCTGCTGCGCGCCCAGGTCCGCGCCGGTGACGTCGCGGCGGCCCGGCAGACCCGGCAACGCGCGTTCGACGCGGCCGAGTCGGCACACCGCGACGACCTGACGATCGCCGCGTTCACCGCGTGGACGGTGCCCACGCCGTGGCAGAGCCGGCCGTACGGCGACTTGGACCTCGGCGTGGCGGCGGCGCTGCGCCGGCTGATCGCGCGGACCGATCTCGACCCGCAGACCCGATGCCGGCTGCTGGTCGGCTACGCCGGCGAGCTGAGGGGAGAGGACGTCGACCCGAGCCCGGGCGCGGCGGCCGAGGAGGCCGTCGTGCTCGCGGCCGACCTGGGCGATCCCGATCTGCGGGCACTCACCCTGACCACGCTCACCGGCAACCTGGACAGCCTGCCGGACGCGCCGGCCCGGGCCGACGTCTCCGTCGAACTGGCCCGGATCGCGGACGAGTCCGATCTGCCGGAGTACCGCTGGTACGGCAGGTACAACCTGGCCACCGCCGCGGCCGACCAAAACGACCCGGCCCTCGTGCGCCGGTTGGTGGACGAGAGCGCGGCAATCGCCGAGGCGTACCGGATGCCGGACGCGATCGGCGTCGGTGCCGTCGCGCTCGCGACCCTCGCGCACATCGACGGCCGCTACGAGGAGGCCGAGGAGCGCTATATCCGGGCCACCGAGCCGATGATCGCGCAGGGTTCGCTGCACGCGTACGGCCTGCGCCGGCTCGCCCTCGCCACGATCCTGCTCGGCCGCGGCCGGATCGGCGAACTGGCTCCGGAGGCACCGGAGATCCTGGCCGGCTTCGGACCGTTCGTGGCCGACCTGTGTGCGCTTGCGCTGGCCGCCGACGGCCGGATCGAGCAGGCGCGGGCGACCCGGTCGGTGATCGAGCCGATCCGCCGCGACTTCTTCCACACCCCGATGTCCGTCCTGCGCGCGGCGGCGGTGGTGGCGCTGGGCGAACACGACGAGGCCGCCGCGCTCTACCCGACCCTGCTCCCGCTGCGCGACGCGGCACCGGCATGCGCGGGGCTGTCCCTGGCGATCCGGCCACCGGCCCACACCCTGGGCGAACTGGCCCGCTTCCTGGGCCTGGAGACGGAAGCGAACGAACACTTCGACCGCGCCGCCGAAATCGCCGACACCTGGGGCGCGAAGCACTGGGCCACGGAGGCCCGCGCGGCACGGACATAGGCCGGGCCTGTCCTCAATCCCGCCGTCGTGGTGCTCGGCGGGGGATTGAAGACAGGCCCCGGGGGCGTGTTTGGGCGGATCTCGGTGGGCCGCACCGCCCGGCCCCGCATCCGCCCTGCGGCTCCCGCCTCGACCGCACTCGCACCCTGGGGCAGCCGATCCGACGGTGGGTCGCCACGGATCCCCACCCGCGAGACCCGCTTCGCCGACCGCCCCCGCCGACCCCGATCGCTGTCAGTCCTCCGGCCGGGGGCCCGAGCGTACCTCCACGATCGGCAGGTGCAGCGCTCCCGGCGCGTGCGCCGGGACCACCGGCGCGACCGGTGCGGTGCAGGGGATCCGCCGGTAGGGCGAGCCCAACTCCGGGCGGGCGTCGGCCTCTCCGCGGTTCGGCCACAGGGCCGTCGCGCGCTCCGCCTGGGCGGTGATGGTCAGGGACGGGTTGACGCCCAGGTTCGCGCTGACCGCCGCACCGTCCAGGACGTGCAGACCCGGGTGGCCGTACACCCGCTGGTACGGGTCGACCACCCCGGTCTCGGCCGACTCGCCGATCACGCAGCCGCCCAGGATGTGTGCGGTCATCGGCACGTTGGCCAGATCGCCCCAGGTGCCGCCGGCCACCCCGCCGAGCCGCTGCGCGATCCGCCGGACGGCCTCGTGACCGGCCGGGATCCAGTTCGGGTTCGGCTCGCCGTGGCCCTGTCGGGTGGTGATCCGGGTCCGGCCGAACAGGCCGCGCTTGCGGTACACGGTCAGCGAGTTGTCCCGGGATTGCATCACCAGCGCGATGATCGCCCGCTCGGACCAGTTGCGCACGTTCAGCAGCCGCAGCTTGGCCGGGTCGCGCAACGACTGGCGCAGCAGTTGGCGGACCCGGGGCCGGTCCCCGTCGGTGAGCAGGGTCTGCAACAGCCCCATCGCGTTGGAGCCCTTGCCGTAGCGGACCGGTTCGATGTGGGTGTCCGCGTCCGGATGCCACGAGGACGTGATGGCCACCCCGCGCGTCGCGTCGATCACCCCGGTCCTCGGGGCGACCGCGCCGACCAGCGCCTCGGAGTTGGTCCGGGTCAACCGGCCGAGCGTGCCGGACAGGTGCGGCAGCGTACCCTCGGCCGCCATCCGGTGCAGGAGCCGCTGCGTGCCCAGCGTGCCGGCGGCGAACACCACCTGCTCGGCGGTCCAGGTGCGCGGCGCGCGCGGCGCCGTCGCGGGCCCGCTGTGTACGGTCTCCACCGCGTAGCCGCCGCCGGACCCGTCCGGGTGCCGACCCGGACCCAGCGGCCGGACCCGGCGCACCGTGCGCTCCGCATGCACCTCGGCGCCCGCCCGTTCGGCCAGGTACAGGTAGTTCTTGAGCAGCGTGTTCTTCGCGCCGACCCGGCAACCGGTCATGCACGAGCCGCATTCGGTGCACGTGGTCCGGCGCGGCCCGACCCCGCCGAAGAACGGGTCGGCCACGTCCTCGCCGGGCCGCTCCCCGTCCCCGGGGAACAACACGCCCACCGGCGCGAGGTGGAACGTGTCGCCCACGCCCATGTCCTCGGCGACGGCCTTCATGTGCTCGTCGGCGGGCGTCATGTGCGGGTTCGTCACCACGCCCAGCATGCGCTTGGCCTGGGCGTAGAACGGTGCGAGTTCGGCGTGCCAGTCGGTGATGCGACCCCACTGCGGGTCGTCGAAGAACGGCTGTGGCGGTTCGTAGAGCGTGTTCGCGTAGTTCAGCGAACCGCCGCCCACGCCCGCCCCGGCCAGCACCACCACGTCCTTGAGCACGTGGATGCGCTGGATGCCGGTCAGGCCCAGGGCCGGTGCCCACAGGAAGTCGCGCAACTGCCAGGAGGTCTTGGGGAAGTCGGCGTCGGCGAAGCGCCGTCCGGCCTCCAGGACACCGACCCGGTAGCCCTTCTCGGTCAGCCGCAATGCCGCGACCGAACCGCCGAAACCCGAACCGATGACCAGAACGTCGTAATCGAACACGGGGGACCCTTCGCCGGGCGGGCAGGAGGCATGGCACGAGATCTCGCGATCCGGCGATCCTACTGCTCGGTAACCCGGCGAAGGCAGTCCCTCGCTGGTCCGATTCGGTGACGGGAATCGGTGCGCAGGGCGCTGGGACTCAGCCGCTCTTGCGGCGGAACGAGCGCTGCTGTGCGGCGGGCCCGTGTGCACCGTGGATCTTCGACCCGTCGCCGCCGGGACCGTCGCCGGTGCCGTCGGTCTTGGTGCCGCGCTTGCGGGCGAGTGCCTCGCGGAACTTGCGCTTGGTCTCGTCCTCGGGCGTCTCGGGCTCGGTGGCCTCGACGACCGTCTCCTCGGGTGTCTCGTTCGCGGGTGTCTCGTCAGCCATGGTGCGTTCCTGCTCTCGAACTGGATTCGATCCGTGGGGACACCCTTCCATGCCGGAGCCCGGGATGGCACGCCCGGACCGGGTGACGCCCGCAAGAGCGGACATACCGGTCGGCCGCCGAGTGCCGGGCCTCGAACAGCGGCCCTCCGGGCCGGCCGGGCGAGGTCAGCCGGCCGAGGTCAGCCGGGCGGTACGGATCACCAGCGTGTCGATGAAGTCGGTCAGCGGCGGCCAGTCGAAGACGGGCGCGGTCATCCGCAGCAGGATCGCGCCGTGCATCGCGGCCCACACGGCCAGCGCGTCCTCGAACGGATCGGTTCCGGCCGAGTGGCCGGCCGCCGCCGTGGCGGCGATCGCGTCGATCAGGGTCTGGAAGACGTCCATGCGACTGGGCAGCGCGGCCGGCGGCGGAGTCGGCTCGGCCGGATCGGTGGCAGCCGGGCGCATCCGGTGGAACAGGGCGCGATAGCGGCCGGGGCGCTCCATCGCGAACCGGGCGTACGCGCGACAACCCGCGAGCAGCGAACGATCCGCCTCGGTCTCCTCGGCGGCGGCGGCCACGATGGTCGCCTGCAACTCGTCGAAGTAGCCGTTGAGCACGGTGTCCAGGATGTCGTCGAGATCGTTGAAGTGCGCGTAGATCGACGGAGCGGTGATCGCGGCCTCGCGCGCGATCCGGCGCAGCGTCACATCCCCGGAGTGTCCGTCGCGTTCGATGAGTGCGGTCGCCGCGGTGAGGATGTCGTCGCGCAGAAGCGCACCCTGGCCGCGGCGATTGCGTCGGCGGTTCGGCCCCTGATCGTCGTCCATGGTCGTCAGCGTACGAGGCGTGGAATCGGCGCCTGCGGGCATGGTGCCTCCTCGGGTGTGTCGACGACGGTTCGCCGAACGGCGGATGCACGGCGACCGGGGTGCCGGTCGCCGTGCGCGGACGTGATGCTCCCTCAGGCAGCCTGTACCGCCCGGTTGTCGGCCGACTCGGTGGGCTGCCCGGCGGCGACCGGGGTGCTGCCCGCCCGGCGCGGGAGGCCGAGGGCGACCACGATCGCGCCGAGCGCGGCGACCGCCGCGGCCACCAGGGCGCCGTTGTTCATCGCGGTGGTGAAGGCGTGGTCGGCGGCCGAGGTGAGTCGGTCGGCGGCTTCGGGGGACAGGTGCTCGGCCACGGCGTGCGCGCCGGGCAGGTCGTGTGCGGCGACCGCGGCGGGGCCGGTCAGGTGTTGGTCGGCCATCTCGCCGCGGTAGTGCGCGGAGACCAGGGTGCCGACCACCGCGATGCCCAGCACACCGCCGAGTTCGCGCACCACGCTGTTGAGCGCGCCCGCCATCGCCGAGAAGCGCACCGGCACCGACGCGGTGATCTCCATGCTCGCCGGGGCCATCATCATCCCCATCCCGGCGCCGACCAGAGCCATTTCCCCGGCCAGTGCGACGAACGGGGTGGTGCTGTCGGTGGTCAGACCGAGTACGGACAGGCCGACCGCGATCGCGCCGAGTCCGACGGTGAGCGTGCCGCGGATGCCCAGCCGGGCGGTGACCACCGGCGACAGCCCGGACATCGCGGCCATCGCCACGGCGAACGGCATCGCGGAGAGGCCGGCTTCGAGCGGGCTGTATCCGTGCACGAGCTGGAAGTACTGGGAGAGCACGAACAGCGTGCCGAAGAGCGCGAAGAAGGTCACCGCCAGCGTCCCGGCGGCGAGCACGAAGCCCCGGTTGGCGAACAGGCGGACCTGCACCATCGGTTCGTCGCGGCGCAGCTCCCAGGCCACGAACACCGCGGTGCACAGCACGAATGCGCCCAGCTCGAGGAGGGTGACCGGCGCGGTCCAGCCGCGCTCGGGCGCCTCGATGATCGCGTCGACCAGGGTGCCCAGGCCGGCGATGGACAACACGGCGGCGGGCAGGTCGAGTCGGGCGGTGCCCTGGCGCGGGATGCTCGGCACGATCCGCAGGATGCCGACGAGCGCGGCGAGCACGAGCGGGACGTTGATCCAGAACGCGCTGGACCAGGAGAAGTGCATCAGCAGCGCGCCACCGGTGACCGGGCCGATCAGCACACCCACGCCGGCCGCGGCCGACCAGACGGCGAACGCCTTGGGCCGCTCGACCGGCGGGAACATCCGGATGATGATGGCCAGCGTCGCGGGCATCACGAACGCCGCTCCCAGGCCCATCACCGCCCGCCAGGCGACGAGTTCGGCCGCGGTCGAGGACACCGCCGCGACGGCCGACCCGGCGCCGAAGAGCGCGAGGCCGCCGAGCAGGGCGCGCCGGGCGCCGAACCGGGCGCCCAGGCTGCCGGCGAGGAGCAACAGGGCGGCGAAGACCAGCGTGTAGGCGTCGGTGATCCATTGCAGATCCGACGTCGACGCGTCCAGCCCCTTCGCCAACGACGGCAGCGCGGTGTTGAGCACCGAGTTGTCCAGCGTCACCGCGACCAGCGTCGAACTGAGCACGAGCAGCGCGGCCCACCGACGCGGGTGGCCTGCGACTTCGGGAGCGTCGGTGGGGCCGACGCCGGTCGATCGGGTTTCCGGGCTGCTCACGAGGTACCCCCTGATTTAACGGCTGTGTGCTTACGGATGTAAACATAGGCCGTCGCTATACGGCTGTAAAGCCAAGGATTGGCAAAGGCGATTACCGCCTCACGGCGCTACGCCTCCGTAAACGGCCCGTCCTCGACGAACCGGCGCAGGCCGCGGGCGAAGATCCGCGCCTCGTCGGCCGGCCACTGCGCGAGTGCGGCCTCCAGTCGCGCGGCGAGCCGCTCGCGCAGTTCGCGCACGCAGTCCGAGCCCGCGTCGGTCAGGGCGAGCAGTACGGCCCGGCGGTCCTCGGGGTCGGGCTCGCGGCGGACCAGGCCGGCCTCCTCCAGGCGGGAGGCGCGGCGGCTGACGCCGGACCGGTCGAGCCCGATCTCGCCGGCCAGGTCCGCCGCGCTGCACGGGCCGGTCCGGGCCAGGCCGCTGAGCACGGGATAGGTCACGTCGTCCACGGCCGGCCCCAGGCCCTCGGTCAGGTCCGCGTACAGGTTGGCGCGGGTGCTGCGGCGAAGCAGGAGACCGAGCGCGTCGGCCACCTCGTGTCCCGTCGAAAGTTCCATGTCCCCAGATTAGCGTGCGCTGCGCACGCATATGGGTTATCGTCAAAAGCGTGCGCAGCGCACGCATTACGTCGGAAGACCATTTCGATCGGAGCCGTCCCGCCATGTCTCGAACCGCAATCGTTCCCGCCCTCACCGACCTCCTGTTCCGTCCCGAGGTGGACCTCGACACCGCGATCGACCGGCACTTCGCGCCGGACTACCGTCAGCGCACCGACGGTGTCTGGGCGGATCGCGCGGGCTTCGTCGAGCACATCGCGCACCTGCGCTCGATCGTGGTCGGCGGCGGGATCCGGCTGCACGAGGAACTGTCCGACGGATCGCGATACGCCGACCGGCACACCGTCGAGGTGTGCAAGACGGACGGCTCGACGGTGGAGATGGAGGTGTACCTGTTCGGCGAGTTCGCGCCGGACGGCCGGTTCCGCCGGATCGAGGAGACCACGCTCATGCTCGCCGGTTCGGCCGCCGATCGCGGCCTGGGATCGGCTCGGTGAGGCCGCCCGCCGGCCCGCCCACCCGGGGCGGGCCGGTGTCGGTCAGAACTCCCGCGCCAGGTCCAGCGGTCCGCAGGACAGCGTGCCGCGCGCGTGGGGTGCGGCGATCCAGCTGTCCGTGCTGACGAAGTCCCGCCCCCGCTGGTGCGCCTCACGGGCGGGCGTCGGGTCGTCCCAGGTCACCGTCAACGGCTTGTGCTCGACGTCCCACTTGGCGCCGCCGAGCGCGCGGTCGTCCGCCGAGGTCGCCTCCAGGTGGGTGAGCCGACCGGCGTCGGTGGCCAACACCCCCGCGTGCCACAGCGTCACGCCCGCCTCGGTGTGCACGATCGCGGGCGGGGTGACCAGTGCCAACCCGGTGCCGTCGTGGCGCTCGGAGTCGAAGCGCAACACCAGGCGGCGCGGGATGGTCGGCAACACCACGTCCAGGACGAGATCCCCGTCCGGGACGTGGCCGAACAGACACGAGGTGAACCGGATCGACCCGGCCGACAGCGTCGTGGCCAGCGCCGAGTAGGCGAACCGGTCGCCCGAGCGGGTCACCGACACCCCGTACTGGCCGAACAGCGGCGGCGCCGGCGGCCGCGGACCGGCCGGGCGGGCCAGGGTCTCCAGGCCGATCGTGGTGTACAGACCGGCCGGTGTGCGCAGGATGCCGCCGTGGAAGACCCGTACCTCCTCGTGCGCAAGCAGGATTTCGGGCGGCCTGACCAGCTCGATGTCCACCGGGGCGGTGCTGTCGCTCATGCCGCGACCCTATCGGCGGATCGCGGTCGGAACGGGTGGTCGGGGACTGCCGCGGCGCCCGGTCGCGGCCCCGTCGTGACCGCGGTGGCGGTACGCGAAGGGGTGCTTCGGGCGGGCGTCGGCGATGCGTTCGGACGTCGCCCGATCGGCCCAATCGGGTCTATCGGGGCGTTGTTCGCATAGGGGGCCGACCCGGTCGGGGCCGGATCCCGGGTGACCTGCGGCAGAGTTGGGCGAGGGGCATTTCGGTCGGCTTCGGGGGGCGCATAGGGGATTCGAACCGCCATATCGTGGGGACACTTTCCGGTTACGGCTTCGCCTATACCGCCCCCGAACGCCCCGCGCGTCACCCGACAGGAGCATACTGATGGGGATGACGACGTCAGCCGTGACCCGGCGCATTCTGCCCACCAGTCCCTTCAATGTCCCGGTCGCTCCCATCATCGAGGATTTCGACCTCGGTGCACGAGTGACGCACGATCAGTACGGACTCGGTCGGATCGTCGGTGTCGAAGAGGACATCGCGGTCACTGTCGATTTCGGGTCGCGTCAGGAGCGGATCTGCCGTCCCTACGCGAAGCTGAGCAACCTCTGAACATCCCGACTCCACGCGGTCGGCATATGGGAGGCGCCCCCGGGTAACCGGGCCGGCGCCTCCTTTCGTTGCGTGACACCGCCCCCGGCTCGTTGCGCGCCACCGCCCGGGCGCCCGCGCCGTCCGTCGTGCATTTCCGGCCACGCGCCCCGAGCGGTACGCATCGAATGCGGCTCCGTTCGGGGCGGTTGTAGCGATTAAGACATCAGGTTGTCAGACAAGTTGTGCTAGCGTCGTCGCCCATGAAGCTGCGCGCCCTCCTTCTCGGCCGCCGCGGCGGGGTCTGAACCGACCGGCACCCCGCCGCGGGGTTCGGTGCTGCCGGTCGACTCCTTCGAACGGCGAGGACGACTCCGCACCATGAGCGACGACACCTTCCCCACCCTGCGCACCCCGGCCGGCCCCATCCCCGAGGGCCGACCGCACTGGAACCGGCAACGTTCGAGCGCGATGCCGCATCACCGCTACCGCCCGGCGCACGAGCGGGTTCGGGTCGAGATCGACCCGAATACCCGAACCTGGCCGACCCGGCGGATCGAACAGGCCCCGCTGTGGGTCCCGGTGGACCTGCGGGACGGCAATCAGGCGCTGGCCGAGCCGATGGACCCGGCCCGCAAGCGGCGGATGTTCGACCTGCTGGTGGCGATGGGCTTCAAGGAGATCGAGGTCGGCTACCCGTCGGCGAGCCGCGCCGACTACGACTTCGTCCGGCACCTGGCCCAGAGCGACGCGGTCCCGGACGACGTGACGATCGTGGTCTTCACCGCGGCCCGCACCGACCTGATCGAACGAACCCATCAGTCCATCGAGGGCCTGCCGCACGCCGTCGTGCACATGTACACCGCAACCGCGCCGACCTGGCGCGACGTCGTGCTCGGCCACGACCGGGAGGCGCTGCACGGCCTGATCCTGGCCGGCGCGAAGGACGTCGCCCGCGGCGCGGACGCGCGGCCGGGGGCGGACATCCGCTTCGAGTTCTCGCCCGAGGTGTTCAACCTGACCGAACCCGACTACGTCCTGGAGGTCTGCGACAGCGTCACCGAGCTGTGGGACGCGAGCCCGGACCGGCCGGTGATCCACAACCTGCCGGCCACGGTCGAGATCGCCACGCCGAACGTGTACGCCGACCAGATCGAGTACATGCACCGCCACCTGGCCCGCCGGGACGCGGTGATCCTGTCCGTGCATCCGCACAACGATCGCGGTACCGGGGTCGCCTGCGCCGAACTGGCGCTGCTGGCCGGGGCGCAGCGGGTCGAGGGCTGCCTGTTCGGCAACGGCGAACGCACCGGCAACGTGGACCTGGTCACGCTCGCGCTGAACCTGCACACGCAGGGCGTGGATCCGATGATCGACTTCTCCGACATCGACGAGATCCGACGCACCGTCGAATACGCGAACCGGATCGACGTGCACGCCCGCCACCCCTACGGCGGCGACCTGGTCTACACCGCGTTCTCCGGCACCCACCAGGACGCGATCAAGAAGGGCTTCGCGCAGCACGCACGGCAGGCCGAGCGGCTGGGTCGGTCGGTGACGCAGGCGCCGTGGGACGTGCCGTATCTGCCGATCGACCCGGCCGACGTGGGCCGCGACTACGAGGCGGTGATCCGGGTCAACAGCCAGTCCGGCAAGGGCGGCATTGCCTATCTGATGCAGAGCGCGCACGGTCTGGATCTGCCGCGCCGGCTCCAGATCGAGTTCTCTCGGGTGGTTCAGGAGGCCACCGACGACAGCGGCGAGGAGATCACCGCGGCCGAACTGGGCGAGCTGTTCGGGCGGGAGTACCTGGACCGGCGCTCGCCGATCGACGTCACCGGATGGCGGGCGGAGGAGGCCGCACCCGGGCGGCACGTGTTCACCGGGACACTGACCGACTCGGCCGGCGGGCGTCCGGTGATCGGCGAGGGGAACGGGCCGCTGTCCGCGTTGACCTCGGCGTTCGAGGCGGCCGGGATGCGGGTCGAGATCCTGGACTACGTCGAGCACTCGATCGGTGCGGGTGCGGGTGCGGGGGACGGCGGCGGTGGCGACCGGCAGGCGGCGTCGTACGTGGAGTGCCGGGTCGACGGGGTCACCCGGTGGGGCGTCGGCATCGACACGTCGATCCTGGCCGCCTCGGTGCAGGCGACGGTGTCGGCGGTGAACCGGGCGCGGCACTAGGCTTCGTGCGATTCGTCGGACAACCTGAGATGTGAAGGTGACGACACGATGACGTTCGGCCCCCTGCGCCGCAGCCCACTGGTCGGCCAGGCGGCCGAACGGCTTCGGGACCAGATCGCCGCCGGGCGCTGGCCGGTGGGCACGAAGCTGCCCGGCGAGGTGGCGCTCGGCAAGGAACTGGGCATCGGCCGCTCGACCGTCCGCGAGGCGATCCGCGCGCTGGCGGGGGCTGGTCTGGTCGAGTCCCGGCAGGGGTCCGGCGTCTTCGTGATCGCCACCGAGCCGGCCGAGGACCTGCCCG
The DNA here is from genome assembly GCF_042956465.1 of Embleya sp. NPDC008237. Classification (NCBI taxonomy): domain Bacteria; kingdom Bacillati; phylum Actinomycetota; class Actinomycetes; order Kitasatosporales; family Streptomycetaceae; genus Embleya; species Embleya sp. NPDC008237. The sequence goes on from NZ_JBIBGL010000016.1 coordinate 75,127, forward strand.
CGCGACTGCGGCGAGCCTCGGCGGTCGAGGTCTACGAGGTGCGCAACCTGATCGAGGTGCGAGCCGCGATGTTGGCCGCGGAGCGGCGTACCGACGAGGACCTCGCCGCGCTGGACGCCGGCCTGGCAGCGCGGGCCGCCGCGCTCGGCGACGACGCGGCGTACATCGACGCGGACATCGCCTTCCACGCGAGCATCGTCGCGGCGGCGCACAACGAGGTGCTCACCGACCTGTTCGCGGTCTTCCAGGTGACCATGCGACCGAGCCTGCTCGACCTGCTCGCGGTGATGGACGAGAAGGGCCTGCGGGGCGCATCGGCCGACCCGGGCGCCGACGCCCACGCAGCCATGGTCGCGGCAATCCGAGCCGGCGACGCGGAGGCAGCGGGCCGGGTGACCGAGGCGGAACTGGCGGTAAGCCTCCGCATCCTGCGCGACTAGGCACCGGAACGCCGCCCCTTTTCGCCCCGCCCGACCCACCTCCCAGCCGGCCAAATCCCGAGTCGGAACGGCAACCTCACGACGCGGCCCAGCCCGCCCCCGCCCCCGCCCCCGCGCCGCCCCGACTCCTCGCCCCGCCCCGCTCCGACTCGTCCGCCGCGCCTAGCGCCCGCCCCGCGCCGCTCCGACTCCTCGCCTCGCTGTGCTCTCCTTGCCGCGCTCGCCGCACGCTTTGCCCCGGCTCGCCTCGCGCCTTGCCCTGCGCCGCGCCACCCCGCACCCTGCCCCTCCGCGTGCCGCGCCGCCTCGTCTCGCCCCGCCCCGCGCTGCCTCGTCTCGCCCCGCCCCGCGCTGCCTCGTCTCGGCCCGCCTCGCGCCCCGCCCCGCGCTGCCTCGTCTCGGCCCGCCTCGCGCCTCGTCCCGCGCCGCATCGGCCCGCCTCGCGCCTCGTCCCGCGCCGCATCGGCCCGCCTCGCGCCTCGTCCCGCGCCGCATCGGCCCGCCTCGCGCCTCGTCCCGCGCCGCATCGGCCCGCCTCGCGCCTCGTCCCGCGCCGCATCGGCCCGCCTCGCGCCTCGTCCCGCGCCGCATCGGCCCGCCTCGCGCCTCGTCCCGCGCCGCATCGGCCCGCCTCGCGCCTCGTCCCGCGCCGCATCGGCCCGCCTCGCGCCTCGTCCCGCGCCGC
>NZ_JBIBGL010000016.1:76349-148213 GCF_042956465.1 Embleya sp. NPDC008237
CTCGTCCCGCGCCGCATCGGCCCGCCTCGCGCCTCGTCCCGCGCCGCATCGGCCCGCCTCGCGCCTCGTCCCGCGCCGCATCGGCCCGCCTCGCGCCCCGCCCCGCGCCGCATCGGCCCGCCTCGCGCCTCGTCCCGCGCCGCATCGGCCCGCCTCGCGCCCCGCCCCGCGCCGCATCGGCCCGCCTCGCGCCCCGCCCCGCGCCGCGCCGGCCCGCCGCGCGCCGTGCCGTGCCGTGCGTGTCCCTTGGGAATAGCTCGGTCGGGATCTCGCTTTGAGTGGGTGATTGAGAGTTCAACTACTGAGAGAGTGATCATCGTGCAGTTCGGGATCTTCACCGTCGGAGACGTCACCGTCGACCCCACCACCGGCCGGGAGCCCACCGAGCACGAGCGGATCAAGGCGATGGTGGCGATAGCGCTCAAGGCCGAGGAGGTCGGCCTCGATGTGTTCGCGACCGGAGAGCACCACAACCCGCCGTTCGTGCCCTCGTCGCCGACCACGCTGCTCGGCTACGTCGCCGCGCGGACCGAGCGGATCATCCTCTCCACGTCCACCACGCTGATCACCACGAACGACCCGGTGAAGATCGCCGAGGACTACGCGATGCTCCAGCACCTGGCCGACGGCCGGGTGGACCTGATGATGGGCCGCGGCAACACCGGGCCGGTCTACCCGTGGTTCGGCCAGGACATCCGCCAGGGCATCCCGCTGGCGATCGAGAACTACGCGCTCCTGCACGAGCTGTGGCGCAACGACGTGGTCGACTGGGAGGGCCGGTTCCGCACCCCGCTCCAGGGCTTCACCTCGACCCCGCGACCGCTGGACGGCGTCCCGCCGTTCGTGTGGCACGGCTCGATCCGCAGCCCAGAGATCGCCGAGCAGGCCGCCTACTACGGCGACGGATTCTTCGCCAACAACATCTTCTGGCCCCGGGACCACTTCATCCGGCTGATCAACCTCTACCGCGACCGCTTCGAGCACTACGGCCACGGCACGCGCGAGCAGGCCATCGTCGGCGTCGGCGGACAGGTGTTCATGCGCAAGAACTCGCAGGACGCGGTGCGCGAGTTCCGTCCCTACTTCGACAACGCGCCGGTGTACGGCCACGGTCCGTCGCTGGAGGAGTTCACCGATCAGACGCCGCTGACCGTGGGCAGTCCGCAGGAGGTCATCGACAAGACGCTGACCTTCCGCGACTCGTTCGGCGACTACCAGCGCCAGCTGTTCCTGATGGACCACGCGGGGCTCCCGCTGAAGACCGTGCTGGAGCAGCTCGACCTGCTCGGCGAGGAGGTACTCCCGGTGCTGCGCAAGGAGTTCGGGGCTCGACGCGCAGCCGACGTGCCCGCGGGCCCGACCCACGCGGCGCTGGTCGCCCGGCGGGACGAGACGGCGGCGCAGGCCGCGGCGAACGAGGGCGCGCCGGCGCTCTGACCCGCCGTACCCAGCGCGGTACGGGGTGCTCCGCACGGCGCCGCACCAACCGCCGGACACGCCGCGGTACGGGGCGCTCCGCACCAACCGTCGAACACACCGTCGAACACCCGACGAACACCCCACGCGAGAAAGGAAGAAGAGATCACCATGGCGCAACCGGTCAAGCTCGTGGTCGTTTCGGCCGGACTGGGCAAGCCCTCGTCCACCCGCATGCTCGGCGACCGACTGGCCGAGGCGGCCCGACGACAGCTGGTCGATCGGGGCGTCGAGGTCGACGTGCACACCGTCGAACTGCGCGACGTCGCGGTGGACATCGCACACAACCTGGTCACCGGCTTCCCGCCGCCGGGCCTGCGCGCCGCGATCGAGACGGTCACCCGCGCCGATGCCCTGATCGCGGTCACGCCGATCTTCACCGCCTCCTACAGCGGGCTGTTCAAGTCCTTCTTCGACGTGCTGGACAACACCGCGCTCGCCGGCAAGCCGGTGCTGATCGCGGCTACCGGCGGCACCGCGCGGCACTCGCTGGCCCTGGAGCACGCGCTGCGCCCGCTGTTCGCCTACCTGCGGGCCACGGTCGTACCGACCTCGGTGTACGCGGCGACCGACGACTGGGGCGCGGCGGCGGGCGCCGGCGGCGACGACCTGGCCGCGCGGATCGCCCGCGCGGGCGGCGAACTCGCCGACCTGGCGGCCGGACTGCCTCGGGCCGCATCCGTGCCCGCTGCGGAATACGAGGAAGTGGTCCCGTTCGCCGAGCAGTTGGCCGCGCTGCGCCGCGGATGAGGACACCGCGGAGAGGGGCCCCGCACACGAGAACGCCGTAGCCGGAACATCCACCCGGCCACCCGGGCGCCGAAGGTGCACTTCGGCGCCCGGGTCCACGATCGGCGCCCGCGTCAGGTGCGTTCGAACCACCGGCGCGGGTTGTCCACCAGCATCGTGGTCAGATCCTCGTCGGGCACGCCGTGCGCCCGCAGCGCCGGGAGCACGTCGTTCAGCACGTGCCGGTAGTGCCAGTCCGGCAGCAGCGGCATCAACTCCGGATCGATCCAATCGATATGGCACGCCGCGTCCTGGGAGAGCACCATGCTCGACGCATGACCCCGGCGACACATCTCGACCACGATCGCGACCCGCTCCGCGAACGGCATCGTGGTGTCCAGGCCGAACCGGTCCATCCCCAACAGGTAGCCCGCCTCGGCGAGTTCGGTCAGGTGATCGGCGTCGTCGGTGTCCCCGCTGTGCGCGAGTTGCACGCGTGCGGCGGGCACGCCCTCCTCGTTCAGCACCCGGCGTACGTGCGATCCGGTCCGGGTGCGCGGGTGGGTGTGCACCATGATCGGCACATCCGTCTCCAGATGCGCTCGGGCGACCGCACGCAACACCCGCTCGACGCCGCCGGTCAGGCCCGGTTCGTCGATCGCGCACTTGAGCAGCGCGGCCTTGACCCCGGTGCCCTGGATGCCCTCGCGGATGTCCCGGACGAACAGGTCGACCATCGGATCCGGCAGCCCCGGCAGCGCCCCCGGCCCTCGATGGCGGAAGAACGCCGGGACGTCGACATACGTGTAGATTCCGGTCGCGACCACGATATTGAGGTCCGGGACCTGTTCGGCGATCCGCCGCACGCGCGGCACGTTCCGCCCGAGCCCGTCCACCGTGGGGTCCACGATCGTGGTCACACCGGCCGCGCGCAGCGCGCGCAACCGCTCGACCGCGTCCGCGACCCGGGCCTCCTCGTCCCAGTCCGGGGACCAGTTGGCCTGACTGTCCGGAGTCAGCACGAAGATGTGCTCGTGCATCAGGGTCGTCCCGAGCGCGGCGGTGGGCACCGGCCCGAGCACCGTCTCGATCTCGTCCACCGGCACCTGCGACTCCTTCGGGCTGCGTCGGCTGTGTCGCGCCGGTCCGAGCCGGGCGGCACGGCGCCGCCGGCTCGGACCGGGTGGTCAGCCTTCCTGCGCTCGGCCCTCCTTCGCAAACTCCAGACGGGTCTGGAGTTTGCGCATTCCGGCCAGCCAGCGGTCCGGATCGGCGGCCCGGGCCGCGTACATCCGGGCCACCTCGGGATGCGGTAGGACCAGGAACGGCGTGCCGTTCGTGACCGCCTCGGCGACCACGTCGGCGACCTCCGCCGGCTCGATCGCGCCGTCGTCGAGAATCACCCGGGCGGCCTCCCCGGTCGCGCCGAGCAACCGCGTGCGCACGCCCTGCGGGCAGACCGCCTGGACCGTGATGCCCTTGGCGCCGTAGGTGATCGCCATCCACTCGGCGAACGCGTACGCCGCGTGCTTGGTGACCGAGTACGCCGACGCGTCCAGCATGGTGAGCACGCCGGCGGCGGAGACCGTGGTGACCAGGTGGCCGCGGCCCCGGGCCAGCCAGGCCGGGGTGAGCAGTCGCGCCGCGCGTACGTGCGCCATCACGTTGACGTCCCACGAGCGGCCCCAGGCATCCTCGGAGGCGTCCAGGCCCATGCCCTCGCCGATGCCGGCGTTGGCGCAGTAGATGTCGATCTCGCCGCCGAGCGCCTTGCGGGCACCGGTGATCAGCGCCGTGACGCCCTCCTCGCCCGCCGCGTCGCCGGGCAGCGCGATGCCGTCGATCTCGGCGGCGACCGCGCGGCACGCGTCCGCGTCCAGGTCGTTGACCACCACGCGGGCCCCGTCGGCGGCGAAGCGCCGGGCCAGCGCCGCGCCGATCCCGGCACCGGAGCCGGTGATCACCACGTTCGCGCCGGCGAGCGTGGTCATCCGACACCGCCGGACAGGCTCACGCCGCCGTCGATCAGCAGTGTCTGGCCGGTGATCCAACTCGCCTGCTCGGACAACAGGAACGCCACCGCGCCGGCCACGTCCTCGGGCACGCCGAGCCGGGCCATCGGGTACGCCGCCGCGACCTCTTCCTCGCGGCCCTCGTACAGCGCGGTCGCGAAGACCGTCTTGACCACGGCCGGGGCCACCGCGTTCACCCGCACCCGCGGCCCGAGTTCGCTCGCGAGCTGGGCGGTCAGGTGGGTCAGCGCGGCCTTGCTGACGCCGTAGAAGCCGATTCCGTGCGCGGGTCGCGCGCCGGCGAGCGAGGACACGTTGACGATCGCGCCGCCGTGCTCGCCCAGCCACGCCTTGTGCACGCGCTGGGTCCAGGCGAGCGCGGCGAGCAGGTTGACCTCCAGGATCTTGCGCCCGGCGTCCAGGTCGAGTTCCACCAGCGGGCCGTACACCGGGTTGATGCCGGCATTGTTGACCAGCATGTCGATCCGGCCGAACGCCTCCAGGGTCGCGCTCACCGCGGCGTCCTGGTGGACCGGGTCGTGCGCCTTGCCGGCGACGCCGATCGCGTGTTCGGGACCGCCGAGCGAGGCGACCACCTCGGCCAGCGTGTCCGCGCCGCGCGCGGTCACGCAGACCCGGTCGCCGCGCGCGACCAGGGCCTGGGCGATGCCCAGGCCGATGCCTCGGCTCGCGCCGGTGACGATGGCTACGGGACGGGACGAGTCGCTCACTGGGCGGCTGCCTCTCGGTAGGACTTGAGCTCGCGGTGGGCGAGCGAACGACGGTGTACCTCGTCCGGGCCGTCGGCCAGGCGCAGCGTGCGGGCATGCGTCCACAACGACGCGAGCACGAAGTCCTGGGACAGGCCGCCCGCGCCGTGCGCCTGGATGGCCTTGTCCAGGATCCACTCGACGGTGAGCGGCGTGGCGATCTTGATCGACTGGATCTCGCGGTGCGCGCCGCGGTTGCCGACGGTGTCCATCAGCCACGCGGTCTTGAGCACGAGCAGGCGCAACTGCTCGATGCGCACCCGGGATTCGGCGATCCACTCCTGGATCACGCCCTGATCGGCGAGCGGCCCGCCGAACGCCTCGCGGGCGACCACCCGCCGGCACATCAGCTCCAGGCCGCGCTCGGCCATCCCGATCAGCCGCATGCAGTGGTGGATCCGGCCGGGGCCCAGCCGCGCCTGTGCGATGGCGAAGCCGTCGCCGGCGTTGCCGACCAGGTTCGCGGCGGGCACCCGCACGTTGTCGAAGACCACCTCGGCGTGGCCGCCGTGCGGCCCGTCGGTGTAGCCGAAGACGTGCATCCCGCGGCGGATCCGCACGCCCGGGGTGTCGCGCGGCACCAGGATCATGCTCTGCCGGCGGTGGCGCGGCGCGTCCGGGTCGGTCTTGCCCATCACGACCAGGATCTCGCAGGTGGGCGCCATCGCCCCGGAGGACCACCACTTGCGGCCGTCGATCACGTACTCGTCGCCGTCGCGGACGATGCGCGTGGTGATGTTGGTGGCGTCGGAGGAGGCGACGTCGGGCTCGGTCATGCAGAACGCCGAGCGGATGGTGCCCTCCAGCAGCGGCTTCAGCCACCGCTCCTGCTGCTCGGGCGTGCCGAAGTCGTGCAGCAGCTCCATGTTGCCGGTGTCGGGCGCGGCGCAGTTGAGCGCCTCCGGGCCCAGATGCGGACTGCGGCCGGCGATCTCGGCCAGCGGTGCGTACTGGAGGTTGGTCAGACCCGCGCCCTCGGCGCCCGGCAGGAAGAGGTTCCACAGCCCGCGTTTGCGGGCCTCGGCCTTGAGCTCCTCGATCACCGGCGGCCGGCCCCACGGGTCCGCACCCGGCTCGGCCACCTGTTCGGTGAACACGGCTTCGGCGGGGTACACGTGCTCGGCCATGAACGCGAGCAGTCGCTCGCGCAGTTCCTCGGTCCGTGCGTCGTAGCTGAAGTCCACCGACGCCTTCCTCTCCCTGGTCGCGGACGGCGGGGACGTTTCGTGGCCTCGGGTTTCGTGGCCGTAGGGTGCGCGAAACGTGCCGTGCGCGAAATACGGTACCGACCGGTCGGTATCTTGGCTAGGGTAGCGTCGAACGCTCCCTCGAAAGGTTGGAAACCATGGCGGCTAGAGGTCGCGACAACGCGGCACCGGTTCTGTCCGAGGCCGATGAGACACCCCTGCCGCAGCGGCTGCTGCGGATCGCCTCGCGGATGTTTGCCGAGCGCGGCTTCGAGAGCACCTCGGTCCAGGAGATCGTGGCCGCAGCCGGGGTGACCAAGGGGGCGATGTACCACTACTACGCGTCCAAGGACGACCTCCTGGTGGAGATCTACCACCGGATGCTCGCGATGCAGACGGAGCGGCTGAACACCATCGCCGACGGCTCCGAGCCGGTCGTGGACCGACTGCGCGAGGCGGCGGCGGACGTGGTGGTCACCACGCTGGACAACATCGATGACGCGGTCGTCTACTTCCGCTCGATGCACCTGCTCGCACCGGACAAGCGGAACGAGATCCGGGCCGAACGGCGGCGCTACCACGAGCGCTTCCGTTCGCTGATCGAACAGGGCCAGCGAGAGGGCCTGTTGCGCGCGGACGTGTCGGCCGACATCGCCACGCACAACTTCTTCGGCGGCGTGCACCACCTGAACAGCTGGTACCAGCTCGACGGGCCGATGTCGCCGCGCGAGGTGGGCGACGTATTCGCGGACCTGCTGCTGCACGGGCTGGCGCCGACGACGGGGGAGCGGTAGCGGGTGGACGTGGCGGCTACGGCGGCGGATATTCGCTCGCGGCCGGCCGGGCATCCCGTCGAGAATCGACCATGCTCACTGACCATTGGCCGGTGTTCGGCCTACGGTTGACCACGCCTCGACTGGAGCTTCGACCGGCGAGCCAGGACGACCTGGTGGCGCTCGTGGAATTGGCCGCGCGCGGCATCCACGCCCCGGACCGGATGCCGTTCAGCGAGCCGTGGACACGCCAACCGCAACCGGCCTTCGCCCGCAACGGCCTGAAACACTTCTGGGCCTCGTGGGCGAACTGGGAGCCGGACGACTGGCGACTGGTCCTCGCGGTCGTGCACGAGGGCGTGATCGTCGGTACGCAGGACTGCGGCGCCAAGGACTTCGCCCGTCGGCGGGAAGTCGGCTCGGGCTCCTGGCTGGGCCTGACCCACCAGGGCCACGGCTTCGGCACGGAGATGCGCGCCGCGATGCTGGAGTTGGCCTTCACCGGCCTCGACGCCCGCTGGGCGATCTCCTCCGCCTTCCCGGACAACGCCCCGTCCCTCGCGGTCTCCCGACGCCTCGGCTACGCCGACGACGGCATCGAGATCCTCCCGGCCGACGAATCCGGCCGCCCACGCTCGCTCCGCCGCCTCCGCCTGACCCGAGAGGCATGGCACGAACACCGCACCATCCCCACCACGATCGAGGGCCTGGACGCGTGCCGGGAGATGTTCGGCGCCCCGTAGGCGGACCTCACCTGTCCGGCACTCCGTCCGCCGGGTCCGAGGTTCCGGTGTCGCCGGGACTACTTCGGCGTACCGCCGGGCGCCGGAATGACGCCGAGCTGCTGGAGGAAACCGAAAACGTCCTTGTCCGACCACTTCTCCGCGAGCCTGCCGTTTTCGATGCGGTGAATCACCGTCGCCGTCATCGTGAGCCGGTTACCGGTGGCGGGGATGCCGGGAAGGTCTCCCTCGTGCACTCCGTGGGCCGTCAGCCGGGTCACCACCTTGTCGCCCTCCGCGATCTGGTCCTCGATCTCGTGGGTCCCGGGCGTGGCCTCCCAGAAGAGACGGAACGCCTGCTTGAGCCCTTCGCGACCGGACCCGAGCCCCGGAAACGGTGGCGGTGAATGGTCCTGGTAGTCCTCGGCCACGAGGTCGTCCATGGCCTCGATGTTGCCCTTGTCGATCTCCGCGTAGAAGCGGCGAACCAATCGCTTGTTCTCTTCGCTCGACACGGGACTCCTACACGCACGTTCTGTACCGCCGGAACCGGCATGACGCCGAAAGCATGGCCGTCCAGCCATGGGACGACGCCACAGGCGCGCCGTGACTCCGTGCGCGATCACCCGGAAGCAGCCATGCGCGTGATTCGGAACGCCGGCACGGCAAACGTCGCCTGACGCGGCACTGGACTTCCGGGTGTCGTCGAGGCCGACTGAGGTCACCCGGCCCGAAGGGATGCGGCTACCACGCCACATCCCGCCGAGTAGTCGCAGACCTCGCCTCCCGAGAGCGCCACTGGCCGACGCCGCTCCTCGCGCTCGCCGACCGCTTGCGCATCGCTTGGAACGCGGTGCGGACGGCGGCGATTCAGTGGCGGAGGGCGTTGGTCAGTGCTGTCCAGGATGCCGCGCCGATTGTCAGGTGCCCGATGCTCGGGTCCTTCGAGTCGCGTATCGGGACGAGGCCCGGGAGATCATCGCGGACCTCGACGCAGTTGCCTTGATCCCCGTTGCTGTACGAGCTCTTGCGCCACGTGGTGACGTCTGCGTCTTCGGTTCCGTACATGGCTGCAGCTCCTTGATGGTTGCCCGGATCATCGCTGCCGACTCTTTCGGGGAAAGGGCGTAGGCGCGCAGACGATTGTACGCCGCTTGGAACCCCGTGACAGTAGTCGGATCCTCACGCAACTGCCCGGCATGGCTTCCTTCGAGGTAGGCCACGGGCTCACTGTCCGGCGGAGTCAACAGCGTCAACGATCCACCCAACTGCGGGTGTGCGCCGGAGTCGAACGGTAGAACTTGGATCGTGCCGTACGGCGTGTCCATCCGGGGCAACAGCGTTTCGAGCTGCGCGCACATGACAGCTGGGCCGCCGATCGGGCGACTGATGGCCGCCTGGTCGAGGATCGCGCCGTATTGCGGCGGGTGTTCCCGAGTGAAGATGCGTTGCCGATTGATGCGTGCGATCACGCGTCGTTCGATCTCGGCGTTGGATGCCCCGGGTTCGAAGCCGATGAACTGTGCGCGGGCGTAGTCAGGGGTCTGCAACAGCCCTGGCACGGTGTGCCCCGCGTACTCCCAGATCTCGATCGCTGTCGCTGCAATCCCCATGAACGCGCGGTAGCGGTCCGGGAATTGGTCGTGTTCTACCATCTCGTACAGCCGCCCGAACAACCCGTCCGTCTCGAACGCGATATCCAGCCTCGCCGGCATGTCCGGCGGGATCGGGCTCTCGCCGGTTTCGTATCGAGACAGTGCTGCCTTGCTGTAGCCCAGGACCGAGGCGCATGCCGTCAGTGACATCCCCAGGGCGTTGCGCTTGACCCGAATCTCACGCCCATACATCTGGCGTGGCGAGCCTTTGAGGTTGACGTCTTTTTCTTGGTATCGCACGGGTGTTCCCCCATTCCGTTCCAGTGCAAATCGGTAACGGTACCGAGATGCACAGGCTGGTCCTCCCGTCCCATGATGGGACTCAGAGCGACAGCGCGTGTACGGAATGGAGACAACTCCCCTTGCTCAAAACGTCGCAGGCCGAAAGGTGGGGCTGTGACGGGCGTAGGGAGTGGGGCTCAACTTTGGCGAGTCGCCCCACTCCCCGCGTGCCTCACAGAAAGGACACGTACCCACGATGACACATCAATTCGGGTGGACTCAACGTGGTTCGGTACCCGTGCCGGTGTTGGATCGCGACTGGCAGGACGAGCGGTTGAGCCTGCCGATCAGGGAGTGGGTCGGCGGGATGGATGCCGAGGCTCCCGCGTCTACCCGGCCTCCGCGGCCGCGAGTTCGGTCGCACCTTCGTTCGTTGTGGACCTGGCGGTTGTCGATTCGGATCCGCGTGGTGCGCCCGAGCGCAGGGAACGTCCGATGAGCACGAGACAGCGGGCTTCGGGGAGTACGCAGGGGGATCTCGATCGGGGGCGGGCGTTTTTCGAGCGCTATCGGCACGCGTGGTGTCGCGACGCCTATTCGGGTCGCGAGGGTGTGCTTATGGACGTGCAGGGGCGGCAGGTTCACCTGCGGTTGCGTAGCGGAATCGAATTCGCTTGCTACGTACGAGACTTGGCCATTCTGCGACCCCCTCCGCCGATTCTGTACCGGAGCGTGCGGTACGTCGGTGCGGGAGACGCGGCCCTTCGGCCGGACGGCACGCTGACGGAATTGTGCGCCGTGGACAAGGGCATGTTGGCGACCGTTCAACCGCCGGACGGCCCCGAGTGGTTCGCATTGTTGGCCGATCTCGAACGAGTCGGCTGCCTGTCGGGTGCGGTGGCCGATTGGTCGGAACCACCGTTCCTGTTCGATGAAGAGCAGGGGCGATGACGCCGATACCGATATCGATGCCACCACCGACCGACGCCGGCTCGACACGCACCAATTCGGGAGAAGCGACGATGGCGAACCACGCCAAGGACGACAAGGACGGGGACGCCAAGACTCCCCGACGGCAGCAGGATGGCCAATGGGACAGGCCCGTGCCGCCGAAGGACAAGGACCGCGACAAGGAGAAGGACAAGTGAGCACCTCGGTCGACTGGGACGGCGTGTTCGCGGACACGCCCCGGAGTTCGTATGTCCCGGCGGTGGTGTGGGGGAGTGACGATGCCCTGATCGACCGCGACACCGACCCCGAGGCGTGGGCGGACGCCGTTGCGGCCGACGCCCCGCTAGTCACCCAGATGGATGACGGCATGCCGGATGGGAACCTGATCCCGACATCGTCGTCGTCGCAACCCTCGCTCGTGCGGCTCATGCTCGAACAACTCGACGTCGACCCGGATCACCACATCCTCGAAATCGGGACCGGCACCGGGTGGTCCACCGCGTTGTTGTCCGCCGCGCTCACGGGCGGCCGGTTGACCTCGGTCGAGGTGGATCCCCTCGTGGCGATCCAGGCACACGAGTCCTTGCGGGCTGCCGACCCGATGCCGACCCTGATCGTCGGCGACGGGTTGCGCGGGTACAAGGAGGGCGCCCCCTACGATCGCCTCATCGCCACCATGGCGGTACGGAACGTGCCCTACGCGTGGGTGGAGCAGGTCCGGCCCGAAGGGGTGATCCTCACGCCCTGGGGCACGGCATACCACAACTCCGGGCTCTTGCGCCTGGTCGTCGCGGGCGACGGAACGGCGTCGGGCCGGTTCGTGGGGAACGTCAACTTCATGTGGGCCCGGTCGCAACGTCCGAGGTTCGAGGCCCGGCGGTTCGTGGGCGACGTGATCGCGGACCCGAGCGCGTGCAGGGTCCGCCACACGGCGACGGATCCGCGACCCCTCCAGGAGGAGCACGCGGATTTCGCGATCGGGCTTCGCCTGCCCGATGTCGAGCAACGTACGTTCTTCGGATCGGGCGCGCACGCAGGGGAGTTCACCACGTGGTACGCCGACGGGGAGTCCTGGGCATCCGTCGACTACGTACCGGACGCGGCCTCGTTCGAGGTGAACGAGGGCGGCCCGCGCGATCTTTGGCGAGAGATCGAGGCCGCGTACCAAGCGTGGCGTGCGCGCGGTGAACCCCGACGGGAACAGCACGGCGTCACGGTGACCGGCGATGGCCAGTGGACATGGCACGCCGGGTCGCGCGATCGGGTGGACTGCGGGTCGTCGACCCCCTGGAAGGCTCTGTAGAGCGTCCCTTCGATGTGGGTGTCGGAGCCGGAGCCGGAGCAGGGTCGCGGCGAGGGTGATTGTCGCGGTGCACGAGGCTGTGATCTTGTCGCGGCGATCGGCCGTGCCGCGGAGCTCGTCGGCGGACGGCGGGTACGAGCCGGGGCGAGTCGGCTCCGGCGGACGCCGGTCGGTGCCGGCCGGGATGCCGCGACGAATTGTCGGGCGCCCCGGAGGAGATCGGCGGTGGACGCCCGGTGTCGGGTGCTGTCGGTGGGTGAATAGAGTCGGCCCGTGGTGACCCGAATCCCCTCCCCGGAGGACCCCTTGCCGCCGGTGCCGAGCTTCGGTGTGCGCGCGGGCGAGAAGGCGTACGAGTATCTGTCCCGAATCGTCGAGGCGATGACTCGGGAGTTCGGAGTTCCCGCCGGCGAGGCGCACATCCGGGTCGACCGCTACTTCCGGCCCTACCGCTGGGACTTCACCGACGAGGATGACCGGCGCTCCCTGTTCGAGGACGACCCGAAATTCTGGGCCGGCACGATCTACTTCGACGTGGATGCGTGGCGACAGGAGAACGCGGCCGACTGGAGCCGACTTCGGCCGCGCAGGCTGCCCGAACCCGGTGATCCGGCGTTCGGTGGACTCGCCCTGGGGGAGCACCCGCCGCCTGTCGTCTACCGCGTGGTGTGGGACGGTGAACTCGACCTGCTCGCCTCGGTCGTGGCCGGTTGCCGACAGGTCACCGGCGGCCGGGTCGCCCGCCTGGAGAACGACCGCATGGCCGTCGCCATCCGTCCGGGACCGGGCGACCCCGACAGACTGCTGTCGGGGGCGGAAGACCCAGACGACGGGCTGTGGGACGTCTCGTGTACGCCCGAGCCCGACGCCCCGTGGCAGGACGTGTCCGCCGACCTGCGGGCGATCATGTTCCGGCTGCGCGCGGCGGGGCTCGTGTGCCGGCGCGTGTCGGTGCCCGGTCACGGAAGCCCGATCGCGATCCTGGACTGACCTTCGTGGGGGCCGCCAGGTACCCCGGCCGACTCGACCGCGCGACCCGACCCGACCCGGTCGCCCGGCCCGACCGGACCCGGTCAATCCACGGAATCCGCCATGTCGACGCTCATCCGAATCGCACCCGCCCGCTCGACCCGCCATGCGATACCCCGCAGCGCCACCGTCACGTCGTGCCAGGTCGCGTCGGCTCGGGGTGTGCAGGTCAGCAACCGGCCGCCGGCCTCGGCCGGGCCCAACGCCACCTGTACGGAGGGCAGTTCGAGCGCGTCGGGCGGGCCGGCCGGCACCGACGCCCCACCCGTGATCGTCGCCGCGAGCTCGTCGGCGGTCGGCTCGGCGCCCGCGGGCCATTCCAGCCGGCAGGACAGCGCGGTCCCCCACGCGCCGATCGCCTCGGCGACCTGCCCGGGATCGACCGGCGCGGGATCCGGCGCGGGTACGAACGCGGCCCGCTCGACCAGGTCGGCGAGGTTCTCCAGGTCGTCCTTCCCGAACTCGACCAGGTCGGCCCAGTCGAGCGAACCGCCCCGATCGAGGAAACGCATGCCCTCTGCGCACGTCGAGCCGGCCACGAAGGGAAGGATCGCCCACTCCACCCAGCGGAACGCGTCGCCGGGCCACCAGTTGTGGCCGTCGACCAACTTGCGGACGATCGCCGTCAGGGCCCTGCACACCGGATCGCCGGCAGGCACCGTGACGCCACCCGTCACTCGCCCCGGCCCGAATCCGCCCGCCTCGGCCCTGCCCCGCGCGATGCGCAACGCCATCGCGTCCTCCACCGACAACTCGTACAGCGAGTGTGTGGGCATCGACGCGTTTCCGGCGGGCACCTCTCCCGGGTCCGCCGACACCTGCACCCGTACCTCGTCGCCGTCCGGATCGAAGCCGATCTCCTTGAACCAGCATTGCACTTCGGGCCTGCCGGTCCTGGCCCACCGCGGCTCGAAATGCGAGATGTCCACCCCGCAGACCGGGTCACCGGGCCGGACGCACGTCAGCACGGTTCGATAGGGGGTGGCATCCTCGACCGCCGTGGCGACCTCCTCCACCGGGAGATCGACCATGGCCGCCGTCTCTCGCATCCCGTCGGGGCCGCCACCGCATCGTTCCACGAGGTCCGCGAGCGAAACGACGCGACCCGCGGTCAAACCGTTGTAGCCCACCGACGGCACGGCCCGGAACCGACCCGGATCGTCCGCCCGCCCCACCCCGCCGTCGCCCGCCCCGATCCCGTCCGTCACCCCGCGACCCTATCGGCCCCCCAACCGCCCGCCCCCGACGCTCACATGGTCCGGGTCGGCGGCATCCCCGAGCGTCCCGAGGCCGGCGTCTTGATCGCCAGGATCTGGTTGACGCCGATGCGGTTCTGTTCGAAGGCCAGGGCCGAGGCGGCCATGTACAGGCGCCACACGCGCACCCGGCCGGGGGAGGCCAGGCGTTCGGCCTGCTCCGCGGCGGCCTCCAGGTTGGCCACCCACGCGCGCAGGGTGGTCGCGTAGTGCTCGCGCAGCGCGTGCACGTCCCGGATCTCGAAGCCCGCCTCCTCCAGGACCGAGACCGTGCGGCCCACCGGTGCCAGTTCGCCGTCGGGGAAGACGTAGCGGTCGATGAACTCGTCGACCTGGTAGGCGGCTTCGTTCGGAGCCGGGCGTCTGGCGATCTGGTGGTTGAGCAACCGGCCGCCGGGGCGCAGGAGTTCGTAGAGGATGTCGGCGTATTCGCGGAAGCGGATCCGGCCCACGTGTTCGGCCATGCCGATCGAGGAGATCGCGTCGTAGGGTCCGTCGGCGTGTTCGCGGTAGTCCTGGATCCTGATCTCGACCCGGCCGGTCAGGCCCGCCTCGGAGACACGTTTGCGGGCCAGGTCGGCCTGTTCACGCGAGATGGTGATGCCGACCACCTGGACGCCGTAGTGCTCGGCGGCGTGCAGCGCCATCGAGCCCCACCCGCAGCCCACGTCCAGCAGCCGCATGCCCGGCCCCAGGGCCAGCTTGCGGCAGATCAGGTCGAGCTTGGCGCGCTGGGCGTCCTCCAACGTCGCGTCGGGGCGGTCCCAGTACGCACACGAGTAGACCATCGAGGGGCCCAGGATCAGCGCGTAGAAGTCGTTGCCGACGTCGTAGTGGTGCCGGATCGCCTCCTGGTCGCGGCGCAGGCTGTGCAGTATGCCCCGGCGGCGGCGGACCTCCTCGACGGGCGCCGGCGGCGGTACCGGCAGTCCGGTCAGGGTGAGTGCCTCGCCCACCGGGCGCAGCATGCCCAGCGCGGCGCGCGCGGACGGGCGCGGGCGTTCGAGGCGGCGGTCGCGGCCTGCGGGGCCCCGGGCCGCGCCGGCGCTCCCGGGCACCGGTTCGTCGCGGTGCAGCGCGATGCCCGCCAACCGGTCGAGCGCGTCGTAGAGGTCGCCGTCCACGTCGAGGTCGCCGGATACCCAACCGCGCGCGAAGCCCAGCTCGCCCGGCTTCCACATCAGTCGGCGCAGCGCCCGCCGGTTGCGGACGACCAGTGCCGGACCGTCCGGCGGCCCGGCCTCGCTGCCGTCCCAGGCCCGGATGCGGATCGGTGTCGGGCGGCCGAGTACCTGCTGGGCCAGCGCGGCCAGGCGGTCGGCGGTGTGCGGCATGACGGATTCCTCCGCGGTGTGGATCCCCGGGCTCCCTGCCGGGTGACACCCTGCCCCTACCCAACCCGGCCCGGATCGCGAACGGAATTGCTCCGTCCGGGGCGGATGACCACCCCGGACGGAGCACGACAGCACGACACGCGAAACCGACCGGCGTCACAGCACCTTGGACAGGAATGCCTTCGTGCGCTCGTGTTGCGGGTTGCTCAGCACCTCGCGCGGCACTCCGGCCTCGACGACGAGTCCGTCGTCCATGAACACCAGCGAGTCGCCGACCTCACGGGCGAAGCCCATCTCGTGGGTGACCACGATCATCGTCATGCCGTCCCTGGCGAGGTCGCGCATCACGTCCAGGACCTCGCCGACCAGTTCGGGGTCGAGTGCGGAGGTCGGCTCGTCGAACAACATCAGCTTGGGGTCCATGGCCAGTGCCCGGGCGATGGCCACCCGCTGCTGCTGTCCGCCGGAGAGCTGGGCGGGGTAGGCGTTCGCCTTGTCGGCCAGGCCGACCCGGGCCAGGAGCTGGTGGGCGCGCTCCCGGGCTTCGGGCTTGCTTATGCCCTTGACCTGGGTGGGCGCCTCCATGATGTTGCCCGCCGCGGTCATGTGCGGGAAGAGGTTGAAGCGCTGGAACACCATGCCGATGTCGCGCCGCTTGAGCGCGACCTCGCTGTCCCGGAGTTCGTAGAGCTTGCCGTCCTTCTCCCGGTAGCCGACGAGTTCGCCGTCCACCCACAACCGCCCGGCGTTGACCTTCTCCAGGTGGTTGATGCAGCGCAGGAAGGTGGACTTGCCGGAGCCGGAGGGGCCGACGATGCACATGACCTCGCCGGAGCCGACCTCCAGGTCGATGCCCTTGAGCACTTCCAGCGGGCCGAACGACTTGCAGACGTCCTCGGCCTTGACCATGGGTCGCGCCGGGTCCGCCGCCCCGGGCGTGGGCTTGTCGAAGTTGGTCGTCATCGGATCTCGACTCCCGAACGCCGGGTCGGGAACAGGTTGGCCCTGATCCGCTGGAGCGGGGTGGGCGGCAGCGCCCGGCTGGCCCCGCGCGAGAAGCGGCGTTCCAGGTAGTACTGGCCGATGCTGAAGACGGTGGTCAGCAGCAGGTACCAGAAGCAGGCCGCGAAGAGCAGTTCCATCACCGCGAGGTTGTTGGTGTACACGTCCTTCGCCTTCTGCAGCACCTCGGGGTACACCACGACGCTGGCCAGCGAGGACGTCTTGAGCATGTTGATGAACTCGTTGCCGGTGGGCGGCACGATCACTCGCATCGCCTGCGGCAGCACGATGCGCCGCAGGGTGCGGCCCTTGGACATGCCGAGCGCGTGGGCGGCCTCGGTCTGACCCTCGTCGACGGACTGGATGCCCGATCGCACGATCTCGGCCATGTACGCGCCCTCGTTGATGCCGAGGCCGAGCAGCGCCGCGATGGTCGGGGAGATCACGTCGTTGGTGTTGTGGCCCAGCATGGTCGGGAAGATCAGCGCGAGGTTGCCCCAGATGAGCAACTGGACCAGGACCGGCGTGCCGCGGAAGAACCAGATGTACAGCGACGAGACGGTCGAGGTGACCGGATTGCCGGAGAGTCGCCCGATCGCGGCGAGCACGCCGAGCACGAGGCCGAGCGCCATCGAGTAGAGGCTGATCTTGAGCGTGTTGACGGCGCCCTTGATGATCTGCTCGTCGAACAGGTAATCGCCGGTCACGCTCCAATGGATCTTCGCGTTCGCGAACGCGTTGATCAGGAGGCCGACCAGGGCCAGGACCACGACGGCCGCGACCCAACGACCGTAGTGCGGCACCGGGATCGCTTTGATGTGTTCCCGACGGGCCGGCTGTTTGTCGGAGGCGGCGGGGGGTGGGGGTGTGGTCACGGGAAGGTGACCTCCTCTTGGAGCACGAGTGCGGGCGCGGGCGCGGGTGGACCGATGGGGGGACGGTCCGCCGGGTCCGGCCCCGCCGCTCCGGGCGACGGGGCCGGACCTCGGATCAGGAAGTGCCGCCGTTGATGGTGACCTCGGAGACGGCGCCGGCCTCGACCTTCCAGTTGGCCAGGATCTTGGCGTACTCGCCGTTCTTGATCAGGGCCTCCAGGGCCGACTTCAGCGCCTGCTGGAGCTGGGTGTTGTCCTTGCCGACGCCGATGCCGTAGAGCCCGGCATCGATCTGATCGCCCGTGACCTCGAAGTCCTTGCCGTCACCGGAGGTCTGCGCGTTGTACGCGGCGACCGGGAAGTCGTTGAGGTCGGCGACGGCGGCGCCGCTCTTGAGCTTGAGCAGGGCCTCGCCGTCGTGCTCGTACTTCTGGATCGTGATCGCGCCCTTGCCCGACTCCTCGCACTTCTTGGACTGGGCGATCGCGACATCCTCGTTGGTCGTCGCCTGCTGCAACGCGACGATCTTCCCGCACAGGTCGTCGAGGGACTTGATGTTCTGCGGGTTGCCCTTCTGCACCAGGATCGAGGTACCGGCGCGGAAGTAGTCCACGAACGCCAGGCCCTGGCCCTGCCGCTCCTTCTTGTCGGTCATCGCGGACATGACCATGTCGAAGCGCTTGGAGGTGATCCCGGTGATCAGCGAGTCGAACGGGGAGTTCTTGTACTCGTACTTGACGCCGAGCTGCTTGCTGAGCGCGGCGGCCAGCTCGGGGTCGACACCGACGGCCTTGCCGCCCTTCATGAACTCGATCGGCGCGTACGCGATCTCCGAGCCGATCTCGAGCTTGCCGGACTTCTGGACGTCCGGCGGGAGCATCTTGAAGAACGGCGCGTTCTCGTCCTTCTTGCCGAGCGCGCTGTCGCCGCCGTCGTCCCCACAGCCGGTCAGGAGCATGGAGCCCGCGATCAAGGTTGCGGCGCAGGCGATCAGGCGGCGGTGGGTAAGGCGTCCGCTCATGTGCGGGTTCCTCCAGGTATGAGGGGACAACAGGGGGGCCGGCACGGTACGAGCTGGCTCGCGGTGCCCGATCTGCGGGCGGTTTGGGTGAATCCGGGATCGAGCTATGGGCATGAATGATTTCCTGGTGCTCTGAACTGGACAATGGGACAGATTGTTAAATACGAAGATCCAATTTGACAGAATGTCAAGCAGTGATCGGTGTATATCACCTCATCGGGCGCTTTTCCAGGGCATACCGAAACCGCTCTGGCAGGCCACGGTCTACGCGCATTGGCGTGATGATCGTCGGACCCCGCGTGATCCGCGTCCGCGCGCGGCGATGCCGGCACCCCGACGCAGCAGCAGGGCCACGTCGATCGCGGCGACGGCGATCGCGGCGGCGAACGGGGCGCCGGGCCGCCGGCCGCCGAGCAGCGCCCCCGCGCCGGCCAGGACACCGGCGCCGACCAGGGCGAGCCGCCCGGACCGGTCCGGGCGGCCGTACGCGAGCAGCGCGGTGGCGCCGAGCAGCGGCAGCGGGGCGAGCGCCCGGATGCCGGTCGGGCCGAGTCGGTGCGGCAGACCGCGCACGCCGCCGGCGTGGTCGACGTCCAGATCCGGCAGCGCGTCGGCCAGGTGCGCGCCGCAGCCCAGCAGCGCGGCGGCGGTGACGATCCACCACGTGGGCGCCGGCCGCCCGGGCAGCCCGAACGCCACGAACGCCGGCAGGCTGCCGAAGCCGACCGCGTAGGGCAGCCACGACCAGGCGGTGCCCTTGACCCCGAGGTCGTAGGTCCACGCGGCGGCCACCCCGACCACATGCGCGGTGCCCGCCGCCGGCCCCGACGCGTAGGACAGCGGCAGGCACAACACCAGCGCGGAACCGGCGGCGAGCGCCACCCGCTCGGCCCCGACCAGGCCGGCGACCACCGGCTTGCCGGTCCGCCCGGCGGCCCGATCGCGGGCGGCGTCCACCGCGTCGTTGCACCACCCGACCGACAACTGCCCGCTGAGCACCGCCGCGCCGACCAGCGCGCAGCCCCCGGCGTCCCGGCCGGCCGCGGCGGCCAGAGCGGTCACCAGGGCCGTGACGGCGACGGTCGGGCCCGGGTGGCAGGCGAGCACGAGGCCGAGGGCAGGGGC
Source organism: Embleya sp. NPDC008237 (assembly GCF_042956465.1). Taxonomy (NCBI): domain Bacteria; kingdom Bacillati; phylum Actinomycetota; class Actinomycetes; order Kitasatosporales; family Streptomycetaceae; genus Embleya; species Embleya sp. NPDC008237. Next base: position 95,792 of record NZ_JBIBGL010000016.1, read on the forward strand.
CCGTTCGCGGGGGCGCGCGGGGGCGGTCACGGACGGGCGGCTCGGCACTGCGGCTTCGCTCACGTGGGTGACCTTTCCGGGGGTCGGCGCGGGAGGGGCGCATGCGGGTCGTGTGCGCGGGCAAACGACGTGGGTTCGGTGTTCCCGCTGGGCACTGTTCCAGCGTTCCCGCACCCGTTCGGCGCAACCGCCCCAGCAGCCACACCCGTTCGCCGTCCAGCATTTCCGTCGCCTCACCCAGCCGGGGGTTCGCCGTGACCCGCATCGCCGCCGTCCGTGGTGCCCTGCCGCCGCACCGATATCCACAAGCCGAGATCACCGAGGCGTTCGCGGGACTGTGTCTGCCGGTCGGCGCCGATCGCCGCGTCCTGGACCGGCTGCACGCGAGCGCCCGGGTGGACACCCGCCATCTGGCGCTGCCCCTGGACCACTACGCCAAGCTGGACGACTTCGGCGCGGCCAACGACGCCTACCTGGACGTCGCCGTCGACCTCGCGGCCGAGGCGATCGAGTCCGCTCTCGGCGCCGCCGGGCTCAGCGCGCTCGACGTGGACCTGATCGTGTTCACCACGGTGACCGGCCTCGCGGTGCCCTCGATCGACGCCCGCCTGGTCGGCCGGCTCGGCCTGCGCCCCGACGTCAAACGGCTGCCGGTGTTCGGCCTGGGCTGCGTCGCGGGCGCCGCCGGGATCGCCCGGGTGCACGACTACCTGCGCGGATGGCCCGAGCACGTCGCGCTGCTGGTCTCGGTCGAACTGTGCTCGCTCACCCTCCAACGCGCCGACGCCTCGATCGCCAACCTGGTCGCGGGTGCCCTGTTCGGCGACGGCGCGGCGGCGGTGGTCGCCTGCGGGGACGCGCGCACCGGGCCGGGGCGCGGCCCCAGAGTGGTGGCCGGCCGCAGTCGCATGTATCCGGACTCGGCCCGGGTGATGGGCTGGGACGTGGGCGGCTCCGGGTTCCGGATCGTGCTGGGCCCGAACGTCCCCGACGTGGTCCGCGAGTACCTGGCCGGCGACGTGCGATCCTTCCTCGCCGAACACGACCTGAGCCCGGCCGACATCACCGCGTGGGTGTGCCACCCGGGCGGCCCCAAGGTGCTCGAAGCCGTCGCCGAGACACTCGAACTCCCGGCCGGAGCCCTCGATCTGACGTGGCGTTCGCTGGCCGCGACGGGAAACCTGTCGTCCACCTCGGTGCTGCACGTGCTGCGCGACACGATCGCCGCCCGGCCCGAACCCGGTACGCCGGGCCTGATGATCGCGATGGGCCCGGGGTTCTGCTCCGAACTCGTCCTGGTGGAGTGGTAGGCGCGATGTACTGGTACTTCGTCCTGGTGGGCCTGGTCGCCCTCGAACGCCTCGCCGAGTTGGTGGTGGCCCGCCGCAACCTGGCCTGGAGCCTGGCCCGGGGCGGCGTGGTCAGCGGCCGGCGGCACTATCCGCCGATGGTCGTGCTGCACGTCGGACTGTTGGCCGCATGCGTGCTCGAAGTGTGGCGGAGCGAGCGGCCGTTCGTGCCCTGGTTCGGCTGGACCATGGTCGTCCTCGTGCTTGCCGCGCAGGCGCTGCGCTGGTGGTGCATCTTCGCGCTCGGCCCGCGCTGGAACACCCAGGTGGTGGTCGTGCCGGGGCTGCCACTGGTGCGCAGCGGGCCGTACCGGCTGACCTGGCTGCGGCACCCGAACTACGTCGCGGTCGCGGTCGAGGGCCTGGCGCTGCCCCTCGTACACGGCGCGTGGGTCACCGCGCTCACCTTCACCGTGCTCAACGCCGCGCTGATGGTGGTCCGGATCCGCTGCGAGTCGGCCGCGCTGTCGGCGGCGACCGCGTGATCGACCTGCTCGTCGCGGGCGGCGGGCCGGCCGGCCTGGCGACCGCGATCCACGGTGCGCTTGCGGGACTGCGTGTGGTGGTGGTGGAGCCGCGGCCGGCGCCGGTGGACAAGGCCTGCGGCGAGGGACTGATGCCCACGGGCGTGACCGCGCTCGCCCGACTGGGCATCACGCCCGCCGGACGGCCGTTGGCCGGGATCCGGTACCTGGACGCCCGACACGCGGTCGAGGCCCGGTTCCGGGCCGGGCCGGGGCTGGGCGTCCGGCGCACCACGCTGCACACCGCGCTGTACGAACGGGCCCGCGCGCTCGGGGTCGAGCACCGGGTCGGCCGGGTCGGCGACGTGCACCAGGACGCACACGGGGTGACCGCCGCCGGACTGACCGCACACTGGCTGGTCGCGGCGGACGGCCTGCACTCGCCGATCCGGGCCGCCCTGGGGTCGACGCCGCCGGATCGACGCGCTCGGCGATACGGGCTGCGCCGGCACTTCGCGGTCGAGCCGTGGACCGACTTCGTCGAGGTGCACTGGTCGCCGCACGGCGAGGCGTACGTGACGCCGGTCGGGCCGGACCTGGTCGGCGTCGCGGTCCTGGGCCCGCGCGGGCGGCCCTACGACGAGCACCTGGCCGCGTTTCCCGCACTGCGGGCCCGGCTGGCGGGCGCGGCGGCCGGCGACGTGCGCGGCGCGGGACCGCTGCGCCGCCGGGTGCGCACCCGGGTCGCGGGCCGCGTCCTGCTGGTCGGCGACGCGGCCGGCTACACCGACGCGCTCACCGGCGAGGGCATCGCGCTGGCCCTGGCCTCGGCTCGGGCCCTGGTCGGCGCCCTCGTCGCGGGTTGCCCCGAGCGCTACGAAGCCGACTGGCGCCGGCTGTCCCGCCGGCACCGGGTCCTCACCGAAACCCTCCTCACCGCCCGCGCCCGCCCGCACACGGCCCGCCTGATCGTCCCCGCGGCCCACCGCCTGCCGACGGTGTTCGGCACGGTCGTCAACGCGCTGGCTTAGGCCGTCTCGGGCCCGGGTCGGCCGAGCCCACCGCGGACCGGCGAGCCGGGCCTATTTTTGCGCCGCCGCCCGCAGCGAGCGGCACAGCGCGTCGACCGCCGCCGGGTACGAGTGGTCCGGGGGAGTCGCGTATCCGACCACCAGGCCGTCCGGGGCCGGGCCCGTCGCGTCCGGGTGGCGGAAGTCGGCGAGGCCGTCCAGGGTCAGGCCCTGGCGGGCGGCGGCCTCGACCGTGGCGGGTTCGCTGCCGGCCGGCAGCCGCAGCACGGCGTGCAGACCGGCGGCGATACCGGTCGCGACGACGTGCGGGGCGTGTTCGGCCAACGCGGCGAGCAGGTGGTCGCGCCGGTCGCGGTAGCGCCGGCGCATCCGGCGGATGTGCCGGTCGTAGTGGCCGCCCTCGATGAAGTCGGCGAGGGTGAGCTGATCGGTGACGCCGGCCCATGCCTCGCGCACGCCCTTCACCGCCAGGACGTCGTCCACCAGGTGCTCGGGGAGCACCATCCAGCCGAGCCGGATCGCCGGGGACAGGCTCTTGCTGACCGAGCCCACGTACACCACCCGGTCCGGATCCATGCCCTGGACCGCCCCGACCGGACGCCGGTCGTAGCGGAACTCGCCGTCGTAGTCGTCCTCCAGCACCAACCCGCCCCGCGCTCGCGCCCAGTCCAGCACCGCGAGCCGCCGCTCGGGCGACAGCGGGCCGCCGGTGGGGAACTGGTGAGCCGGCGTCAGCACCGCCACGCGGGCGCTCGGCAGGGCGGCCAACGCGTCGGTGTCGGCGCCGTGTTCGTCGATGCCCAGGGGCAGCGTCCGGATCGACGCGGCGGCCAGGATCGAACGATGGAAGGCCAGCCCGTACGACTCCACGGCGGCCGGCCCGCGCAACACGCCGGCGAACAGCAGCCGCAACGCGTGCGCGAAGCCCGAGCAGATCACGATCCGGTCCGGGTGGGTGCGCACCCCGCGCACTCGCGCGAGGTAGTCGGTCAGCGCGAGCCGCAACTCCGGACGCCCCTGCGGATCGCCCGGCCCGAACGCCTCGTTCGGCGCGGCGTTCAGCGCCCGCCGGGCCGACGCGGCCCACGCGGTACGCGGGAAGGACGCCGCGTCCGGCTGCCCCTGGCGCAGATTGTGCGTTGCCCCGGCGGGCCGCGCCGGCAGCCCGGTTCGGGCCCGGCGGCGCGGCGCGGCGAGCGGTTCGGCCCGCCGGGCGACTCGGGTCCCGGAGCCCTGACGCGCCGTCAGCCAGCCCTCCGCGACCAGTTCGGCATACGCGTCGGCGACCGTGTTCCGGGCGATGCCCAGATCGACCGCGAGCGACCGGTACGGCGGCAGCGGCGTGTCCGGAGCCAGCCGACCGGTCCGGATCGCCTCGCGGATGGCGCGGATCAGCACGGCCCGCCGACTGCCCGTACCGGACAGCTCCAGATGCAGGTCACGGCCGATCCATCCGGCCGAATTGACCTCGATTTCCGACATGGAAATGAACCCTATACCCGGTCGTTTGCGCACCTAGATTCGTCGTCATGAGCAGCGCGCACCACATCTCGAACCGAATCGCGATCGGCGTCGCCGAGCGCGTCGGCACGGACGAGCGGGGGAAGCACCGATGAGCATCACCACCACCCGAGGCGGGACCACCGGCGGCACCGGTACCGACGCGAAGACCACCGGCACCGGCGCCCGTCGGTCCGCGCTGGTCCTGGCCCTGCTCGCCTTCGCCCAGTTGATCATCTCCGTCGACTACAACATCGTCTACGTCGCACTGCCCGAGATCGGCGACGGCCTCGGCTTCACCGCGCAGAGCCTGCAATGGGTGGTCAGTGCCTACGCCGTCGCGTTCGGCGGCCTGCTGCTGCTCGGCGGCCGGGCCTGCGACCTGTACGGACCACGCCGGATGTTCGTCCTGGGCCTGGCGCTGTACGCGGGTTCCTCACTGGCCGGCGGGCTCGCCGGCAGTCCCGGGCTGCTGATCGCGGCCCGCGCCGTGCAGGGTGTGGGCGGGGCCTTCCTGTTCCCCGCGACGCTGACCCTGGTCGGCACCCTGTTCGCCGAGGGCAGGGAGCGCAACCGGGCGTTCGCGGTATGGGGCGCGGCGGGCGGCAGCGGGATGATCGTGGGCTCGCTGCTCGGCGGGGTACTGACCCAATTCCTGGGCTGGCAGGCGGTCTTCTACGTCAACGTCCCGCTCGCCGGCGCCGCCGCGCTGACCGCACTGCGGCTGATCCCCGCGGACGGCGCCCGGCGCGCGGACCGCCGCTTCGACCTGGCCGGCGCGCTCACCTCGACCGTGGGCACCATCGCGATCGTGTTCGCGTTCGTCCAGGCCCCCGAGTCGGGCTGGACCTCCGCGCCGATCCTGGCGAGCGTCGCCTTCGGGGTGGTCCTGATCGGCGCCTTCCTGTCCATCGAGCGCCGCAGCCCGGACCCGCTGATGCCGCTGCGCCTGCTGCGCGGTCGCAACCTGAACACCGGCATGGCGGTCACCTTCCTCTACATGGCGACGATCGGCACACTCGCCTACTTCCTCACCGTGTACTTCCAGGAGGTCAAGGGCTACACCGCGCTGGAGACCGGCCTGGCCTACCTGGTCCCGATGCTCGCGATCACCGCGGGCTCGCTGCTCGGCGGCCGGGCGGCGACCCGCTTCGGAACGCGCACCGCGATGATCGCGAGCCTGCTCGTCGGCGCCGCGGGCACCGTCGTGGTCGGCCTGTCGATGTCCGCCGGCGCCTCGTACCCGTCCATGGTCCCCGGCTTCGTCATCCTGGGTCTGGGCCAGGGCGCCGGCTACACGCTGATGTTCGGCGCGGCCGCGGTCGGCGTGGCCGGGCACGAGCAGGGCATCGCGTCCGGCATGGCCTCCACCGCCCAACAGATCGGCGGCGCGGTGGGCCTGGCGATCCTGGTCGCGGTGGCCAACGCCCACGCGTCCACGCCGGCCGGGCTGCGTACGGCGGTGCTGATCGCCGGCGCGGGCGTCGGCGCGACCGCACTGGTGGCGCTGCGCTTCGCCCGCGGCACCTCGGCCGCGGAGCCGGTCGCGGCCGGCACCGCGACCACCGAACCGGCGGCGATGATCCCGGCCACCCGGTGACCGCAGGCGGCTCGCCCGCCCCGACCCGACCCCACGGCCCGCAGGCGGTTCGCACGCGCGAACCGCCTGGGGGCCGTATCGCGTCGTCCGCAGACCGCCAGGGCCTGCCGACGCGGGATCGAAGACAGGCGCCGGACCCGCTACGGCTTGCGGGCCACCGCCCCCAGGACCAGGCGCTGGGTGACCGACAGGCTCGCCTCGTCCACCGGCTCCTCGGGGCGCCACAGGTCGATGTGGACCAGGCCCGGCTCGGCCGGCTCCAGACCGTCCAGGTAGGCCGCGATCTCCGCGCGCTCGCGGAAGCGCCCGCTCTTGTGCGAGCCCTGCATCACCTGCTCCATCCGCTCCGACTCCGGGCCGCTGCGCAGGAAGTGGGTCAGGAACAGCCAACTCCCGGACGGCAACGCGTCGAGGTAGGTGCGCAACAACCCGCCCGGATCCTCGTCGTCGTTGATGTGGTGGATCACCCCGAGCAACATCAGCGCGACCGGCCGATCGAAGTCGATCAGGCGCAGCACGTCCGGGTTCTTCAGGATCGACTCGGGCTCACGCAGGTCGGCGGTGATCACCGTGGTCCGCTCGTTCTCGGCGAGCAGCGCACGACCGTGCGCGAGCACGATCGGGTCGTTGTCCACGTAGACCACGGTGGCCTCCGGCGCCACCGCCTGGGCGACCTGGTGGGTGTTCTGCGCGGTCGGCAACCCGGACCCGATGTCGACGAACTGCCGGATGCCCTGCTCGACCAGGAAACGCACGCCGCGGTGCAGGATCCGGCGATGCGCGCCGGCGTCGTGTTCGAGGTCGGGCGCCACCTCGATCAACTTCCGGGCCACGGCGCGGTCGGCGGCGTAGTTGTCCTTGCCGCCGATCAGGTAGTCGTAGATGCGCGCGACGCTCGGCACGTTGACGTCGATGCCGGCGGGCGGTCGCTCGCCGGCGGGCTCGGTCGACCACACTCGGTCTCCAGCGTTCTCGGACATGATCTCAACACCTCGGGGCCGCCGGTCGGGGGTGGGTGCGGCACACCGCCGATGGTAAACCGCAGGTAACGCCCCCCGTGATCAATTGCCTTGCCGTCGAAGGCAGTTCGCGATCACGCGAACGGACAAGTCGGGTGATGTACGGCCCTGCCGGTTATCTGCACCGGCCCGATCGCCGGCCACGGCCCGGCAGACCCGGCGCAGGCGGACCGGCCCTCCCGCGCCCCCGGCCGTCGCTAAATCCGGCGACACCGCCGACCAGGCCACCTACGCTGACGATCTCCTCGGGTGGCCGTCTACCACCCGCCGTACCCGGCGCGACCAACGCGCCCGCAACCAAGGGAGTTGCCGCCATGCCGCGCACCCTCGTCCGCGACCTGTCCGAGCATCTGGGCGAGCGGGTCACCGTGCACGGCTGGATCGATACGCTCCGGTTGCAGCGCCGCATGCAGTTCGTCGTGCTCCGCGACCACACCGGCCGGGTCCAGGCCGCGCACGCCCGCGCCGGCGCCGACGACCCGATCGAGGCCGCGTTCGAGCGGATCACCGTCGAGTCGGCGGTACGGATCACCGGCAGGGTGGTGGCCAACGAGACGGTCCGCCTGGGCGGCCTGGAACTGCTGCCGGAACGGGTCGAGATCCTCTCGGCCGCCGAACCCGGCCTGCCGATCGACGCACACACCGGCCCCGACCGCCGCCTCGACTGGCGCTTCCTGGACCTGCGCCGCCCCGACCGGCGGCTGGTCCTGGACGTACAGACCACCGTCGAACAGGCGATGCGCCGAGTCACCGCGGCCGAGGGCTTCACCGAGCTGCACACGCCCAAGCTGATGGGCACGGCGTCCGAATCCGGTGCCGAGGTGTTCACCGTCGACTACTTCGGCCGCCCCGCCTACCTGGCCCAATCGCCGCAGTTCTACAAGCAGATGGCCATCGCGGCGGGCGTCGACAGGGTCTTCGAGATCGGCCCGGTCTTTCGTGCCGAACCGTCGTACACCTCCCGACACGCCACCGAGTTCACCGGCGTCGACGCCGAACTCGCCTGGATCGACGGCGTCGAGGACGTGATGGCCTTCGAGGAGCGACTGCTGCGGGCGGTACTGGCCGACGTCCGAGCCGAACACGGCGCGACGATCGAGGAGCTGCTCGGCGTCGAGGTCACCGTCCCGGAGCGGCCGTTCCCACGGATCACCATGGCCGACGCGCTCGCCCGACTGCGTGCCCGGGGCTGGGACCCGGCGGGCACCAGGGTCGATCTGGACCCCGAGGGCGAACGGGCGCTGTCCGCCCTGATCGCGGCGGAGACCGGACACGAGTTCGTCTTCGTGACCCGCTTCCCGGCCGGGATCCGGCCGTTCTACCATCTGCGCCCGGACGACGACCCCACCGTCACGGAGAGCTTCGACCTGCTCTGGAAGGGCGTCGAGATCACCACGGGCGCGCAACGCGAGCACCGCCACGACCGGCTGCTCGCACAACTGCGGGAAAAGGGCATGGATGCGGTACCGCTCGCGTCCTACCTGGACTGCTTTCGCTACGGCATGCCGCCGCACGGGGGCCTGGGCCTGGGGCTGAGCCGACTGCTGATGCTGCTCCTGGACCTGCCCTCGATCCGGGACGCGACGTTCCTGTTCCGCGGCCCGCACCGGCTGGCACCCTGACCGGCACGGCCGGGGGTGTGGCGCCGGGTACGGACGGAGGTCGCCGAGGGGCGGTCCGTCCGTACCCGGGGTCCTGCCTAGTCCAGGTAGTCGCGCAGCACCTGGGAGCGGGACGGGTGGCGCAGCTTCGACATGGTCTTCGACTCGATCTGGCGGATCCGCTCGCGGGTGACCCCGTAGACCTTGCCGATCTCGTCGAGCGTCTTGGGCTGACCGTCGGTGAGCCCGAAACGCATCGAGATCACGCCGGCCTCGCGCTCGGCCAGGGTGTCCAGGACCGAGTGCAGCTGTTCCTGGAGCAGGGTGAAGCTGACCGCGTCGGCCGGGCGGATCGCCTCGGTGTCCTCGATCAGGTCACCGAACTCGCTGTCGCCCTCCTCGCCGAGGGGGGTGTGCAGGGAGATCGGCTCGCGGCCGTACTTCTGCACCTCGACGACCTTCTCCGGGGTCATGTCGAGTTCCTTGGCCAGCTCCTCCGGGGTGGGCTCGCGGCCCAGGTCCTGGAGCATCTGGCGCTGCACGCGGGCCAGCTTGTTGATCACCTCGACCATGTGGACCGGGATGCGGATGGTCCGCGCCTGGTCGGCCATGGCCCTGGTGATCGCCTGACGAATCCACCAGGTCGCATAGGTGGAGAACTTGAAGCCCTTCGTGTAGTCGAACTTCTCGACCGCACGAATGAGACCGACGTTGCCCTCCTGGATCAGGTCCAGGAAGAGCATGCCGCGGCCGGTGTAGCGCTTCGCCAGCGAGACCACCAGGCGGAGGTTGGCCTCCAGGAGGTGGTTCTTGGCGCGCTTGCCGTCCTCGGCGACGAGCTCCAGCTCGTGCCGGAACTGCGGCGTGAGGCCGGGCTCGGAGTCCAGCTTCTCCAACGCGAACAGGCCGGCCTCGATGCGCTTGGCGATCGACACCTCCTGCTCGGCGTTGAGCAGCGAGACCTTGCCGATCAGCCGCAGGTAGTCCTTGACCGGGTCCGCGGTGGCACCCGGTGTGGTCACCTGCTGCTGCGGGGCGTCGTCCTCGTCCGTGGTGAGGACGAAGCCGCTGGGTCCGACCTCGGGGGCCGCGGCCTCGGCGGGCTCGTCGAACAGGTCTTCTTCGACCAGTGCCTCGTCGCCGTCCTTGGGGGCGGGCGACTCGACGGCGGTCGTCTCGGTGGCGGTGGTGGTCTTCTTGGCCGCCGTCTTCTTCTTGGCTGCAGCCTTCTTCGGCTTCGGAGCAGATTCCACGACGGACTCTCCCGATTCCGTTGCCGCGGGCGTGACTTGCGCGGGCAAGGTCTCTGTGTTCTTGACACGGGTTGAGCGCGTGGATAGCGTCTTCTTGACAGATCGCCGAGTTGTGGCTACGTCTCTCCGTTGGGTCTCTTTGACCGGGTTGACGGTCAACGTCACACCGGCCTCATCGAGGACCTCGTTGAGGCTACGGAGGATGCTCTTCCACTGCGTCGCAGGGATGGCATCGGTTTCGAAGGCTCGGCGTATGTCCTCGCCGGTAATCGATCCTTCGGCACGGCCACGCTCGATGAGCGCCACCAGAGATTCCGATTCGGCGATTCTGTTGGGAAGCGTGCTGGACGAGCTCGGGGTCACAAATAACCTCTCGGTTCACGCGGGCATGCTGCGGCGCCGCAACTACACCGAATCGATGACGGATCCGCGGGACCGGACCCGTCGGCGCTGCCGGCGCCACTCAAGGCATCGCTCCGATCGGCAAAAGTGTTACGCCCCCGCGAGCGTGACCTGGGTCACGTCGGCCCGCAGCGGCTTCGAGCGGTGGGTTCCCCAGTGTGCGGGACGGCCCGGTGATCTGCACGGTCGCGCCGGTGGCCCCCTGGGTTGCGGGGTCGGCGCCGCCGTCGTGGCCGCGGATCGACGGTATCCGAGCGCCGGTGGCAGTGGGTCGGATTTTTCCTGAGGGTGCGGGTGGGGTCGGGCACCGGCGTCGGTCCTACGGTCCTGAACCTGTCTTGAGAATGCCCGCCCTCCGCCGCGTTACGCACGGGACGGGCCGGCGCGCCGTGCCGCATGTGCCTCGGCGGCCCGCTCGGCGCCGGCTCGGGCGGACCGGCCACGGGTGCGGCGGGGGGTCGGCCGGAAAGCGGCGGGCGGATTCTTCCGGCCCGGTGCACCGGTAATGGACGGGCCGGCGGGGTGGTCGGTAAATCCCGGGACCGGGTTTGCGATTTTGTCGGCCGTCCGAGTGAAGAGGGTCCCCGATGTTCGCGGCGCCGGATGGAATATCGCGCACGGGGCGAATCGGGAAAGATCATTCCCCGGGTATTTCGCTAATCGACACGGCGCCCGGTGATCGATCGCAATGGATCGATTCGACAAAATCGATCGGGATTCGGCTGCACGGGATTGATCGGGTGCGGGAGATGTCACGCGTCGATGTTCGTGTGGGTGCACCGGCGGCGGATATGCGCGCCGTGAATCGTTGTCGAATTCGATCATCGCCGGGCTTTACGACGGGCTGGAGCGCCCGGTGCGCCGGCCGACGGGTGCGCCGGCCGGGCGGAGGAAGCCGGGCCGGGGCTCGGGGTGATCGTGCCGCGGGCGGCCGACGATCGGGTCGTCGGCCGCCCGGGGGTGGGGCAGGTGGGTCAGGCGGTCCAGGCGCCGGTGGGGGCCGCCGTGCGGACGAACTCGGTGAAGTCGCGGCCGGGGCGACCCAGGGCGCGCGGGATGCCGTCGGAGACCTTGGCCTCCAGACCGCGCAGGATGCCGTTCAGGGCCGAGGTCCAGATGGCCGCGTCGAGCTCGGACATGCCCTGGTCGACCAGCGCGGCGGTGTATGCGGCGGGCTCGACCGGGATGTAGCGGGCCCGATGGCCGGTCGCGGCGGCGATCTCGGCGAGGGCCTCGTCGAAGGTCACCGCGCGGGGGCCGGAGAGCTCGTAGGTCCGGCCCGCGTGGCCGGGGTCGAGCAGGGCCGCGACCGCGACGGCGGCGATGTCCTCGGTGTCGACGAAGGACACCGGGGCGGTGCCGGCCGGCAGGTACAGCTCGCCGGATCGGATGTCGTCACGGAAGAAGCCCTCGCTGAAGTTCTGCGCGAACCAGCCGGGGCGCAGGATCGTCCACTCGGCGCCACTGTCGCGGACGGCCGCTTCGAGCTCCAGGCGTGCCTGGTTGGCCGGGTCGTCGGCGGCGAAGTAGCCGGGAGTGTCGACGCCGCGCGCGGAGAGCAGGACGATCCGTTCGACCCCGGCGGCGCCGGCCTGCCGGACGAAGGCCGGGCCGGTGGGCACGCCGTCCAGCGGGACCAGGTAGACCGCGGAGACGCCGGCCAGCGCGGGGCCCCACGTGGAGTCGTCGGACCAGTCGAAGTGGTGTGCGGTGGAGCGCGAGGCCGGCCGCACGGCGGCGCCTCGGGCGCGGAGCGCGTCGACCACCCGGCTGCCGGTCTTGCCGGTGCCGCCGAGAACGAGGATCGGGTGCTGCGTCGGTTCTGTCATGGCTCCAGCCTGGGCGCGGCCGGACCGGGCGACCATGGGCGAGAAGCCGGGGGACATGTGCGTACGTCCGGTCAGCCGTCGCCTTCGACACGGCGGGTCCGCGGCGCGCGCACGTTCCCATCCGTCCAAGACCGTGCGCCCGCCGTGCCCAGACTCGGCAGGGTGGGATTCGCGCGATCGAAGGAGCCGACCATGCCGCAGACCGTCACACCGCAGTCGGTGGGTGGCCGAGCCGGACCGGGCCTGGTCAGGCCGCGCGGGTGCTGCGGTAGGCCGTCGGGCTCAGGCCGCGGACGCGTTTGAAGGCGGTGCTGAATGCGAACGGGTCGGCGTAGCCGACCCGGCGGGCCACGGCGGCGACCGTGGCGTCCCGCTCGGTGAGCAGGTCGGCGGCCAGGGCCATCCGCCACTCGGTCAGGTAGGTGAGCGGCGGCTTGCCGACGCGGGTGGTGAAGCGTTCGGCGAGCGACGTGCGCGAGACGCCCGCCTCCGCGGCCAGGGCGGCGATCGTCCACGGCCGGGCCGGTGCGTCGTGGACCGCACGCAGGGCGGCGCCCACGACCGGGTCGGCCAGGGCCAGGTACCACGCGGGCGGTTGCGCCTCGGGGCGGTCGAACCAGGCGCGGAGCGTACAGACCAGCATCCAGTCGAGCAGGCGGTCCAGGACGAACTGTTGGCCCGGTTTGTCGGCGGCGACCTCGGCGGATACGAAGCCCAGGACCGCGTCGCAGCCCTCGTCGTCCGGGACGAGCAGGGACTGGGGGAGTGCGGCGGGCAACCGGCGGCCGATGTCGGCGTGTGCGCGGTAGGCGCCGGAGAGCAGTTCGGTGGTGGCGTCCGTGTCCCGGTTCGGCTTCGGCGACGCGTCCCGATCCGGGTGGGCGTCGGCGACGAAGGTGACCGGGGGGCAGCCGCGGACCAGGGCGGTGTCGCCCGGGCGCAGCGGCAGCGCCGGGCCGCCGTCCGGGACGAGCCGGCCGCTGCCGCGGATCACCGTGTACAGGGTCAGCGGCGCACCGGAGGCGACCTCGGCGGATGCCTCCGGCGGCAACAACCGTCGGTCGAACAGCGCGCCGTCCGCCCTGATCCCGCGCAGCAGGTCACCCAAACCGTCCATGTGGTGAGCCTAAGGCAGCAGGTCGGGGCGCCGATCCGGCTCGACCGGGCCGGACAGCCGGGCCCGTGCGCGGGTCAGGCCGGCGAGCAGGGCGTCGCGGACCTCGGTCGGCGCGATCACGTCGTCGTAGGAGAGCGCGTTCGCCGAGCGCCACGGGCCGCTCGCCTCGTTCGCGGTGAGTCGGCGTGCCGTGTCCGCGTCCTGCTTCGCGGCGGCGGCGCCGGCGGCGGCCGGGATGCCGCCGAGGGTGACGCCCGGGAGCGCGTACGAGACGGTCTGCGCGTCGAACGGGTTCATCGCCATCACCGAGCTGCCGAAACCGAACGCCTTGCGGAGCGTCAGGTGCAGTTTCGGGACCCGCAAGCGGTGCTGGGCCGCGAACAGTCGAGCCGCCGCGCGCAGGACGCCCGACCGCTCCGCGGCGGTGCCGGCCAGCACGCCGGGGTTGTCGGCGAGGAAGACCACCGGGAGGTGGAACGCGCCCGCGATCGAGACGAAGCGGGCGGCCTTGTCGGCGGCGTCGGTGTCGATGGTGCCGGCCCGGACCGCCGGCTGGTTTGCCAGTACGGCGACCGCGTGGCCGCCGAGGCGGGCGAGCGCGGTGACGATGGAGGCGCCGTGTGCCGGTTGCAACTCCAGGACCGTGCCCGCGTCGAAGACCTCGGTCAGCACGGCCCTGATGTCGTACGGGCGACGCGCGTCCGGCGGGATCAGGTCCAGGAGCGCCTCGGTGCGGCGCGGGCCGACGTCGGCGTTGCCCGACTCCGGTCCCGCGTACGGCGGAAGTTGCCAGGCGTGGGACGGGAAGTAGGAGAGATATCGGCGGGCCAGCCGGAGCGCCGCCGCGTCGTCGGGGACGGCGTTGTGCGCGACGCCGCTGACCACGCAGTGCACCCGGCTGCCACCGAGGGTGTGCTTGTCGACTCGTTCGCCGGTCGCGGCGGCGACCAGTGGCGGGCCGGCGGTGAACAGGGCGCCGGTGCCCTCGACCATGATCACGAAGTCGGACAGCGGTGCGGTCAGCGCGCCGTGTCCGGCGGAGGGGCCGTGCACGATCGCGACGGTGGGGACCAGGCCGGCGAGGTCGACCAGGGCCTGGAGGTCGTTGGGCGTGGCGGTGTGCCCGGCGAGCGCATTGCCCGCGCGGTGGCCGGCGCCTTCGAGCAGGGTCACCAGCGGTGCGCGTTCCTGGCCGGCCAGCCGCACGAGCCGGGCCCGCTTCGCGGCGGCGCCCGGGCCGATCGAGCCGCCCTGGACGGTGAAGTCCTCGGCACCCACGAACACCGGGCGGCCGTCCAGCAGCCCGGACCCGGCGACGAACGCGTCGGAGGGGATCTCGGCTCCGCCGGCGAGCGTGCCGATCTCGGTGAACGAGTGCTCGTCCAGGAGCGCGGCGATCCTGGCCCGGGCGGGCAGCCGACCGGGGACCGCCGCCGCGTAGCGGGTGACCTTCGCGGGTCCGCCCATGGCCCGCGACCCGGTCCGACGCTGCTCGAGATCGGCGAGCAACGACTGCCAGGCGGCCCGGTTGTCCGACTCGGGACGACCTCCCATGTGCACGGATCCCCCGTCGTTCGAGCGTCGCGGGGCGACGCGTGATGTGCGGCGCCGGGTGGCGCGTGGTGCGTGACGCCGCGCGGCGCGTGGCGAGGGACGCGTGTCGCATGGCGCACCGTTGGAGGCGGGCCGCCGTAGGGGGCGGACCGCCGCGTGAGCCGGGCCAATGTAGCGCCGGCCGCGCGCGGGTGACAGAGCCGTCGGGGAGTCGGCCCCAGGCACGGGTGGTGCGTGGTTGCGCCGGCTGCGGGGTGCTCCTGGGCTTGGTGGGCGGCTCACCGGAGGGGAGATTCCTGGATGAAAGGTGTGAATCGCGCCCTGTCGGCGTGCACGGCATTGCTCATTCGTGCTTGAAACTGCTATCAAATGAATAGTTTCAAGCATGGGAGTGCAGCAGTGCGCACTCCATACCGTCCAGGACCCGGGAGCGCCATGACGACCGTGAGCCACACCTCTGCCGAGATCGCAACCCAGCCCGAGCTGTGGGCCCGCGCCGCCGCGCTGGCCGTGGACTGCGCAGGATTGCCCAAGTCCGGTGAGCGGGTCGCGATCGTCGGGTGCGGCACCTCGTGGTTCATCGGCCAGGCGTATGCCGTGCTGCGCGAGCGGGCCGGACTCGGCGTCACCGATGCCTTCGCGGCGTCGGAATTCCCGGGCGTACGGGACTACGACCGGGTGATCGCGCTGACCCGCTCCGGCACCACCACCGAGGTGCTGCGGCTGCTGGCGGACATCCGGGGCACCGTCGCGACGACCGCGATCACCGGAACCCCGGGCACGCCGATCATGACCGCGGCGGACGAGATCGTGATGCTCGACTTCGCGGACGAACAATCGGTCGTGCAGACCAGGTTCGCCACCACGGCACTCGCGCTGCTGCGGTCGCACGTGGGCGAGGACCTGACGGCGGCGATCCGGGACGCGAAGGCGGCTCTCGCCTGGGTGCCCGAACCGGAGTTCGTGGCGGCGGAGCAGTTCAGCTTCCTGGGTACGGGGTGGTCGACCGGGCTCGCCGCGGAGGCCGCGCTGAAGATGCGCGAGGCCGCGTGCGCGTGGACGGAGAGCTACCCGGCGATGGAGTACCGGCACGGTCCGATCAGCATCGCCGCGCCGAACCGGATCACGTGGGTGTTCGGGCCCGCGCCGGAGGGCCTCGCCGATCAGGTCGCGGCCACCGGTGGCACGTTCGTGGCCGGCGCGCTCGACCCGATGGCGGAACTGGTCCGGGTACAGAAGCTCGCGGTCGCGGTCGCGGAGAGCCGGGGGCTGAACCCGGACGAGCCGAGGCACCTGACCCGGTCCGTGGTGCTGGACGCGTCGTGAGGGTCCGCATCGGCGAGACCGTCGAGCGGATGGTCGGCGACGGGGCCCGGAACGGGCGGGAGGCTTCGTGATCCTCACGGTGACGCCGAATCCGGCCTGGGATGTCACGTACCACTTGGAAGAGCTGATCCGGCACGGCGCGAACCGCCCGCACTCGGTCGGCGGGCGGGCCGGCGGCAAGGGCATCAACGTCGCGCGCGTGCTGCGCTCGCTGGGGGTCGCCGTCGCGGCGGTGGCCCCGCTGGGCGGCGGGACGGGTGAGCGAATACGGGCCGACCTCGCGGCGGCGGACATCGCGTTGACGGCGGTGCCGGTGTCCGGCGAGACCCGCTGCACCACCACGATCGTGGAGACCGGCTCGGGCGGTGCGACGTCGTTGAACGAACTCGGCGCCGCGCGGACCGCGCAAGAGTGGGCCCGAGTGGTTGCCGCCACGGCCGAACTCCTGCCCGCCGCATCGGTATTGGTGCTGTCGGGGAGTCTGCCGCCGGGGGTCTCGGTGGACGGCTACGCGGAGTTGGTGACGCTCGCGCGGGCCGCGCGGGTGCCGGTGGTGTTGGACGCGTCGGGGCCGGCGCTGGTCGCCGGTGTCGCGGCCGGGCCGGATGTGGTCAAGCCGAACGCCGACGAGTTGGTCGCGGCGACGGGCGAGAGCGATCCGCTGCGGGCGGTGGCGCGGCTGCTGCGGGAGGCACGGGCCGGCACGGCGGTGGTCGCCTCGTTCGGCCCGGAGGGCATGGTCGCCGGGACCGGCTCGGGTTGGTGGCGAGCCGTACCGCCGGCCTCGGTACACGGCAATGCCACCGGCGCGGGCGACGCGGCGGTGGCGGCACTGGCGCGCGGGCTGGCCGGGGGCAGCCCGTGGCCGGATCGGCTGCGGGACGCGGTGGCCCTGTCGGCGGCGGCGGTTGCCGCGCCGGCGGCGGGGGACGTGGACGGCGAGCTGTACCGGACCTGGCGGCCGAGGGTGCGGGTCGACGCGGTGGAGCCGCCGCGATGAGGTACGGCCGACGGTCCCGCGGGACGTGGGTCGGAGCCTGGGCGGGCCGCGCGGATGCGGGTGCGGGCGGGCTCGGGGTTGATGGTGGTCGGGATCGTTCACGAGGAGAGATGACATGCCGTTGACCTCGACGGGGATATTGACCGACGCGGCGCTCGCGGACGGAGTGGGAGTGGCCGCCTTCAACGTGATCACGTTGGAGCACGCGGAGGCGGTGCTGATGGCGGCGGAGGCGGCGGGGCTGCCGGTCGTGGTGGCGATCAGCGAGAACGCGGTGAAGTTCCGGCGGGAGCGGCTGGGTCCGCTCGCGGCCGCGTGTCGGGTGCTTGCGGAGGAGGCCGCGGTACCGGTCGCGCTGCACCTGGACCACGTCGAATCGGTGGACCTGTTGCAGGCCGCCGAGGGCACCGGGATCAGCTCGGTCATGTTCGACGCGTCACGGCTGAGCTATGCGGACAACGTGGCGGCCACCTCGGACGCGGTGGCCTGGGCGCACGAACGCGGGATCACCCTGGAGGCCGAACTCGGCGAGGTCGGCGGCAAGCCCGGCCATCCCGCGCTCGACGCACACGCGCCGGGAGCGCGCACGGATCCGGACGAGGCCGCCGCGTACGTGCGGGCGACCGGCGTCGATGCCTTGGCCGTCGCGGTCGGCAGCAGCCACGCGATGCTGGATCGCACCGCCACGCTCGACCACGACCTGATCGCGCGGTTGCGGGCGGCGGTGAACGTGCCGCTGGTCCTGCACGGGTCCTCGGGTGTGCCGGACGCCGAACTGCAAAGAGCGGTGGCCGCGGGGATGACGAAGATCAACGTGGGTACGGCGCTCAACATCGCCTACACCGGGACACTGCGGTCGCGGTTGGTCGCCGAGCCCGGGAAGGCCGATCCACGGCCGGCACTGGACGCTTCGCGCTCGGCGGCGGCGGATGTGGTCGGGGACCTGTTGCGGGTGATCACCGGGGGGTCGTGAACCCGAGTGTGCACACGACTGCGGTGTGGGGGCGGGGCCTTGTTGTCCTCAAGCGCCGGGCGGGCTGAGGGGGTTCGTGCCCCGTGCTGCGGTGTCGGGGGACGGGGCTTGGTTGTCCTCAAGCGCCGGGCGGGCTGAGGGGGTTCGTGCCCCGTGCTGCGGTGTCGGGGGACGGGGCTTGGTTGTCCTCAAACGCCGGACGGGCTGAAGAGGTTGTTCGTGTCGGGCGCTGCGGTGTGGGGGACGGGGCCTTGTTGTCCTCAAGCGCCGGACGGGCTGGAGGGGTTCGTCCTGCGTGCTGCGGTGTGGGGGGCGGGGCTTGGTCTGTCCTCAAGCGCCGGGCGGGCTGGAGAGGTTGTTCGTGTTGGGTGCTGCGGTGTGGGGGCGGTGCTCGTGTTGTTCTTGAGGGACGGACGGGCTGAGGGGGTGGGTGGGGGCTCAGCCCGTCCGGGGTGTTCTTTTGGGGGTCAGCCGAAGAGCCAAGTGGTCAGGCGGGTCCACCAGTTGGTGGGTAGGGGGTCCAGTGGTGGTACCGGTGGGGTGGTGGGGCGTGGTGGGCGGAGGGGGCGGGTCCATTCGGTGGGCTCGACCAGGGGGACCGGGGTGAACTCGACCGGCAGCGAGGTGAGGTAGCGGGCCCAGGTGGCCGCGTGCCAGGCCGGTGGGCGGTCGGGGTGGGCCAGGCGGATGTCGGGAAGCCGGCTGTTGAGCGTGTCGATCGCGGTGTCCGTGATGGCGCGGCCGATGTCCTGTCCCGGACACAGGTGCGCACCGCCGCTGAACGCCAGGTGGGCGCGGTTGTTGTGGACCGGGACGGTGAGGTCGGTACGGATCTGCGGGTCGACGTTGCCGGCCATCACGCCGAGTACGAGCAGGTCGCCGGCCTTGATCCGACGTCCGCCCAACTCGGTGTCCACCAGCGCCCAGCGACCCGGGATGACCCACAACGGCGGTTCGTCCCACAGGACTTGCTCGACCGCGTCGGGAAGCGTCAACCGCGCGCCGGCCAGCGAGGCGGCGAAGCGGTCGTCGGTCAGGACCACCCGTAGCGTGTTCGCGATCAGCGCGATGGTCAGCTCGTTCGCCGCGACCATCACCAGCCGGAGGTGGTGCAGGACCTCGTCCTCGGACAGCTTGTTCGGATGCTCGATCAGCCAGGACGGGAAGTCGGCGGCCGGTTCGGCGCGCTTGCGGTCGGCCAGGTCGCGCAACGTCTGCAGGATGAACTCGTTGCATTCGAGCGCGCGTTCACCCTGCATCATCAGCTCGGCGCTGGCCTCGACCAGACGTGCGCCCATCTCGTCGGGCAGACCGTAGAGCTGCGCGATGACCAGCATCGGCAACTGCTGTGCGTACTGGGCGACCAGGTCGGCGTGGCCGTCGGCCGCGATCCGGTCGATCAGTTCGTGGGCGAGTCGTTGCACGTGCTTGCGGATGCCGCGGCGGTCGAAGCGGTCCAGACTCTCGGTGACCACGGTGCGCAGCCGTTGGTGCTCGGCGCCGTCGCTGGACACGCAGTCCGGGCGGTACTCCATGATCGGCAGGATGGTGGCGTCCGGCGGGATGCGACCCTCGCGCCAGTCGCGCCAGTTGCGCGCGTCCCGGGAGAATCGGCTCGGCGTGCGCATGACCTCCAGGTTTTCCCGGTACCCCAGTACCAGCCAGCCCGGGAAGTCGCCGTCGACCAGGATCGGTGCGACCGCTCCGTACTCGGCGCGCAACCTCTCGTACGCGGCACCCGGGTCCGCGATGGTCTCCGGGCCGTACAACCTGGTGATGCCCTCGGTGGCCGTCGCGCCCGCGTGCGCGGGGCAGCCCGGCGGCGGAACGGGGGGAGGAGCGGTCATTGCGTCTCCCGGTTCGTGGTGAGCGTGTAGAGGTATTGCATGAGGGCCATCAGGACGTCCCGGCTCGAACCGCGGCTGCGGGCGTCGCAGTCGACCATCGGTACGGACTCGTCCAGGTCGAGTGCGCTGCGCAGTTCGTCCATCGAGTGGATCGGCGACTCGGGGAACGTGTTGACCGCGACCACGAACGGCACGCCGCGATCCTCCAGCCGGCCCATCACGTCGAAGCACACCTCCAGGCGCCGCGTGTCGACCAGGACCACGGCACCGAGGGCGCCGTCGAACAGGCCGTTCCACAGGAACCAGAAGCGCTCCTGGCCGGGGGTGCCGAACAGGTAGAGCACCAGCCGCTCGTTGAGGCTGATCCGGCCGAAGTCCATCGCCACGGTCGTGGTGGTCTTGGCCTCGATGCCCGCGAGATCGTCGATTCCGACGCCCGCCTGGGTCATCGTCTCCTCGGTGGTGAGCGGCCGGATCTCGCTGACCGCGCCGACCAGGGTGGTCTTGCCGACGCCGAATCCGCCGACGACCACGACCTTGACCGCGGCGGCGGCCGTCGCGGGCAGCATGTCCTCGGGGCGCGGCCCGGCGAGGGTCTCAGAGCCTTTGTAGTCCATGCATCACCGCCTTGAGCAGATCGATGTCGGGCAACGAAGCGGCCGGGATCGGTGCCCTGGCCTCCAGGTGGTTCGTGCGCACCATGTCCAGCAGCACCAGCGTCAGCACGCTGGTCGGCAGCCGCATGTGGGCGGAGATCTCCGCCATCGACAACGGCTGTTCACACATCCGCAGGATGGCGGCGAGCTCGGGAGCCATCCCGCGCTGCGGTTCGTGCTTGGCGACGAACAGCGTGACGAGGTCCAACCGGTTCTGGGCCTCGGGGTTTTCCCCGACCATGTACAGCCGTTCGGGGTACGGATCGCGCCGTGAGCGCCGCGGCACACTCACGGAAAGGCCCCGTCGCGGCGCGGCGGACTGGTCAGGTGTTCGCCGATCCGGATGACCAGGTCGCGCATCCGGTGCCCGAGCAGGCCGGTGTCCACCTGGCCGTCGGCCAGTACCGCGAGATAGGCGCCGGCGCCGGCGGCCATCATGTAGAAGTAGCCGCCGTTGACCTCGATCACGACCAGGCGCATCCGGCCGTCCCCCTTGGGGAATTCGGACGCGATCGCGGCGGCGAGGCTTTGCAGGCCCGCGCACGCGGCGGCGAGCCGGTCGGCGGTGTCCGCCGCGGTGTTGTGCTGGGCCATCCGCAGGCCGTCCGCGGACAGCAACACGATGTAGCGCGTGAACGGCACGCTCTTCGCCAGATCGGCGAGCATCCAGTCCATGTTCGGTCGGTACCCCGTCATCGATATCCCCCGTTGTCCCACGAATCGTCCCCGCTCTCGGATCGCCGTTCGGTGGGCGGAAGTTCGCCGTTGATGCCACTGAGGAAGGCGTCCAGCCCGAGTCCCGGCGGGGTGTCGTCGACGCTCGGCACGGCGGGCTTGGACGCGGTCGCGCGGTGCTCGCCGCGGGGTGCCGCGGCGCGCGGGACGGTGCCCAGGCTGCGCCGACGGCGTTGCGGGAGCCCGTTCGCCCCCAACTCGGTGCCGACGGGTGTGTCGGTCATCATGTCGTGCAGGGACGGGAGTTCGTCCAGGTGCTGGAGGTGCTCGGGCATCGGGTACATCGGCGGCACGTTCGCGGTGATCTGGTTCTGCGGGATGACCACGACGGCGCGTACGCCGGAGTAGGCCGACGGGCGCAGCATCACCTTGAAATGGTTGGCGTGCGCGAGGCGGGCCACCACGGTCAGGCCCAGGCGCGGGGTCTCGCCCAGGTCGTTGAGGTTGAGCGCCTCGCCGTCCAGGGACAGGATGCGCTCGGCCCGACGGCGGGCCTCTTCGCTCAGGCCGACGCCGGCGTCCTCGATCTCGACCGCGATGCCGGTCTGCACCTCGGTGGTGCTCAGGTGCACGGTGGTGGAGGGGGGCGAGTATCGGGTGGCGTTGTCGAGCAGTTCGGCGATCGCGTGGATCAGCGGCTCGACGTGCTGGGCGATGACCGCGACCTCGACGACCGAGTGCAACTTGACCCGGCGGTAGTCCAGGATGCGCGACATCGCGCCGCGCAGCACGCTGTACATGCCGATGTCGGTTTCCCACTGGCGACCGGGGCGGGCGCCGCCGAGCACGGCGATGCTGTCGGCCATCCGGCCGATCAGCGCGTTGCCGTGGTCGAGATGCAGGAGGTCGCGGAAGACGACCGGGTCGTCGCCGTGCCGGTCCTCCATCTCCCTCATGTCCTGGGCCTGTTGGTGAATGGTGGCCTGAACGCGGCGGGCGATGTTGACGAACGCGCGCTGGGCGGACTCGCGCAGGTCCTCCTCGGCGCTGACGGTGTCGATCACCGAGCGGATCACGTTGCGGTGCGCGACCGCGAACTCGGTCGGGTCGTCCGGTTGCGGGGCGACCTTGCGCATGACCTCCGGTACGGGTTCGCCGGCCTGGAGGCGGCCGATGGCCTCGGGCAGCAACTCCTCGGCCAGCCGGACCGTCTCCACCTCCTGCGCGGCGAGTCGACGGCGCAGCCCGACCTGTTGCTGCTGGAGTCGCATGTGCAGTTGGGCGATGATGCGCCCACGGCGGCCCGCCTCGGCGGCGCACACGGCGACGGCGACGGTCGCGAGTCCACCGCACAAGGCCACCGCGGGGCGAGCCTGGGAGGAGACCGCGGCCACGGCTGCGGTCGCGCACGCGGCGGTCACGAGGAGGGGGAGTACCCACGCGAGGGCCGGCCGTCGGCCTCCGGGGGACGATCCAGCGAGAACCATCGGCATCCTCGAAAAGTCGGAATCGAATCGTGCGGGTGTCCTGCGGACCGCACGGCGGACTCTTTTCCGGCCGCCGGCGGGGATGGTCGGGTGGTCCCGTGTGGGCGGGGCAAAGCCTCGTCGGGCAGGGGAAGTACCGTCGCGGGCGCCAGGCTACGCGGACGCGTGGGGCGGATCGGGCGTGCGACGCACAAGCCGCTCGAACGGGTGAATCGATGGGGAATGGGACATCCCCGATCCCAAACGCGATATTGGGCTGGACCTCGCCTCGCCGCGCCCTCGCTCTCGTAGCTCGCGCGATTCGGGTCGTCTCGCCTCACCGCGTGCCCGCCCCGGGCCACCGCGACTTGTCACGTCGGTGACCCGGGCCGCCCCGCCCTGCCGCGTGGGTGGCCCGGGCTGCCCCGTCCCGTCGGTTCCGCCCCCCATACCCCTCAGTGGTGGAGGCGGCCGGTGAAGTGGCGGGTGAAGTTGTCCTGGGTGTTGGCTGTGATGGTGATGTCGTAGTGGCCGGTAGGGTCGGCGGGGGCCGGGACATGGTTGGTGGTGTGGGGTGGGACGAGGAGGGTGCGGGGGGTGCCGATGCCCTGGATCGTGAAGGTGATCGGAGCGCCGCCGGAGTTGGTGAGGGTGAGGTCGAGGGTGCGGCCGGGGCGGTCGACGGCGGTTGCCTCCGGGTGGCCCTTGGTCGGGTCGGTCCAGGTGCGGACGTCGCCCTTGAAGCCGCGCAGGTAGCCGTCGGGCCCGTGTACGTCGATGTCGTACGGCCCGCCGCTGACGCTCTGCGCGCTGAAGAAGTCCTCGACCGCGCCGCCGACCGGCACGGTGTACTGCCACGCGCCGAACTTGCGGTGGTTGACCGTGTAGATCGAGAAGCCCGCCCCCAGCCGGCCGGTGTTCTCGATCCGGATCCACAGCAGGCCCTTGTCGGCCTCGGTACGCGAGGACGTGGCGAACCCGTAGTCGATCGGCAGCGCCGGCCGATCGCCGCTCTCCTGGACCGGCTGCCGCTGCACGATCGGCGGGATCAGCGGCGGCAACTTCCACTTCTGCCGGGCGAGATCGTCGAGCAGCGCACGGGTGTCGGGCAGCGTCGGGAACGAGACGTCCTTGTCCGTGAACGTGAACGCGCTCATCAGGTCCCCGCACACGGTGCGCCGCCACGCGGAGATGTTCTCCTCGCGTACGCCGGTCCAGTTCTCCAGGAAGCGCAGCACCGAGGTGTGGTCGAAGACCTCCGAGCACACCCGACCGCCGTGGCTCCACGGCGAGATGACGATCATCGGCACGCGCGGGCCGAGGCCGATCGGCGCGCCGGAGATGTACTCGTCCGGCGTACCGGGCGGTGCGGTGGGCGGCACGACGTGGTCGTAGAAGCCGTCGTTCTCGTCGTAGTTGAGCAGGACCACCGTCTTGGCCCACACCTCGGGGTGCGCGGCGAGGGCGTCGAGTACGTAGGTCGCGGTGAAGTGCGCGCCCTTGGCCGGCGGATAGTTCGGGTGTTCGGACTCCTCGGTGGGCGCCACGATCCAGCTCACCGCCGGCAGCGAGCCGGCCGCGACGTCGTCGGCGAACGCCTTCGGGCCGCGCCGCGCCATGCCGTTCACGTACAGCGGTGAACTCTGCGGCGCGGTGCGGAAGGCGTCGAACCAGGCGAGTGCGTTGTCGTCGTAGTTGTCCTCCTGCTGGTAGACCCGCCAGGAGATGCCCGCGGCCTGGAGCCGCTCCGGGTAGGTGGTCCAGCGGAAGCCCGGTTCGCTGTTGTCCACGACCGGCCCGCCGGCGCGGCCCGCCGGATCCACGGTGCCGGTCCACAGGTACAGGCGGTTCGGGTTGGTGGAGGCCATCGCGGACGAGAAGTACTGGTCGCACACGGTGAACGCGTCGGCGAGGGCGAACTGGTACGGGATGTCTTTGCGTTGGTAGTGGCCCATGGTCAGCCACGACTTGGCCGGGATCCAGTTGTCGTACTGCCCGTTCGCCCACGCACTGTGCCCGCCGCCCCAGGAGTGGTCCAGGCCGGGGACCTGTTGGGCGTTGCTCGTCGCGGTGTCCAGGTGCCAGGGCAGCAGTGTGGTGCCGCCGGCCGATCCGAGCAGCCGCTGGTGCAGTACGTCGCCGCCGCCGGGGAAGCGGACCAGCGAGCGGTCGCCGTAGCCGCGCACGCCGCGCAGTGTGCCGAAATAGTGGTCGAACGACCGGTTCTCCTGCATCAGGATCACCACGTGCTCGACGTCGTCCAGGGTGCCGGGTGTCCCGGCGGTGGCGGCGACGGCTTCCGCGACGGCGGGCGAGACACCCGAGGCGACGGCGAGCCCGGCGCCGGATGCGGCGGCGGCCCCGAGAAAGCCACGACGGGAGAGGGGAGACATGCGGGCGGACCTCCAGGACGAGTCGGCAGCCGAGCCGGCCGAACCGACCGGAGCGGGCGAGTCGAGTACGGACGCCGTCCATCCTGACGGTCCGTCAGCTGCCGGTGGGAGACCCTGGGGTTAACCGATGGGTAACATTCCGGCGGCAGCCATCCCGTCGTCGCCCCACGGTGCGCCCGCGCCCCGCCTCTTCGGCGGAGCCGTCCGAGCGTCTGCGCTACTTCAGCGGGGCCGTGAGCGGCACGCCGTCCAGGCGCTTGAGGAGGCAGGTCAGGGCGCGGTCGTTCTCGTTGATCCAGCTGCCGGCGGTGGGATGCAAGGTGAGCTTGGAGAGCGGGAGTTCGCTGTTGCGTTGGGCGGCACCGGTGACCAGTTCGGTGCACTTCCTGCCGATGTCGTCCTTGAAGGTCATGCTCGTCGGCGACATGTTCGACGGCAGCGTGAACTCGCCGACCACCTCGGCGTCGTGCGGCGACGTGCAGCCGACGGTGACGATGTCCTCGCCCTTTTCGTTGATGCATTCCCCCTTGTGCAGCTCGACCATCTTGACCCGGCCGGTGCTCTTGGACGCCGTCCCGGACGGGGTGGGGCCACCGCCGCCGGTGGTCTTGGCCGCCGACGGGTCGGCCTTCGCCGGCAGGGTCGGTGCCGGCGGCATGGTGATCATCGGGGGCTTGGACCCGGAGGAACTCCCCTTGTCGTCCTTCTTCTTGTCGTCCTTGCCGAGGCAGCCGACGAGCAGCGTCGAGGCGAGCAGAACGGCGAGCGCGGCGGCGGACGAGCGGGCGACCGCCCGACGACGGCCCGCGCGGGCGGTCGAGGACATGCCGGAGAACCGGGAAACGCGCATGGGAAATCGGAGCCTCTCACTGGGAAATCGCCCAGAGTCTTTCGGAGGCTCGTGTTCCGGTCTTCAGGGGCTTCCCTTGTCTCGCCGGTATCTCCGGCACATCACTCACAATCCCTATATTCGGGGCAAGGGCAAGGGCAAAGTGAACCAAGGCCAAGACCGAGGGCACCCGCGGTTCGGGGCAAGCGCGCCGTCTACGCCCCGGGAGTGTTCTTCGTGCGCTGGTAGTGCCGGGCCACCCGGGCGCGGTTGCCGCAGCCCGCGGAGCACCACTCGCGGCGCGGGTTGTTCTTGACGAAGTGCAGCACGCACCCCGGACCGTGACAGGGCCTCAGCTCGGCCCGGTCGGGACCGGTGACCAGGTCGATCGTGGCATCCGCCAACTCGGCCAGCACCGCGGGGATCGGCGCGGCCTCGGTACGCGTGCTCGCCGTCGGCCAGGTCAGCTCGCGCCAGTGCGGGGCGGCGCGGGTGTACGCGTTGAGCCGGGTCGGCACGTCGGCGGCCGGCGCGGTGCCCGTCATCGCGGCCCGCAGCAGCGCGGCGATGCACTCGCGCAGGTCGAGGGCCGCCGCCAGGTCCGCCGCGTCCACCGCGAGCAGCGCGGCGTCGGAGGGCGGGCCGGCCAGGCGCGGGGCGATGTCGCGCAGCCAGGCGGCCAGGTGCTCCGGCTCGGCCAAGCCCTCGTGTGGTACACCCCGTACCGCGTAGCGGGTGTTGGCCAGCTCCACCGGAAGCGGCTCGCCGAGCAGGGGCGCTCCGCCGGTGCCGAGGTCCGCGATTCGTGTGCTCACAAAACTAATGCTAGCGGCTTGGCTCACCCATGTGAATCGACGTGCTCCGCCGACCTCGGCCTCGACTCGGCGACCGGGGGCAGCCCGGCGGAAGCCCCGGTGCGCGCGGGCGAGTGTCGCCGCGCGTGAGTGACTTGGCACACACGGTGCGATGTGACGAGGCAGGCATCCCTGCCCGGTCGGAGTCGGAAGGGATGCGTGAAGGTCGTGATCGACGGAAATCGCGGGAATTTTTGGGAGCTTTTCGACCGTATTGTCGGCTGAGCCTGCCCGGTGCCGGCCACGGTTGTGTTCGCACCACCCGGAGGCGGGCTGCCGTGTGAGGGGTGGGGCCAGCCCCACCGGGAGAGGGAAGTGAGCACCATGGGGAATGCGTTGCGCGATCCCTAGGTTTGAACCAGACGGGCCGACAGGGCTCGCAGGGGGTCAAGGAGAGTCACGTGAACAACCGCAGCCGGGTCGCAGAGCAGGACACCACTCAGCCGTCGACGCCCGGCACGGTCGCCTCCTTCGCCCGCTTCGTGGTCTTCGGTGGCGGCACGGGGCTGGCCTCCAGCGCCGCGCTCGTCGCGCTCTCCGGGCACCTGCCGATCGCCGTCGCCAACGCGGTGATCACCGTGGCCGGCACCATCCTGGCCACCGAGCTGCACAGCCGGTTCGCCTTCCGGGCGGGCCGCGCCGACTTCAAGGCGCACTTCCAGGCGGGCGGTTCGGCGGCGGTCGCCTACCTGTTCACCACGGCGGCGGTGCTCGGCCTGCACGCGGTGCAGACCGCGCCGAGCATCATGGTCGAGCAGGGCACCTACCTGACCGCCTCGGGCATCGCCGGACTGGCCCGGTTCGCCTTCCTGCGGCTCGCGGTGTTCGCCGGTCCCAAGACCAAGACGGGGTCGACCGCCACCGCGACCGTCACCGCTGCCACCCGCACCCGCGTGCTCGGCCGCGACGCACTGGTCGCCGCCGCCTGACCGACCCTCGAACCCGGGTCCGCCCCACGACTTCCGACGGAAGCCGTGGGGCGGACCCCGTTTCGCGTCCCTCCAACCGAAGCGGGTGGGGCAGGCCCCGCTCCGACCGAAGCCGGTGAGGCGGCCCGTTTCGCGACCCCCGACCGAAGTCGTGGGCCGGGTCCATTCGCGACTTCCGACCGAAGCCGGTGGGCCGGGCCCGTTCACGACCTCCGACCCAAGGCGTCCTGCGGACCCGCTTCGTGCCGGACCTATTCCGCCGGCAGCCCGGACTCGCGCAGTCGACGGCGATGCGGCGGCAGCAGCAGTACTTCCAAGGCGTCGGCGCACGCCTGGGCCCGGTCGCGGAACCACGGGATGCGTTCGTCGGTCATCACGGCGGGCGTGGACCGCACGGCCAGCGCGGCGTGCGCGTGGCCGGCCCGGTTCAGGATCGGCACCGCCAGGGTGCGTACTCCCGGGACCGACTCGCCGTCGTTGAGCGCGTAGCCGATCGCCCGGGCCGCGTCCAACTGGGCCTGGAGCGCTACCGGGTCCACGATGGTGCGCTCGGTCTGCGGAGCCAGCGGCAGCAGCGGCTCCAGGCCGCCGTCCGCCGGATCCGCCCAGGCCAGCAACACCTTGCCCAGCGCGGTCGAGTGCAGCGGGCGGCGCAGTCCGAGGCCGGTGCCCGGCTGCACCGAACTGCCGACCAGGACCAGCGCGTGCCGGCCGCTGCGGATGGCCAGGTCGGAGGTCGCCGAGGTACGCCGGGACAACTGCTCCAACTCGGGTGCCGCGTGGTGCAGTCCGCGTTGGTGGTAGGCCAGCAGGCCCAGTTCGGCGACCACCGGGCCCAGTCGGTAGCGGCTGGTGCGGTCGTCCTGATCGAGGAAGCCCGCGCCGACCAGGGTGCGGGCCAGCCGGTGGGCGGTGGACACCGACAGGTCCATCCGGCGGGCGATGTCCGACGCGCTCAGGTCGGCGCCGGTCGCCCGGAAGCAGTGCAGGATGCCGAGGGCCCGCTGTACGGCCTGCGCCCCGGACGGTGTGGAGGCCGCGCGCGGCGCGTTCGTGTCCACCGTGCCCATTGGCATCCCCCGACTCGCCGTTCGACCGGAAGTTTTCACCATACGGCAAGCCCGTGGACGACTGTCTGCCACGGTCCGCATCGGAGCGCATTCGGATATCCCACATCGTGGGAAAGTTTGATCGTGCGGCGCGGAGCGTGCCAGGATCCACCCGAAGCACCATTCGGTGCACCGGTGATGCACGTACACCGGTTGTGGACATGCGCCGGTGATGCACCTACGCCGGTCATGGACATGCGCCGGTGCTCGACCCGAACCGGTGATCGACGAAACGAGAGGGAGGCCCCGGTGTCCGCAGACGCGTTGTACACCGCGCCGCTCTCCACCGCCCGCGCGCTGCTCACCAGCCGCCGGCACATCGACCTCGCGCGCGTCGCCAGCGCCGGCTGTCGCTGACCCACCGCCGTACCGAACCTCCGTACGCCCGCGCTCGACCGAGCAATCCGGCCGACTCGATCGACCGGACCGATCCGGTCGGCCGGATCGGTCCGATCGACCCGGCCGCCCTCGGCGCTCGCGCACACCCCCGGTCGTCGCGGCGCCCGCGAAGCGTAGGTCTCCCAGCGCGCATCACACAACGCATCATCCGTCGACCCCTGCCCGGACCGATTCGGTCCCGGGTCGATCCGCGCCGTGCCCAGTGCCGTGCGTGCCCGGTGTCATGACCGGAATCGCACCGGCGGGGCCGCGCGGACCCCCGCCGCCGCTACGAACGCGAACGGAAGTATCGCCATGACCGCCCTGACCGGCGCCCGCCCCGACGAACTGTGGTTCACCCGCTGTCCCGTCCCCACCGCAACCGGCATCGCGGCCGATCTGGGCCTGCTCGACGCCGAGTTCGCGGCCGAGGGGATCACCGTGCGCTCGCTCCAGGACGTCCCGGCCGACGTGGCCGCCGATCACCACTACACGCATGCGCTGCCCGGGCTCTTCCGCGAGGGCGGCAACGTGCCCGCGCTGTGGGCGCGGTCGCGCGGCGAGGCGACCCGGCTGGTCGGGCTGACCTGGATCGAGGAGAGCCAGGCGATCCTGGTCCGGGCGGAGAGCGGCATCACCGCACCCGAGCAGTTGCGCGGGTTGCGGTTGGCGATTCCCCGGCACGACATCGCGATCGACTTCTGGCGGGCGATGGCGCTGCACGGCTTCGCCGGGGCGCTCTCGCTGGCCGGCGCCGAACTGGCCGACGCGCGCCCGGTCGAGGTGCCGGCGGCGCGCGGAATCGGGCAGTGGGAGGCCGAGTTGGCCGCGCTCGACCGTGGCGAGGTGGACGCCGTGTACGTCAAGGGCGCGCTCGCGGTCGAGGCGGCCGTACGGCACGGCGCGGTGGTGGCGGTCGACCTGGATGCGGCGAGCGATCCCGGCGCCCGGATCAACAACGGGACGCCGCGGCCGATCACGGTGCACCAGGATCTGCTGGACCACCACCCGGAGTTGGTCACCCGGTTCCTCGCGGTGCTGGTCGAGGCGGCGGACTGGGCGCCCGGGCATCCCGCCGAGGTGGCCCGGATCCTGGGCGCCGAGACCGGTGCGGGCGCCTTGGGGGTGGCCGGCGCGTACCGCGAACTCGGCCCGGACACCCTGCGGATCGACCTGTCCGCGGAGCGGCTGGACCTGCTCGCCCGCCAGGAGCGATTCCTGTACGGACAGGGCTTCCTGGCCGCGCCCGTGGATGTGCACGCGTGGGCGGCCCCCGAGCCGCTGCGGCTGGCCCGCGAACTCGCCGACGCACGCCGCGCGCAGGCCGACATTCCGGCCCGACCGCCGCGCCTCACCCCCGAATCGACCCGGCCGCTCGGCCACACACCCACGCCCACGGCCGACCCCACACCCACATCCGCACCGTCGCTCGACACCGAACAGTCCCGCATATCCACGCTGGAGGCATCCCATGAGTAGCCGGCCCCCTCGTCGTACCCGCCTGCTGTCCGCCGTCGCAGTCGCGACCGCGACGCTGATTGCGCTGACCGGCTGCGGCTCCTCGTCGAAGGACGCCGAGGCGTCGACGGCCGGCGACGCCAAGGGCGGTGTCACGCTGCGGATTCCCGACCCCGGCAACAACGGGGTGCTCGCGCTCGGCAAGAAGGACGGTTCGCTGGACGCGGCGTTGGCCAAGGTCGGCGCCAAGGTCTCCTGGACCGGCAGCGCGGGCCCGTTCGCACCGGCCGCGCAGGCCATCAACGCGGGCCAACTCGACGTCGCGCTCGGCTCGATCACCTCCGCCGTGGCCGCCCTCGGGCAGAAGCCCAGCTTCAAGCTGTTCGGCGCCACCGCCCCCGACCTGGCGGGCGAGGGCATCCTGGTGAAGAGCGACTCGAAGATCCACTCGATCCGCGACCTGATCGGCAAGAAGGTGGCCTGCTCGCAGGGCGGCACCAGCGAATACCTGCTCCTGGCCGCGCTCGAACAGGCCGGCATCCCGGCCGACAAGGTGGAGCGGGTCTACCTGCGGGCCGACCAGACCGCACCGGTGTTCGCCGCCGGTCAGGTCGACGCGTGGGCCACCTGGGCCACCTACTCGGTGCCCGCCCTGGCCTCCGGCAACGCGCGCTTCCTCGCCGACGGCCGCGCGCTCGGCTCGGACAACTACTCGGTCTGGGCGGTGCGCAACGCGTTCGCGGACAAGCACCCCGAAGTGATCAAGGCCTTCTACGCCTACCTGCACGAGGCCGGCACCAAGGAGATCGCCGACCCGACCGCCTACATCAACGTCTTCACCGACACCGGCCCCACCGCGTACGGCGCAGAACCCAAGCGTATCCAGGTCGAGTTCACCAAGCAGGGCGCCACAGTGGAGCCGATCCGACCCGCCGACGTGGACCGCTTCGGCAAGGTCGCCAAGTTCTTCCTGGACCAGAAGGTCACCCCGAGCCTGGTCGACGTCAAGCCGCACCTGCTGGACGTGGCCACCCTGGCGGGAGCGAGCGGATGACCGCGCCCACCCTGGTCGAGGCCGAACCCCGGAAACGCGCGTATCCCGGCCTGGTCACCCCGCGCCCACGGCTGCCGCGTCCTCGGCCACGTTTCCTCAGCCCGGCACTGCGCGCGATCGGCCCACTCGTGCTGATCGGCGGCTGGGCCTGGGCCTCGCACAGCGGCGCGCTCAGCCCCGACCTGCTCGGCTCGCCCGCCGACGTCTTCCGGGCCGCGCGCGAGATGTGGGACAACGGCCAACTCCCGGACGCGCTCCGGGTCTCGCTGGGCCGCGCGGGCCTGGGCCTGGTCTTCGGGCTGACCATCGGACTGGCCCTGGGCGTACTCACCGGCTTCTCCCGGCTCGGCGAGGAACTCCTCGACTCCTCGGTGCAGTTGCTGCGCACCGTGCCCTTCCTGGCGCTGGTCCCGCTGTTCATGGTGTGGTTCGGCATCGGCGAATCCGCCCGGGTGATCCTGATCGCGGTGGCCACAGCGTTCCCGATGTACGTCTCCGCCTCCGGCGGCGTGCGCAACGTGGACCGCAAGCTGGTCGAGGCGATGCGCAGCTTCGGCGTCGGCCGGATCGCCCTGGTGCGCGAGGTGGTCCTGCCGGGCGCGCTGCCCGCGCTGCTGTCCGGACTGCGACTGTCCATGACGCTGAGCGTGATCGCGCTGATCGCGGCCGAGGAGATCAACTCCACGGCCGGGATCGGCTATCTGATGAGTCAGGCGCAGAGCTTCTCGCGAACCGACATCCTCACCGTCTGCATCCTGGTCTACGCGATCCTGGGCCTGCTCGCGGACGTGATCGTACGCATCCTCGAACGGGTGCTGATGCCGTGGCGCGGCCAGGGACACGGAGCGGGCCGATGAGCGTCGAGACCGCGGTACACATCGAGGGACTGCGCCGGGTGTTCGGCACCCGCGCCGTCCTGGACGGCGTCGACCTGGACATCGCCCGCGGCGAGTTCGTCGCGCTGCTCGGCGCGAGCGGCACCGGCAAGACCACCCTGCTGCGCATCCTCGGCGCGCTCGATCGCAGCGACGGCGGTACGGTCCTGGTCCCCGAGGCCCGCACCATCGTCTTCCAGGAACCGCGCCTGGTGCCCTCCAAGCGGGTGTTGGGCAATGTCGTGGTCGGACTGCCCCGGGGCCGGGCCACCCGGGAGATCGGGCTGCGCGCGCTGACCGAGGTCGGTCTGGAGCGGCACGCCCAGGCCTGGCCGGCGACCCTGTCCGGCGGCGAGGCACAGCGCGTCGCGCTCGCCCGCGCGCTGGTGCGCGAGCCGGAACTGCTGCTGCTGGACGAGCCGTTCGCGGCGCTGGACGCGCTGACCCGGATGCGTATGCAGGACCTGGTGGGCGAGTTGTGCCGGCTGCACCGGCCCGCCGTGCTCCTGGTCACGCACGACGTCGAGGAGGCGATCCGACTGGCCGATCGGGTCGCGGTGTTGCGCGACGGAAACCTCGTCACCGACGAAGTGGTCGCCGTCGACCGGCCCCGCGACCCCACCGATCCGGCCTTCTCGGCGCTACGGCGCCGATTGCTCGCCGATCTGGGGGTGCACACCGCGGAGACCGCCGCCGTCCCCGTCGCCGCCGCTTCCTCCGACGGCCGCTCGTCCTCGCGTTCGCCTTCGTCCGCGCCCTCGGCTGCCTCCGCGTCACACCCGTCTCCGTCTCCCTCCTCCTCCCTGTCCCTCTCCTCCTCCCCGTCTTCGACCGGAGTGATCTGAATGACCGTCACCATCGGTGTCCACGGCAGCAACCCGTCGCTGTACCTGCTCGCGCGCCTGGGGATTCTCGAACGCGCCCTGGAGCCGCTGGGCGAGACCGTGACCTGGGTGCCCGTGGAGGGCACCCGGGTCGGCGAACTGCTCGGCGACGGCACGATCGACTTCGGCGGGACCGGCTCGACGCCGCCGATCGTCGGTCAGGCGCAGGGCCACGATCTCGTCTACGTCGCGGTGTCCGCGCCGCGCCCCGAGCACGGGGCGCTGCTGGTCGCCGACGAGGGGCCGGTGCGCGCGCCGGTGGACCTCGAGGACGGCACGGTCGTGCTGAGCATCGGCTCCTGGCAGACCCACTTCGTGGCCAAGGCGCTGAACGACGTCGGACTGTCCTACCGGGACGACATCACCGCGGTGCGACCGGAGGCGGGCCGGGACCAGGCCGCGCGGCTGCGCTCCGGCGAGATCGCCGGCTGGGTCGCGCAGGGCCCGGAACTGGTCGCCGCGCGGCGCGAGCCCGGGCTGCGGGTGCTGCACCGGGTCGGCGAAGTGATCACCGACCGCTCGGTGTTCTTCGCGAGCCGTGCGTTCGTCGAGGAGCGGCCCGACCTGGTCTCGATCGTGGTGGCCGCGCTGCGCGGGGCCGACGAATGGGCGGCCGCGCATCTGGACGAGGCGGCCGCCCTGCACGCGGCCGAGCTGCCGGGGACGCAGGCGGACTGGGCCGAGGCGCTGGCCGCGCTGCCGTGGCGGCTGGAGCCGGTACCCGCGTCGTTCATCGCCGAGCAGCAGGAGGCCGCGGACATCTTCGCCGCCAACGGGTTCATCGACCGGCCGATCACCGTGGCCGACGCGCAGGCGGACGCGTTGACGCCGGTCGTGGCCGCGGTGCTCGCGCCGGCGGACGGCGGTGCGCGATGAGCACCGAGGTGCTGTGGTACGTGATTCCGCGCGAGGGTCCCTATCCGTGGGAGCCCGCCGGACGGCGTGCGGTCGATGCGGACTACCTGCGGCAACTCGCGGGTGCGGTGGACCGGTTGGGCTTCAGCGGCGCGCTGCTGGCGACCGACCTGTACGACGTGTGGACGCTGGCCGGCGTGGTGGCCGCCGCCGCGCCGACGTTCCGGCCGCTGCTCGCGGTGCATCCGGGGCTGATCGCGCCGACGCTGCTGGCGAAGATGGCGCTGAGCTTCGAGGCGTTGTTCGGGGCGGGTCGGCTGCGCTTCAACGTGGTCAACGGTTCGACCGAGAGCCTGCGCGAGTACGGCCTGCATCTGGACCACGACGAGCGCTACGAACTGAGCGCCGAATACTGGTCGATCGTCAAGCGGCTCACCGCGGGCGAGGTCTTCGACCACAAGGGCAGGTTCTACGACCTGCGGCAGGCCGGCGCGGGTCTGCGCGAGTTGCACCGGGACGGTGGGCACGTGCCGATGTGGTTCGGCGGTTCGTCGCCGGCCGGCATCGAGATGGCCGCCGAGCATGTCGACGTCTACCTGACCTGGGGCGAACCGCCGCACCTGCTCAAGGAGAAGCTGGAGCGGGTACGCGAACGTGCCGCCGCGCACGGGCGGGCCCTGCGGGTCGGCCTGCGGTTGCACCTGATCGTTCGGGAGAGCGAGAACGAGGCGTGGGCGGCGGCCGATCGGCTGCTGGAGGTGACCAGCCACGCGACCTACGCCCGGCAACTGGGCCAGGCGGCGGACGCGGACGGGGTGGGCTGGGAACGACAGTTCCGTCAGCACGGTGGCCGGGTCCCGGCGCGGGCACGGGAGTTGGAGGTGTACCCGAACCTGTGGCCGGGGATGGGGCTGTTCCGGCCCGGGCCGGGCACGGCCGTGGTGGGCAGTACGGCCCAGGTGATCGAGCGGCTCCAGGAGTTCGAGGCGATGGGCGTGGACACGTTCATCCTGTCCGGCAATCCGCTGCTGGAGGAGGCCTACCGGGTCGGCGAGACGGTGTTGCCGGCGCTGGGTGTGCGGCCACGGGTGGGCTGAGGACGGACGGGCTGAAGACGGTGGACCCGGCGCGCCGGTGCCGGTGTCGGATGCGACGGGGCCTCCTCGGGGGAAGGCCCCGTCGCAACCCTAGGCCTTCCCGAGGAGGGCCCGACGACTCAGGCGGTCTTGAGCGCACCGCCGTCCACGAGGTGATCGGTGCCGGTCACGCTGCCGGCGAGCGGGGAGGCCAGGTAGGCGACGGTGCTCGCCACCTCGGCGGGTTCGACGAAGCGGCCGGTGACCATGCCGGTCGCGCCGGGGAGGGCAGCGAGCAACTGCTCGTGGGGCAGGCCCATGGACGCGGCCAGTTGCGCGCCGTAGCCGTCCGGCGCCTCCCACATCGCGGTACGCACCGCGCCGGGGGAGACCGTGTTGACCCGGACGCCCTGCGGGCCGAACTCCTCGGCGAGGGCCTTGCCGAACGCGGTCAGCGCGGCCTTGGCGGTGGTGTACGGCACCGGTCCGCTGTGCGGAGCCCGAGCGCCGAGCGAGGAGATGTTCACGATCGCGCCGCGCGCGTCGATCAGTGCGGGCAGCGTGGCGCGGGTGGTACGCACGGCGGCCAGGAAGTTCAGCTCGAACGAGTTCAGCCACTGCTCGTCGGTGAAGCTCAGGAAGCCGCCGGTCTGGTCGTTCCCGCCCGCGTCCCCGCCGCCGACGTTGTTGACCAGGATGTCCAGCCCGCCGAACTCGGCGGCGGCGCGTTCGGCCAGGCGGGTCGGCCCGTCGGGCCGGGCCAGGTCGACGGACATCGTCCGGGCGCCGGTCGCGACCAGTTCCGGCGTGATGGTGCGGGCGGCGGCCAGGACGCGCACACCCTCGTCGACGAGGGTGGACACGATCGCCAGGCCGATGCCTCGGCTTGCGCCGGTCACCAGGGCGGTCTTGTCGTGGAGGCGCAGGTCCATCGGGACTCCTTTGTCGCGGGGTGGGTGCGGTCCGAGCCGCGCTGTATCAGCCGAGTACCGAACGAGCCGGTGCCGAACGAGCCGGGTGGCGCATGTGCCGGATGCCGCGCGATGAGATGGGTGCCGCATGGCTTAG
The DNA here is from genome assembly GCF_042956465.1 of Embleya sp. NPDC008237. NCBI lineage: Bacteria > Bacillati > Actinomycetota > Actinomycetes > Kitasatosporales > Streptomycetaceae > Embleya > Embleya sp. NPDC008237. Next base: position 132,216 of record NZ_JBIBGL010000016.1, read on the forward strand.
ATGAAGCTTGTGTGATGCCGTTAATCTAGAACATGCGTCATTCATGTTGCAAGTACGAGGTGATTGGCGACTCTGTCGTACAGTTCGGGGGTGACTTCCACGGCAGGCGGGGCCAGTGACCGGGTGCGACCGCTGCGAGCGGACGCCGAGCGGACCGTACGGGCGATCCTGGAGGCGGCGGAGCGGGTGCTCAGCGCCAATCCGGCGGCGACGATGGAGCAGATCGCGGAGGCCGCCGGGGTGGCCAGGACGACGGTGCATCGGCGCTTCGCGACCCGCGAGGCATTGATCGTGGCGATGACCGGCTGGGCCACCCGACAGTTCCAGGACGCGGTGAACGCGGCTCGCCCGGAAGCCACGCCCCCCGCGGTCGCGCTCTACCAGGTGACCGCGAACGTGCTGCGGGTGAAGATCGCGTGGGGCTTCGCGATGAACGCGCTGCGCACCGACGACCCGGAGGTGGCGCACGTGCACACCGATGTGCTCGACCGCTGCGATCGGCTCTTCCGGCGGGCGCGCGAGACCGGGTTGTTGCGGCCGGACGTCGACCTGGACTGGACCCGACGCGCCTACTACGCGCTGATCCACGAGGCCGCCCAGGACGACCGGGGCGAGGACGCCGACGTGCTCGCGACCCGGATCGTGGACACCCTGCTGCACGGATTCGGCACGCCGGACGGCCGCTCCGGGCGATGAGGCCGGGTCGGCCGGCCGGCCGGCGTGTACGGTGTGCCCGCCGGTCCCCGATCGAGAGGATTGTCGTGACCCTGGCCGTGGCCCACCGAGGCGACCCCCGGCGCTTTCGGGAGAACACTCTGCCGTCGTTGGCCAGCGCACTGAACCGGGGCGCCGACCTGGTCGAGATCGACCTGGAGATCACCCGGGACGGGCACCTGGTGCTGTTGCACGACGCGACGCTGCGCCGATTGTGGTGGCGCAACGCGCACGTGCGCGAGCTGACCTTGGCTCAGGTCCGCGAGATCGGCCGGCGCGGGAAGTATCGGGTGCCCAGCTTCGACGAGGCGTTGGAGCTGATCAAGGGCTCCAAGGGCGGGTTGATGGTCGACTTCGGCGAGATCGAACTGGCCGAACCGGCGGTCGAGGCGGTCGCCCGGCACGGCGTGAACGAACAGATCCTGTACGTCGGCGGACCGGTCGCGATGGGCCGGGTGCGCGAGCACGCGGCGGACGCGCACATCGGGCTCAGCGGCGACTCGTTCGCCCGGGTACCGAACGCGGCGGTGCTGCGCGACCTCCGGCCGGAGTACATCAATCTGCGCTGGCGCGCCTACGACGCGGCCTCGGTCGCCCGCTGCCATGCGGACGGGTACGGGGTGAGCGCCTGGACGGTGGACTCACCGCGGGTGATGCGCCGGCTGCTGGACATGGGCGTGGACATGATCATCAGCAATCGCATCGGTCGGCTGCTCGACGTGCTGGCGGAGCGGCAGGGCTGAGCGAGCGCTGAGCGAAGGCCGACCGGAACGCTGCTTCGCCCGGTGGTCGTGCGCCCCGACCGGCGGGCGGGTTCACACGTGCACGACGGGGGCCGCGTCCGGGTCGGTCTTCGGGGCGCCGGGGCGAAAGAGTACGGCCGTGACGACCAGGCCGACCGCAAAGAACGCCGCGGACCAGCGGTAGGCGGTCGCGTAGCTTTCCAGTGCGGCGTGGGCGAAGGCCTCCGGGCTGGGTTGACGGTGCTTCAGGTAGTCGGATCCGGCCGTGGCGGACAGCGTGCTCAGGAGCGCCACTCCCACCGAACCACCCACCTGCTGCACGGTGTTGACCGCGGCGGAGGCCACCCCGGAATCCTCCGCACGGACGCCGAAGGTGGCTGCGCTCATGCACGGCGCGATCACCAGCCCCACACCGGCGCCGAACACGATCAGGCCGGGCATCAGGTCGGCGGCGTACGAGCTGTCCAGGTCCAGGCGGGTCAGGTAGAGAAGTCCCAGAGCGGCCAGGCCCATTCCGGTCGGCACGATCGGCTTGGGGCCGAACCGGGGCAGCAGCACGACGGTTGCGCTGGTCGCGGTGAACATGATGCCGAACACCATGGGCAGGAACGACAGTCCGGTCCGGACCGGGCTGTAGTGCAGGGTCTGCTGCATGTAGTAGGTCAGGAAGAGGAACATGCCGAACATTCCGGCGCCGGAGATCAGCATGCCGAGCAGCGCGGCGCCCCGGTCGCGGTCCACGACGACCCGAAGCGGCAGCAGCGGATTGGCGACGGAGCTTTGGATCCGGGTGAACACGGCCAACAGCACGACGGCGGCGATGAGGCAGCCGTAGGTGAGCGGGTCGCTCCAACCGTCGCTCTCCGCACGGGAGAAGCCGTAGACGAGGGCGAACAGTCCGGACGAGACGGCCAGCGTGCCGGGGAGGTCCAGGCGGGGGCGGTCGGCGGCGGGTTCGTGCCTGCCGAGCAGGAGCACACCGCCGATGATGGCGGCTCCGGCCAGGATCAGGTTGACGTACAGGCACCAGCGCCAGTCGAGATGCTGGGTCAGCAGGCCGCCCAGGAGCAGGCCGACGCCACCACCCGCACCGGCCACGGCGCCGAACACGCCGAACGCCTTGGCGCGTTCGGCCGGATCGGTGAACGTGGTGGTGAGCAGGGACAGCGCTGCGGGCGCGAGCAGGGCGCCGAAGACGCCCTGGAGCGCGCGGGCGGCGACCAGAACCTCGAAGTTCGGTGCGGCGCCACCCGCGGCGGAGGCCAGTGCGAAGCCGAACAGGCCGATCAGGAAGGCGTTTCGGCGGCCGAACAGGTCGGCGATCCGGCCCCCGAGCAGGAGCAGGCTGCCGAACGCGAGGGCGTAGGCGGTGACCACCCACTGCCGGTTGCCGTCGGAGAAGCCCAGATCCCGTTGTGCGGAGGGCAGGGCGATGTTGACGATCGTGGCATCCAGGACGACGGTGACCTGCGCGAGCGCGATCACCGCGAGGATCAACCAACGGCGGGGGAGGGGGCCGGAGCCGGCCGGGGTGGGTGGAGCGGCGGTGGAGGCGGCGGTGCTTTGCGACATGGCGAAGCTGCTCCTGTCGAGTGGAAGGAGATGCGCGTCGGGCGGCCGGCGGGTCAGGGCCGGCGCAGCACCGGAAGCACGACGGCGTCGATGTAGCGGTGCAGGTATTCCTCGTCGGCGATGCAGCCCTCGATCAGCGGCCGGCCGGTCACCGCACCGATGAGCAGGTGCGCCAGCAGGCCCACCGCCGGGTTGTCCGGGGCGATTTCGCCGCGGGCGACTGCCCGGGCAATCACTTGGTCGAGCACCACGCCCTCGGGATGGACGATGGTTTCCCTTACTGCCAGGCCCAGTTCGGGGTCACCCAGGATGGCGTGCGCCATGGCGGCGAGCAGTGCGGTGTCGGGGGCGGCCCCGTGCGCGACCCGGCGCGCGGTTTCGTGCAGGTCGCCCCGCAGTGAACCGGTGTTCAGGCCGACCAGGGACATGCGCTTGTTGTGCCGCAGCGCAGCCGCGACCAGGCGCGGCTTGCTCTGCCACTGGCGGTACAGGGTCGCCTTGCTGGCCTTGGCCCGCGCGGCGACGGCCTCCATGGTCAGGGCGGCGTAGCCCGTCGTACGGAGCAGGTCGAGCGTGGCCACGTGGATCTCGGCCTCGCGCTCGGGGGTCAGCCGGGAACGCCGGTTGGTGGGTGCGGAGTCGGTGGTCCCGGCCGAATCGGTGTGCATGCGCGCGTACCTCGGTTGGCGAAACGATGGCGTTTCGATAACGCTAGAGGTCGACGAAGCGAAACGCAAGCGTTTCGATGGCCGGAGAAGGGATTCCTTCGGCCTCAGGCGTCCTCCGCCGGGGCGACCGTGCGCGAATGCGGCGAGAAGAGCACGGCGGTCGCCATCAGGGCGAGGACGAGCAGCACCCCGGTCCACTCGTACACCGGTACGAGCCGGGCGCTCACGCCGGCCGTCGACGGCACCATCGGATTCCCGTCCCAGTTCGGGCCACCGCTCAACCGGAACGCGTCCCCCCTGGCCCGGGCCAGTACGGACACCCCGATCGCGGCGCCGAGCACATACGCGCCGACCGTCGCTCCCGCGCCGGCACCCACCGCCCGGACGCCGTCCACGGCCACACTCACACAGGGCCCGAACGCCAGACCGGCGCCGAATCCGATCAGGAGCAGCGCCGGGACCACGTTCGTCGGGTACGAACTGTTGTGGTCCACCGCGTACAACAGCACGAAGCCGACACAGCACAGGCCCAGGGCGATCGGCACGATCGTCTTGGCGCCGAAGCGGCGGAGCAGGAGGCCGGCCGCGAGTGGCGCGGTGAGCAGCAGCGGCAACACCAGCGGCAACAACCGGGGCCCCACCTGGGAGTCGGTGAACCCCGGGCCGCCGCTGCGCAGATGGATCGTCACGAAGCGAACCGTCACGGTGGTGGCGATGCCGCACACCGCGAGGCCGAGCAACGCCGCGCCGCGATCGCGGTTCAGCACGATCCGCGGCGGCAGCAGCGGGCTGCCCGCGAGCGTCTGCCGACGGGCGAACACGGCCGACAGGATGCCGCCGGCAGCCAGGAACAGCCATGTCGTGGTGTCCCGCCCACCGTGCGTCTCGAACCGCAGACAGCCGTACAGCACGCAACCCACGCCGGTCGTCGCGGCGACCACGGCCGGCAGGTCGAGACCCGGGATCCGGACGCGGGCCGGCTCGGGATGCCGGGCGAACAGCCGGAGCACGCCGAGGGCGAGGGCGACGAGCAGGACCGCCTGGGCACACGGCAGCGCCCGCCAGTAGCCGTTCGCCGTGGACGCGCCGGCCACGAGCACGCCCAGGCCGCCGCCCGCCGCGGCGACGCCGGCGTACACGCCCAGTGCCCAGCCGCGTTCGGCGCGGTCGGTGAAGGTGGCGATGAGCAGGGCCGGGCCGGCGGTGAGCACGAGTGCGCCGAAGCCGCCCTGGAGCGCCCGACCGGCGAACAGCGGGCCCGGTCCGCCGGCGGTGCCGACCACGAGCGAGGCGCCGGCCACGCCGATCAGCCCGACGGTGAACGTGCGGCGCGGGCCGACGAGGTCGGCGAGCCGGCCGGCCGGCAGCAACAGCGCACCGAGTGCGAGCAGGTGCGCGCGACCGACCCACGCGATGTCACCCGGATCGATGCGCAGATCGGCGGCCGACGGCGCCGGCACGGTGTCCGGCAGCGATGCCCCCAGGACGACGGGTAACTGGGCGAGCACGACGACGAGCAGCAACCACCGGCGGTATCCGCCGGTCGGGGCGGGCGTCCGGGACGCGCCCGCCGGGGTGACGGTGCGATCGAGTGCCATGATGCCTTCCGGCTGGGGCCGACAGGACCGGGCGAAGACGATCCGTGACGTTTCCCGGCCGAGTCGGAGCGGCCCCGCCGGCCGGGGTGGGCCGGTTCGGATCCGGTCGATCGGACCGTGCGTCGTGGATCGAAAGCGCTCCGTGCTTCCCCCGCTGCGACGAGTCTCGGCCCGAACTCGGTTCCCGACGAGGGATCTGCCCACGATCCGGCCGCCGATTGCCGGGATGGGAGTCCGGATTTATAGGGTGTGCCGCATGACCACGGGTATACCTGGCAGACGCGTGATCGACGGCCGCTTCGAGTTGCTGGAGCGGCTCGGTGGTGGCGGCATGGGCTTGGTCTGGCGGGCTCGCGATCTGGCCCTGGAACGCGAGGTGGCGCTCAAGGAGGTCCGGCCGCCCGACCCGGCGCTGTTGGAGGACGACCCGACCGCCGCGCGGATGTTGCGCGAGCGGGTGCTGCGCGAGGCCAGGTCGTTGGCGCGGCTGAACCACCCCAATGTGGTGACGATCCATCACATCGTGGACGCCGCCGAGGTTCCGCACCCGTGGCTGGTGATGGAACTGGTCCCCGGGGGATCGCTGCACGACCGGCTGACGAGCGGCCCGATCGGGCCCGCCGAGGCCGCCGCGATCGGTCGGGGGGTGTTGTCCGCGCTGAGCGCGGCACACGCGGCCGGGATCCATCACCGCGACGTCAAGCCGGGCAATGTGCTGTTGCGCGCCGACGGCAGTCCGGTGCTGACCGACTTCGGCATCGCCGCGCTGCGCGAGTCGACGAGCCTGACCGCGACCGGCGACCTGATCGGCTCGCCCGAGTACATCGCACCGGAGCGCATCCGCGGCGAGGAGGACAACGCCGCGTCCGACCTGTGGTCGCTCGGGATGATGTTGTACGTCGCGGTGGAGGGGCAACATCCGCTGCGCCGGGCGACCAGCCTGGCCACGCTCGCCGCGGTGCTGACCGAGACGGTGCCGCCGCCGACCCGCGCGGGCGCGCTGGCCCCGGTCCTGGACGCGTTGTTGGTCCGCGACCCCGCGGCCCGCCCGGACGCGGCGCACCTGGACCGGCTGTTGGCCCGGGCGGCCGGAGAGCCGACCGGTCGGCCCTCGTCGCAGCACACCACGTCGGCACTGCCGGTCGCGGACGCCCTCGCCTGGCAGCCGGCCGACCTCGGCGGCGGTCGCGCGGCAGCGGGCGGACCGGCGGACGGCGGCCCTGCCGACACAGGACCGGCCTGGTCGGGCGCGGACCGGGTCGGCGCCGAATCGAACTCCGGCGCCCGGAAAGCGTCTTCGACCCCGCCACCGCCGTCCGCCCCGCCCTCCTCGCACTACGGCACGCCGTTCACCCCGGCCGAACCCGGCTCGCCGGACCGGCTGCGCGCGCGCCGGATCCGGATCATCACCGGCTCGGCGCTCGGCACCGCCCTGGTCGGCGCCCTGGTCGCGGTGGTCCTGGCGTCCCAGTTCGACGGCTCGGATTCGGATCGGGACGCGAACGCGGCCGGCCCCGGCAAGAAGCAGGCAGCCACGAACAGCGCGAGCCCCACCCGGTCACCGGACGCGCCGGTGCTCCCGGTGGACGAGACGCCGATCCGGCCGTCGGCGACGCGCACGAGCAAACCCGCCGCGGATACGGAGAACCTGCTCACCCCGACCGCCATCCGCGGCGTGATCGAGGCGATGGCCCCGACGATCGGGGGCACCAGGGTCAAGGACTTCACCGTGCACGACAAGTTCGCGTCGGTGAAGGCACCGACTGCGGGCGACGCCCGCCTGTACGACCGGTTCTCGTACCGCGACGGCGTCACCACGAAGGATGCCGGCTCCGGGACCGACCGGGACGACAAGACCGTCGACCTCACGAAGGTCAACTGGGACGCGCTCCCGGCCCTGATCGCCAAGGCCGACAAGGAACTGGGCATCACGGCGCCCAAGAACCGCTACGTGATCCTGGACATGGGACTGAGCGACCGGGTGCCGGCGTTGAAGGTCTACGTGAGCGACGACTACGGAGGCGGCTATCTGCGAGCCGACCTGAACGGCAAGGTCGTCAAGATGTATCCCCGCTGAGCGACGGGAGGCCCTTCCGGGAAGTCCGGAAGGGCCTCTTTCGCATGCCCGGGAGGGCGGGCGGCCGAACGCCGGCCGGGCCCGCGAACGGCCGGGCCCGCGAACGGCCGGGCCCGCGAACGGCCGGGCCCGCGAACGGCCGGGCCCGCGAACGGTCCGGCCGGCGCAGGCGGTCGCTGGTTCAGCGGTCGTAGCAGAGCACCCGCGCCTGCCCCGCCGCCAGGTGCGCGTAGTTCTTGGTCGGGCCGACCCAGTCCTCGCCCCGGTTGACCATCCGCAGCACGACCTTGCCGTCCTTGACCGGCAGGCTCACACCCTGGATCCAGGCGCCTCGGTGTGCGGTCTGGTCGACGGTGAAGGTGGACCGGACCGGAGCGGAGCCGCTGTCGGTGTCCAACACCTGGTAGAACGCGGGCTTGCCGGCCGCGTCGCGCCAGGTCGAGCCGCCGGGGACATACACCTGCACCGAGCAACTCTTGGCCTTGGCACCGGCGTTCCAGGTCCACACGGCCGCGACGCTGGGGTCGTCCTTGGTCTTGGAGCCGGACATCGGGATCGCCCAGAAGTCGTCCCCGCACCCGGCCGTGCCCAGTCCGCCGCTGCCGACCTTGTACCAACCCTCCTTGCCGTCGCTGTACTCGCCCTGCACCCGGAACCCGGCGCCCGAGTTCGAGCAACCCAGGCCCGCGTAGCCGTTGTAGACCATCTGCGGGCCCTGGGCCGGCGCGATCGGCGGCTTGGCCGGCGTGCTCGCCGGCGGAACGGGCGGACGGGCCGGCGACGTTCCGCCGCCGGCGTTCGTCGCCGGGATGCCCGGGACGGATCCGCCGCCCGGCGTGCCGCCGCCGACCGCGCCACCACCACCGGCACCGCCGCCGCCGACCGCGCCCCCGCCACCCGCCGCGCCGCCGCCGGAGCCGTTGTTGTACTGCACGGAACCACCCGACCCGGTGCCCGAACCACCGACCGGCGGGTAGCCCACCGGTGCGCCGCCGGGCGGGCCCTGCGGCACGGGCGTGCCGTCCGGGCCCACCGGAACCCCCTCGACGGGGGCCGGTTCGGCGCTGCCCGGGGTACCCCAACCGGCAGGCGTGCCGGGCAGCGCGGCGTTCGCCGCGACGTGCGCGACGTCGCGACGCGAGTGCGAGGCCGCACCGGGGGCGGCCAGCAGCGGCACCAGCACGATGGCGCCGGTGGTCAGCGCCGCGGCGCCGCCCAGGGTGCCCCAGACCCGCGCGCCGGGCACCGGGCCGCGGGCGCCGGTGCCGGGCCGGCGGGCGAAGGTGGCCGCGAAGCCGTTCCGGTCGTCGGGCGAACCACCGTTGCGTGGGCGGTTGTTGGCGGACACGAGGACTCCAGGTGTTGGGGGGAGGGTGCTCACGCGGTCGCGCCTGCCAGGGACGCGGGCAGATCCGCGACCTCCAGGGCGATCAGTTGTGCCGCGTCGGGGTTGTCGAGTTCGGCGACCCGACCGGCCTGACGTTCCGTCATCTCCTGGAACGCCTGCCGGGCCGAGCGCCCGTTGCCGAAGCCGCCGCCGCGGGTCATCCCGGCGAACAGGGCGAGCAGTTCGGTGCGTGCGGCGGGGGTCAGTTCGTAGCGGTGGCGCTCCGCCTGGTGTTCGACGATGGCCACGAGCTGCTCGGCGTCGTAGTCCTCGAACAGCAGGGTCCGGGTGAACCGCGAGGCCAGACCCGGGTTGGAGGACACGAAGCGGTCCATGTCGTCGGGATAGCCCGCGGCGATCACCACGACGTCGTCGCGGTGATCCTCCATCAGCTTCACCAGCGTGGCGATCGCCTCGGAGCCGAAGTCGTTGCCGCCCGCGAGCGGCGACAACGAGTACGCCTCGTCGATGAACAACACACCGCCGATCGCCCGATTGAACGCGGCGGCGGTCTTGGGCCCGGTGTGGCCGACGTACTCGCCGACCAGCGCGCTGCGGTCGACCTCGACCAGGTGTCCGTGACCGAGCAGGCCCAGGGCCTTGAGCAGCCGGCCGTACAGCCGGGCCACCGTGGTCTTGCCGGTGCCCGGGTTGCCGGCGAAGACCAGGTGCCGGCTCAGCGGCGGCGCGGGCAACCCGGCCTCGACCCGGAGCCGGACCGTCTGCATCAGCTTGGCCATCGACGCGACGTCACGCTTGACGCCGTCCAGGCCGACCAGTTCGCCGAGTTCGGCGAGCAGGTCGGGCAGGCTCTCCTCGACCACGTCGGGCAGTTCCGGGGTGGGCGCGGCGGCGGCCGGACCCGGTGCGGCACCCGCGGCCGCGGCGGCCGCGGGCTGCGCGACTGCGATCCCGCCGAGCGCCGGATCGCAGTCGTCGAACACCGGCGCGGCGTCCGGCTCGGTGCTCAACTCGTCGGCGCACTCGCGCACCCGGCAGCGGCGGAACAGCGGATCCGCGCCGCCGCCCACGTGCAGCGCGGCATAGCCGGCGCCGATCACGTCGCACCCGGTGAAGGTACCGCCGGCCTGCTCGGCGACGTACAGGCCGTTCTTGCCCGGCCGTTCGATCCGCAGGCCGTGCACGTTCGGCCGGGCCCCGGTCCACACCACCAGGCCCGAGCCGGTGCAGTCCTCGATCGAGCCGCCGGCCAACTCGGCGCGCGAACCCGCGTCGAACACGATGCCCGCGGCCCCCGCCCCGGTGACCCGATTGCCGGTCAACTCGGCAACGCCCTCGCCGGTGACCTCGATCCCGGTCCGCCCGGCCGAGCGCACCGTGCACCCGGACACCCGCGATCCGGTCGGCGAACCGATCCCGATACCGGTGGCGGTGTCCGCGACCAGGCAGCCGGAAAGCGCCGCGGAGGAGCGGCCGGTGACCGCGATCCCGGTCATCGCCGCGGCCGAGACGGTGCAGTCGGTCAGTTCGGCCCGGGCGGTGTCCGTGGTGTGCACGCCGTGTTCGGGCGTGCCCCGCACCCGGCAGTCGGCCAGCTTGAGCACGGCGGTGCCGGCCGCGTGGACCGCGCCGTAGCCGGAGTCGAGGATGCGACAGTCGGTCAGGTCGGCGCCCGCGCCCTCGGTGAGCAGCACGCCGTTGGTCGCCGAGCGGCGCACCGCGCAGCCCTGCGCGACCACCCGCGCGGAGCCGTCGAGCACGATCCCGGCCGCGGCCGCGTCCAGGATCCGGCAGTCGGTCAACTCGGCCCGGGCGCTGCCGCCGAGCCGGATGCCCGCCGCCCCCGGCGCGCTGACCCGGCTCTCGCCGGCCACCGCCGAGGAGGCGTCCTCCAGGAGCAGCCCGACCCGCCCGCAGCCGTTCAGCACCGAATCGCTCAGGCGCAACATCGCCCGCCCGCGCAACCGGATCCCGGAGCCGGACGTGGCGTCCAGACGCAGCCGTGTGATGCCCACCCGGGCGCTGCCGGACACCACGATCCCGGTGCCCTCGATCGCGCTCACCTCGACGTCCTCGACCCGGGCCCGCGCATCACCGGACACATGCAGGCCCGCGAGCCGCGCACCGCCGATGCGGGTGCCGGTGAGCAGCAGCGCCGAGGTGGTGCCGCCGGCCGTCGGCGGCGCGTCCAGGTCCGGATCTCCGCCGTCCTCCGCGTCCCGATCCGGCCCGCCGCGTACCTCGACCCGGCCGCCGGTGACCGCGCAGTCGGCCAGGATCAGACCGGCGCCCGGACCCACGCTGACCGCCGGCGCATCGGTGCCCGCGCCGTGCAGGCCCAGCCCGCGCACCACGCAGTCCGCCGCCTCGACGGTGATCGCCGGGCCCTCCGCGCTCGCGGTCAACACCACCTCGCCGCCGCCCGGTTCCGGGCACAACGTCACCGGCCGCTCCAGCACCAGCGATTCGGTGTAGTGACCGGCCGCGATCAGCACGGTCGCACCGGGGGCGGCGGCGCGGACCGCGTCCGCGATCCGGCGATGCGTGCCCCGGCCCTTGGCGGCCACCCGGACATCCGGCGCGGTGGAGCCGGTCGCTCGACGGTCGACGCTCGACATCTGTGCGCTACGCATCCTTGTGCCGGTACCAATCCGGGTTGATTCCCGCGCGTACCTGCGGCAACAGCCACCCGTTGAACATCTTTTCGCCGATCTTGAAGCCGATGTTGAGCAGGAACTCGGTGACCCCCTGGCGGTGGAAGAACCGGCCGCCGGCGGCATTGAGGAAACCGATGCGGGCGAGCGAGACGCTGCCGGTGCTGATCACGCCGGACAACGACGAGATCGCACCGTCCCCCAGCGCCTCCCAGCCGGAGAGCTTGTGGGTGACGCCGTCGGCGTCCTTGACGCCGAACACGCTCGCGTTGATGCTGCCGTTGACCAGACCGGCCAACAGGCCGACGCCGGCGCTGTAGCCGAAGTCGTAGGTGCCGCTGCGCCAGCGCACCGCGGTCTCGTTGCCCGCCCACTCGTTGGCCCACGTCTTGTCGTGGTTGCCCGGCCGCCGGTTCCAGTGCTTGCCGCCGTCGATGTTGCCGTAGCCGCTCTTGAAATCGCCGAGCTTGCGGAAGCCGTCCATCCTGTTCTCGTGCACGAAGGCGCCCACGCCGCCCTTGACCACGCCGCCCACCGCCGCGTTCAACGCCGCCTTCTGCCAGTCGGTCTCCGCCAGGGTCTTGCCCTGGGCCCTGGCGTTGATGTCGGCCACGACGATGTTCGCGGTGAACTCGATCGCGAACTCCTGGGCGAACTCCAGCGCGAGCTTCTTGACCAGGACCGACTTCCCGTAGCTTTGGTAGGCGGCCTCGGCCAGGGTGATGGCCCCGGTACCGGTGGGCGAGATGCCCGGGAGCCCGGCCAGCGCCGAACGGAACCGCGTCGCGTCGATGCCGAGGGGGCTGCCCGACCACGGCATGCGCTGACCCTCGCGGATGCGCCGTACCCAGCCGCGCACCTCGGTCACCTGGCCGCGGAAGTCGTACTCGCTGCCGATCACCCGCCACCGGTTCAGCGAGTCGTTGACGATCACCGCACCGCCGTCGGTGCGCCGGGCCAGCAGGACGCCGTTCTCGTTGTAGCGCCGCCACTGGCCGCGCCACGCGTCCGTCTCCAAGTAGTGGTTCCGCCCCTCGGGCGTGGTCTTGAGCTCGCGGGTGCGAACGGTGGTGCCGTGGTCGAACTCCTTCCAGGTGGCGGTCTCCGGCGAGGCGCCCGCGTTCGGTCCGTACTCGCGCACCCGCGCCGGTGCGTCGCTGATGTGCGGCGGGGTCTCGTGGATCACCGACGTCACGCCGCCGTTCACCGTCGTGTCGCGGAAGAGCAGGTTCCTGCCGTCGAGCGGGGTCGCCTGCCAGGCCCCGGCGCCGTTGTCCGCCTTCGGGTTCCACCAGCTGCGTACCCGGTCGCCCTCGCTCGGGACGATCGCACCGGCCCGGTTGTACTTCTGCCACGTCCAGGCGTCGGTGCCGGTGAGTCGGGACGAGTCGACGTACCGACCGCTGTCGAGCATGCGCCGCTCGCGCACCAGGTTCTTTGCCGCGTCGAAGTCCCGGAACGAGTCGTCGAACGGCAGCTTGGGGTCGTCGGCGCCGCGGAAGAGCACACGCTTGCCGGATTCCTGGACCTCACCGGCGGCGTTGACGCGTTCCCACCGCCAGGTCTGCGCGGTCGAGTCGCCGCGCGCGACGATCGTGACCGGGTCGGCGCCCTCGAGCCGCCAGGTGTCCCTGCGGCCGGCCACGTATCCGTGACTGTCGTACTCGACCCAGTCGCTGCGCGGGTCGGCCGCGTGGCCGGTGGACCCGGGAGCGGGTGGCTCCGGTGTCGTGTAGTGGCGGACGTTGCCGTTCGGGAAGCCCTCGCGCACCACCGCCCACCGGGTGGTGCCGTCCGCGCCCACCACCGGACGCAGGTCCTGCCAGATTGCCTCGCCCGGTCCGTTGTGGGGGGTCTCCAGCCGGTAGCCGACCTCGTCGCCCCGGCTCCACGGGGTCGCCCCGGCGGGGGACGAGGGGTGCGGCGTCACCGAGTCGCCGACCTTGAGCGTCGTACCGTCGGCCGACTTGGTCTGCGAGCGGGCGAAACCGCCGTCGGCCAGGATGTCGAAGGAGCTGCCGTCGTCACCGACGAACCGCACGCCGCTGCTGTGCGGGACCAGCTGTCCGTCCGCGCCGGGGACCGACTTCTCCCACGTGAACACCTGGTAGCGGGTGTCGGAGGCGAGGAAGGAGTGCGTGCCGGTGGGCTCGACCCGGTGGTTGCTCAGCCACTTGCGGGCCCACTGGGGCGGACGCTGCTCGGAGATGCGGGTCGTGGTGAACGTCGAGCCGTCCGCCTTGACCTCGTGCTTGCCGGTCTCCTTGCCCTGCGGCGAGTGCTCGTCCCAGGACGCCTTGCGGATGCCCGCGCCGTCCAGCGGGTGTTCGAGGTAGTGCCGGGCATGGTCGGTCCGGTGCATCGGACCCCACTGCTTCTGGACCACCTCCCCGGCGTGGGTGCCGGCCGCCGGCCCGTGCCGGTCGCTCCAGCCGCCGTCGCGGTGCGGGGTGCGCGGGCCGCTCGCCAGTTCCCGGCTCGCGCCGTCGTAGCGATGCCAGGTCCAGCCGTCGGCACCCTTGACGCCCAGCGTGTGTCCGGCCCGATCGCCGAACTTCTGGAGCGTGTCCCGGAATTCACGCACCGTGACGAAGCGCTCGTTGACGTCCGTGTAGCCGAAGCCGGACGTGTCGAACCTGCGCGAACCCCGGTCCAGCGGGACACCGTCGGTGCCCCACTCGACCCACTTGGTGCGTTGGCTGAACGCGCCGAAGCCGTTGAGGTCGGTACGCCGGAACGCGTCGAGCGTGTGCCCGTTCGGCAGCAGCCGGCGTTCGAAGACGACCGCCTTCCCGGGGGTGTTCGACTTGAGTTGGATGCGACCGTTGGCGGCGCCGTGCAGGTCCACCGTGCCGTGTTGGAAGTCGTTGGGAGTGAATCCCCGGTCGGCGGACCGACCGGGCCGGAAATCCTGGCGCCAGGTGGGTGTCTGTCCGGTGTGGTCGACGATGTACTGATGTTTGGTCAGTCGACCGTCGTCGAGCACGTTGAAGCCCTCGCGGGTGACGTTTCCGTTCACCCCGAACTCGTGGAACTCGCCGTTGCGCACGGTGTTCGGGTGCACGACCTCGACCCGGTAGCCGGTGTGCGCGCCGTTGGTGTCGGTGAGCCGGGTGAGTCGTTGCTCCGGGGGGAGCGGGGTGCCGTGCAGGTCGGTGAGGGTGTCGCCCGCCACGAACCTCGTCCCGCCGGTACCACCCAGCGCGGTGCCGTGTTCGAAGGTGCCGGTCGTGGTGTCGAAGCGCACCGAGTGGCCGGTGGCGGGGTCGGTGACCCGGAAGCCGTTGTCGACGCTGGTGATGTTGCGATCGGTGACCCGGGTGCCGTGCACGTCGGTGAGGACCCGGTTCGTGTCGTCGCCGACCACGAAGCGCGCCTCGCCGGGTCCGCCGACGGCGAAACCGTGGTCGGCGATCGAACCGTCGGCGAGATAGCGGGTGGACCGGCCACTCACCGGCTCGGTGACCCGGAAGCCGCCGCCGTCGAGCGCGGCGACCTCGACGTCGGCGACGCGGGTGCCGTGCATGTCGGTGAGGATGTGGTCGGCGTCGCCACGGGCGACGACGAAGTGCGGCTCGCCCGCGCCGCCGAGCAGGGTGCCGCGTTCGAAGGCGCGGGTCGTGGTGTCGTAGCGCGCCGAGTGGCCGGTGGCGGGGTCGGTGACCCGGAAGCCGTTGTCGACGCTGGTGATGTCGCGGTCGCCGACCGGGGCGCCATGCATGTCGGTGACGCTGCGCCCGGCGCCCTCGCCGACCACGAAGCGGGCTTCGCCCGAGCCGCCGAGTGCGATGCCGTGTTCGGCGACCCAGCCGTCCGCGGTGTAGCGGGTGCTGTGGCCGCCGACCGGTTCGGTGACCCGGTAGCCGCCGCCGGTGAGCGGGGTGATCTCGACGCCGGCGACGGGGTTGCCGTGCACGTCGGTGAGCACGTGGCCGGTGTCGCCGCCGACGATGAAGCGGGGCTCGCCGAGTTCGTTCAGGGCCAACCCCCGGTCGAGCACTGTGCCGTTGCCGGCGTAGCGGACGGAGTTGCCGTTCGCGGGGTCGGTCACCCGGTAGCCGTTGTCGATCCGGGTCAGGGTCTGGTGGGTGATCGGCTTGCCGTGCACGTCGGTGAGTACCGGGGGTCGGTTGTCGCGGAACACCACGAAGTGGCCCTCGCCGGGACCGCCCAGGGCGATGCCGTGTTCGGCGGCGCTTCCGTCGGCGCGGTAGCGAGTGGTCTGACCGGTGCCGGGTTCGGTGATGCGGTAGCCGCCGCCGTTGACGGCGGTGACATCGACGCCGGTGACGGGGTTGCCGTGGATGTCGGTGAGCACGTCGCCGTGAGTGATGAAGTGGGCTTCGCCGGCGCCCTGGAGGGCGATGCCGTGTTCGGCGATGGAGCCGTTGCCGGTGTAGCGGGTGGATTGGCCGCTGCCGGGTTCGGTGATGCGGTAGCCGCCGCCGTCGACGGCGGTGACGTCGATGTCGGTGACGGGGTTGCCGTGTACGTCGGTCAGGACGGGGCCGTGTTCGCCGGGGACGACGAAGTGGGCTTCGCCGGCGCCCTGGAGGGCGATGCCGTGTTCGGCGATGGAGCCGTTGCCGGTGTAGCGGGTGGATTGGCCGCTGCCGGGTTCGGT
>NZ_JBIBGL010000016.1:148310-272735 GCF_042956465.1 Embleya sp. NPDC008237
GTCGGTGACGGGGTTGCCGTGTACGTCGGTCAGGACGGGGCCGTGTTCGCCGGGGACGACGAAGTGGGCTTCGCCGGCGCCCTGGAGGGCGATGCCGCGTTCGGCGATGCGGCCGTCGCCGCCGTACCGGACGGACCCGCCGCCGGCGGGATCGGTGACCCGATAGCCGTCGGGGATCGTGGTGAGGGTGTGGTCGGTGATCGGTTTGCCGTGCGCGTTGGTCAGGACCGGAGGCCGGACGTCGCTGTGGACCACGAAGCGGGGTGCGCCGGTCCCGCCGAGCGCGATGCCCTGATCGGCGATGGCGCCGTCGGTGCGGTAGCGGATGCTGTGGCCGCCGGCGGGGTCGGTGACCCGGTAGCCGCCCCGCACCACGGTGACCTCGACGCCGGTGACGGGGTTGCCGTGCACGTCGGTGAGGAAGGGATGACCGGTGCCGTTGTCGACGACGAACCGGGGCTCACCCGGTGAGTGCAGGGCGAGTCCCTCGTCGACGACGGTGCCCCCGTCGTCGTACCGGATGGAGTGGCCGGTCGCGGGGTCGGTGACCCGGTAGCCGTCGTTCACCGTCGTGCGGATCGCCGCATTGTCGAGCCCGACCGAGTCGAGGCCGACATGCAGAGCGGTGATCGCGGTCGGCGGCGGGACGCTCCCGGCCACGGCCGTCGTCGGCAGCGCCGGTGACCCGCCGCCGACCACGTCGTGCCCGCTCCCGCCGACCAGCCTCGGGCGCTCCAACAGGCTTTCCGCCTGTGCCCGGGCCAGGTTGCGGTCGATCCGGGCCGGGTCCATGCCCAGTTGATCCAGCCGGGTGAGGGCGTTCTCCACCTTGGTCGAGGCGTGGTCCACCGCGATCCGGGCGTCGCGCTCGAACGGAGACGGCTTGGAGGACCCGCCGGGGCGGATCTCCAGGTCGTGCAACACCTGCTGGGCCCGGCCCAGTTCGGTCCGCGCCGAGGCCAGGTCGCGCCAGGCCTCGATGCGGCCGGATCGCAGCGGATCGTCGGCCTTGCCGAACAGCGCGCCGATCCGGTCCGCGTCGCTCTTCCACAGTTGTTCCAGCTGGGAAGGGGACAGCCGGTTGGCCGGGCCGGCCAGGCCGCCGCCGGTCGTCGCCGGCGTCGGCGCGACGGCGACCGGGTTCGTGCTCGGCGCGCCGGGGCGCAACTCGGCGCCGCTGCCGGGTCCGTGCGGCGGCGGCGCGGAGGGAAGCGCGCCCGCGTTGGCGGGCGAGTCCGGGCGCAGCGGCGCCGGCCGGCCGTGATCCAGCAGGTTGAGCGCGTTTCCGGCGTGGTCCGGGACCAACGCCGTCGGCGCCGGGCCGCCCGCGAGGGCCGACGGGGACGGCGCGGACAGGCTCGTCGGCGTACCGAACCCGGTCGGCCCGACCTCCACGTGCGGGCCGGGCGTGCCGTGGCCGGGCAGCCCCGGGCCGGTCAGGCCGTGGTTGGTCAGGCCCGAGGCGGGCAGGCTCGGCGCCGGCAGGACGTGGTTGGTCATACCGGACGCGGGCAGGCTCGGCGCGGCCAACCCGTGGGTGCTCAGACTCGGGTTGGCCAGGTGTGGGATGCCGGCGCCGCCGCCCGGGACGGTGCCGGTGATCGGGGACGGTAGGTTCGGCCGGTGTACGGCCCCGGTCTGGACCAGGTCGAGCGCGGACAGCGAGACCGGGGACGGGGTGTGCGCGATGCCCGGGAGCGCGGACGGGCCGGGCAGGGCGGACACCGCACCGGCCGTGCCGGTGGTCGGGGTGAGCCGGCCGACCGAGCCGACCGCGTCGAGTTCCAGTCGGGAACTTCCCGCCGGCGTCGGCAACTTGGCCCAGTCGCCGATCTGCACCATCTTCAGATCGCGCGCGCCGATGTCCAGGAGCGCGTCCATCCGGCGCACCGCGTCCGGTGCGAACTGCATCACCTCGCCGAACGAGGTGGGGATGTGCAGGCCGCCCGGCGAGGTGACGGTCAGATTCGTCGGCAGGTCCAGGCTGTTCAGCCGAAGCTCGTTCGCGCCGAACCCGGACCAGTCGCCCGCCCGGATCTGCGCCAGCTTGTCCAGCGACATCTCGGGCAGCGCGCCCACCCCGTGCAGCGGCGGCGGCGTCGGGATCTGACCCAGGCCGCGCCCACCCGCGCTCAGCAGCGGTGAGGCGTAGCGGAATTTGCCCAGCACGCCGCGCTCGTAGAAGCCGATCTGCAGCGCGCGCTTGAGGCCGAACCGGCTGATCTCGGCCGCGTCCACCGGCAGGATCAGCCGTAGCCACTTGGTGCCGCCGAGTTCGGTTTTGAGGAACTTCCAGGTGCTGCCCGCGGCGCCCTTGACCAGGCCCGGCAGGCCGCGGAACAGGGCCGGCACCGCCTTGAAGCCGTTGATCACCGCGAGGCCGCCCTTGCCGAGCGCGGAGCCGACCCAGGACGGCAGCTTGAGCGTGGCCGCGCCCACCCACAGGGCGCCCGACTTGACCCAGCCGCCCGCGAGTCGGGCGAAGTCCTTGAAGCCCGGGATGAACGCGAACGAGCGGAACGCGCCCGCTTTGAAGGTGCCCTTGAGGGCGCCCCACGCGCCCTGCGCGAAGGCCTTGAGGCCCTTGTCCCAGACGAACTTCGCCCCGTCCTTGAACAACTTCAGCAGGTTGAGGCCCTTGGTGGTCGGCGCGATCATCCCCAGTCCGGCCAGGAACAGGTCGAGCAGCCCGGCCTTGCCGTTCGCGACATCCACCGCGGTCTTGACGAACAGGACCAGGTTGATCCCGATCGCCAGCAGCGCGAGCGGGCCGCCCAACAACAGCGCGGGCAGGATCAGGATGATCGCCAGCCAATTGAACGCCTCCCAGAACAGGTCGCAGTCGGTCACCGGCTGCTTGATCCCGGTGGCCGCGCTGTTGACGACCTTGGCCGTGGCCTCGGCCTGGGTGCGCTGGGTGGTGCCCGCGGTGCGCGCGGTCGTCCCGAAATGAGCGCGTTGCGGGTCCTCCGGTGCCAGGTCCCGGCCGTTGCTCAACGCGGTGTCGGCGACCCGTTGCTGAGCCTCCATCACGTCCGCGTACGTGCGCATCGACTTCGCCGAGTTCTCGAACGCGTCGGCGATGCTCTGCACGAACTCCCGGAGCGGGCCGCTGATCTTGTCCCGCAGCGCGTCGGCGGTCTGCCCCACGAAGGCGCCCGTGCCGGTCTTGTCCAGCACCGAGTTCAACGCGTCGTCGATCTCGCGGGCGACCCGACCCAGGCTCTCCATCGAGGTGACCAGGGCACGCAGTCGGACAGGGTCGCCTGGGGTGGGATCGGTGCTCAAGCCGATCGCGTTCCAGTCGGTGGGGCGATTGCCCATGACCCGTCGTCTCCTCGCCGTGCTCGCCGGACCTCGCCGGGACCACGCCGGGACCGGCTGCGCGGTTCAATGAACCGCGCGGGTCGCCCCGGCGTGGTCACGGCGACGGATCCGGCCGGTGGATCCGCGCTGCCCGACGGGAGCGGACGTGATCGACTTCGCGCTGGACTACAGCACGTTGAGCGAGGCCAAGAAGGACCTGTACGACCTGGCCGAGCGGATCTCGCCCACGCTCAAGTCCAGCGACTTCGCCACCCTGGGCAAGGGCGGCTACACCGACGCCCAGGCGGTGTTCGGCGACCCGACGCTGACCGGTGCGTTCCGCAGCCTGTACCGGCTGTCCGCGGGCCCGATGACCCGCGCCGAGGACCTGCTCAAGAAGCTCGGCGACTGCTTCGGCAAGGTCGGCGACGCCTACTTCAACGCCGACGCACAGATCACCGAGGGCATGGGGGTGATGGGCGCGACCATGGGCCTGGAGGAGTGGCGGAACAAGGTCAGCGCCTGGAAGTACAAGCAGGAGCACCTGTCCGAGTGCGCCACGCCGGGCCCCGACGGCACCTTCCCGGAGTTCTGCAAGGCCCAGGACCCCGGCGACAAGCCGCCGCTCGACCAGGTGATCACCACGCCCAACGGCGGCCGGATCGAGACCCATCTGACCCTGGACGCCAACGGGAACGTGATCAAGGAGGAGACCAAGGTCACCTCCAACGGTCAGACCTACACGTCGGTCACCACCTACGACTCGGACCGGCTGAACTACAAGACCGTGTCCACCGCGGCCGACGGCAGCGTGACCACCACCGAGACGCACCTGAACAAGGACGGCGGCGGGACCCAGACGGTGGTCGACTCCGAAGGCAAGACACACCTCTACACGCGCGTCGACGGCAAGCACGAATGGAAGGACGTCACCCCCAAGCCGCCGGAGAAGCCCGTTCCCCCGGGCGGTGGCGGCGGCGGTGGTGGCCGCATCCCGCGCCGCGACTGAGCCCCCTCGACGCCCGCCTGCGTCGAGCCCCCGACTGCCTCATCCCGGCATCGGGTGATCCCCGCATCGCGCGATCCGCTGCACCCGACCCCCGCAGTTCCCGACCCGGTTCGCCCACCCCTGCGGTGAGCCGATCTCCCCAGGAGGAACCCATGCCCGATATCGCACTCGACTTCGGCCGGATCGACGAGGTCGCCGGCAAGCTCAACAAGGCTCGCGAGACGATCACGCCGATGATCAAGACCCTGCTCGGCGACGTGAACGGGCTGCTCGACAACGGCATGGTCTTCAAGGAGTCGAGCCCGGCCATGCGCGACGCGTACGCCAAGTTCGACACCAGCCTGACCGCCGCCATCGACGGCATCCAGATCTTCTCCGAGATGTTCGCCAAGATCCGCACGCAGATGCACGAGATGGACGTCGAGATGGCGAAGAACCTCAAGAAGAACTGAGCCTCCGGCACCATCGGGCGGGCCTCGGTACTCAGTTGGGCCCGCCCACCACGATTCGGGCCGCACCCCTTGGGGATGCGGCCCGAATTCGTGTCACGCGCGGGGTGGTTCGGCGCCGCCGGCTACCCGACCGACCGCAACACCGTCAGCGGCACCTGCACCGACATCGGCATGCCCCCCGGACCCGCGGTCCACCCCCGGCCGGGCACGGGCGGCGCCACGCGCACCACGTTCGTCGGGAGCCGGACGCCGATCATGTCGCCCTCCTGGAGGTTCTTCGGCGCGAGCAGGATCCCGCT
Organism: Embleya sp. NPDC008237; assembly: GCF_042956465.1. Classification (NCBI taxonomy): domain Bacteria; kingdom Bacillati; phylum Actinomycetota; class Actinomycetes; order Kitasatosporales; family Streptomycetaceae; genus Embleya; species Embleya sp. NPDC008237. The sequence continues at coordinate 153,377 of NZ_JBIBGL010000016.1, forward strand.
GCGGCTGCCGCGCCGGGCCGCGCTGAGCCAACTGCCCATCGCCACCTGGAGGGCGTCGTAGGAACCCGCGTACAGCAACGCCTGACCGCGGTCCCGCCCGGCGACCGCCAGGTCGCGCAGGACCCGGTCGGCGGCGGGCATCCCGAGCAGTTCGGCGTCGTCGACGACCACCACGCGCGGGCCGGACAACTCCTCCAGGGCACGCTCGACGTCCTCGGCTGCGGGATCCTCCTCGGTCAGCAGGCGCACCTGCGGATGTTGCGCCAGCGCGCGCAACGGTGATTCGCGCGGGGTCAGTACGAGCAGCGAGGTGCCGCCCGCGAGCAGCGACACCGACAACGACGCGAGGGTGGTGCTGCGCCCGGTGCCGGAGGGCCCGATCACGCAGAACACCGACTTGCCGGCGAAGTCCACGCCGACCGGCTCCGCACTGTCCCCGCCGATGCCCAGCAGCCCCCACATCGGACGACGGGCCGCGGTCGGCACCTGCTCGTACGCGGCGGCGAACTCGACCACCCGCGGCAGGGTCGGGATCCGCACCGGCATGCGCTCGCGCGGCAGCCCGGCATCGCGGCGGGTCGCCTCCGCGCCGATCCGGCGCAGCGCCTCGGCCTGCTCCTGCCCGCTCGGGTCGGGCGCCAGCAGCGCGACCTGGCTCTCGGTCTGGGACAACACGTGCCAGCCGCGACCGGGCGGGATCACCGCCGGCACCTTGCGCAGCGGCATGCCGACCATCTGGTAGTCGGTGCGATCCACCTGGCGCAGCAGCAGCTTGTGGTCGTTGTGCGCGGCCAACCGGCCGCCGAGCAGCGCCCGTTCGGAGGTCGCCACGAAGTGGATGCCGGCCGCCGCGCCCTCGCGCAGCAGTCGCGTCACGTCGTCCACGAGCCGGCCGCCGTCGTGGTCGTCGAGCAGTCCCACCAGCGCGTCCCAGCCGTCGAGCAGGACCACGATGTGCGCGGGTCGCTCGGCCGCCGGGAGCATCCGGCGCAGCTCCACCAGCCCGGCGGCGTTGTGGACACTGCACCGTTCCTGACGCTCGGTCAACTCGCGCACCAGGCGGCCCAGCAGCCGGCCCATCCGCTCCATGTCGTGCCGCGAGACCACCGCGCCGCAGTGCGGCAGGGCCTCCAACGCGGCCAACCCGCCGCCGCCCGCGTCGATCCCGTACAGGTGCACGTCGGCGCAACTCGCCGTGGCCGCCGCGGCGCCCGCGAGGGTGCGCAGCACCTGGGTGCGGCCCGAGCGGGGCGAGCCGATCACGTACAGGTGGCCGAACGTGGCCAGGTCCATCGTGGTCACCCGCTGCTCCTGGAGTTGCGGGACGTCCTCCAGCGCGTAGGGGATGGGCGGCGGGCAGGTGTCGGACGCGCCGGTGTCGGCCCGCTCCACCGTCGGCAGGTCGTCCAGCAGCACCCGTTCGGCCAGCGCCGGCAACCAGGGGCTGGGCTGCGGGGTGTAGTCCGGCAGCGTCGCGGCGGCCTCGCGCAGGGCCAGGACCAGCGCGTTGAGGTCGGTCGGGTGGGGTGCGTCCGTGGTGTCCGGCCCCTCGTCGACGGCCGGCAGCGACGCCGGGCGGCCGAGGCCGGCCAGGGTCAGTTCGGTGGCGCGCACCGACCGGGTCGGGCCGGTCACGGGGCCGTGGCCGGGGATCGGCCGCTCGGCGCCCACCCACGCGGCCTGGAACGGCACGGCCGCGTTGTGTCCGGTGCGGATCAGCGCCCGGCCCGGGGTGCCGGCCGAGATGTGCACGGCCTCGGCGGTGTCGATGATGTCCTGGCTCTCGCCGGCGTCGGTCACCCGCAGGGCGATCCGCAGGTTGGTGTTCGCGCGGATGTCGCCGGTGACCACCCCGGCCGGTCGCTGGGTGGCCAGCACCAGGTGGATGCCGAGCGAGCGACCCCGCTGGGCGATGTTGATCAGCCCCGCGACGAAGTCGGGCACCTCGCGGACCAGGGTGGCGAACTCGTCGATCACCAGGATCAGTCGAGGCAGCGGTGCCAGCGCGGGGTCGGCGGTGCGCTTGCCCCGGTACTCGGGGTGGTCCTTGGCCCCGACCTCCGCCAACAGGTGCTCGCGCCGCCGCAGTTCCGCGGCGAGCGAGTCCAGTGCCCGGGTGGCCAGGTGCTCGTCCAGGTCGGTGACCATGCCCAGGGTGTGCGGGAGTTCGGCACACTCGCTGAACGCGCTGCCGCCCTTGTAGTCGACCAGGACGAAGGTCAGCTCGTCCGGCCGGTTGGCCACCGCGAGCGCCGCCACGAAGCTCTGCAACAACTCGGACTTGCCCGAGCCGGTGGTGCCCGCGATCAGGCCGTGCGGGCCGTCGCGCACCAGGTCGATCCGCACCGGCCCGTCGTAGCCGGCCCCCAGGGTGAACGTGGTCGAGGCCGGTCGGCGGGCCCAGCGAGCTTGGAAATCGGCCGCGTTCGGCGGCTCGGCGTCGACCAGGTCGAGCAGCTTTACGGTCTGCGGGAGGCCACTGTCGTGTTCGGGGCTGACATCGCGCAACGGCGCCAGGGAGCGGGCCAGTTGCTCGCACCAGGAGGCGTCCACGTGGTCGGCCCGCACGTCCGCGATGTCGGGCAGGCCGGTCTGGCGCACCGTCAGATGCCGACCCGTGGCCAGCACGACGGCGGCGCACTCCTCGGGCAGCAGCCGCTCCTGCTCGTCCAGGCAGACGCTGAACACCCGAACCGCCGGGCCTTCGGTGAGCACCTGGACCATGCCGGGCACCTCACGCAACTGCCGGGCGCCGTCCGCGATCACCAGGATGTCGGGGCCGCTGAACATCGCCTGGCCCATCGACGAGCCCATGCTGCGCCGGCGGCCCTGGATCTGCGCGACCAGTTCGGAGATCCGGTTGGCGGTGGACTCCGGGTCGGTGCCCAGCAGCACGACCGGCGCGGCCGAGCCGGACTGCGGGCGCAGATGCGGCAACCAGCGCACCCAGGCCCAGCCGGCGGCCCGATCGGGATCGGTCAACACCACCACGCGCAGGTCCCGCGGGCTGTGCAGGACGGCGGACTGGATCACCAGCCAGCGGGCCAGCGCCTGGATCGGTTCGCTGGGGCCGGCCACCCCGAGCACGCCGTGGTCGGCGATCTCGACGCCTATCGGGGTGTCCGGCAACGTCCAGCGGGCGGTGCGGTGATGCTCGTCCCGGGCCGGGTCCTCGACCTCCTTGACCGAAGGCTGATCCACTGTGCCGATCCGCAGTACCAGGTGGTCGGCGTCGCGCCGGCGCCGCTCCCACAGCCGGCTGCCCGGGCCGGTCGCGATCAGCGCGACCGCGGCCGGGTCGGGGCCGACCTCGCCCCGGACGATGCGCTCGCGCCGCACGGCGGTGCGGATGTCGGCGTGCAGGACGCGCAACCGGCGCCGATACTGCACCCCGTCGAGCTGGTGCTTGAGCCGGTTGCCGCGGCGGCCGGAGATCCAGTTCGCGATCGCCATGAGCGGGCTCATGATGCAAAAGATCAGATAGAAGTACGACTGGAAGAACCCGACCATCGCCAGACCCATCACCAGCGGCGCGATCATCACCAGCAGCGGGAACGGCAACCGGTTCGGCTCCAGCGGCGGCGAGGGCAGCCGGATCTTCTCCGCGTCCAGGTGCGGGGCGATCCGGGGTGGCCGGTTGTAGTCCAGCCCGACGCCGTCGTCGGAGGGCGTGACGTCGGCGTCCGCCTCGACGGGCCCGGACAACCGCAGCAGGGACGGGCCGACGACCAGGTCGGCCTCCTGCGGCCAGGGCGTGCCCGGCGGCGCGGGGACGCGGACCACCGGCTCCTCGGGCGGGGCGATCCGGGCGCTCTCCCGCTCCACCTTGAGGTCCGCCTCGCGCTCGTCCTCCAGGACCCGTTCCTCGTGCTTGCGCGGCAGCGCCGCGGCGGCGGTGATCGCGTCGGTGGGCGGCGGCGCGACCTCGCGGCCGTGCACCGCGCCGTCGTCGGGGACGGTGCGATGCCAGTACGCCGAGCCGTCCGGGCAGACCGTCACCCACAGGCCGCGGGCCGGAACGCCGGCGACCGGCAGCCGGATCGCGCAACCCTCGTCGGCGCCGATCTCGTGGCTGCCCGGGCCCAACGGCCAGATCCGACCGGTGTAGGGGCCGGAGACCGCGTGCACCTGGACCAGGGTCTGCGGATCGAAGGGATGCCGCGGAGCGCGCACCCGATCGGGCTCGGCGGGCGGTGCACCCAGGCCGAGGACGGTGGCCTCGTGGATACCGGAGACGGTCAGCGGAGCGTGCGGGTCCAGCGCGGTGTCGCCGAGGTAGAGGGCCTGCCCGTCGGTCTGCGCCTCGCCGTCGAGGAACGCGCCCAACTCGGGCGCGCGCCCGTCGGGGCCGGCCTCGACGGGGGCGGTCGGTCGCCGCACGGCGGTCGCGAGGTCCGCCACGATGCTCCCGGGCGGGAGGTCCACGAGATGGTCGCGGCGCAGACCGTCCGCGGCGTCCACGGTGGTGACGGTGAGTCTCACGTTGGCGTGCTCCTGGGGGTGGGCGGGGATTTACGGCCGGGGGTGCGGCCTGGGATGGCACACGGGAGGTTCGGCCCGGCGGATCACGACGGCGCTGCCCCACCGGGATCCGCCGGAGAGGACCCGAACGCCGGACGGGCCGATCAACGGCCCGTCCGGCGTGGGGACGGTTCACCACCGGGCCCCGACGGCTCGCCCGACGGGATTCCCGGCGGGTGCGACGCCGCGCGGGATCACACGTCGACGGAGACGCCGCTCGGCTTGTCGGTGTCGGCGGGCTCGTCGAAATCGTCGTGCGGGGCCGGCGGGGCCGGCTCGGCCGGGGTCGCGCCCGGCGTCGAACCCGAGGCCGAGGCCGGTGCGTGGGTTGCCGCCTCCGGAACCGGATCCAGGTCCGGATCGGCCGCCATCGGGCCCGGGTGCGCGGCGTCCTCCGTGGACCACGGCGGCAGTTGCCACACCGTCGCGGCGACCGCGCGCGGCAGCGGACGGGCGTCCACCCGCAGCGGGGTGCCGTGTACGAGCAGGGCGCCGGTCGGGGACACCGCCAACAGCCGGGCGTGGCCGCGCGGTGTACCCAGGGTCAGCACCGACACCGGTGAGGAGGCGGGCACATCGGGGGTGTCCGCGCACACCACGACCTGCGGATGGCGGCGGCTCGACGCGGCGGTGGTCGCCAGGGTGAACGCCTCGGCGGTACTCGGCCCGGCATGCCGCGGGTGGATGCCGTCCGCGACGGTGACCGCGCCCGCCGGCAGCCGCGCGTCGAGCTGGGCCGCCAGGGCCTGTACGGTGGCCCGCGCGCCGCGCCGCTCGCCGGACACCGCGAGCACGCGGGGACCGGCCGACAGGTCGAGGAAGACCACCGCGTCCTCCCGGGTACCGATCGCGACCGGCAACGGGGCCGGACCGGTGCCCACTTCCAGGTCGGTGCGCGCGATCCACCACAGCCGGGGGTCGAGTTCGTCGACCGCCCACGGCTCGGCGGGCTCGGGCAGCTCCGGACCGCAGGTGACCAGGACGCCCACCACGTCGCGCTCCACCAGCGCCGCGTACGGACGCGCACCGGCCGCCACGTCGGCCGCGAGCCGCAGCGCGTGCTCGGCGTCGGCCCAGGTGTCCGGCCCGCGCAGCGCCCGTACCAGCAGTCGGCGGCGCCGCCGATACCGGCTGAGGGCGGCGACCGGCTCGGCGAACGCGGCCACCGTGAGCGCCAGTTCCCGGCGCAGCCGGCGGCGGACGAAGCGCCATCCGCCGCGCCGCATCGCGGCCCAGTGCGCGAGGGCGAAGACGAGGACGACGATCCCCGCATAGCCGAGCAGGGTGGTCAGGTTGTGTCCGGCGACCTGCATGGCGAGGTCCTCGGAGCCCGTCATCCGCTCTCCTCGATCGCGGCCGGCTCCCGACGGATGGCCGCGATCCCGTGGTAGGTACGAGACTTGACCGTTCCGCGCGGTATCCCCAGGGTGCGGGCGACGTCCGCGCCGCTGCGATCGAGCAGGTGCACCTGGGCGAGCGCCTCGCGGTGCGGCGCGGCCAGTGCGCGCAACGCCCGTACGAGCACGCAGCGATCCACGACCGTCGCGGCGGGATCGGGCACCGTCGGCAATCCGGTGAACTCGCTCGGATCGATGCCCACCGGTAGTGACCGGTTGCGGCGCCGGGCGTCCACGGCCAGGTTGCGGGCGACCCGGAACAGCCACATCCGGATCGGCCGGCCGTCCCAGTCCAGCCGGTCCGCGGCCTCCCACGCTCGTAACAGCGTTTCCTGGACCACGTCTTCGACGGTGTGCAGGTCGGCGCCCAGGATTCCGCTCACATACCTGCGCAACGGCGCACTCTCCGCCATCAGCAGTTCGATCCGCCGTTCGCGCTCGTGGGTCTCACGGCCAGGCGACACGACTGGGCTCCTCGGAAGTTCGGCCGACGTCCGTTCCGCCGGTCAAGATCACGATATGGAGCCGGAAACACCCTCGGCGGGCCGGAAAATGAACAGTCGGCGATCTTCTGGCGGACCTTCGGTGACCCGAGGTCGTGCGGCCCGAACGTACCTGCGCGGGCGGCCGATTCCGCGGCCCGGTGCGTGGACCGGGCCGGTCAGCCGATGGCCGGCGGGTGCTGCGCGTCGTAGCGCTCGCGGGCCCGGTCCACCTCGGGGATGTGCTGCTCGGCCCAGGACTTGATGGCCGACATCAGCGGCAGCAGGCTCTCGCCCAGCGGGGTCAGCGCGTAGTCGACCCGGACCGGGACGGACGGCGTGACGGTGCGGGTGACCAGGCCGTCGCGTTCGAGGTTGCGCAGGGTCTGGGTGAGCATCTTCTGGCTGACCCCGGCCACTCGGCGGGACAGGTCGCTGTAGCGCTGCGGGCCGTCGGCCAGCGCGTTGACGAGCAGGCTCACCCATTTGTCGCTGATCCCGTCCAGGAGCCGCCGGGCCGGGCAGTCGGCCATGTACGCGTCGAACGCGGAGCGGGCCTGGGCGCGGCGTTCGGCCGCGGTACGGGTCGGCATGGCTCTCCTTCGGGTGGCATACGCACTTTCGGGTACGTGCTTACCCAGGGAGAGTAACTCTTCGTAGGTTGGCGGTCGAGGGGCCGGACGGACCGGCCCGACGCAGAGCGTGGGAGTGGTGTCATGCGTGCGGTGGTCGCCCGAGCCGGATCGCCCGTGGTCGAGGTCGTGGACACGCCCGACCGCGAACCGGGGCCGGGGCAGGTGCGGATCCGGGTCGCGGCGGCGGCGGTGAATCCGGTGGATTCGATGGTGCTGGAGGGTGCGCCGGTGCGATTCGGCCTGGTGCCCGCGCGCGAGGTGTTCGGCCTGGGTTGGGACGTCGCCGGCGAGGTGGCCGGCGTCGGCGCGGGAGTCACCGGGTTCGCGGTCGGCGACGCGGTGCTCGGGTTGCGTGATCGGCTGGATGTACGGACGGGTGCACAGGCCGAGTTCGTGGTGCTGGACGCGGACGCGGTCGGGCCGCTGCCGGCCGGTCTGGATGCCGTCGCGGCGGCGACGATCCCGTTGAACGGGCTGACCGCATGGCAGGGACTGGAACTGCTCGACCTCGCGGCCGGGGACACCCTGGTGGTGACCGGGGCGGCGGGCGCGGTGGGCGGCTTCACGGTCGAACTCGCGGCGGCGCGCGGGGTGCGCGTGGTGGCGGTCGCGGGCGCCGCGGACGAGGACTTCCTCCGCGGGGTCGGCGCCGAGTGGTTCGTGGCCCGCGGCCCGGAACTGGCCGACCGGATCCGGGCGATCGTGCCGGGCGGCGCGGACGCGGCGCTGGACGCGGCGATGCTCGGCCCGGACGCGCTGGACGCGGTGCGCGGAGGCGGGGCGTTCGTGGCGCTCAACGCGGGCGCGGCGCCGCCGGCCCTGCGCGGCACGCGGGTGCACCACGTCTGGGTGCGCGCGGACGGTGCCCGGGCAGCCGAACTCGCGGCGCTGGCCGACAAGGGCGGGCTGACCCCGCGGGTGGCCGGGGTGGTCCCGCTCGCGGACGCGGCCGAGGCATACGCCCGGCCGACGAAGGGCGGGCTGCGCGGGCGGTGGGTGCTGGTGCCGTGAGGGGACGGGCGCCCCGGAGGCCGTAGGCCGAGCCGAACCAGGGGCCGGCTTCGTGTGGGTCGAGTCCGGGCCGGGATCGCGCGGGCCGGGTCCGTGGGGATCCGGCCCGCGTGGGTGGATCAGGGGGTGCGTGCGTGCGGCGGCTTGGGCGTGTGTACGTGCTCCTCCCACGGCTGCCGCGGCGGCCCGGGGTGGATCGCCTCGTCGATTTCCAGCAGGGATTCGCTGTGCCGTTCGCGCTCGAACGCCTCGGCGCCGCCGCGGACCCCGAACAGCCGCTTCGCGACGATGATGTAGACGACCGCGAGGATGTTCAGGGCGAGCGTGGCCACCTTGAACGCGCTCACGTGCTCGCGCATCTCGTAGCCCTCCAGCGGCAGGAACGCCGCGGTGGCGACCACCGTGAGGTATTCCGCCCAGCGCTCGAGCAGCCACAGACCGACCGCCTCGACGATCTCGATCACCGCGTAGACGACCATCGCGACGGCGACCCAGACCAGCGTCGAGTGCTTGTAGTCGAAGGTCTTGCGGATCGAGTCGACGATCGGCGAGTGGTCCAGGTCGTAATGGAAGTGCTCGGCCACCGGCCGGAACGCGGTCAGGTCGTCCTCGAACAACCTGCGCACCGAGTCCTGCGAATTGCTGAAGCGCCAGACCGCGTAGGCCGCGAGCAGGATCAGTACGCCGCGCGCGGCCCGCTCGACGGCCAGAAAGCGCAGGATCAGCACGTCGCGCAGGGCCCGCCCGCGCATCACCGTCGGCGCGTCGCCGGCCGGGCCGCGGCCCTTGACCTCGCCGAGCACGTAGTCCCCGCAGCGCAGGCAGCGCCACGCCTCGCCGACCGGTGTGCTCGCGTGCAGTCGGTCGCGCAACGCCGGTTCGTCGGGAGCGTACGTCTCGTGTCCGCGCCGGGCGCAGGTCCGTCGATTCCAGTCCACGCGGTGAAGTTACGGCCCGTGGATCCCGTTCCGTCCGGGATTTGGCCGGGTGCGGATCAAGGATTGGTCATCGAAGCGTGAAATGACGGCCGCCGGCCCGCCCGGGGCCCGATCACGCCGGATCGGCCCGGCTGAGCCGGGATGTGCCCGAACGAGCCCGGATCACGCCGGGGTACGGCCGGCCAGCACGGTGTCCAGGTGCATCGCCCACTGCCGGACGATCGCCCGCCGGCACGCCTCGTCCTCGGTGAGCAGTTCCCTGATGCCCAGTCCGCGGGCCAGGCTCAGGGTGCCTTCGACGGCGGCCGGCACCCCGGGGCGGGACACGTCGGCGTCGAGCAGGTCGACCGCCATGTCGTACATCGCGGCGCACAGTCGCCGATCCAGCGGCGCCACCCTGGCCCGCAGCGTGTCGTCCTCCACGGCGGCCACCCACAGGTTGAGTGCGGCCCGGTAGAGCGGGCCCCGGAACATCGACACGAGCGCGTCGACCACCGCCTCGGTGTGTGCGGGGCCGGGCGGGATCCGCGCCCCGTCCAGACGTATCCGGGCGAACAGGTCGCCGGCCATGTGATCGATCGCGGCGGTGAACAGGTCCTCGCGGGTGGGGAAGTGGTGCTGCACCGCGCCCCGGGAGACGCTCGCCCGCTCGGCGACCACGGTCACGGTGCCGCCGAGCCAGCCGACCTCGGCCAGCACCTCGACGGCGGTGTCCAGGAGTTTTGCTCGGGTGACGCGACTGCGGTGCTGGCGTGGTTCGCGTACGGGTGCGCTGGTCACGGAGTTCAGCCTAGGCCGTGTCCGGCGGATCTTGGTGGGGCCGCGCCGCCCGGCACCGCGCCTCGCCGCACCGGAGAAACGGCCGAATGGAACCACTATGCGGCTGCTTCTCCGGCACGCCGAGCCACGGCACCGGACGACGCGACCTCATCCACCAAGATCCACCGGACACGGCCCAGGGCCTGTCTTCGGTCCCACGTCGCGGTGCTCGGTGTCGTGACCGGCAACGTTCGGTGGTGCTCGGGTCGATGCTTGACAGGGGTTGCGCCGGAGGGTCGAATGTCTTTAGCGAACGTTCAGTAACCTTGCGGATCCGAGGAGACGAAGCCCCATGACCACAGCCGTCATCGTCGACGCGGTGCGGACCGCCTCCGGCAAGGGCAAGCCCGGTGGCGCGCTGTCCGGCACCCATCCGGTCGACCTGTTCGCCCACACGCTGCGTGCCCTGGTCGAGCGCAACGGCCTCGACCCGGCGCTGGTCGAGGACGTGATCGCGGGGTGTGTCTCCCAGGCCGGCGACCAGTCGCTGAACATCGCGCGCAACGCGGTGCTCGCCGCCGGATTCCCGGAGAGCGTGCCGGCGACGACCGTGGATCGGCAGTGCGGATCCAGTCAGCAGGCCGCGCACTTCGCCGCGCAGGGCGTGATCGCCGGCGCGTACGACATCGTGATCGCGGGCGGCGTCGAGTCGATGAGCCGGGTGCCGATGGGCTTCGCCGCGCGCGGAGGCGACCCGTTCGGCGAACTGCTCGGCAAGCGCTACCCCGAGGGGCTGATCCCGCAGGGATACTCGGCCGAGTTGATCGCGGCCCGCTGGAACCTGGACCGGGCGGCGCTCGACCGCTTCTCCGCCCGTTCGCACCGGCTCGCCGCACAGGCCGCCGCCGAGGGCGCGTTCGATCGGGAGATCGTGCCGATCACGCTCGCCGGCGGCGAGCACCGGGTGGACGAGACGGTGCGGCCCGCCACGACCGAGGAGGGTTTGGCCGGGCTCAAGCCCGCGTTCGTGGACGAGGGCATGGGTGCCCGCTTCCCGGAGATCGACTGGCGGATCACCCCGGGCAACTCGTCGCCGCTGACCGACGGCGCCTCCGCCGCGCTGATCATGAGCGAGGAGCGCGCGACCGCGCTCGGACTGACCCCGCGGGCCCGCTTCCACGCGTTCGCGGTGACCGGCGACGACCCGTTGCTGATGCTCACCGGGATCATCCCGGCCACCCGCAAGGTGCTCGAACGGGCCGGCCTGGGCATCGACGACATCGACGCGTTCGAGGTCAACGAGGCGTTCGCGCCGGTGCCGTTGGCGTGGGCGGCGGAGGTGGGCGCCGACTTGGAGAAGGTGAACCGGCGCGGCGGTGCGATCGCGATCGGGCACCCGCTCGGCGCGTCCGGCGGGCGGCTGCTGAGCACGCTGCTGGGGGTGCTGGAGTCCACGGGTGGCCGGTACGGCCTCCAGACGATGTGCGAGGGCGGCGGGATGGCCAACGCGATGATCATCGAACGCCTCTGAGGGTTGTGCACCCGCCCACCTGTTTTCCGCCGATCCGGACTCACCCTGTTTCCGGCCCGGCACCCCGAATTGCCGACCTCGCTTTGATCGTTTTGATCGTTACGGAGACACATAGATGCGCATCGAAGGCACCACCGCCCTGATCACCGGCGGCGCCTCGGGCCTGGGCCTGGCCACCGCCGAACTGCTCGTCGACAAGGGCGCGTCGGTCGTGCTCTTCGACCTGCCCTCGTCACAGGGCAAGGAGGTGGCCGAACGGCTCGGTGAGCGGGCCGTGTTCGTGGCCGGCGACGTCACGCGGGAGGACGAGGTACGTGCGGCGGTGGACGCGGCGGACGCGGACGGCACGCTGGCGATCACGGTGAACTGCGCGGGCGTGGCCAACGCGGCCCGTACGGTGGGGCGGCAGGGCGCCTTCCCGCTGGACCTGTTCGCGCGCGTGGTCAACGTCAACCTGATCGGTACGTTCAACGTGCTGCGGCTGGCGGCGGAGCGCATGGTCGGGCACGAGCCGGTGGACGGCGAGCGCGGGGTGATCGTCAACACCGCGTCGGTGGCGGCCTTCGACGGACAGATCGGGCAGGCCGCGTACAGCGCGTCCAAGGGCGGCATCGCGGCGATGACGCTGCCGATCGCGCGGGACCTCGCCGGTCTGGCCGTACGGGTGATGACGATCGCGCCCGGGTTGTTCGAGACGCCGCTGCTGGGGGCGCTGCCGGAGGCCGCGCGGGCGTCGCTCGGTGCGCAGGTGCCGCATCCGAGTCGGTTGGGGCGGCCGGCGGAGTATGCGGCGTTGGTCGCGCACATCGTGGAGAACCAGATGCTCAATGGTGAGGTGATTCGGCTCGACGGTGCGATCAGGATGGCGCCGAAGTAGGCGTTGGGCACTGGGCCTTTTGGCCTCATACGCCGGCCGGGCTGGAGTTGGTTCGGCCGGTGTTGGGTGTTGGGTCGGCTGGGTTCGCCTCAAGCGCCGGCGGGGCTGAGTGGCCTCGAACGCCGGCCGGGCTGCTTCGGCTCAAGCGTTCGTCGGTTGAGTGGTCTCAAGGGCCGGGTGGGTTGGGTTTGTGGCCGACTGTGGCCAGGGAGATGGTTACGTAGCGGTTGGCGATTTGTTGGGGGGTCAGGGGGCCCGTGGGGCGGTACCAGTTGGCCACTGCCTGGCAGCACGTGATGACGGCGCGGCCGGCGTCCACCGGGTACGGGGTGGTGAACTCGCCCAGGGCCACGCCGTCTCGTACCGCGTCGTGCATCAGGGCTTCGAGTTCGTCGCGCATGGCGATGTAGCGGGCCCGGTTGTCGGGTTCGAGGCTGCGCATCTCGCTGTCCAGGAAGGCCAGCGGCGCGCGGTTCGCCATGTACAGCACGATGCACTCGACCAGTGCGGCGAATCGCGCGGTGGGCGCGTCGTCGGCCTCGGCGAGGGCGCCTCGGCAGCGACCGAGTGCCGCGTTCATCGAGCCGATCAGCAACTCGACCAGCAGCGCCTGCTTGTTCTGGTAGTGGTAATACAGCGCCGGCACCGTCACGCCCACCCGGCGGGCGATGTCGCGCACGGTCGTGCCGTGATATCCGTGCTCGTCGAACGCGGCGAGCGAGGCGGCCAGGATCGGCGGCAGCAGCAGCGGGTCGTACGCGCGCCAGTCGGTGTGGCCGTCGGCGCGCAGATCCGCCGCGAGTGGCTCCGCCATGGGTCCGGCTCCTGATTCCGCACACGGGCTCCGGCCGCTCCGGGGCACATCGTCTTGGGTGTGGCTATTTCGGGTGTCGCCGTTTTTGGGTGGCGACAGTCTAACGATCGCTCGCTCGGTACCGGGGCGCGGCCGGTGCCCGGGTTGCGGCGATTTCGAACCGGCCCCGAACCCGGCCGCGCGGCGCGGTACTTCGTGCCGCCGCTCAGCCGCCGATCTGCTGCAGGGTCTTGACGAGTTCGGCGAAGCCGATACCGACCTCGTCCAGGACCCGCAGCAGGGCCGGCGGCGGGTCGCCGATCTGCCGGTTGAGCGGACCGACCCGGCCCGGAACGCTCGCCAGGTCGCCGCCGCGGAAGCGCGACTCGGGGTCGGCCGGGGGACGTATCTGGTAGCTGCGCCAGTTCCGGGCGGGCCAGTTCAGCAGTGTCAGGTCGGGCGCGTGCCAGGCCATGAAGGCCCAGCGGCGCTCGTTGCCGGCCTGGATCAGCACCGGCTCGCCGTACTGCGCCAGCCGGGTCGCGGCCACCGCCGCGATCGGGACCGGGTTGCCGAACGAGCCGGTGATCCGCCAGATCCCGTCCTCGATGCCGGCGACCCAGCCGTGTGCGGCGAACTCCTCGATGGCCTCGGCGTACGGCCCGTCCTCGGCGGGGGCGGTCGGGACCGGCTCCGGGTCGAGGTGGGACGGCACGTACAGCGGCGCAGGCGTCGGGGTCGGCGCAGGCGGCGCGGCGGGGGCGGGGGTCGGTGCCGGCGGGCGCGGCGCCGGTGTCGGTGCGGCCGGCGGCGCGGACGCGGCCTGGACCGGCCGCGGCGCGACCGCGGCCGCCGGTGCCGCGGGCCGCGGGGTGGGGGGCACGGGTTCCGGGCGGGCGGCGAGCCGGGTGTCGCTCGGTCGCGCGGCGGCGGCCGGGCTGTACGCGAAGACCGCGGCGGAGTGGACCACGCTGCCGTCGGCCCGCGTGAAGCTGCCGCGCACGGCCGGCCCCAAGCCCGCCGCGGGCGGGAAGTCGGAGCTCGACGCGCCGCTCGGGATGACGCCCAACTCCCGCCAGGAGCCCGGCGATCCGTCGGCGGAGGTGCTCACCGTGACCGGCTCGCGGGCGGCCTCGGCCAGCACCACGTGCAGCCCCGCGCCGTCCGCCTGCGCGCCGAGCAGCACGAGTTCGGCGCCGACCGCGACGCCGCGCAGCGCGTCCAGGTCGGCGAGTGAGGTGGGCCGGCCGTCGCCGAGCGGCAAAACCGGACCGCCCCCGGTGCGCACCGCGAGGTCGAGACCGCCGCCGGCCGCCGCGGTGCCGGCGAACCGGGCCCGGGTCAGGTCGGCGTTGCCGGTCAGCGCGAACCACCGGTCGCCGATCCGCCACTGCGCGAACCGGCCGTGTACCAGCCGCTGTTCGGGCAGTACGAGCACGTCGGCGGGACGACCGCCGAGCGCGGAGCGCAGCAGCGCGCCGGTGTGGCCCGACCAGTTCTCGTGCACACCCAAGAGCACCCGCGCGGGGGCCAGTCGCGCGATCAGCTCGCGCAGCGTGTCACCCGCCGGGTCCACGGCCGGCGCGTACACGTGGAGTTCGTCCACCGGGCCGGCCGGCACCTGGTCCAGCAGCGAGCGGTCCAGGTTGTCCAGCAGCCGCGCGTCGGGACCGGGAGTCTCGTCGGCCAGGATGTGCCGCTCGGTCAGCAGCACGGCGATCTCTCGCAGGTACTCGGCGGCCCACGGGGCCATCGCGACCCCGTCGAGTTCGGGCAGCTTGTCCAGCCAGTCGGCCACGTCGGCCAGCAGCGCGTTGGACGCGTCGTCCTCGGTCTCCACCACCGTCCACAGCCGGTCGTCGCCCGCCCAGCCGGGCAGCGCCGGGGTGCCGCCGCCGATCGCGATTCGGCACGCGTGCTCGCCGAGCAGCACGACCAGCCTGGCGCGCAGACCACCGGGACACACGGTGGGTGCATAGAGGTAGTCACGACCGGCGCCGCGCACCTCGTGCGGGTGGTGCGCCTCCTGCGCGGCGTCCCCGAAGATCGCGACACGGGCGGAGAGGCCACGGGCGAGCGGGACCGCGACGCGCTCCAGGAAGGGCAGGTCGACGTTCAGGCCGAGGAACAGGGCCTCGTGCAGGGCGGCGCCGTCGGTGCGCTCGTGCCATTCCCGCAGGAGCGTGACGGGGGATGCGGATCGGGTGTGCTGCGACGCGGTCATATGTCGATGTCCAAGGTCGTTCGTCCCGAGGGGATGGCGTGCGGGTGCGGCTCGCGGATGCGGTCGGAGGAGCCCTCGACACGCTTCCGATGGTAGGCCCGGTCGCGAGTCGGAGGAGAAAGGCCGATCACCGCACGGGCGCGCCTCGGATCGGCGCCGGTCGGCGTGCGGGCCGCGCGGGTCATCCGAAACCACCTTCCTCGTCGCGAGGATCATCGCAGGAGTCGGCGGTGGCGATGGCAGAGGTCCCACGTCGTGGGCACCATCCGGGAGCGGAGCGCCCCCGCATCCTTGTCGCCGACCCGGCTGCCTGAGATATTAGTCCCATGCGGCATGGGAGTGTCCGGCCGCGTCGGGGTCGATACGCCGGTCACCGGGTTCCGTGAACCGGTCGCGGCACCGGCTTGCCGATCTTCGCCGATCCTCGTCGCCGACACCGATCGCGGCCGGGATCCGAGGAGAATCCGGACATGACGCCGACCTCGACAGCGCGTACCAAGAGCCGGACCGCCCTCGCCCGGGAGACGATCCGCGGCCGCATCCTGCGCCTGGAGATGTTGCCCGGGACGGTGTTCAGCGAAGGGGATCTGGCGACCGCTCTGGACATGGGCAAGACGCCGGTGCGCGAGGCGCTCAACCTGCTCACCCACGAGAGCCTGGTCGCGGTCGCGCCGCATTCGGGCTACCTGGTCATGCCGGTCACCCTGCGCGACATCCGGGAACTGCTCGAACTGCGCCTGACGATCGAGACGTTGGCGGCCCGACTGGCGGCCGGCCGGCGCGATGCGGAGGGGCTGCGCGGGCTGGACGAGGCGGCACGGGCGTGGCGGCGCACGGCGATGGGCGGGGCCTCGACGGCGGATCGGGCGTCCGGGCCGGGGCTCGGGCCGAGCGTCGGGTCGGGGCGCGGGCCGGACGTCGGGTCGACGCTCGGACCCGCCGTGGGTGCCGGAGTACGTGCGCGAGCCCGAGTCGCGTCGGCGCCGCTCGGGTGGCTCGGCTTCGGCACCGCGCTCGCCGAGCGGGCCGGCAACGGGCGGGCCGCCGAGATCGAGGAGTACGTGCTGCGCCACCAACTGCGCCACCTGTGCCTGGCCGTCGTACTCGGCGAGCCGACCTGGCCGGCACCCGACCACGGGCCGCTGAGCGCGGCACTGGCGGCGGGCGACCAGGAGGCCGCGGCCGCCGCCGTCGAGCACGGCATCCGGGCGCTGGGCACGGCCGTGTTCGGCGCGCTGGTGCCGCCGGTCGCCGCGCACCTGGGCCGCAGGGTCGGCGCCGAATGTGCCCCCGAACTGCCGGCCGACCTGCTCGACCTGGACCTGGGCACACTGCTCCGCACGGGCGCGAGCTGAGCCGGCGCCCCGACGGCGGCGCCGGCCGAGTTCGTTCAGGGCCCGGGCGCGAGCCGAGCCCGCGCCCGGCACCGGCGCCGGCCGAGTTCGGTCAAGGCCCGGGTGTGGGACCTGCGATGTTCACGTCCAGGAGGGCGTCGCTGGACAGGAGTGCGTCCAGCACCCGCTCGCGGCATCCGGTGAGCCGGGTGTGTACCGCGTGCCGGGCCGCGTTCGGGTCGCCCGCTGCGAGGGCGTCCAGCAACGGCGCATCGTCGCCCGCGATCGAGCGCAGGTGCGGCCCGCCGGCGGCCACGCACAGTCGGAGCAGCCGGTGGTGTGCGTGCAGCGTTCCGCCCAGGGCGCGGCGCAGGTGTCGATTGCCCGCCAGCTCGCCGAGCAGCAGATGCAGCCGGGTGTACCGGTCCAGCCACGCGTCCGGGCCCTCGACCGGTCGCGCGTCCCGCACCCACGCGCCCTCGCGGGCCACCGGCGCGACGACCTCGGCCGGCCGCCGGGCCACCGCGGCCGCCGCGTCCTGCTCCAGCGCCCGATGCAGGTCGAACAGTTCGCGCGCGGAGCGCAGGGTGACCCGGGAGACCCGGTATCCGCTGCGCGGAAGCACCTCGACGAAACCGTCCTCGGCGAGCAGGGCGAGCGCCTCGTGTACGGGCGTCTTGCTCATGCCCAGTTCGCCGGCCACCGCCTTCTCGGTGAATCGGGCGCCGGGCGCGAGTTCCAGGTGCAGCACCCGACGCCGGACCTCCCGGTACGCCGAGCCGGTCAGCGACCCGGGCCGACCCTCACCGCCGGTGCGGTAGTAGCCGGGCGGACTCGCATTCGCCATGACACTCCTCTCACTGCTCACCGGCCGGTTGCATCCCGGCGCGCGTCGATTCGGTCCGGTGCGCGGGTCGATCCCGGTGCGGTGGGTCGACCCGGGCCGGTCAGTAGAAGTGCCGCAGCTCCGGCCACAGGCGCGACCAGGGCTTCGCCGTGCCCGCGCACAGTTCGACCACCGCGTGCTGTTCCTCGTTGTCGACGCCCTCCCCGTTGTCCACCCGGGTGACCAGTCGGCAGCCGACGAAGCCCCGGTATCCGGACGTCACTTCGCCTTCGCGGACGATCACCACCGGACCGTCGGCGCGATCCGGCGGCGGGCCCCAGTCGGCGAAGGACATGTGGCCCGAGTACGGCTTGGGCAGCCCGCGGTCGGGGCCGTACCGGTCGAGCGCGCCGGCCTCGCCGTAGTTGCCCGCGAACAGCACCGCCCGGTCGCGCTGTTCGGGCGGGATCCGCGCCCAGGCCACCGCCGCCGCGTCGGCCAGTTCGGGCCAGCCGATCTGCTCGCCCTGCTCCGGGTTGATCCCGTTCACCGCGTTCACCCGGCCGGCCGGCAGCAGCGGCAGCGAGATCACCGCGCTGGTGACCGTGGCGACCACGAGCATCGAACCGACCGGCACCCGCCGAGCGGGTCGGGAGGCGGCCCAGCGCACGGTCGGCTCGCAACCGGCCGCGACCAGCACCAGGAGCAGCGGCAGTGCGTAGTACGACTTGCCGCCCGAGCCGATCACCAGGACGCACAGGACCAGGTATCCGGGCAGTATCGCGCGAGCCCAGCGAAGCTCCGCCGAACGCCACAGCCGCACCCCGCCGGCTACCCAGATCGGTACGAACAGCGGTGAAAGGTAGGCGATTTGCAGGGGGACGAACATGATCCGGTTCTCGGTGCCGTCGTCCGTACTGATCCCGCCGGCGACGGTGAACTGCGGCCAGCCGTGGCCGGCCTGCCAGATCAGGCCGGGTGCGCTGAGCAGTACCGCGATCGCGATGCCCGCACCGAGCAGGCGACCGCGCAGCACCTCGCGCGGGCCGACGGCGAGCAGACCGGCGAGCAGGGCCACCACGAGATAGCCGACCAGGTACTTGTTCAGCATCGCGCCGCCGACGGCCGCTCCCACCGCGAGCCACCAACGCCCGTCGCCGGTGCGCAGCAGGCGCAGCAGGAACCACGCCACCATGAGCCAGGCGAGGATGTCCACGGTCGCGGTGGACCACAGGTGGCCGACGCCCAGCACGATCCCGGACGTGGCCGCGCAGGCCGCGGCGAGCAACTGGCCCGCCCGGCCGGAACCGAACTCGCGTGCTATCAGCGCGACGACCAGGACCGTCGCCGCGCACGCGAGCGCGGCGAAGATCCGCAGATCCTGCGGCTCGTCCCCGAACAACTCGCCGGACGCGCGGGCGAGCAGCGGCGTGAGCGGGGGCTGGTCCACGTAGCCCCACGCGAGATGCCGACCGGCCACCACGAAGTACAACTCGTCGCGATGGAAGCCATAGCGCGCGGACAGCGCCGCCTGCACCGCGAAGACCGCGATCACGATCAGTGCGATCGGCCGCTTCGCGAGCGGCGGCAGGGCGGGCGGTACCGGTGCGGGCAGCAGTGGTTCGGTCGACGTGCGTTTCTCCACACGGCTCATTACGTCATGGTGCCGGATCCGGGGTCGGTACGGCAGAGACTCGCGTGCAGGTCCGGCGGAGGAAACTTGTCCGGCCACAGGGGACGTGCCCTCTTCATACGGGTAACGTCGCGGTGCGAAGCCCGGCCGCTCCGCACCGCCACTCCATCCCGTATCCCGGATGTGGCATTTTGCATGCCGCATGCCGCATCCCGCCCGAGGAGACCACGACGTGTCCAAGACCCCCGAGATCGGCGCCCCGGCACCGGACTTCACCCTCGACGCGGTACACCTGAGCGACGGCGAGGTCCGCCGGGAATCGCTGACCCTGTCCGCACAGCGCGGTCGTCCGCTCGTGCTGGCCTTCTACCCCGGCGACGACACGGCGGTGTGCACCAAGCAACTCTGCTCGTACTCCTCCGGCTTCGAACAGTTCACCGACCTCGACGCCACCGTCTGGGGAATCAGCCCGCAGGACTTGGACAGCCACGAGAAGTTCGCCCGCAAGCACTCCCTGCGCATGCCGCTGCTCGCCGACACCGACCACAAGGTGGTCGAGTCCTATGGCATCGGCCTGGGCAGCAACGCGCTGCGCCGTGCCGTCTTCATCATCGACGCCGACGGCATCCTCCGCTGGAAGCACGTAGCCCTCGTCGGCCTCACCTATCGCGGCGTGGACACCCTGACGGCCCAACTGAAACTGCTCCGCGGCTGAGCGGCGGTGCCCGGACCGAAGGTTCAGAAGTTCAGGGGTTGGAGGAAGGTGGGGGCGCCTTCGGGTGGGCCGCCACTGATCAGGGCGACTCCGGTGGGGCCGATGTGGACCGGGCCACCGGAGTCGCCGGCGGCGCCGGACTGGGTGCTGCGGACCAGGCCGGTGACCGCGCCCTCGGGGTAGTTGACGGTGACGCCGGTCGCGTCGATGGTGCCGCACCGGGTGCCACTGGCGGCACCGGTGCCGCAGACCCGGTCACGGAGCCGGGGCACGGCGAAGCCGGTGATCACGGTGGTGGAGTCGCCGTCGACGATGTCGGCCGTCGGAGTCAGGCCCTCTGCCGCGGGGATGACCGCCCAGTCGCCGCCGGGGAAGCGGTACTGGTCGACGGTGCCGACGAGGGCGCCGGTGCGGTCGTACCAGGTGGGGGCGTCCCGGGCGCAATGGCCCGCCGTACCGGTCGCGTTCGGGCGGTAGCCGTTGAAGCCGGCGGTGCAGATGAAGACCGTGCCGGTGAGCCCGCTGTAGATCGTGCTGCCGCCGTGGAACCCGGTCGCGGCGC
Source organism: Embleya sp. NPDC008237 (assembly GCF_042956465.1). Lineage (NCBI taxonomy): Bacteria > Bacillati > Actinomycetota > Actinomycetes > Kitasatosporales > Streptomycetaceae > Embleya > Embleya sp. NPDC008237. Next base: position 173,615 of record NZ_JBIBGL010000016.1, read on the forward strand.
GGGAGTTGGGCCCGGCCGCCGGTCCTCGGGCCACCCGCGGTCGGATCGGCGCGGGGAGTTCGAGCACCTCGACCGACGCGGGCAACATCCGGGCGGTGCGCAGGAAGGCCGAGGTGGCCGGGTCGGCGGCGCCGCGCAGCTTGGCGATCGTGAGCGTGCAGCGCTGATGGTCGACGTACCAGTACTGGTTGTCGCCGGCTCGGCCGTCCAGGGCCAGCCCGTCCAACCGGTGCCGCAGCGCGAGCAGTTGGTCCAGCCGGTCGACCAGGCAGCCGACGGCGGGCGGATCGGCCGTGGCCGGGCCGACCTGCGTGGTCAGGACGAGCGCGGACGCTGCGGCCATCGACAACATCGAACGCGTCATGGTGGTCCGCTTCATGCCGGACACCGTAGGGACCGGCACCGGGCGCACGGAGGTCAACCGCACCGCGCTCACCCGAACGAGCGGCGGGATCCCCCGCCCGGGCACCGCACGTTCGGGGCCCGGGCGTGACGTGTGCCACCCGGGCGGATGGCGCCCCGTACCGTCTTGCGCAACTTGTGGAAGGTAAGGCTAACCTAAGCACGACCCCGGGGGTCGTGCCGAGCCCCGGCCCCCGTCCTTACTCGTGCCCGGAGCCCCACATGCCCTCATCTCATCGCCCGCTCGCGACCGCCCGACGGCGCGCGGTTCGGCTGCTCGCCGTGGCGGGGGCGGCCGGTCTGCTGCTCACCGGATGCGGTTCCGACTCCGACTCCAAGTCCGAGCCCAAGCCCGCCGCGAGCCAGGGCGGCGGGGCGCCGGCCGCCGGCGACTCGGCCGGCGGCACCCGCACGGTCAAGGACGCGACCGGTACCGCGGTCCAGGTGCCGGCGAGTCCCAAGCGCATCGTGGTGCTCACCCAGGAGGACCTGGACGCGGTGCTCGCGCTCGGCGTCAAGCCGGTCGGGATCACCAACGGCCAGGGCCTGGACAAGCCGCCCGCCTACCTGGCCGACAAGGTCAAGGGCATAGAGGTGGTCGGGAACCTGCTCCAGCCGGTGATGGACAAGGTGATCGCGGCCAAGCCGGACCTGATCCTGGCCGGCGACATGCAGGACGAGCAGGTGCTCAAGCAACTGCGCAAGATCACGCCGGCGACGCTGGTCACGATGGCCCCCACGGACGACTGGAAGTTGTCCTTCCGCGGCATCGGCAACGCGGTCAACAAGCTGGACCAGGCGAACAAGGTGATCACCGACTACGAGGCCAAGGCCAAGAAGACCGGCGAGGACCTGACCGCGAACAAGGGCGCCGCGGTGAGCATCGTGCGTTGGAACCCGAACGGCCCGAGCTGGATGGAGAAGCGCCAGTTCGCCAGTGGTGTCGCCCTCGACATGGGGCTGACCCGGCCCAAGGCGCAGGACAAGGACGGCAATGCGCACACTCCCGCGCTGAGCCTGGAGAAGATCGCCGAGATCGACGGCGAGTGGCTGTTCCTGGGCACGCTCACCGCGGACGGCGCGAGCGCGCTCAAGGAGGTCCAGGAGAAGCCGGCGTACAAGGAGTTGAACGCGGTCAAGAAGAACCACGTGGTCACCGTGGACGGTTCGGTGTGGTCCACCCGGGGCGGCCCGCTGGCCGCCGACGTGGTGCTCGGTGACATCTCCAAGGCACTGTCCGCCACCTCCTGACCCGCCGTCGACGGCGACCGGCCCCGGGACGCGACACGCGCTCCGGGGCCGGGCCCGTTGCGGAACCTTTTCTTCGTCGTCGTCCCAGTCTTCGCCTTCGTCCTCGTCGTCTTCGCGCAGAAAGCCGAGCATCATGGACAACCCGATCCTGCACGCGCTGACCGAGGCGGTTGCCGCCGGACGAGCCGAGGCCGGCGCCGACTTCTGGGCCCGGGTCGAGGCGGTCGGTGCTCCGCTGGTCGAGCCGGACCCGGCCGATCCCGGGCAGCGCCTGGTCACCTTCGTGTGGCGGGACGATCCGGCCGCCCCCGCCGGCGACGTGCTCGCGCTGCTGCACACGTTCACCGATCGGGACCGGCACGCGGGCGACCTGACGCCGCATCTGATGCGCCGAGTGCCCGGGACGGATGTGTGGGCGCTCACCCATCGGTTGCCCGCCGACCTGCGTGCGTCGTACCAGTTCTTCGTCGGCGCCGGTCCGCGCGGGCGGATCCTGCGCACCGATCGTGCCGCCTGGCTGGGCGTATTGGACGGCGCGGTGCCCGATCCGTACAACCACGCGCCCACGCTGGCCGCGCGGGACGGTCGCAACCCGTCGTCGGTGCTCGCGCTGCCCGACGCGCCCGAGCAGCCGTGGGTGCGCCGACGGCCGGGCGTGCCGCGCGGATCGCGGCTGGACACCACCGTGGACGGACGCCGGGTCAGCGTGCTGGTGCCCGCCGGCGACCGGCAGGAGCCCTACCGGGTAGCGGTGTTGCTGGACGGCGAGGTCTGGGGTTCGGTACTCGACATCGGCGACACGCTGGACAACCTGCATGCCGAGGGCCGCATCCCGCCCACCGTCGCGCTGCTCGTGGACACCATGGGTCGGGATCGCCGGATCGCCGATCTCACCTGCAACGAGGCGTTCGTGGACTGGCTGGCGGACGTGCTGTTGCCATGGGCGGGTCGGCAGTACGGGATCGCCGGGGATCCCGCGCACACCGTGGTCGTCGGGCAGAGCGCGGGCGGCCTGACCGCCGCCTTCGCGGCCCTGCGTCGACCGGACCGGTTCGGCAACGTGCTGTCCCAGTCCGGGTCGTTCTGGTGGCCCGACCCGGACGAGAGCAACGACGGACCGGAGTGGCTGACCCGACGGTTCGCCGCGACCGAACGGTTGCCGATCCGCTTCCACGTCGAGGTGGGGCTGCTGGAGTGGATGCTGATTGCCGAGAACCGGCGCCTGCGCGATGTCCTGCTCGAACGCGGATACCCACTCACCTACACCGAGTTCGACGGCGGCCACGACTACGCCTGCTGGCGCGGCGGGCTCGCCGTCGGACTCGTCGGGCTGTTGTCAGCCTCGGCCGGGGACTGAGGCACCGGCCGCATCCGTGCGGTCCGGTTCGACGGCGTCGTCGTCCTCGAACGGTGGGGGAGCGGGCGCCTCGCGCGGGAGTCGCAGTGCGAACACCGCACCGAGCGCCACCAGTGCGGCCGTGACCCAGATCGCCGCGCGGTACGGCCCCGGCGCACTCGCGTCGTGGCCCGAGCCGCCACCCGCCTCGATCACCGCGGCGCCGGCCGCGATCCCCAGCGACCCGCCGAGCGTGCGCACGATGGTGAACAGGGCCATCGCGTGGCCCATGTCCGGTGGTTCGATCTCGGCGAATCCGGCGATCTGCACGGTCAGCACCGCGGTACCGAGCACGAGCCCGACGCAGAACATCAACACTCGTACCGCCCACGCGTTGTCGGCGACCCCGGGCAGGGCGAGCGCACCGAACACCAGCGCGGCCGACAACAACGCGGGCGTGGCCAGTCGCCGCGGGCCGAGGCGGGGCAACAACCGGTCGACCACCTGTGAGGCGAACATCAGGCCGACCGCCTCGGGGAAGACCCCCAGGCCGGCGTCCAACGCGGAAGCGCCGAGCGCCGCCTGATACAGCAGCGGGAAGACGAACAGCACACCCATCAGCCCGGCCGAGGTGACCAGGGCCAGTGCGGTCGCCGCACCGAAGGCCCGGTCGGTCAGCAACCGCAGGCGCAAGAGTGGTTCGGCGGCCCGAAGTTGGTGCGCGATCGCGACGCCCAGCAGGACGAGACCGAGGATCCCGGAGACCGCGATGGCGGGCGTGCTCCAGCCCTGCGACGGCCCGAAGCCGAGTGCGTAGGTGAGCAGTCCGAGGGCCGGCGTGGTGAGCCGGAAGCCGGTCCGGTCGAACGGCCCGACCACTCCCGCCCGGTGCTCGCGCAGCCCGAACAGGCCGAGCAGTACGGCGGCCGCGCCGATCGGCACGTTCACCAGGAACAGCCAGTGCCAGGACAGGTGTTCGGTGAGGAACCCGCCCAGCGGCGGGCCCAACGCGGGCATCAGCGCGGTCGGCACGATCAGCCACTTGGCCAGCCGCATGCGCTCGTGCGGGGCGAACGCGGTGAACAGGATGGTCATCCCGACCGGGGTCGACAGCCCGCCTGCCAGACCCTGTACGACGCGCGCCAGGACCAGCGAGGCCAGGTTCTGGGACAACCCGCAGGCGGCCGAGGCAGCGGTGAACACGGCGAGCGAACCGAGGAAGACGCGCTTGGTGCCGAATCGATCACTCAACCGCCCGGCGACCGGCAGCGCGGCCACCAGCGCGACCAGGAACGCGATCTCGACCGTGTTCGCCGCCACCGCGGGCCGATCGAAGTCCTCCGCGATGGTCAGCAGCGCCGGATTGACGATCGTCGAATCCAGGCCGTTCATGCACATCGCGGCCGTGTAGACGGCGATCACGATCCACCCGGAGGCGCGTTTCGCGGTCGCCGGAGCAGGTCCCGGGTGTTCCGCGGTCACCGCGCGGCCGGGCTCAGGTCGGTCCAGTGCTCGGTGATCCACTCCAGCGCCGCCGAGCGCGCACACGGCCCGTGCACCCCGGTCCAGCCGTCCGGCACGGCGGCGAAGTCGGGCCACAGGGAGTGTTGCCCGAGGTCGTTCACCAGGACCAGGAACTCGCCCGTGTCGTCGTCGAACGGGTTCGTCGGGGTCTCGTGGTCACGAGAGGTCATGGGAGAGGCTCTCCAACTCGGTGAGGCGGTCCCGGACCACGCGCGCGATCTGCGCGATCGGGCCGGGCAGGGTCATGTCCTTGTGCGAGCAGGCCACGTTCGTGGTGTCGATCCGACCGCTTACGTACGGGGCCCAGGTGTCGGGGGTGAGGGTCTCGTCGATGGTGTCGACGGTGGCCCGGAAGAACAGCACGTCGCCGCGGAACACCCGGTGATCGAAGGCGCGGACGAGGTGATTGGTGTTGAGGTAGATGTCGTTGAGCGCCTCGATCGTGGCCTCGTCCAGCCCGGCCAGCGGGCTGCCCTCGCGGCGCAACACGGCAATCACCTCGGCGAGTTCGAACGGGGCGCCGGCCAGGCTCTCCGGTCCGTAGCCGCCCATGGTGAGCAGCGCCTCCAGCGCCTCGGCGAGATCGGGCACCGGCAACTCGCGAAAACCCTCGGCCGGGTACGCGTCCAGGATCGCGAGCAACTCCACCTCGTGTCCCAGGTCCTGGAGCCGGGTCGCCATCGCGTGCGCGATGATCCCCCCGGTCGACCAGCCGAGCAGCCGGTACGGGCCCTCCCGACGCACCTCGCGCAGCCGGTCGACATAGTGCGCGGCCAACTCCTCCAGCGTGCCCGGCAGCGGCTCGCCGGCGGTCGCCGGGCCGACGCCCTGGGCCTGGAGGCCGTACAGCGGCAGCTCCGCCGGCAGGTTCCGGATCAGGCCCGCGTAGCACCAGGAGAGGCCGCCGGCCGGATGCACGCAGAACAGCGGTGCCCGGTCCGTGGGACCGCCCGGGCGCAGCGGAAGCAGCACGTCCAGCGCGTCGGTGCGATCCGTCGCCTCCAGCGCGGCGTCCAGGCCGGCGGCGGTGGGGGCCTGGAAGATCGTGCCGATGCCCACGTCCGCGCCCAGTGCGGACTTGATCCGCCCGGCCAGCCGGACCGCGAGCAGCGAATGGCCGCCCAGGTCGAAGAAGTTGTCGTGCACGCCGACCGTGGGCACGCCGAGCACGTCGGCGAACAGCGCACACAGCTGCTCCTCGCGTGGTCCGCGCGGGGCACGACCCGCGGTGGCCGGGGCGGTGTGCTCCGGCCGCGGCAGCGCCTTGCGGTCCAGTTTGCCGTTCGCGGTCAGCGGCAGCCGATCGACCACGACCACGGCCGACGGAACCATGTGCGTGGGCAGGGTCGCGGCGGCGTGTTCGCGCAGTGCGGATCCGTCCGCGAGCGAATCGGCGACCACATAGCCCACCAGTCGTTTGTCCCCGGGAGTGTCCTCGCGCAACACCACGGCCGCGTCCGAGACTTCCCGATGCGCGACCAATACCGCCTCGATCTCCCCGAGTTCGACCCGGAAGCCGCGAATCTTGACCTGCTGGTCGGCTCGGCCGAGGTAGTCCAGGGTGCCGTCCGCGCGGCGCCGCGCCAGGTCGCCGGAGCGGTACATCCGGGCCCCGCGCTCGCCGAACCGGGCCGCGTGCGGATCGGCCACGAAGCGGCCCGCGGTCAGCGCGTGCCGGCCCAGGTAGCCACGCGCCAAGCCCTCGCCGGCGACGTACATCTCACCGGTCACCCCGGGTGGGACCGGTTGCAGCCGATGGTCCAGGACGTACACGCGCAGGTCCGGGATGTTCACCCCGATCGTGCTCGCCGCCCCGGCGGCGGCCGACGCGCGGTCCAGCGGGTGGTAGGTGACGTGCACCGTGGTCTCGGTGATGCCGTACATGTTCACCAGGCGCGGCGCGTCGTCGGCGTGCCGCTCGTACCAGTCGGCGAGCCGCGCCGGTTCCAGCGCCTCGCCGCCGAACACCACGTACCGCAGCGCCAGTTCGCGCCCGGGGCGATCCCGGTCGGCGGCCACCAACTGGTGGAACGCGGACGGGGTCTGGTTGAGCACGGTGACCCGCTCGCGGGCGAGCAGGTCGAGGAACTCGGCCGGATCGCGGCTGACCGGGTGCGGCACCACGACCAGCCGGCCGCCGAACAGCAGCGCGCCCCAGAGTTCCCAGACCGAGAAGTCGAACGCGTAGGAGTGGAACAGGGTCCACACGTCGTCCGGACCGAAGCCGAACCAGTGGTCGGTCGCGGTGAACAGCCGGGCCACGTTGTGGTGGGTGACCGGCACACCCTTGGGCCGACCGGTCGATCCGGAGGTGTAGATGACATAGACCGGATCGCTCGCCCGCAGCGGGCGCTTGCGCTGGTGCTGACCCAGGTCGGAACTCGGGTAGGCGTCCGCGTCCCGGCCGTCCACCGCGATCCGGGGCAGGTCGTGCGCGGGCAACCGCAGTGCGGTCGCCGAGTCCGTGAGCAGGAGCACCGGCGCGGCGTCGTCCAGCATGTAGGCGAGCCGATCGGCCGGGTAGTCCGGGTCGAGCGGCAGGTAGGCGGCGCCCGCCTTGGCGACCGCGAGCAGGGCCACGACCAGTTCGGGCGAACGCGGCAGGGCGAGCGCGACGATGTCGCCGGGGCCGATGTCCCGGGCGACCAGCAGCCGGGCCAGGCGGTTGGCACGCGCGGACAGCTCCGCGTGGCTCAGCGACAGGCCCGCACAGCTGACCGCGATGCGCTCGGGGTGGGTACGGGCGGCCTGTTCGTAGCGGGCGACCAGGGTGGCCGACGCGGTCGCGGTCGCGGTGGGTCCGACGTTCCACTCGACGAGCGCGCGGTGCCGCTCGGGTTCGTCGAGCAGCGGCAGTGTGTCGATCGGTGCGTCCGGGTCGGCGACGGCGGCGGCCAGCAGTGCGGCGAGCCGACGGGACAATCCGAGCACCGTGGCCCGGTCGAACAGGTCGGTGCGGAACTCGACGAACCCACCGACGCCGCGCCCGGGTTGCTCGCCCACGTTCAGGGTGAGGTCGAACTTGGCCGTCCCGGACGGCACGGCGGTCATCCGGGCGGTCAGCGGACCGAGCGCGAACTCGGTGTCGGGCAACGACTGCCACGCGATCAGCACCTGGAACAGCGGGTGCCGGCCCAGCGAGCGCGGCGGGTTGAGTTCGTCCACGACCCGGTCGAACGGCACGTCGGCGTGGTCGTACCCGGCCAGGGTCGCGGTGCGTACCCGGTCCAGCAGGGTGCGGAAGCTCGGCGCACCGGAGGTGTCGGCGCGCAGCACCAGGGTGTTCACGAAGAACCCGACCAGGTCGGCGGTGGCATCGTCGTCGCGGCCCGCGACCGGCACGCCCAGCGGGATGTCGGTGCCGCAGCCGTGCCGGGTGAGCAGCGCGGCCAGCGCGGCCTGGACGGTCATGAACACGCTGGTGCCGGTCGAGCGGGCCAGCTCGGCCAGGCCCGCGGCCGCGGTGGCATCCAGGTGGAACGGCACGGTGTCGCCCGCGTAGGAGGCGACCTGGGGGCGTGGCCGGTCGGTGGGCAGCTCCAGTTCGTCCGGCAGACCGGCGAGGGTGCGCTTCCAGAAGTCGAGTTGCCGGGCGGCCAGGGGAGTGGGCGCGGCGGCGCTGCCGAGCAGGCGGGCCTGCCACGCGACGTGGTCCGGGTAGCGCACCGGCAGCGGGGTGAACTCCGGTTCGCGACCGGCGACCCGGGCTGCATAGGCGGTGGCCAGGTCGCGCGCGAGCGGCGTGGTGGACGCGCCGTCGCCGGCTATGTGGTGCAGCAGCAGGACCAGCGTGTGGGTGTGCTCGTCGGTGCGGAACAGCGTGCCGCGCAACGGCGGTTCGACCGCGAGGTCGAAGGGGTGCCGCACGGCGTCGGAGATCGATTCGCCCGGCGCCGCGAGACGCAGCCGGGGCCGGGCCTGATCGACCGTCAGCACCCGCTGGTACGGCTCGCCCGCCTCGTGGACCTCGCGGGGCGTGGGCGCCTCCTGCACCTCGCCGGGCGCAGGCGCCGTGCCCATCGCGGTCGGCGTGCCCACCGCGCCCGTCGGGGCCACCGCGCCCACCTCGCCGACCCCGGGGGTCTCAGCGGTTCCACCCGCCTCGTCCCCGAGCATCGGGTAGACGGTGCGCAGCGTCTCGTGTCGCGCCACGAGGTCGACCAGGGCGCGTTCGAGCGCGGTGTGCTCCAGCGGGCCGGTCAGGGTCAGCACGAGCGGGATGTTGTAGGTGGGGCTGGGTCCTTCGAGTCGGTACATGAACCACAGCCGCTGCTGCGCGGGGGACAGCGGCAGCCGGTCGGCGGGGTGTGCCACCGGTTCCAGCACCGGGCGCGGCCCGGGCGCGGCGCCCGTCCGGACGAGTTCGGCCAGACCCGCCGGGGTCGGCCGGCGGAAGACGTCGGCCAGGCCGATCGGCGCCTCGAAGCTCTCCCGGGCCCGCGCGGCCAAGCGCGCGGCGAGCAGCGAATGACCGCCAAGCTCGAAGAAGTCGGCGTCTCGGGCCGGTTGTTCGGCCAATTCCAGGACGGCCGCGAACAGATCGCAGATGATCTCCTCGTGCAATCCGCGAGGTCCCTCCCGCAGACCGGGCGCGCTCGGCGCCGGGTCCGGCAGCGCGCGCCGGTCGATCTTGTCGTTGGCGGTGCGCGGCAGAGCCGGCAACACGAGCAGCGCGGCCGGAACCATGTGCTCGGGCAACTCGTCGGCCAGGTACGCCCGGAGTGTCTCGGGGGACGGACTGCGCCCGGCGACCGGGACGGCGTAGCCCAGCAGCCGCTTGCCGTGCGCCGCGTCCCGGGCGATCACGGCGGCCTGCGCGACGTCCGGATGGGCGGCCAACACCGCCTGGACCTCGCCCGGTTCGATCCGGAAACCGCGGATCTTGACCTGTTCGTCGGCCCGGCCGAGCAGTTCGAGCGTGCCGTCGGCGCGGCGTCGGGCCAGGTCGCCGGTGCGGTACATCCGGGCGCCCGGATCGCCGTGCGCGGCGCCGAACGGGTCGGCCACGAACCGCTCGGCGGTCAGGTCGGGCCGGTTGAGGTAGCCGCGGGCCAGGCAGGCGCCGGCGATGTGCAGTTCGCCGGTCACCCCGACCGGGGTGGGGCGCAGCGAACCGTCCAGCACGTAGGCGCGCGAGGCACGAACGACACTGCCGGTACCGTCCGGGCCCCAGAAGTAGGCGTCGACGGTGGTTTCGGTGGGCCCGTACAGGTTGATCGGTCGGCTGCCCGGGATCGCGGCGAGCCGTTGCCACAGCGGCTCGGCGACGCTCTCGCCACCGACCACCAGCACGGCCGGGTGGTGTCGGTCGGGCGCGTCCAGGCCCTCGGCGAGCAACGCCTCGGCGTAGGTGGGTGTCACGTCCAGGTAGTCGATCCGGTGCTCGTTCAGGTAGTCGAGCAGGGCGAGCGGATCGCGGTAGCCGGCGTCGTCGAGCAGGTGCAGCTCGTGGCCGTGCACCATCCACAACACCGGGTCCCACGAGGCGTCGAACGCGAACGACGCGCTGTGCGCGATCCGCAACCGGGTGCGGCCGGTGCGCTCGACGGCGGGCGCGATGTGGTCGGTGCCGTGGCTCGCGTACAGGTTGGCGAGCGAGGCGTGGGTGACCGCGACGCCCTTGGGCCGGCCGGTCGAGCCGGAGGTGTGGATCACGTAGGCGCTCTGCCGCAGGCGGGGCGGTTGCGGGGCCCGGTCCGGGTGCGCGGCCAGTCGGGCGCGGGTGGCCGGATCGTCCGGCAGCAGGGTGGGGATGGTGTGCGCCGGCAGCTTCGCGATCGTGTCGGTAGTGCCGATCAGGCAGCCCGGTTCGGTGTCGGCCAGCACGTCGCGGATCCGCCGGGCCGGGTGGCCGAGATCGAGGAACTGGCAGACGCCGCCCGCCTTGAGCACCGCGAGCAGCGCCACCACGGTGTCCGCACCGCGGTGCAGCGCGATGGCGACCGGGACTTCGGCGGTCACTCCGATCGCGATCAGCTCGTGGGCGAGCCGGTTGGCGGCCGACTCGATCTCGGCGAAGGTACGTGCGTCGGCGCCGGCGCGGACCGCGATCGTGTCCGGAGTGCGGGCGGCCCGGCGGGAGTACAGCTCGGGCAGGGTGGTGTCGGCCGGCGGCTCGGTGCGACCGGCGGTGGCCTGCTCGACCTCGGCGGGGGTGAGCAGGTCGATTCGGCCGATCGGCCGCTCGGGCGCGTCGTGCAACTGGTCGACCAGTGCGTCGAGGTAGCGCAGCAGGCCGAGTTCGTGGCCGGCCAGGTCCGCGGCGGAGTAGCGCGCGGGATGCGCGTCCAGGTCGATCCGCAGGCCGCCGTCGGCGGTCGGCACCACCCCGACGGCCAGGTCGTCCACGGGGCCGGCAGCCAGGTTGTGCACCCGGCCGACCGCTTCGCCGAGGTCCGGATCGCGCTCGAACGCCTTGATGTTGACCATCGGCCCGTACAGCGGTCGGGCCCGGCCCGTGGCGCCGAGTTCGCGGAGCAGGTCTTCCTGACGGAACCGCTGGTGCCGGCGCACCGCGCGCAGTTCGAGCACCACCCGGCGCAGCAACTCGGCTGCGGTGTCCCGGGGTTGTACGCGCACTCGCAACGGCAGGATGTTGACCGTCATCGCCGGGGTGCGCAGTGCGGTGGGGCTGCGCCGATTGAGCAGCGGCAGGCCGAGCACGATCTCCCGGGCGCCGGTGCTGCGGTGCAGATAGCCCGCGGTGGCCGCGATGAGCAGTTCGGCCCACGTGGCCCGGGCGCTCGAGGCGGCCTCGGTCAGCCGTGCGGTGCGGGCGGGCGTGAATTCGACGCTGCGGCGCAGAATCGGGCCCGTGGGCAGCACGGTTGCCGGTGCCCGGGACAGGGTGACCGGTTCGGGATGATCGGCGAGGCGATCCAGCCAGAACGCGCGATCGGTGTCGTACGCTTCGCTCCCTCGGTAGTCGGCCTCCTCCGCGACCAGTTCGCGCAGCGTGCCGAACGGGTTGGGGGTGGGCCGGTCATGGCGGGCGAAGGCGGTGTACAACTCGGCGACGCGGCGATTGATCAGGGTGAGTGCGTACGCGTCCACCGCGACGTGGTGCACGCGCCGGTACCACCAGTGCAGGTCGTCGGCGAGTCGGAACACGGCGTGCGTGACCAGCGGGCCGGTGGTCGGGTCGACGGGCCGGGCCAAGTCCGCGTGCAGCCAGGCCCGGGCCTTCGCCGCCGGGTCCCGCGCGGTGCGCAGATCCAGGAGATGCACCGGGGGTTCGTGGTCGGTCACGCGCTGGGTCGGGGTGCCGTCGGCGCCCGCGACCACCAGCACGCGCAGCGTCTCGGCCTCGTTGCCGACCCGGCGCAGTGCCCGGGCGAACAGGTCGGCGTCCAGCGGGCCGCGGATCTCGACCCGGTCGCCGGTGTTGTACCCGGGATCGTCCGGCATCAGGGCCTGTGCGTAGACGATGCCGGCCTGCGCGGCGAGCAGAGGCAGCCGGGCGGCGTCGGTGCCGGCGCGGGCCGGCGCGGGCGCATCGGCGTCGGCGGCGTCGGCGGTTTGCGCGCTCTCGGCGGCCCGGGCGGCCGCATCGGCCTCGGCGGCTTCGGCCGGATCAGGGACGGTGGTCTCGGCCTGGTGGTGACGCATGGTGTGGAGACTCCCGGGGCGCGACGACGACAGGCGGCACGTACCGGTCCCCGGCACGTGAAGTTAGGTAAGCCTAAGCTATCTTCCGAGGGTTCGTCAGGGTGCCCCCGGGGCGAAGAAATCTCGATGAAGCGGAGCGGAACATGAGCGTGGCCGACGTTGCGGACCGACCGGCCTCGGATGCCGACCGGGCCGCGATCCGCGATCGGGTCCGGGCGAACCGGGACGAACTGCTCGCACTCAGCCGGCGCATCCACGCCCACCCGGAGCCGGCGTTCGCCGAACACCGGGCCGCCGCGTGGTGCGCCGACCTGCTGCGCACCCACGGCTACGCGGTCACCGCGCCCGCGTTCGGCCTGGACACGGCATTCGTCGCGAGCATCGGCTCCGGCCCGATCACCGTCGCGATCGCCTGCGAGTACGACGCGCTGCCCGGAATGGGCCACGCGTGCGGGCACAACCTGATCGCGGCGGCCGGCGTCGGCGCGGCGCTTGCCCTCGGGCCCGCCGCGGACCTGCTCGGCCTCACCGTGCGCGTGGTCGGCACTCCGGCCGAGGAGCGCGGCGCGGGCAAGGCGTTGCTGCTGGAGGCGGGCGCGTTCGACGGAGTGGACGCGGCGATGATGGTGCACCCGTGCCCGTTCGAGGTGGCCGAGTTCCGCTCCTTCGCGCTCGGCACGCTGTCCGTGGAATACCTCGGTACCGCCGCACACCCGAGCCTGAACCCGCACGAAGGCCGCAGCGCCGCCGACGCGCTGACGGTGGCTCAGGTCGCCCTGGGCCTACTGGGACGGCAGTTGCCCACCGACTGGCGTGTGCACGGCATCACCACGGCGGCCGGCACCTCGCCCAACGCGGTCCCGGACCGGGCCACCGCCGAATACGAGCTGCGCACCACCGACGCGGCCCACCTGGCCGAACTCCGCACCCGCGTCGAGGCCTGCTTCCGCGCCGGCGCCCTGGCCATCGGCTGCGAGGTCCGGCTGACCCGCCCCGAGCCGGACTACCTCGACTTCCGCACCGACCCGACCCTGATCGCCCTGTGGCGCGCCAACGCCCGGGAGCTGGGCCGCCCGGACCCGATCGAGCGACCCCCCTTCGCATGCACCGACATGGGCAACGTCTCGCACGCCATCCCCACCATCCACCCGGTCCTGGACATCACCGGCGGCACCTGCGGCCCCCACGAACCGGCCTTCGCCGAAGCCGCCGTCTCCCCGGCCGCCGACCGCGCCATCCTCGACGGCGCCACCGCCATGGCCTGGACCGCCGCGGACTACGCCCTCCTGCGGCAAGGGGGCGGAGGGGGCGCGACGGGGTGATGACGGCCCGGGATCGAAGCCGGCCTCGTCAGCCCTCCCGGCCGGTCGATCGGAGGCGTTTGCCGATCGTCGTCAGGAACGGCTCGTCCATCGAGGTGAAGGGGTGGTCGCGGACCATGTAGGTCCAGGTCGAGGTGGGGCGTTGGATGTCGGATCGTTCGGCGTCCAGGCCGGATTCGGTGATGTGGGCGGTGTCCAGGTGATCGGCGGCGGCCTCGCGGGCGCGGTCGATCAGCGGGACGAAGGCGCGTTGGGTCTCGGCGTGGAAGGCGTCGATCGGGTTCTGCCGGCCGAGGGCGCGCAGGTGGATGCCCTCGCGCAGATCGGCGGTGCGGGCCAGGTGCTCGCTCCAGGCCGCGTCGAGGTCGTGCAGGAGAATCTGTCGGGCGGCCTCCGCCAGGACGGATTCGCCGACTGCGTCCAGGAGTTCGGCCCAGCGTTCGGGACGCAGGTCGGCCAGGGCGCGGGCGGCCTCGTCGCCGTGCAGGATGCGGCGGCGCAGGTCGAGCACCTCCTCGCGCTGGAGCCGCAGTTGTCGGTTGTACCGCCACGTGGTGCGGTGCCCGTCGAGCAACGCGCCCTCGGCCACCCGCTGGGCCTGCTCGACGTAGCGCCGCACGGAGGCGTCGCGGATCCGCCCGTCGTCCTCCACTCGGGCGGATCGCGGCGGCGGGTCGGACGCGTGCCGGGTGATCGATTCGTCCTCCAGGCTGGTCAGGAAGACCGAAGTGCCCGGGTCGCCCTGCCGGCCGGCCCGGCCGCGGAGCTGGTCGTCCAGGCGGCGGGTGGGGTACCGGCCGACCCCGACCACGAGCAACCCGCCCAGTTCGGCGACCCGTTCGTGATCCGCGCCGTCCCTGCCCCCGAGGCGGATGTCCGTGCCGCGCCCGGCCATCTGGGTGGACACGGTGATCGCCCCGACCGCCCCCGCGTCGGCGATGATCGCCGCCTCCCGGCTGTCGTCCCGGGCGTTGAGCACCGCGCAGCGCAGGCCCGACTCGCGTAGCGTCGCGCCGATCTGCTCGGATTTGGCGACGTCGCGGGTGCCCACCAGAATCGGCCGACCGGTGGCGTGCGTGCGCTCGATCAGGTCGATCAGTGCGGCGTCGCGCGATGCCTCGTCGTGGTAGAGCCGGTCCGGTTCGTCGACCCGTACACACGGCACGTTCGGCGGCAGGTCGCCGGTCTCCAGGCGGTAGAACTCGCGCAGTTGCTCGGCCACGATCACGGCGGTGCCGGTCATCCCGGCGACGGTGGGGTATCCGCCGATCAGGTCCTGGACGATCAACTGGTCCAGCACCTCACCGCGCGGCCCGACGACCAGGCCCTCCTTGGCCTCCACCGCCGCATGCAGCCCGTCCGGCCAGCGTTGGCGCTGCGCCAGTCGGCCGCGGTTGGCGTCCACCAGGCGGATCCGGCCGTCCCGGACCAGGTAGTCCACGTCGCGGCGCAGCAACACGCTCGCGTACAGCGCCACGTTGATCTGCGAGAGCCGGGCGTCCATGCCGAGCGCGAAGAGGTTGTCCACGCCCAGGGCGCGTTCCACCTCGGTCACGCCCGCGTCGGTCAGGTGCACGGTCATCCCGTCCGCCTCGGCCTCGAAGTGCAGGCCGTCGACCAGGCCCCGGACCACCCGGGCGGCCTCCGCCTCGTCCGAGCCCGCGGCCACCCCGCCGGCCAGGACGAGCGGGATCCGGGCCTCGTCGATCAGCACCGCGTCGGCCTCGTCGACGATCGCCACGTCCGGCTCGGGCAGCACCAACTCCGCGGCGGCGGTGCGCAATCGGTCGCGCAGCGTGTCGAAGCCCACCTCGCCGACCGCGACGTGGACGACGTCCCGGGCGTAGCCGGCCTGCCGCTCGGCGTGGGTGGATTCCTGGGTGACGTAGCCGGCCTGTACGCCCAGGAGTTCGTAGACGGGCCGCATCCACTCGGCGTCGCGGCGGGCCAGGTAGTCGTTGACCGACAACACGTGCACGCGCCGACCCCGGATCGCGAACCCGGCTGCGGCCAGCGCGCCGACCAGGGTCTTGCCCTCGCCGGTGGCCATCTCCACCACCGTGCCGCGGAGCAGGCCCAACATGCCCAGGAGCTGTACGTCGAAGGCGCGTTCGCCCAGGGCGCGGTGGGCGGCCTCGCGGCCCAGTGCGCACAGTTCGACCAGGGTGTCGTCGTCCCAGGACGCCGCCGACGCCTTCCGCGTCCCGGCTTCGTCCCGCGCGGCGGCCCGGCTTCGCAGCACATCCACCGCCGCGCGCAGCTCGGCGTCGGTCAGGGCGCGCAGGGCCGGCTCACGCTCTCCCGCGCGCCGGACCAGCGGGCGCAGGCCGGTCGAGCCCACCGTCCCGGGTCTGCCCAGGAAGCGACGTACGGACCGGGTGAGAGCACCGGACGAGCCCACTGGGCCTCCACTTCCGCGGGCGCGTGCACACCCGTGTCGTCGTCGACGTCTGGCGCGCCGGGCGCCACGCGACGCCGCTCGAACAACGAAGCGGGGTTCGACCCTGTTCCCCGCGCCACCGAGCCGGAAGCCGCCGGTCCGGGCTCCTTGCCGGATAATCGCTGCGGAGATAGTCTCCGCGTAGCGTAAATCGGTGCACGTCTCCGTGGACGTCCCGGCGGGCGTCGCGGTCGAACAGCGAACGAACAATGCACAGCGAAACCGAACGAACAATGCACAGCGAAACCGAACGAACCGGGAGCGGGCGCATCATGTGGACTCACGAGCACACGGTCGAGACCGAAGTCGGCGTCGAGGCGATCTGGGCCGTCCTCGCGGACCTCGACAACTGGGCACAGTGGGACACCTCGCTGGAGGCGGTCTCGCTGGAGGGCCCGTTCGAGGTCGGATCGCACGTCTCGATGACGCCAACCGGTCAGGAGCCGATCCGGTCGCGAATCGTGGAGATCGAGGAGCACGCGCGCTACGTGGACGAGACCGAGTTCGGCGGCGTACGGCTGCGTTTCGGCCACACCCTGACCCGGCTGCCCGGCGGTGGCGCCCGGGTGGCGCACCGGCTGGAGATCACCGGCGCGGCGGCGGACGAGGTGGGTCCCGAGCTGGGCCCGGCCATCACGGTCGACTTCCCGGAGGCGATGGCCGCGCTCCTGAACCGCGCGGCGGGGTTGCCGGCACCCCGCGGCTGACCGGCCTCGGGCCGGAAGCACACGTGGGGTCGGCGGGCGGTCGGGCCCGGCAGGTCGGGCCTGCGGGGTCGGACGCGGGTCGCGGGCCCGCCGGTCTCCCGGTGCGCGCCGCGGGCCCGTGTCCCCGGGCCCGCGGCGCCGGCCGGTCAGTCGGCCAACAGTTCCGCGCGCAGCCGGGTCAGGATGCGGTTGAGCAGGCGGGACACGTGCATCTGGGAGATGCCGAGGCGTTCCCCGATCTGGGCCTGGGTCAGTTCCTCGCCGAACCGCATCGACACGATGTCCCGGTCGCGTTGCGGCAGCGCCGCCAGCAGCGGCTTGAGCACGTGCAGATTCTCCGCGATCTCGAAGCCGGGATCGACGAAGGAGGACCGTACGGCGTAGCTCTCGGCGGGACCGTCGTCCCCGGCCGGCGCGTCCAGCGACGCGGCCGAGTATCCGGCGGCGGCGGTCAGCCCCTCGGTGACCTCCTCGACGCTGAGGCCGAGCTGCTCGGCCAACTCGGCCGGCGTCGGCTCACGGTCGAACTCGCACGTGAACGCGTCCCGGGCGCGGGCCAGTTCCAGGCGCAGTTCCTGAAGTCGGCGCGGGACGTGGACGGCCCAGCTGGTGTCGCGGAAGAAGCGCTTGATCTCGCCCGAGATGGTGGGTATCGCGAAGGTGGGGAACTCGGTCCCGAACGACGAGTCGAACCGGTCGATCGCCTTGATCAGGCCGATCGTGCCGACCTGGACCATCTCCTCGGTGGATTCGTGCCGCGAGCGATAGCGGGCGGCCACGAACCGAACCAGAGGGATGTTCAGTTCGATCAGCGTGTTGCGCACGTACTGGTACTCGTGCGTGCCTTCCTCCAACACCTTCAGCCGGTCGAAGAGCACCTTGGACATCGCTCGCGCGTCGCTCGCGGTGACCTCCGACATGTCTTCGACGACCGGCAGGTCGACCACCGGCGGTTCGGCCGCCGACGGCGCGACGGGAGGAGCGGCGTAAACGGCCTCCGCGGCGGCAGTGGAAGCGGTCGTGGCGCTCGGGTTCATGGTCGGCTTCCCCCTCTTGGTCGTACCCGGTGCGTGGTGTTCGGTGCCCGGGCATAGTGCCCCGCCCGTTTCGGAGTACACCCGTTCGGCGTAATTTCTTGTCGCCCGGGCGTGTCCGGGCGCATCCGAACGGGGCAGAGCGGGGCAAAGCAGGACAGAACGGTTCCGGGTAGACCGCGTCCGGCGGGTCGCAGGCGGGTGCGGGCCCACGCGGCCTGCGCAGCCGCCGGGCCGAGCCTACGCGCGCGTCGCGCTCGATCGCCCCAGCAGTACCCACAGCAGGAACGGCCCGCCGAGCACCGTACTGACCACGCCCACCGGAATCTCGGCGCCGTCCAGCAGGACGCGGCCGAGCATGTCGGCCAGCACGATCAGGATCGCGCCGACCAGCATCGAGCCCAGGATCGGCACCCGCAGCGGCCCGGCCAGCCGGCCGGCGATCACCGGGGCGGCCAGTGCGACGAAGCCCACCGGCCCGCAGATCCCGACCGCCAGTCCGGCCAGGCACACCGCCGCGATCAGGCAGACCAGCCGGATCCGGGCCGGATCCACGCCCAGCGAGGCCGCGGTGGAGTCGTCGAAGCGCAGCACGTCAAGTTTGCGGCCGAGCACGAGCGCGAGCGGGACCAGTACGGCCAACCCGATCAGTACCGGCCCGGCCACGTCGTAACCGCGCCCGTTCAGGCTGCCCGAGCTCCACACGTACAGCGCGCTCGCCGAATCGAGCGAGCGTCGTGACAGCACCACCTGGGTGATCGCCGAGGCCAGTGCGGACAGCGCGAGCCCCACCACCAGGACCCGGTAGCCGCGTTGGCCCAGGCCGCCGGCGACCGCGGTGACCACCAGAACGGCGACCATCGCGCCGATCGGCCCGGCCCACCACGCGCCGAAGGTGCCGCTCGCACTGAACGTGACGGAGATCAGCACGGCCGCGGTCGCGCCGTCGTTGACGCCCAGCAACTCCGGGGTGGCCAGCCGATTTCGGGCCAGGGTCTGGGTCAGGCAGCCCGCGACGCCCAGCGCCGCGCCCGCCGCCACGCCGGCGATGATGCGACCGAGCCGGAACTCGCGGACCAGCAGCACGTCGAAGTGGTCGCCGTGGCCGAAGACCGCGTTGAACGTGCGGATCAGGCCCAGTTCGCGTTGACCGGAGTACACGGACAACACGATCGCGCCGAGCAGGGAGACGGCGAGCACGATCGTGGTCAGCACGGCCCGGCTGGGCAGCAGCAGCGACAGGGCGCCGCGGCGCAGCACCAGGTGTTCGGGCAGCGTGCGCAGCCGGCGCGGCAGTCGGGCGGCCGCGGCCGGGCCCAGTCGCCGCAGTGGCGAGCGGCGGCCGCCGGTGCGGGTGGCCGGTTCGGCCGTGGCCGGATCGGTCAGGCCCAGCGCGCCCAGCCGTCGGGAGCGGACCACGCCGATCAGCAGCGGTGCGCCGATCAGCGCGACGATCACCGACACCGGCGCCTCGAACGGCCGGGAGACCACCCGCGCCGCGACGTCGGCGGCGGTCAGTACGGCTGCGCCGATCAGGGCCGCGAAGCACAGTTGGGCCGGGATCCGCGGGCCGACCAGGGTGCGGGCGAGGAAGCCGGCGAGCAGGCCGAGGAAGGAGATCGGGCCGACCAGGGCGACCGAGGACGCGGTGAGCAGGGTGACCGCCAGGGCGACCAGGACCCGGGTCATCGCGGGGCGGTGGCCGAGGCTGCGGGCGAGGTCGTCGCCGAGCACCAGGGCGGACAACGAGCGGGAGGTCAGCAGCGCGAGGGCGAAGCCGACCGCGAGCACCGGGGCCAGGCTGCCGAGCGACTCGTAGCCCTGGATGCCGGCCAGTGAGCCGAGCACCCAGAAGCGGAAAGTGTCGTATGCCTCGGCCGAGTTGACGATCAGTACGTTGGTGACGCCGCCGAACGTCGCGCTCAGTGCGGCGCCCGCCAGGACCAGCCGCATCGGCGAACCGCCGCCGCGTTGCCCGGAGATCAGCAGAACGAGCAGTCCCGCGACGGCCGAACCCGCGAACGCCCAGAGCAGGTAGCCGTATCCGGTCTGCACGCCGACCAGGGTGATGCCGAGCACGACGCCGAGCGAGGCGCCGGCGTTGACGCCGAGCAGGCCGGTCTCGGCGAGCGGGTTGCGGGTGACCGTCTGGAGCAGGCATCCGGCCATGCCCAGCGCGGCGCCGGCGAGCAGTGCGGTCAGCGTGCGGGGGAGCCGCAGGTCGCGGATGACCAGGGTCAGGTGGGTGTCCGAGCGCGCGCCGCCCCGGTCGAAGAGGTAGTCGAACGCGCCGCCGACGCCGACCTCCCCGGCGCCCACCGAGAGCGAGACGCCGGCCAGCACCGACACCGTGGCGATCAGTGCGATCCCGGAGAAGAGCACCGTGCGCCGGCCGTGCGGGTTCCTCGACAGGGCGTCGGGGCGTTCGTCCGAGGGCGGCTCGGGCGTCGCGTCGGCGGGATCGCTCGGAGGATCCGCCGAGTTTCGCAGAATCGGCTGATGCACAGTCATAAGGTGAGGCTAACCTAAGCATCGAGGGCTCTTCGAGGTGCCGGGAGGGGTCGTCCTGCGGACCGGCGGCGCCTTGCACCTCTTCCGAGCCTGCGCCGCGAGGGATGCATCCTCGGGAGAAATCCGGCCACTTGTCGAGGTTCGGGTGATTCGAGGATGTCCCCGGCCCACCATCGACCGAATGTGCGAGGTTAGGTTAGGCTCACCTAAACTCCGACCCCGGAGTCGTGTTTGCCGAGGGGATTTTCGTGCACCCATCAGACCTCGCCGGCCGCGTCGCGGTGGTCACCGGCGCCGCCCAGGGCATCGGTGCCGCCGTCGTCCGGGCCCTCGTCGACCACGGCGCGATCGTCGCCGCCACCGACCGCGACCCGGTCGGCGTCAAGAAGTCGATGGCCGACCACGACACGGACGCGGTGGTCGCCTACCCGCTCGACGTCACCGACGGCCCGGCGGTCACCGCCACCGTGGCCGCGATCGAGCGACACCTGGGGCCGATCGCCATCCTGGTCAACGTCGCGGGCGTGCTGCACACCTCGCCGGTGAGCGAACTCACCGACCGGGCCTGGGCGGACACGTTCGCGGTCAACAGCACCGGGGTCTTCCACACCAGCCGCGCGGTGGCCGGCCCGATGGCCGAACGCGGTGCGGGCAGCATCGTCACGGTCGGTTCCAACGCGGCCGGCATCCCGCGCACCGGGATGGCGGCGTACGCGGCGTCCAAGGCCGCCGCGACCATGTTCACGATGTGTCTGGGCCTGGAACTCGCGCGCAGCGGCGTGCGCTGCAACGTGGTCTCGCCCGGCTCCACCGACACCCCCATGCAACGCGCCCTGTGGACCGACGCGGACGCGCCGCGGCGGGTCCTCGACGGCGACCTCGCCAGCTACCGCACCGGGATCCCGCTGGGCCGGATCGCCGACCCCGCCGACATCGCCGAGGCGGTCGTCTTCCTCGCCTCGGATCGGGCCCGGCAGATCACCATGCACAACATGTACGTCGACGGCGGCGCGACGCTGCACGTGTGACGGACCCTCGGCACCTGCGCCGGGCCCGACCCACACCGTCCCGCCCGGCTCGGCGGACCCCCCGCACCCGCACCGGTTCGACCCGGCTCTTCGAACGAGCCACCGCACGGCCTCCGCAGCACCCCGCCGGAGAATCAAAGGAGCCTCAGGTGACCACCCCAGAAGCCACCGGCCTCGCCACAGTGGGCGCGGCGACCGCGCTGCTCGACGCGTATCGACCCGGCAGCGCGCGCTTCTTCGCCTCACCCACCCGCACCCTGCTCGCACACGGGGTGCAGGCCGAAGTCGGGCACGACGAACGGCCGTTGACCACCCGGGTGGCGCAGACCCTGGCCGCGGCGAGCCCGGTCGGCGGGCGCGGCCCGATCGTGCTCGGTGCCGTTCCGTTCGATCAGCGCGAGCGCGCCGCGCTGGTGGTCCCGGAGGCGGCCGGCTGGGGACCGCCGCTGTCCGCCGACCCGCTGATCGCGCTGGCCGCTCCCGAACCGGCCACAACCGCATGGGACATCCGACCCGTGCCGGCGCCCGAGGCATACGGAGCGGGCGTGGCCGAGGCGGTCCGGCGGATGCGCGCCGGCACGCTGGACAAGGTGGTGCTGGCCCGCACCCTGGAACTGCGCTCCGCCGAACCGCCGGACATACCCGTGCTGTTGCAGCGACTGGCCCGCCGCGACCCGCAGGGCTACACCTTCGCGGTGCCCGGAGTACGGGCCGGCAGCACGCTGATCGGCGCCAGTCCCGAACTGCTGGTCTCCCGCTCCGGCCGAAACGTGCTGGCCAACCCGCTGGCCGGCTCCGCCAAGCGCAGCACCGATCCGGCCGAGGACGTGCGCCGCGCGACCGGCCTGCTCGAATCCGAGAAGGACCTGCACGAACACGCCGTCGTGGTGGCCGCGGTGCGCGCCGCGCTCGCACCGTTGTGCGAGACGCTGGAGGTGCCCGAACGGCCGACCCTGGTCTGCACCGCCGCGATGTGGCACCTGTCCACCACCGTCACCGGCACGCTGCCGGCCCAGGACCCGGCCTCCGCGCTGGAGTTGGCCTGCGCCCTGCACCCGACCCCGGCCGTGTGCGGCACCCCGACCGCGACCGCCCGGCGCACCATCGCCGACCTGGAGCCGTTCGACCGCGGCCTGTACACCGGCATGGTCGGCTGGGGCGACGCGCACGGCGACGGCGAATGGGTCGTCACCATCCGCTGCGCCGAGGCGGACGCGGACACCCTGCGGCTGTACGCCGGCGCCGGCATCGTGGCGGCCTCCTCGCCGGAGGCGGAGATCGCCGAGACCGAGGCCAAGTTCCGTACCTTCCTGCACGCCGTGGCAGGCCGCTCGTGAGCGCCCCGATCCCCGTGCCCGCACCCACCTGGCCCACCGAGTTCGCCGAGCGCTACCGGGCCGCCGGGTACTGGCGCGGCGAGACGTTCGGCGGCATGTTGCGCGAGCGCGCCGGCGCACACCCGGACCGGATCGCGATCGTGGACGGCGACCGCCGCTGGAGCTACGCGGACCTGGACGAGCGGGCCGACCGACTCGCCGCCGGGCTGCTCGCCCGCGGGATCGGCAAGGGCGACCGGGTGGTGGTGCAACTGCCCAACGTGGCCGAGTTCTTCGCCGTGGTCTTCGCGCTGTTTCGGATCGGCGCACTGCCGGTCTTCGCGCTGCCCGCACACCGCGAGACCGAGATCGCCTACTTCTGCGCGTTCACCGAGGCGGTCGCCTATGTGATCCCCGACGTGTCCGAGGGCTTCGACCACCGGGCGCTCGCGAGCAGGGTGCGTGCCGACCTGCCCGCACTGAAGCACGTCCTGGTGGTCGGCGACCCCGGCGAACACACCGCGCTGGCCGACATCGAGCGCGACCCGGTGCAGCTCACCGACCCACCCGGACCGGGCGAACTCGCCTTCCTGCAACTGTCCGGCGGCAGCACCGGCGTGCCCAAGCTGATCCCGCGCACGCACGACGACTACATCTACTCGCTGCGCGGCTCCAACGAGATCTGCGCGGTGGACGCGGACAGCGTGTACCTGTGCGCCCTGCCCGCCGCACACAACTTCCCGCTCAGCTCGCCCGGCACGCTCGGCGCGCTGTACGCGGGCGCCCGCGTGGTGTTGTGCCCAAGGCCCACCCCGGACGTGGCGTTCGCCCTGATCGAGCGCGAAGGGGTGACCATCACCGGGGTGGTCCCGCCGCTCGCGCTGGCCTGGACCGAGGCAGCCGAGCGCGGTGGCTTCGACCTGAGCAGCCTGCGCGTACTGCTGGTCGGCGGCGCGAAGTTCAGCGAGGAGGCGGCCCGACGGGTCACCCCCACGATCGGCTGCGCGCTCCAGCAGGTCTTCGGCATGGCCGAGGGCCTGGTCAACTACACCCGGCTGGACGACCCGAACGAGCTGATCGTCACCTCACAGGGCCGACCGATCTCGCCGGACGACGAGATCCGGATCGTCGACGACGCCGACACGGAACTGCCCGAGGGCGCGACCGGTCACCTGCTCACCCGCGGGCCGTACACCATTCGCGGCTACTGGAACGCGCCCGAGCACAACGCGAGATCCTTCACCGAGGACGGTTTCTACCGCACCGGGGATGTGGTGCGCCGGCTTCCCTCGGGCCACCTGGTGGTCGAGGGCCGGGCCAAGGACCAGATCAACCGCGGCGGTGAGAAGGTCGCGGCCGAAGAGGTGGAGAACCACATCCTCGCCCACCCGTCCGTGCACGACGCGGCCGTGGTCGCGGTACCGGACGCCTACCTGGGCGAACGCACCTGCGCCTACGTGATCCTGCGCACCGGGGCCGCGCCGCTCAAGCCGGTGGCGATCCGCCGCTTCGTGCGCGAACGTGGTCTGGCGGGCTACAAGGTGCCCGACCACGTCGAGTTCGTCGAGACGTTCCCGTATACGGGCGTCGGCAAGGTGAGCAAGAAGGACCTGCGCGCGGCGATCGTGGCCGGACTGGCCGGCGCCGCGGGATCGGCCGGGGCCGCGCCCGGCGATTCCCCCGGGGTGGTGGACACCCCGGGGGTGGTCGACTCCACCGGGTTCGTCGGCTCCACGGGGCCGGCGGATTCCGCCGAACCGGACGGCACGGCGCACTGATTCGGGCGATTCGCCCTCCTTCATCCTCTCCTGAAAGGCTGTCATGGCACTGCCGAAAATCGCTCCGTACCCGATGCCGGACCCGGCCGAGCTGCCGAGCAACCGGGTCGACTGGGTCGTCGACCCGGCCCGTGCCGTGCTGCTCGTCCACGACCTGCAGAACTACTTCCTGTCCGCATTCGCACCGGACGCCTCACCGGTCACCGAATTGCTGGCCAACGTCGCCCGGCTCAAGGACGACTGCGACCGACTCGGCGTGCCGGTGGTCTACTCCGCGCAGCCCGGCGGCCAGACGGCCGAACAACGCGGCCTGCAACAGGACTTCTGGGGGCCCGGACTCCCGGACGACCCGCACGCGGCGGCGATCGCACCGGCCGTCGCACCCGGTCCGGCCGACACCGTGCTGACCAAGTGGAAGTACAGCGCCTTCGTCCGCACCGAGCTGCGCGAGTGGATGCGCGAACTCGGCCGCGACCAGCTGGTGATCGTCGGGGTGTACGCGCACATCGGCGTGATGACCACCGCGTGTGACGCCTGGATGCAGGACATCCAGGCATTCGTGGTGGCAGACGCGGTGGCCGACTTCACCTCGGACAACCACCGGATGGCACTGCAATGGGCCGCCGCGAACTGCGCGGTGGTCACCGACACCGAGTCGCTGTTCCTTGGGAAGTAGACCTGACATGGCCCTGACCCTCGACATCATTCGCGCCGACGTCGCCGACATCCTCGGCGAGGATCCGGCGGACATCCCCGACGACGAGAACCTGGTCGACTACGGCCTCGACTCGGTGCGGGTGATGGCCCTGGTGGAACGTTGGACGCGCGAGCACGGCGTCACCGTGGACTTCGCCGACCTTGCGGAACGGCCCACCCTGGAGGGGTGGGCCGAACTCCTGTCGCCCAAGGGGTAGCCGGTCGGCGGCCGGGACCGGGCGTTCACGGACGAGTCGGATCCGGCGCGCACAGGGCGTGGTCGATCAGCGCCCGGGTCGCCGCGTCCACCCGCGCGCCGCCCGCCTCGTCGTTCTCGTCGACGCCGTTCTTCACCACCAGGACGGCGCGCCGACCGTCGGCCGTGACGCCGTTCTCGCTGGAGAAGCCCAGATCGTCGCCACCGTGGTGCCAGTAGCGCCCGCCGCAGCTCGACTCGGTGCTCTCCAGGCCCAGGCCGTAACCGCGCCCGGGCTCGTCCGGGATCGCACGGGTGTGCTGCATCTCGGCGAGTTCGGCGGGGGCGAGCAGCCGACCGGAGAGCAGTGCGACGAAGAACCGGTCGATGTCGCCGGGCGTGCCGTACATCGCGCCCGCCGCGTCGGCCACGGTGTGGTTGAGCACCGTCGTGTCGGTGGGCCGGTCGTCACCGGCGAACGTGTGCTCGGCCTGCGCGTGCGGACGAGGAAGATACGGATCGTCGCCCGGGACGCGGGTGTCGTGCAGGCCGAGCGGTCGCAGGATCCGGTCGCGCACCTCGTCGCCCCACGACCGGCCCGTCACCCGCTCGACGATCATGCCCACGAGCACGTAGTTGGTGTTCGAGTAGGCCCACGCGGTCCCCGGCTCGAACCGACTCGGCAACGTCAGCGCGGCGGAGACCAGTTCGTCGGGCGAATAGTGCCGGAAACGGTTCTCCCGGTAGCCGCGCGCGGAGTACAGACCCGGGACGGCGGCCGGGATCGCGGTGTAACCCGGGATGCCGCTGGTGTGCTGGAGCACCTGCCGCAGGGAGATCCGGCGACCGTCGTTGCCGTTGCCGCGCACCACCCCCGGCAGCCAGGTCTCGATCGGCTCGTCCAGCCGCAGCCGCCCCTCGGCCACCAGTTGCAGGGTGACGGTGGCCACGAACGTCTTGGTGGTGCTGCCGATCCGGTAGTAGCCGTCCCGGGGCAGCGGCCGGCCGCTGTGCGACTCGGCTTCGCCGCTGCGGGTGGTGCGGACCGTGCCCGGTGCGGTGTAGCGCACGGTGACGCCGATCGCACCGGCGGCATGGATCGCGTCGGTGTCGCGTTGGAGACGCGACGCGGGTGGGTCGGAGGGCTTGTTCGGCGCGGCCGCAGTGGTGCCGGCGAGCACGACGCCGACGGCGAGGAGACACGCGGCGCGGAGCCCGGAACGCGGGGTCGGGGTGGGTAAGTTCGGCACGGATTGCCTTCCTGTCGGGCGGCGGCGAGGCGGTTCGACGGCGGTGGTGACGTGGTTCGGCATCGGTGGTGACGTGCTGCGGCGGCGGTGCGGACGTGGTCTCAGGGCGCCGCGGGGGCGAGCAGTCGGTCGGTCAGCCGCTGCACGGACACCTCGGAGGACAGTTCGTGTTCGTCGTCCGCGTAGGTGCCGTTGACCACGATCACGGCGCCGCGCCGGCCGTCCTCGGTGACCCCCATCCGGATCTTCGTGCCCTCGATGTCTCCGCCGTGCCCCCAGCGGAATCCGCCGCCGGGCAGCGGCTGGCGCATCAGTCCGAGCCCGTAGCGCACTCCGGGCATGACCTGCTCGAAGTCGGCCGGCATCGGCACGGTGTCGCACATCCGGGCGAGTTGGGCGGGCGGCAACAGCCGGCCCCGCAGCAGCGCGGTGAAGAAGCGGTCCAGGTCGGCGTGCGTGCTGATCATCTCCCCGGCGGCATCGCCCCAGGTCATGTTGCGGATGGTCGTGTCCACCCAGGCGTCCCGGTCCGCGAAGCGGTGGTAGGAGTGGGCATACGGCGCGCGCAGCGTCGGGTCGTCGCCGGGTGCGTAGGTGTCGGCCAAGCCGAGCGGGCGGACCACGCGGCTGTGTACCTCGTCCGCCCAGGAGCGACCGGTGACCCGTCGGACGATCATCCCGGCGAGCACGTAGTTGGTGTTCGAGTACTCCCAGTTCGGCGTCGGATCCGCCGGATCGGCGGGCGGGAAGCTCGGCGCGAACCGCATCGCGCCGGCGACCAGTTCCTCCGCACGGGTGCTGCGCAGCCGCGTCTGCTCGAAGCCCGCCGCGGTGTCCGGCAGTTCATTGCTGTAGTTGTGCAGGCCGCTGGTGTGCTGGAGCAGGTGCCGCACCGTCACCCGGCGACCGTCGTTCCCGTTGCCGGCGACCACCCCGGGCAACCATTTGTCCACCGGGTCGGTGAGCGCCAACCGCCCCTCGGCGACCAGTTGCAGGACAACGGTGGCCACGAACGTCTTGGTCGCACTCCCGATCCGCAGTTGCCCGTCACGCGGTACGGGCCGCCCGGTGCGCAGATCGGCAGGCCCCGCGTGTCCCTCGGCGTACTCGCGCCCGTCCCGCGCCAGGATCGCGGCGTTCACGAAACCACCGTCCCGAAGCAACCGCTCCGCCTCGCCGCGCAATCGCTCTCGGGCGGGCGCCCGCTGCTCGGCCGCGGCCGCCGGCGCGGCCGCCGCAACCGCCGATCCGGCGAGCGCGACGGCCAGCGCACAACACCGACGGCGGCTCAGCAGGAACGGGCTGCCGGGGACATGGACCACGTGTGCGGACACGACGACTCCTCAGGGTTCACCGATACCGCACCACCATCCCGCGAGACAATCATGGCCAACTACCGTGTGGGCACCCGAAACCACGGTGGTGCGACCCGGTGCGTGAAGGGTGTGGCAAACCGAACCGGCGCACGGCCGTGCGCCGGGTCGACGGGTTGCAGGTGGTGCGGTGATTCCGCCGGGTGGGGGATCGATGTCAGGGGCCGGTCAGGATGTGTAGTAGGCGGCGGGCCTCGGTGCGGGAACGGGAGGGGCCGGGGCCGGCGGCTTCGGGGAGGCCGGGGATGGGGCCTCGGGCGGCGGTGATGTCGGCTACGTGGACGGCCAGTTCGAGCAGGTCGGCGTGCCGGGTGGGTGGTGGGGTGGCGGCCAGGGTGTGGGGGAGGGCGGCCCGGAGGAGGTCCCATACCGGTTTCGGGGCTCCCGCGTCGGCGAGTTCGCGCAGGCTCGGGACGATTCGGGTCGGGGTGAGTTCGCCGGCGGCGGTCGACCGGCCGATCAGGTCGCCCAGGAAGGCGCCGTCCAGTTGGTCGCGTGCCGCGAGGATGGCCAGAGCGTCCGTGGCGTGCGTACGGTCGGTGCGATCGCGGGCGTTGAGGCCGTGGGCCAGGGCGAGGGCCAGGCCGGCCCCGAACGGGCCGTCCGCGATGGCGAGCATCGGCAGCAGGCGCCCGTCGCCCCGGCCGACCCGGGCGCGGTGGGCGAACTGCGGCACCAGGTGCGCGGCGATCAGGTCCCGATCGTTGGGCAGGAAGGATGGCAGGCAGGCCGCCCAGCGCCCGCTGCGGTCCCCGTCGTAACCGTCCGCAAGCCAGTCCTCGGGGGTGTCCAGGCCGAGCCGGCTGCCGGTGGGGACCACGGCCAGCGTCGCGGTCATCGGCTCGGCGATCCGGTGGCCGAACCGACCACGATCGGTGCTGCGGCGCACGGCCCGGGTCGGGTCGGCCGACGGTAGATGCCCGGCGGCCAGTCGCAGCGCCGCCCGGTTGCCCTCGGCGGTGCCCAACGCGCGTGCACGTGAAGCGAGTTCCGGCTCCGGAGCGATCGGCAGGCGACGCAGCGCGTGCTCCAGGTCGAACGGCCACGGCTGCCAGCCCTCGGCTGCCGCCCGACGCAGCCGGTCGACCAGCACGGCCGGGTCGATCAGGCCGTTCGCGCCGGTGGGTGTGGAGAGCAGGGCGGGACGGGGTGCATGGGCCACGCCGACCGCGATCGCGCGCAGCCGGCGGGCGTACACCTCGTGCAGCGGCGTCGACCCGGGCCGGCGCAGCAGGTCCCGCCAGTGCCGGTCGCCGGGTGTCGGGTCGGCGCCCGGGTAGGGGGCGCCGAATGCGCCTCGTGCGGGCGCCTGGGCAGCCGCGACCACCAGCATCAGTTCGTCCGCGTGGTGCAGTCGCCGATAGGGATCGTCGATCGAACCCGCGGGAAGCTCGGTCGGCAGGTACGCGTCCCGGGCGAAGAGCGGCGCAAGCGCGGCCCGCACCCCCGACCGGTCCACGGCGCCGAGTGCGACGAGCGCGGCAAGTACCCGCTCGACTCCGACCGGATCGAGTTCCTCCCGGGACTGCCGGCGCAGCACCGCGATCTCGACCGCCAACTCGGCCGCGTCCACGATGGGCGCCGGCATCTCCTCGGGAACGTACGCCGGCATCGGGAGC
Source organism: Embleya sp. NPDC008237 (assembly GCF_042956465.1). NCBI lineage: Bacteria > Bacillati > Actinomycetota > Actinomycetes > Kitasatosporales > Streptomycetaceae > Embleya > Embleya sp. NPDC008237. The sequence continues at coordinate 203,006 of NZ_JBIBGL010000016.1, forward strand.
GGCACCGGCGCGGCGGAATCGTCGTCGGCGCCCAGCTCGGCCCGTTGGTCGGCGGGCAACTGCCGGGCTGCGGCGAGGAGGTCGGCCCGAGCCCGCGGGTCCGCGTGGTCGATCCAGCGAAGCGCCGAGGAGACGGCTCGGCGCTGGAGGTCCGCGGCCTGCCGGCCGAACGCGACGGCGAGCACCGACAGCGCCGCGCCCGCGCGTGTCGCCGGGTCGCGCGCGGTCAGCGTGTCCAGCCAACCGAGCGCGGTGCGGACGAGTTTCTTCTCGGTCCGGGTACAGGCCGCCTCGACGGCGCTCAGGGCGATCTCCGGCGGCAGCGACTCCGCCCGATCGGCCCGGATCAGCGCCGCCAGGGCGGCATTCGCCACCGGGCCCGGCGCCATCGTGGTCACCGCCACCAACTCCCGGGCATGCGTGCCGATTTCGTTCGCGGTGAGGTCGAGGGTGGTGAATACGCGCAGGTAGCCGGCCAGTTCGCTGGTGCGACCGGGACTGCCGAGTCGGGTCACGCACGCGGCCACCACGTCCGCGCGATCGACGTGCCCCTCGGCGATCAGGGCCGGGAACGCCTCCGGCCACCAGGGCGATGCGTCGAAGAACGAACCCACGCCCGGGACCTCGAACAGACGCAGCAACAACGCGGCACACTCCGCACGACCGGAGGGGAACATCGCAGCCGGCAACGTCGTTCCCGCCACCGTGGATCGCGATGCCGCCGAACCCACGGACACGGAACCCATCGACAACAAACCCATCGAGGTGGATCCCGATGTCGAACCCGCGGACCGCGAACCGCCAAACGTCGAATCCACCGCCAACAGCCGGGCGGCGCGAGGTTCGTCCAGCCAGGTCAGCACGTACCCGTCGCTCGGCGGCGGGGCCGTGCCGGTCTCCGCCGCCAGCGCCCGGACCAGCAGGAATCGGGCCCGATCGAAGTCCCGGACGGGCAAGCGCTCGGCCAGCCGGGACATCAGGTTCGGCAACCAGGTCGGCGCCCGATCCCGCAGTGCGGTCATCACCAGTTCGACCCCGACCTCGTCGGTGATGTCGTTCGACCACATGCGCAACCGGTGGCGTGCCAGCCAGGCGGCCAACGGCGCGGCGCCCGGCAGTACCGCCGCGCCCGCCACGGCCAACGCCGGGCCACGCCGCCACGGGGCGCTGTCGCGACGCGCGTTTCGTTCGTAGGCGACGAGCGGATCGACCAGTGCCCTGCGGCCGGCGGTGTCGAGTCCGTGCATCGCCGCGCCGACCCCGCGCGGGTCCTGGGCCTCGATCAGCTTGTGTAGCGTCGCCCACTCGGTCATCCGGTCCCCACCGCTCCGATTCCACAGCTCCGACTTCGCAGTCGCGCCGTCGCGCGACCCCGCATACGGTGCCGGCGCGTCCCGACATCGGCGAGCCCCGGCGAGCCCCGGCGGGCACAGCCGGCACCGCTCCCGGCACAGCTTCGGCCGAAGCCGACGCGTGCGGTATTAGAGTCGGGCCATGGCAACGACAGACGAGGGGACCGTACGCGTCGACAGCTGGATCTGGTCCGTGCGCCTGACCAAGACCCGGTCGCTGGCCGCCGCGGCGTGCAAGGCCGGGCACGTGCGGGTCAACGGCGACAAGGTGAAGCCGGCCCAGTCGATCGGGATCGGTGACGAGGTACGGCTGCGCCAGGACGGCCGCGAGCGGATCGTCGTGGTCAAACGCATCGTCCGCAAGCGGGTCGGCCCGCCGGTGGCCGCCGAGTGTCTGATCGACAACAGCCCCCCGCCGCCCCCGCGCGAAGAGGCGGTCGTGGTGGCCCGACGCGACCGGGGCGCCGGCCGTCCGACCAAGCGCGACCGTCGTGTGCTGGAGCAGTTCCGCGAACGCTGAGCGATGGCGGGTCCGGCCGTCGGACCGGACCCACCCCGGCCGAGGTCAGGACCCGGCCGTACCGCCGGCCCCGGGGGATCCGGTCGTCGGCCCTACGGACCCCACCGGCGCGTCCGGTGTCCTCGGCGGCTCCCGCTCGGCCACCGCGCGCGGCAACGTCTCGCCGCGGAAGAACGCCGGCTGCATGAATCGATAGACGAGCATCAGCACCGCGCCCAGGAGCAGCGCGCCGATCCCGGTCAGGAACACCCCGCCCAGTTGCCAGTGCGGTGCGAAGGGCAGGGTCCAGTAGGTCGTGCCGTAGTCCTTGTCCGAGTACACGATGCACGCGTCGATGAAGAAGTACGCCAGCAGCGCCCCGCCCAGGCCCGGCATGATGCCCTTGGTGATCAGATCGCGTCGGCTGCGGGTGAGTACGCGCCGGTGGAACCAGACGCACGCGAAGCCGGTGATGCCGTAGTAGAACGCGATGGCCAGGCCGATCGAACCGATCGAGTCGGTGAGCACGTTGGTGCTGACCCGGGTGATCGCGACGTAGAAGGCCACCGATGCGATGCCCATCCCGACCGTGGACCACGTCGGTACCAGGTTCCGGCTGTGCACTCGGGCGAAGTTCTGCGGGACGGCCCGGTGCGCGGCCATGGACAGCGTGGTGCGCGCGGTCGGCAGGATCGTGGTCTGGGTGGACGCGGCCGACGAGGTGAGCACCATGAACACGAGCAGCTTGGCCATGAACCAGCCGAACCCCTCGGTGCCGAACACGCTCGACCCGAGACTGGACAGCACATCCCCGGAGTTGTCCGGATTGGCCAGGCCGTTGCCGGTCTCGGCGGCGCCCGCGAAGGACAGCGCGGAGGTGCTGATCAGCACGTAGATCAGCAGCAGCAGGACGGTCGAGATCACCGCGGCCCGACCCGGTGTGTGCTTGGTGTCCGCGGTTTCCTCGTTGATCGAGACGGCGGTGTCCCAACCCCAGTAGATGAACACCGCGGCCAGTACGCCCTTGGTCAGCGCATCGATGGAGTCGATCTCGAACGGGTTGAACCAGGACCAGCCGATGTGCACCGAGCCGTCCGGGGCGTTGCCCAGGTAGACCTTCCACAGCGCGGTCAGGCCGAGGGCGATCAGCACCACGACCTCGATGGTCAGCAGTACCTTCTGGAGATTGGCCGACAGTTCGATGCCGACGTAGCAGATCCAGGTCATCAGGACGATCCACACGACGCCGGCGAACGTCGTCCAGAACGTGTCCTCGGCGAGGCCGTGGGCGCCGATCAGCTGGAAGCCGTACTGCCCGGCGATCTGCGCGAGGTTGGCCATCACGATGACGTCCGCGACGATGATGGCCCAGCCGCCCATCCAGCCGGTCATCGGGCCGAAGGTGCGCGATCCCCAGGTGAAGGTGGTGCCGCAGTCCGGGGTGTCCTCGTTGAGTTCCTTGTAGCCGTAGGCGATCAGGAACATCGGGATGAAGGCCAGGACCATCACGATCGGCGATTGCAGGCCGACGCCCGCGACGATGATGCCGAGCGTCGCGGCGATGCTGTAGGCCGGTGCGGTGGAGGCGAGTCCGATCACGACGCTGGAGGCGAGACCCAGCGCGCCGGTCTTGAGGCCCTTCTCGCCGGCCGCGCGACGCAGCGGCGGTTCGGACGCGGGCGGTCTCGAGGGGTCGATGGTGGCCATGGCGAACCGTCCTGTCCTAGACGGGCACTTTGTACCCGTTCGACCGAAAACGGACCATCGGAAGCAGGCCATCAGATTAGACCCGCCGGTAACCCGACCGGCAGCCCCGGAGCCCGGGAAAATCAACGGAACTGATGCCACGTCAGACGCTCCGGTCGGTGCGTCGACCGTCCCGTCGCAGGATGCGACGGGACGGTCACGTCGTGGCGCGACGGTGACTCGGCGGACTCCTCTCACCGCGCCCGGTCGCCGGTGCGGTGCGGCGAGGGCGCGGGTGCGGTGCGGCCCGGACGAACAGGACGGCTATCGGATACGGCCTAGCGGGAGAGCCCGGCCGCTTCCCGAACCGGGACGGTCGGCGACGCGGTCTCGCCGCCGTGGTCATGGGCGTGGGCGCGGGTACGCAGGCGCGAGTCGAGTCGGGCGGCGGCCAGCGCGGCCAGGCCCAGGCCCGCGCCGACCCAGGCGACGGCCGCGTAGTCGAAGCCGGCCGCGATCACCCGGCCGCCGAGGAGCGGGCCGATGGTGATGCCGACGTTGAACGCCGCGGTGTTGGTTGCCCCGGCCAGGGTGGGTGCGTCGGCCGCGATGGCGAACACCCGGGCGTTCACGGCCGGGTTGGCCGCGAATCCGGCCAGTCCGAGCAGGAACACCAGGACGAGTGTGGCCGGAACGTTCCGGGCGGTGAGGGCGAGCAGGACGCACACGGCCACGATGGCGCCGATGCTCGCGTACAGGGTGCCGAACGGGTGTTCGTCGGCCAGTCGTCCGCCCACGGTGATCCCGACCACCGCGCCCACGCCGTACCAGGACAACACGAGGGGCACCCATGCCTCGCCGATGCCCGTGGTGTTGGTCAACATCGTGCCCAGGTAGCTGAAGACGGCGACCACGGCACCGAAGCCGGCCGCGGTGGTCGTGTAGGCCACCCACAGTTGTGGCCGCCGCATCGCGCGCAGTTCGCCGCGCACCGAGCGCGGCGCCTCGTGGGCGGGACGCCCCGCCGGCAGGACCACGTACACGGCCACGGTGCTGAGTGCGGTGAGCACCACGACGGCCCAGAAGGCCGCACGCCAGCCCGCCCAGTTGCCGATCATCGTGCCGAGCGGAAGGCCGACGACGGTGGCCAACGACAGACCGCCCGCCACCACGGCCATCGCCTTGGCCTTCGCGTTCGCGGCGACCAGGCCGAGCGCGGTGACGGCGGCGACCGCCCAGAACCCGGCATACGCGACGGCGCTCACGAAGCGGGTGGCCAGCACGAGCCAATAGCCGGGCGCGAGCGCGCCGACCACGTGGCCGAGGATGAAGATGACCTGGAACGCGACCAGTGCGGTACGGCGCGGCCATTGCAACGTGGCGACCGCCAGCAGCGGCGCGCCGACGACCATGCCGACGGCGAAGGCCGAGATCAGCAGTCCGGCGTCGGGGATGGACACGCCGAGGTCGGCGGCCATCGTCTCCAGCAGCCCGGAGAGCATGAACTCCGAGGTGCCTTGGGCGAATATGCCCAGCCCGAGGATGTAGACGGCAAGGGGCATGGGGGACTCCCGGGTGGTTCGTGTTTTGTAATGAGCAGTTCAAAACGAAGGCGTGCGTGATGTGTGATCGCCGGGATGACGGCCGGTGTCGCCGCCGCCCGCTGTCGCCGCCGGTGGGCGGGGTGGATTCTCCGGTCGCCCTACAGGGCGCCCAGGGTCGTGTTCACGATCGCTTCCAGGCCGGCGCGGTCCACGCCACTGCGCGCGGCCAGGCGGAGGGCCGACACCGTGCCGATGACGGCGTGTGCGAGCGCGCCGGCGTCCTTGTCCCGGTCCACGTCGCCGTCGAGTCGGCCGGTGTCGATGGCGGCCTTGATCGCGGCGTGGCGGCGTTCGTAGTCGCGCTTGAGCACCTGTGCCACCTCGGGGTCGCGCCCGGCCAACTCGATCGCGGTGTTCACGACCAGGCACCCGCGCCGGTCGCCGCTCGCATCGGTTTCCTCGGCCACCACCACGGCCAACAGGTCGCGGATCTTGTCGTGCACGGGCCGATCGCTCTCCAGGTTCGCCACCTGGAGGGATGTCATGTGCTCGATGTAGCGACGCAGCGCCCGCAGGAACAGGTCGCGCTTGCTGGTGAACGTGTTGTAGATGCTGCTGCGGCCGAGCCCGGTCGCGTCGCACAGGTCCTGTGTCGAGGTGGCTTCGTAGCCGGCGACCCAGAAGGCTTCGAGCGCCGCCTGGACCGCTTCCTCTTCGTCGAACTTCCGAGGTCGGGCCATGCGGGAAACGCTAGCAGGTTTTGTAATGAGCAGTCCAATATGGTCGGGCGATTTCCCGGGGGGCAGGCGCCCTATGCGCCCGTGAGGCTCGGTGCCAGGGTGGTCGGATCGGTGGCCGCGCCGAGGAGGCGGGTGCGGATCGCGGTGCCGGCTCGGGAGTAGGCGCTCTCGTCGTCGTGCAGCATGCTGATGCCGTTGGCGGTCTCCAGGAACGCGATCAGCTCGAAGACGAGTTGGGCCGTGTCGAGGTCGGCCGGCGCGTCGCCGATCGTCTTCGCGGTCTCGACCTCGGCGAGCAACATTTCGCGCCAACCCCGCCAGGCGCCCGCGAGGGTGTCCCGGACTCGACCCGGCCGTGCGTCGAACTCGGCCGAGGCGTTGAAGAAGAAGCAACCACCGGGGAACACCCGATCGCGGGAGTAGGCGATCCAGCGCTCGGTCAGGCGCCAGAGCCGGATCAGACCGGCGGGCTCGGCGAGTGCGGGCGTGACCACGTGCTCGACGTAGACGTCGACGGCCGCGCCGATCGCGGCGAGTTGCAGCTCCTCCTTCGACCCGAAGTGCGCGAACACCCCGCTCTTGCTGATGTCCAGGTCGCCCGCGAGGCGACCGATGGAGAGCCCTTCGAGGCCCTCGACGGACGCGATGTCCGCTGCGCGGCGGACGATCGCCTGTCGGGTGCGATCGCCCTTGCGGACCCGCCCGTCCGTCGGGGACGCACTCACGGCCACTCCTACCCTCGGCGGTTCGACTGATCGGCTGATCGGCCGGACGGTCGTTCGACCGATCGCCGTCGATTATCTCCCGGCGCTACCCGTCTGCCCCATCTCCGGGCATCTCCCGGCTCCACCTCTCGATTCCCGCCTCCCGACTCCATTGCCCGGTCTGCCTTGACAGGATCTCCATGCCCAGTAAATAGTACGACCGGTCGTGCAGTTTTCAAAAGGCACGCTTCCCGTGGCCGGCCGCCCGCTCGCCTGCCTGCCCGCTCGTTCGCCCGGCTCCGGCGCTCACCGGCCACGCGTCCACCCGCCCTCGTCCATGGAGGTCGCCTCATGACCGACACCGAAGCACCCGCCACCACCGGCCCTGCCGCCGATATAGCCGACCTCGACGTGCAGGCGTCGGACCGCCGGGCGACCGTGATCGCGCTGGATACCCTGCGGCTCGCCCGGCGTGATCAGTGGGACCTGCCCACCCCGTGCACCGGGTGGAACCTGCGTGATCTGCTCGGCCACATGGTCGCGGAGAACCGAGGCTTCATCGCCGCGGCCGCCGGCGCCACGGACCCGGACGTCTGGCGGGACGACGCGCTCGGCGAGGATCCGTGGGTCGACTTCGCCGGCTCGGCGGTGGGCGTCACGGCGGCGCTGTCCGGCCCCGACGTATGCGAACGGCAACTTCTCATCCGCGAGTTCGGTACGTTCCCCGGATCGGTCGCGATCGCGATGCACTTCGTGGACAACCTCGTGCACGCCTGGGACGTCGCCCGCACGATCGGCCTTCCCGGCCACATCGAACCCGAACTCGCGCTGACCGCATTGGCGTTCGCCGAGCGTTGGGAACTGGGCAGGCCCGGAATCGCATTCGGCGGCGCGGTCGAGCCGCCCGTGGACGCGACACCGGGGGAGCGTCTCGTCGCGCTGCTCGGCCGCACGCCGCACCGGCGGTCGGCATGAGTGCCGTCGAGGCGTCCGCGCGGATCACCCTGCGTGCCACCGGCACGTTGTCCCCGCGGGCGGCCGGCGCGCTGGCGTACCTGCTGTTCCGGCGTCCGTTCGTGCGAGGTCGGGTGCGGCCCGCCGAGCGTTCGGCACACATGTTCGCCACCACCGACACGATGTACGTCGGCGGCAAGCGGGTGGTCACCTATCGGTGGGGCAACGGCGCGGAGCCGGTGCTCCTCCTGCACGGCTGGCAGTCGCGCGCCTCGCGATTCGCGCCGTTCGTCGAGGAGTTGCGGGCTCGCGGGCTGACCCCGATCGGGTTCGACGCGCCGGGACACGGGGATTCCGGCGGGACGAGCACGACCGTCCTCGAATATGCCGAGATCGCTCGCCGACTCCAGGACGAATACGGCGCCTTCCGGGCCGTGCTCGCGCATTCCTTCGGCGTGCTCGGCGCGTTCCAGGCGCTGCGCTCGGGTGTACGGGCCGATCGGGTCGTGGCGGTGGCCGGGGTCTGCGACATGGAGTACCTGTTGGACCGGTTCAGCGTCGAACTCGACCTCGACCCGAGGGTCAAGGCCATGGTGCGGGAGCGGGCGGACGCTCGCCTCCTGGCGCCGGAGTCGGCCATCTGGCAGCGGTTCTCCGCTTCCTCCGGAGCCGGTCCGGAGCGGGTGCCGATCCTGGTCGTGCACGACGAGGACGACGCGATGGCGGTGGCCGACCAGGGATATCGACTGGCGGCGGCCTACCCCGACCAGGCCCGACTGTTCGTGACCCGAGGACTGGGCCACAGCCGGGTACTGGGCGACGCCGCGGTACTCGCCGAGGTGCTCCGCTTCCTCGACGCACCTCGACGGGAGCCCATGATGGAGTGCGTCTAGTGCCGCACCCGGCACTAGGCCGTGTCCGGTGCGGCGAGGCATGGTGGCAGGCTTCGTCAAGTGTTCACCGAGGCCATTCGCCGACCCGCCGGTTCGTGGGCCAGGGCACCGGCCACGGGTAACGATCCAGGTTTCGCGCGGGCGGCACCACGGCGGATGTCCCGTCGTCGAGGATCCGGTTGTACCGCAGCGCGAAGTAGTTCGCGGTCGGGTGGCCCGCGAGCAGTGGATCGGCGAAGCTGCCGGTGTCCTTGGCCATGTCGGAGTGCGAGTTGGCCATTTGGATGTAGGTGAACGTGCCCGCGCCGCGGCTCACCCAGCCGGTGAAGAGCACCACGTGGCCGTCGTCGGTGTCGTCGAGCGCGTCGCCCGGGAGCAGGTCGTCCCGCTCGATCCGGCCGGTGACCGAACGCCGATCGAGAGTGTCGGTGTCGAAGTCCGTGTTCGGGAGATGCCAGGCCATGGCGACCATGCCCGAACAGTCCGTGCGGTAGTCGTGCGTACCTTCCCGGTCCGGGGCTTCGGCCCCCTGGTCGTAGGGGACGCCGCGGTCGTACCAGTCCTCGGCGCGCTCCAGGACCTCGGAACGGGTGATGTTCCCGCCTGCTTCGGAGACGGGCGGTGCGACGGCTCCGGAAGGGGCGGCGGCGGGAACCGCGGCTTCCGCCGGCGGTGCGGCGGGCCCGCCGAGCACGGCGGCGACGAGGAGCGGGAGAGCGACCAGGGCACGCGTGCGGCAAGGTGCGCCGAACATGATGATGTGGTGCATTCGTCCAGAGTTGGACATATCGGCGCGCTCGTGGTGTACCGCAACGCGGGTCCGCCCGGGAAATCACGACGCGGGCGGCCCGAACCGGGACCGGCCGCATCGTGATCGCGATCGCTGCGCCCGGGCCCGGGCCCTCGGCCGGGGGCGGACGATGCCCGGCGGGACGGACGGTGGCGCGCGTCGGGGCGTCGGCAGGCGGTCGTTGCCGGATCGGCGGGTGGGGGTGCCGGGGACGCAGGGCGCGAGCGGGGAGCGGGCGCGATCGGGGTGAACCGACGGGAGAGGCTACTTGGCGGCACTGAGGGCGATGTCCGTGACGGCCTCGACCTCGCGGCCCCGTGCGTCGAGAAAGTGCAGCGAGCCGCCCCTGCTGTAACCGGCACCACTGGGGACCTGGATCGTGAAGACCCTCGTCCCGTCCGCCGCGCCGCCGTAGGCGACCGTTTGCACGGTGATCGCAGGTTTGTCGTCCTCGAACCTCGCGGTCACCGCGGCGACGTCGCGGGACACGCGGCCGACGGTGATCGTCCCCAGTGGACCGACGCCCGGCCGGTACAGCGAGGTGTCGCCGACGGCGATCGAGGCGACGCTCAGGAGGTGATGATCCGACTCCGCGGAACCTCCCCGACTCGGCTCGCACCACTCGCCACCCCGGTTGTCGAGGTGCCCGTCGAGGAACAACTCGCCCACGTCGCACCGCGGCCCGGCGCTCCACGCTCGCGGCTCGGCCTCCGGCGAATGCACCAGTTCCCAGCGGTGTCCGGCGAACTCGCCCGAGGCGATCAGGTTCCGCCGGGGCACCTCGGCCACGGTCGCGGGCCGTTCGGGCTGCGCGGGAACGGTGGCCGACGCCGGCGGAGCGTCGCGCGCCGGCCCCCTCGCCCGGGTGCTCGATCCGGACAGGGACGCGACGGTCATCGCCGAGACCGCGACCACCGCGGCGACCGAGGCACCGATCAGCGCGGTACGCCGGTGCCGGGCACGTCGGCCGCCCTGCTCGATCCGGTCGATCGGTGCGACGCTCGGTGGCAGGTCCGCGACCCCGGCAGCCAGTTCGGCCCGTAGCCATCGTGCCTGGTCAGGCCCGGTCATCTGCGTACTCCTCGTCTCGCATGCGGATCCCGGCAAGCCCCGGGTGGGCGCGCAGCCTGGCCAGTCCCTTGGCGGCCTGACTCTTGACGGTGCCGAGTGAACAGCCGAGGATCCGGGACACCTCCGCCTCGGGCAGATCGTCCCAGTAGCGCAGGACGACGACGGCGCGCTGACGGCCCGGCAGATCGGCGAGCGCGGTGCGCAACATCTGCCGTTGATCGGCCCGAACGTACGGGTCTTCACCGACTCGCTGCGGCAATTCGGCCCGCAACTGCTCGGCCACCCGCCGTTTGCGAAAGCGGCGGATGTTGGCGTTCACCAGGATGCGCCGCACATAGGCGTCCGGATTGTCCGCCCCTCGGACTCGACGCCAATTCACATATGTCTTGGTCAAGGCGCTTTGAGCGACATCCTCCGCGATGGCGTGATCGCCGGTCAGCAGGTAGGCGGTTCGCACCAGTCCGCTCCAGCGGGACTCGACGAACGCCCGGAATTCCGCGACTTCTTCGGCTTTCACTCGGCCACCTCCGAACGCACAGAGCACCGAGTGGTCGCGGAAGGTTGCCTGCTTCCCGGGTGTTTCTGCTGCGGATTCCCGGGCGGGTCCCGCGCGGCAGGCGGACGGGGGCACGGCAGGACGACGGCCCGTAGGCGTCGTTTCGGCCGGTTTCGACGGCGATCGGGGCACCGGACGCGGCGTGGTGCGGGCGACGCTGCCGGCAGGTGCCGGTTCTCCCGCCCGGGGATCAAGTGTCGAGCGCCGCTCGGGAAGCGGCCAGGGCGGTGCCTTCGATCGACGCGGGCGGCGTGCGGCCGGCCGCCAGGTGACGACGGACCGCCGCGTACGGGATGTCCACCAGCGCGAAGGTGACCCGCTCCAGCGCGACCGAGGTGACCCGGCCGAAGCGCGCGCGCGTGTGCGTCCGCAGCGCGTCGGCCAAGGCATCGTTGAGCGTGGTCGACTCCGAGCCCGGTTCGTCGGGCCAACGCGCGATCAGGTCCTCGCGTCGGTGCAGGAGCAACACGGCTGCCTCGTCCGGGTGTTCGCGCACCCAGGCGAACACGGCCCGGACCGCGCGGGTGGCCCCCCGGTCCGGGTCGGGGTCGGCGAGTGCGGTCAGGAACGGCTGTTGGAAGCGCCGTACCGTGCGCACCCACAGGCGGGCCAGCAGCAGGTCACGCGACGCGAAGCGGTGATACACCGACCCGACCGGGGCACCCGCCTCGGCGGCCACCGCCGCGACGGTCACTGCGCCGGCGCCGGTGCGGGCGATGACCCGGAGCGCGGCGTCGAGGAAGTCGTCATCGGTGAATCTCGGTTTGCGGCCCATGCGCATCCGTCCTTGACACTGTCCGCCGCTTGGCGTTTTCTGGAATCACGATTCTAGTATGGATCGACCAATACGGCGAATGATTGATGGTGCAGCATGCCGACTTCACCGACTTCACCGACTTCACCGACTTCACGGGCCGCACGGGCTTCGTCGACCGCAGCAACGGCGTCGACACCCTCGGGGCACCCGATATCCCCCACCTCACCGCCCGGCGTCCCGAACCCGGTCGATGCGGCGCTGCGCATCCTGCGCTCGTATTCGCTCGGCTTTCTGGCCACCATCGGCGCAGCCGGCGCGCCGAACGTGCGCCTGGTGCAACATCTCGCGGTCGACGACGACGCGACGATCCGGATCGGCACGAGTCCGCGTTCACGCAAGGCAATCGACCTGGTCGCCCGGCCGGAGGTGTCCTACTCGGTCGAGGATCGCGCGGCGGTGGCCTACGCGACGTTCTACGGGCGTGCCGAACTCATCTGTACAGGACCGGAGTTGATGGACCACTGGGACGAGACGCTGCGGCCGTTCTTCCCGGCCGGGCCCACCGGCGGCGACTTCGCGCTCATACGCCTGGTGCCGCACCGAGTGGAACTGATCGACTTCACCGCCGGAATCCACCCGGACCCGTATGGGCTGGTCTCGGCGGTGTCGCAGCTGCCGTAGCGATGTGCACGACCGCGGTCAGGCCGGGAAGTCGAAGGTGTACCCCTGCTGAACCAGCCAGGGCAACAGCTGCTTGAGCGCCGCCAGGGTCTGCGCGCGGTCGCCGCCCGCGTCGTGCATCAGGATTATCCCGCCGGGCTTGAGCTCCTTTTCGGCCGTGGCCAGGATCTTGTCCGCGCCGGGACGCTGCCAGTCGCGCGTGTCGTCGGACCAGTCCAGCGAGCGCATGCCGTATCCGGCCGCCATCGCACGCACCTGCGGGGACCAGTCGCCGCCGGGTGCGCGGAACCAGTCCACCCTGGCCCCGGGACCGGCCGCCGCGACGATCTGGTCGTGCGCGGTGGTGATCTCGTACTTGATCCGGGACAGCGGGCGCTTGGCGATGCCCTCGTCGTGGGTGACCGAGTGGTCGCACAGCCGGTTGCCGTTCGCGACGACCTCCTCGACCAGCTTCGGATTGGCCTTCGCGTTCGGGCCCAACATGCAGAAGGTGGCCTTGGCCCGGTACTCCTTCAGTAGCGCGAGCACCTGCGGCGTCCACTGTGGACTCGGCCCGTCGTCGAAGGTCAACGCGACGGTACGGCCGCCGGCCGCGGTCCTGCGCACCAGCGCGTCCGGCACCAGCGGCGGCGGTACCGACGCGTTCGGATCGGCCGCCGTCGGTGCGTCGGAGGGGGTCGGCCCGGTCTCGGCCGCCCCCTCCCGCCCACCGGGCTCGGCCGCTTTGTCGTCGGAGTCCGAGGAGCACGCTGCGGTGCCCACCGCGAGCACGCCGGCAACGGCGAGAACGGTGAGATTACGCAGGCCACGACGGGTGTTGAGGCTTGTCACCGGTTTGACTCCCAGCACTGTTCGAAAGCGAGGACACGCTTGCGAACACGACCGGATCCAACGAAGGGTTCCGTACCGGCGACCCATTTTGCGGCGACTTTGTGCGTTGTCGACCAGCCGCAGACGTGCGGCGCGCGGGGCGCGGGACACGGCGCGATCCGACCCGACCCGACCTGCCGCAACGCAACGCGGCGTGCTCCGAGGAGGCGCGGGCCCGGGCGGCTTCCGGTCGGTCGGGTGGGCGCCGCCCCGGCCCGCGCCTCCTCGGGCCACGCCGGATCGGGTGCGATCAGGTCCGGTCGAGGGCGGTGAGCGTGCCGGCCAGGTCGGGGGCTTCCGCGGCGGGGCGGTTGTACGGGAGCCTGCCGAGCACCGACGCCATGCCGCACGTGTTGGTGACGGCGGAGAGGATCAGACCGGAGCCGATGGCGCCGGCCAGCAGGCGGGCCTTGGGCGAGCGGCGGCCGGCGGCCAGGCCGAGGACGACCAGGGTCCCCGCGGCCAGCCGGACCTGACGTTCCATCGGCCACACGTTGCGGGCGCCGATCGGGCCGTCCAGGGCGTGACCGTCGGCGACCCAGGCCGAGGTGCCGCCGGTCAGGTGCGCGGCCTCGATGCCGGCGGCGGTCAGCTCGGCGCGGGCGCGCTCCGAGCGGGCTCCGGATGCGCAGACGATCAGCAGGTCGGCGTGTTCGGCCCGCTTGAGCACCGGTACCGCCTCGCGCAGCCGGTCCAGCGGGACGTTGTGCGCGCCGGGGATGTGCCCGGTCGCGTACTCGCCGGGGGTGCGCACGTCGAGCACGGTGAACTCGGTCAGCCGGGCGCGGACCTGCGCGGGGGCCAGGGCGGTCATGGTGATCGGGCCTTTCGACGGAGCCCGGCGCCGGACCGGGAGGGGTGCACCGGTTCGCGGTGGATCCTTCGGTCGGACACCGGGCGGCAATGTGGAACGCTACCTGCCGGTTGTGACTACCTTCGGGTAACGGTGGGGTCGAGCTCGGTGTTCCGGGTCCGGCTCAGGATTCCGGTCCGCCCTTGATCTCGGTCCCTGTCGTGATCCCTGCCTCCGTTTCCGTCCCGGTCCCTGTTGCGGTCCCGGGAATGGTGCGACGCCGGGTCGGGGGCCGGAGCGGACGGCGGAGCCGGAGGCGAGGCCGGGACCCGGGCCGGACCCGGACCACCCGGACCCGGTCCCGGGTCCGGGGCAGTGGTCGGCTCCGAGGTTCCCTCCGGAGCCTCGCTCCGGCCCGTGTCGGCCGTCCGTTCCAGCAACTCCGCGATCAGTGGCGCCACTTGATCCAGTTCGATCAGGAAGCCGTCGTGGCCGTACGGCGACTCGACCACCCGTAGCGGACCCGCTCCCGGGATGCCGTCGGCGAGGGTCTGCTGTTGGCTCGGCGGGTACAGCCGGTCGCTGTCCACGGCCGCGACCACGGTCGGTGCGGTGACCCGGGCCAGGGCCGCGGCCACGCCGCCGCGATCCCGGCCCACGTCGTGGCTGTTCATCGCCTCGGTGAGGCTGACGTAGCTGCCCGCGTCGAAGCGTGCGGCCAGCTTGGCGGCATGGTGGTCGAGGTAGGACTCCACGGCGTACCGCCCGGGCGGGGCGTCGCCGGGTTGCCGGTCCCGGCCGAACCGGGTGGCCAACTCGGTTTCGCTGCGGTACGTGACGTGCGCGATCCGCCGGGCCAGGCCGAGCCCGCGCCAGGGCCCGGACTCGGCCGGCCGGTCGTGGTAGTCGCCGCCGGCCCAGCCCGGATCGGCCCGGATGGCGTGCACCTGGGTCGAGCACCACGCGATCTGCTCCGCACTCGCCGCCGCGGTGGTGGCGATCAGGAACAGCGCGCCGACCCGGTCCGGGTGCGTCACCGCCCACTCCACCGCACGCATGCCGCCCATCGACCCGCCCACCACCGCCGCCCAGCGCTCGATGCCGAGCAGGTCGGCGGTGGCCGCCTCCGCCGCGACCTGATCGCGAACGGTCAACCGGGGAAAGCGACTTCCCCAGGCCCGGCCGCCCGGCCCGGGCGACGCGGGTCCGGTGGTGCCGCGGCAGCCGCCGAGCGCGTTCGGGGCGACCACGAAGTACCGATCGGTGTCCAGCACGCGGCCCGGCCCGATCAGGCCGTCCCACCACCCCGGGGTGGGGAACCCCGGCCCGGCGGGCCCGGCGACGTGGCTGTCCCCGGTCAGCGCGTGCAGGACCAGAACCGCGTTGGAGCGGTCCGGGGCGAGCCGGCCCCACGTCTCGTAGCCGACATGGACCTCGGGCAGCACCTGCCCGGATTCGGTCCACAACGGCTGCGGCAGGGTCAGGGAGCGCGGCCCCGCCGGGGTGGCGGGAGTGGTGGGCGTGGCATGCGACATGGTGAGCCGTTCCGTCCGGATTCGCGGCTAGTGCGCCTGTGCGGCGCGGAGGCCGGCCACCAGGTCGGCGCGCAGATCGGCCAGGCCCTCGATGCCGACGGAGAGCCGGACCAGGCCCGGGGTGACCCCGGTGGCCAGCCGCTCCGCGTCGGTGAGCTGCGCATGCGTGGTGCCGGCCGGATGGATCACCAGACTGCGCACGTCACCGATGTTGGCCAGGTGGCTGAACAGGGACAGGCCCTCCACGAATCGGCGGCCCGCCTCGATCCCGCCCTTGAGCTCGAACGCGACGATCGCACCGGCACCGCGCGGCAGATAGCGCTTGCCCGCGTCGTACCACCGGCTGCTCGGGAGACCTGCGTAGTGCACGGTCTCCACCTCGTCCCGGGCCTGCAACCACTCGGCCAACGCGCTCGCGTTCGCCACGTGCCGCTCGATCCGCAGCGACAACGTCTCCAGGCCCTGGAGCAGCAGGAAGCTGGTCAGCGGCGCGATCGAGGCGCCCACGTCGCGCAACAACTGCACCCGCAACTTGGCCGCGTACGCCCCCGGGCCCAGGTCCGGCCAGTAGCGCAGCCCGTTGTAGCTCGGGTCCGGCTCGGAGAAGCCGGGGAAGCGGTCCGGGTGGGCACCGAAGTCGAACGTGCCGCCGTCCACCACGATCCCGCCGATCGCGGTGCCGTGGCCGCCGAGGAACTTGGTCGCCGAGTGCACCACGACGTCCGCGCCGTATTCGAGCGGCCGGAGCAGATACGGCGTCGGCACCGTGTTGTCCACCACGAGCGGCAGGCCCGCGGCGTGCGCCAAATCGGCCACCGCCGACACGTCGAGCACGTTGCCGCGCGGGTTGCCCAGCGTCTCGGCGAACAGCAGCTTGGTCTCCGGTCGGATCGCCGCGCGCCACGCGTCCGGGTCGTCCGGGTCGTCGACGAAGGTGACCTCGATGCCGAGCTTGGGCAGCGTCCAGTGGAACAGGTTGTACGTGCCGCCGTACAGCGACGAACTGGACACGATGTGGTCGCCGGCGCCCGCGAGGTTGAGCACCGCCAACGTGGTCGCGGCCTGCCCGGACGCGGTCGCCACCGCCGCAACGCCGCCTTCCAGGGCGGCCACGCGCTGCTCCAGCGCGTCGGTCGTCGGGTTGTGGATCCGGGTGTAGATGTGTCCTTCCTCGGACAGGTCGAACAGCCCGGCGGCGTGCGCGGTGTCCCGGAAGACGAACGACGTGGTCTGGTAGATCGGCACCGCACGGGCCCCGGTGGTCGGGTCGGGCGAGGCGCCGGCATGCACCTGGCGGGTCTCGAAGGACCACGCCGCCGGGTCGTCGGCGGGCACGGTTTCGATGCTGGGCGGCGCGTCGGTTGCTTCGAGGGTCATCGGGAAACTCCTTGCGGGGTAAGGGAGTCGACGGCGTTGTCGGGTGCGCCTGTGCTCGGCGCTCGGTGATTTCGGGTGCACGGCAGTCGGGCACTCGACGGACGGGCGCTCTGTCCGAGCAGGACGGAGCAGGACGAAGCAGGACGGAACGGCGCGCGGCAGGCCGGGGCAGCCCGGCGGAAGCACGCCGCGGGTAGTGGCGATCGGGTACGCGCGATCGACCGCGGGCGCGCCGAACCGGCTCGCCACACGGTGATCCGCGAACGAGGACCGGACGCAGCGGGCCCGGGTGGAAAGAGCGGGAGCGGGACGCGGGGAGTCGGCGGGTCAGCGCCCGGACTCACACACCGCGCGAACCATCGGGACCGAAACGGTCACCGAGGTTCAGTGGGACATTCGACACGCCATGCTGGTCACGCGCACGAGATCCACGTGGCGGCGACTGACGAGCATGGGACTGGACATGGCCGCGAGTCTAGGCGGCCCGACCGGCATTGCGCCACGGGGTTGCCCACAGGACCCGGGAAAGAGCCGCCACGCGACCCGGCGGGCAGTCCCACGGGCGGTTCGGGTGCGGGCGCGAGTGGTTTCGGCTGGACCGATGCGCCTTCCTCGTGCTTACATCACCGCCATGACTCCGCGTCAGGTCGCTTCCGCGCTGCTCGACCCCTTCTGGGTGGGTCGACGAGCCGACCACTTCGACCAGATCTGTCGCTGAACCCTGCGTTCGTGCGGCTTGCCGCCGCCGAATGAGCAGAGCGTGCCCCCGCCCCGCGTGACCTTCGTCGGTCCGCCGCGCCCGGGCCCGGCCCTGCCGCGTCGCCGCCTTCCGTGCCGCGCCGCCTTCGCACCCGATCCTGCCCCACCCGCCGCAGGTTCGTCCCGCCGTGTTCGGCCCGTCCCGGGCCGCCGCCCGGCGTGCTCGGACCGAGGCTGTACCGAGGACCCAGTCATGGCAACCACCGCACCGCCCACCCTCCCCGTGATCGATATCTCCCGATTCCGCGACCCTGCCGCGGACTCGGCCGCCTTCCTGGCCGAACTGCGCTACGCCGCACGTGAGATCGGCTTCTTCTATGTGGTCGGCCACGGCGTCGACCCGGAGCTGCGCGCCCGTGCCCTGGAGGTCTCCAAGCGCTTCTTCGCGCTGCCCGAGGCGGACCGGCTCGCGGTCGAGAACGTCAACTCGCCGCAGTTCCGCGGCTACACCCGCACCGGCACCGAGTACACCCGGGGCGGCCCCGACTGGCGCGAGCAACTCGACATCGGCCCGGAGCGCGCCGCGCTCACGCTCGGCCCGGACGACCCGGCCTATCTGCGTCTGATCGGGCCCAACCAGTGGCCGGCCGCGCTGCCGGAGCTGCGCGAGACGGTGCTCGCTTGGCAGGACGAGGCACTGCGGGTCAGCCGTGAGGTGCTGCGCGCGCTGGCCGCGGCGCTGGGTCAGGACAGCGGCTACTTCGACGAGTGGTTCGACGAGGAGGCCGCGGTACACGTCAAGGTCGTGCACTATCCCGGTCGACCGAGTGCCGACGTGGACCAGGGGGTGGGTGCGCACAAGGACTACGGGTACCTGGCGCTGCTGCAACAGGACGACGTCGGCGGCCTTCAGGTGCAGGCCCGGGACGGATCGTGGATCGATGCCACGCCGCTGCCGGACGCGTTCGTGTTCAACATCGGCGAGATGCTGGAGATCGCCACGCGGGGCTATCTGCGCGCCACGCAGCACCGGGTGATCGCACCGCAGCCCGGCGTGGACCGCTATTCGCTGCCGTTCTTCCTCGGCCCGCGCTTGGACGCGGTGGTCGAACCACTCACCCTGCCCGCCGAGTTGGCCGCGGTGGCGGACGGTGTCACCGAGGACCCGAACAATCCGCTCAAGCCCGCGTACGGCGAGAACGCGCTGATCGGCTGGCTGCGTTCGCATCCGCGCGTGGTCGAGCGCTGGTGGGCGGACCGACTCCCGGCGCAGCCGGCCGGGGGCACGACCGATGCCGCGGCGTCGGGCGCGACTCCGGGCGCCGACTCGGCGGGCGCGGAATCCCTCGCCGCGTCGCCGCGCGCGGGATCCGTGGGGTCGGTGGGGGCGGCCTCCCACTCCGGGTCGCCGAGCGTGATACCCGATGTCGCCCCGGTGGGCGGAACTCCCGCCGCCGGGCCGGCTTTCGAGACCCTTCAGGTGCACGCGGGCGCCCGACCCGATCCGGGCACCGGCGCCCGCGCCGTGCCGATCTACCAGACCAGCAGCTACGTCTTCCGGGACGCGGCGCACGCGGCCGACACGTTCGCGCTCACCGACCTGGAGACGCACGCCTACACCCGGCTGTCCAACCCCACTACCGCCGTGGTGGAGGAGCGGATCGCCGCCCTCGAAGGTGGCACCGCGGCGGTGGCCGTGGGCAGCGGCCAGGCCGCCACCACCCTCGCGCTGCTCAACCTGGCCCGGGCCGGCGACCACCTGGTCGCGGCGGCCTCGTTGTACGGCGGCACCCGCACCCTGCTCGAACACACCTTTGCCGACCTGGGTATCGAGGTCACCTTCGTCGACGACCCGGACGACCCGGACGCGTGGCGCGCGGCGATCCGGCCGCGGACCAGGGCACTGTTCGGCGAGAGCGTCGGCAACCCGCGCGGCAACGTGCTGGACCTGGCCACGGTGGCCGGCATCGCGCACGAGGCCGGCGTGCCGTTCGTGGTGGACAACACCGTGCCGACGCCGTACCTGCTGCGCCCGTTCGAGCACGGCGCGGACATCGTGGTGCACTCGACCACCAAGTTCCTCGGTGGCCACGGCACCGCGATCGGCGGAATCGTGGTGGACGGCGGCACGTTCGACTTCGGCGCCCACCCGGATCGTTATCCCGGCCTGGTCGCGCCCGATCCGACCTACCACGGACTGTCCTTCTGGGAGCGGTTCGGCGCCGACCGGATCGCCTACGCGCTGCGCTTGCGGGTGCGGCTGCTGCGCGACCTGGGCCCGGCGGTGTCCCCGCTGAACAGCTTCCTGCTGCTCCAGGGCATCGAGACGTTGTCGTTGCGGATCGAGCGGCACACCGCCAACGCCGAACGGGTCGCGGCCTGGCTCGACGCGCGACCCGAGGTGTTGCGGGTGGACCACCCCAGCGTGCCCACCAGCCCGTGGCACGGTGCGGCGAAGCGCTACCTGCCGCGCGGCGCGGGCGCCGTGCTCTCGCTGGACCTGGCCGGCGGCCTGGCCGCGGGTCGGCGATTCGTCGAGGGACTGCGGCTGTTCAGCCACCTCGCCAACATCGGCGACGCACGCAGCCTGGCCATCCATCCCGCGTCCACCACGCACGCGCAACTGGATCCGGAGCAGCAGGCACACGCCGGCGTGACCCCGGGACTGGTCCGGCTGTCCATCGGCCTCGAAGGCATCGACGACCTGCTCGCCGACCTGGACCGCGGCCTGGCCGCAGCGACCGAGCGCGGCGCCCGTGCCGGAAGCGGCGTCGGTATCGAGACCGGCACCGGCACCGGCCCCGGCCCCGGTGCCGAGGTCGAGGCCGGTGCCGGTGCCGACGCGGCCGTCCACGCCGACGCCGACAACCCCGCCGCCACCGGCGCCCGTTCCGCCGCCCCTGTTCGCGCCGAGAGCGCGACGGAGGGCGTGCGATGACGACGCGTCAGGCCGTACACGAAAGCCGGATCCGCGGTGCGCGCGGCGAGTTCCACCTGCGGGTGTGGCCGGCAGACGACGAGCCCGTCGCGGTCGTGCTGTTCCTGCACGGTCTGGGCGAACACGCCGGTCTGCACGAGCCGTTGGCGCACCGTCTGAACGCCGACGGGATCGAGGTGTGGGCCCCGGACCAGATCGGCCATGGCCTCAGTGCCGGCACCCGCGTCCTGGTGGAAAGCCTGGACGCGCTCGCCGACGACGCCGAGCTGATCCTCGAACGCATCGCAACCGGCCGCCCCGGCGTACCGCTGATCCTGGCCGGCCACTCGCTCGGCTCGGCGGTCACGCTGCTCCTCGCGGGCACCCGCGCCGCCGCCGCACCCGCCCGCGCGCTCGTCCTGGCCGGCGCCGGAACCGGCCTGTCGGCGGGGGAGAGCGGCCTGCGCAGGCTGTTGGCGGAGCACGGCATCGACCCGATGTCGTTGCGCAAGGACCCGAGCGAGCTGTGCGGGAACACCGAGTACGCCGAACGGCTGCGCAACGACCCGCTGGTGTGGTCCGGCGGCCTGCGCCCGGAGACCCTGGACGCGCTGGAGGCGGGCGGCGAGCGAATCGCCGCACTGATCGCCGCCGGCACGATCACCCGGCCGGTGCTCTTCGTCCACGGCGAGGCGGACGATCTCGCCCCCGCGAGCGCCGTACTGGCCGCCGCGAAGACGCTGCCGAACGCCCGGGCCCGGATCTTCCCGGGGGACCTGCACAACGTGCTCGCCGAAAACGACCGGGCCCGAGTGCACGACGAGGTCGCCGAGTTCGTCCTGGCCGCCGCGCGCGACTGAACACCCGCCCGCCCGGCGAGCACCGGGCGAGGCACACCCCGAAACACCTTCCGGCACCGAACACCCGCCCGCCCGGCGAGCACCGGGCGAGGCACACCCCGAACGCCCTTTCCAGCAAGGAGATCGATCCACCATGCGCCGCTCCGCGCTCCGCATAGCCGCCGTCCTCGCCCTGGCCGGACCGGTCCTCGCCGCATGCGGCTCCGGCGGCACGCCCACCCCCGGCGCCACCGGTGCCGACTCCCAGGCCCCGGCACCCGCCGACGGCGCGCTCGACCCGAACGCGACGGCCAGGGTGCGCCTGGTGCTGGAGCCGACCAGCCTCAACCTGACCAGCACGGCCGGTGTCGCGGTCGAGCAGGTCCTGCTCGACAACGTCTACCAGGGCCTGCTCAGCGTCGACACCAACGCGGACAACAAGATCGTGCCCGCGCTCGCGACCGGCTTCGAGACCTCCGCCGACGGCCTCACCTACACCTTCCACCTCACCCCCGGCGCCACCTTCCACGACGGCTCGCCCGTCACCGCCGAGGACGCCGTCTGGTCGCTGCAACAGGTGCTCGCGCCGGGCTCCAAGCAGCCGAACGCAAAAACCCTGGCCACCATCGCGAACGTCGCGGCGCCCGACCCGGCCACCGTGGTGATCACGCTCAAGCAGCGCGACACCAACCTGACCTGGGCGCTCACCCAACGGGTCGGCGTCGTCTACCGCAAGGGCACCGACTTCACCAAGCTGGACGCCGCGGAGAACGGCACCGGCCCGTTCAAGCTGGACGGCTGGCAGCGCGGTTCGGCGATCACCCTGGTGCGCAACGACGCGTACAAGGGCCCCAAGGCCAAGGTGGCCAAGGTCGTGCTCGGCTACATCCCGGACCGCAACGCCGCGAACAACGCCCAGGCCACCGGGCAGACCGACATCGAGACGGCGGCCGAGGCCACCCTGCTCCAGCCGTTCACCGGCAACGACAGGTTCACCGTGCTGCGCGGCACCACCACGGACAAGTACACGTTGGCGATCAACAACGCCAAGCCGCCGCTGAACAACCCGGCCGTGCGGCACGCGATCCGGCGCGCGATCGACAAGGACGCGCTGATCAAGACGCTCGGCGGGGCCGGCGTCCGACTCGGCGGCCCGATCCCCACCTCCGACCCGGGCTTCCAGGACCTGAGCACGATCGACCCGCACGACGCCGCCGCGGCGAGGAAGGCGCTGGCCGACGCGGGCGTGTCCAATCTCAAATTGACCCTGAAGATCCCCAACATCTACCCCGCGGCGATCGGCGACGTGCTGGTCGCCAACCTCAAGGAAGCGGGTATCGAACTCACGGTCAAGCAACAGGAGTTCACCGCCTGGCTGAGCGAGGTCTACACGGCGCGGGACTACGACCTGAGCCTGGTCAACCATGCCGAGCCGCACGACATCGCCAACTTCGCCACCCCCGGCTACTACTTCGGCTACGACAACACGCAGGTGCGCGAATGGTACGCCCAGGCCGTCGCCGCACCCGACGAGCGCACCCGTACCGAGCTGCTCACCAGGATCGGCCGCCAGGTCACCGAGGACGCCGCCGCCGACTGGCTGTTCCAGGCGCAGACGTTGACCGTCGTGCGCAAGGGCGTCAGCGGCGCACCACAGCACCACACCAGCAGCCGGCTCAACCTCGCCGGCATCGGGATCACCAAGTGACCGCCCGCAGCCGCCCGTTCCGACCGGTACCGGTACAACGCCCCGTCCCGCGTCGACCGGCAGAGCGGCGCCCGACATGACGGTGTTCGTCGCACGCCGACTGGGACTGCTCGCGCTGTCCCTGCTCGGCGCGAGCGTACTGACCTTCACGCTGCTTCGGCTGCTGCCCGGTGATGCCGCCACCTCGGTCGGCGGCATCACCGCGGACACCGCGCAACTGCGGGCGATCCGGCACGACCTGGGCCTGGACCGGCCGTTGCTCGTGCAGTACTGGACCTGGCTGACCGACGTCCGCACCGGCGACCTGGGCCACTCGCAGCTCAACGGCTCCTCGGTGACCGGCGAACTGGCCGAGAAGTTGCGGGTGACCGGCCCGCTGGTGGTCGGCGCGCTGCTGCTCGCGCTGACCTTCGCGGTACCGCTGGGAATGCTCGCGGCGGTGCGCCGCGAGCGTCGCGACGGCACCGTGATCAGCGTCGCGAGCCAACTCGGCATCGCCCTGCCCACGTTGTGGGTGGGCCTGTTGCTGATCCTGCTGTTCGCCGTGCAGACGCCGCTGCTGCCCGCACAGGGCTTCCCGGTCGACGGCTGGGCGGACCCGGGCGAGGCGGCCCGCAGCCTGGTGCTGCCGACGCTGACCCTGGCCCTGTCCGAGGGCGCGGTCCTGCTGCGGTTCGTGCGCTCGGCCACCCTCGACGTGCTGCACCGGGACTACCTGCGCACCGCCCGGGCCGCCGGGCGGACCCGCACCGGCGCGCTGCTGCGGCACGGCGTGCGCAACGCGGCCGGCCCGGTGTTGTCCATGCTCGGCGTGCAGGTCGCCGCCCTCCTGGTCGGCGCGATCGTGGTGGAGAAGGTCTTCACCCTGCCCGGCGTCGGCTCGATGCTGGTGGCCGACGTGGGCAACCGCGATCTGGTCAAGGTGCAGGGCGAGGTGATGCTCCTGGTGGCGATCGTGCTGTTCGTCGGCTTCCTGGTGGACGTCGCACAACGGCTGATCGACCCGCGCCTGGCGGACGTTCGCCCCCGGGAGGTGTCCGGATGAAGGCCCCGCGGGCGCCCGGTTCGCCCACCCGTACCGTCCTGCGCGCGCTGGTCCGCGACCGCAACGGCCTGATCGGCGGCACACTGGTCGCGATCCTGGTCGGCGCGGTGCTGCTGTCGCTGGTGTGGACCCCGTACGACCCCACCGCCGTCGACCCGAACGCGCCCTGGCTGCTCCCGTTCCGGGACGGACACGTGCTCGGCACCGACATGCTCGGGCGCGACCAGTTCAGCCTGATCCTGGTCGGCTCCCGGGAAACCCTGCTGATCGCGCTCGCCTCGGCCGGCATCGCCGCCGTGCTCGGTCTGCCGCTCGCGCTGGCCGCGGCGCTGGGACCGCGGCGGTTCGCGGCCGGCGTGGTCCAGCTGATCGACGTCGCGATCGCCTTTCCGGCGCTGCTCACCGCGATGATCCTGGCCGCCGTGTTCGGCGGATCGGTGTGGACCGCGGCCGGCGCGATCGGCGTCGCGTTCGGGGTGCACCTGGCCCGGATCGCGCGCGCCGAGATCGAGCGGGTGCACGGCACCGACTACGTGCTCGCCGCGACCGCGAGCGGATCGAGCACGTGGCGCACGGTACGCCGGCACATCCTGCCGAACATCGCGCCCACCCTGCTGGTGCAGCTTTCCCTGGTGATGGCCGTCGCCTCGCTGACCGAGGCGGCGCTGTCCTATCTCGGCTACGGCAGCCCCGCGCCCGCCGTGTCGTGGGGCCGGATCCTGCACGACCAGCAGCCGTACATCTCGGCCCGGCCGCTGCTGGTGGTCTGGCCGGGACTGGCAGTCGCGCTGTCCGTCCTGGGCTTCAACCTGCTCGGCGACGCCTTGCGCGACGCGACCGATCCGCGACTGCGCCGGCACGCGGGCGAACCCCGGACCGACGACGTCGGCAAGTCCGAGGAAGTGGACGCGCCCCGTGCGCCGTTGCCGGCGGACGGCGCGCTGCTCCAGGTCACCGACCTCACCATCCGGATCGCCGGACGGACCGTGGTCGACGGCATCGACCTGACCCTGGCCCCCGGCGAACGGCTGGGCCTGATCGGCGAATCCGGGTCCGGCAAGTCGCTCACCGCGCTTGCCGTGCTCGGCCTGCTGCCGGAGGGCGCCGAAGTCACCGGCAGTATCCGCCTGGACGGAGTGGAACTGCTCGGCAAGCGCGAACGTGAACTCGCCCGAATCCGCGGGAACCGGGTCGCGATGGTCTTCCAGGAGCCGCTCACCGCACTCGACCCGACCATGCGGATCGGCCGCCAGATCGCCGAACCGCTGCGCCTGCACCGGGGGATGACCCGCCGTCGGGCCGACCTCGCGGCGATCGAATTGGCCGAGCAGGTGGGCCTGCCGGACCCGGCCGAGTTGGTCCGGGCCCGGCCGCATCAACTCTCCGGCGGCCAGCGCCAGCGTGTGGGCATCGCGATCGCGCTCGCCTGCCGACCCGCGCTGCTGATCGCGGACGAGCCGACCACGGCGCTGGACGTCACCGTGCAGCGGGACATCCTGGCGCTGCTCGACGAATCGACCCGCCGGCAGGGCACCGCGCTGCTGTTCATCACGCACGACCTCGCGGTGGTGTCCCGGGTGAGCGATCGGATCGCGGTGCTGCGGATCGGTCGAGTGCTCGAACAGGGGCCGCTGGATCGCATCCTGCACGACGCCGACGCGGACTACACGCGTGCGCTGCTGGCGGCGGCGCGGGCCACGGCGTTCGACGCAACCGCCTTCGGCGCAGCCACTGTCGGTGCCGACTCCGATGCCGCCCGCCACGCCGACTTCGATGCGGTCGAGCCGACGCCGGGCGTCCGTACCTCGACCGAGTCCGTGGAGGCACCACTGTGACCGCGCCCGCCGTACTGCTGCGCGCCGAGGGGCTGACCCGGACGTATCGTCTGCCGCGCCGGTCGTTGTGGCGCCCGGCCGGGCAGCGATACGCGTTGCGCGGGGTGGACCTGGAACTGGTCGAGGGTGGTGCGCTCGGCGTGGTCGGCGAATCCGGCGCGGGCAAGTCCACCCTGATCCGGCTGCTGCTCGGGCTCGACCGGGCCGACGCGGGAACGGTGCGCTACCGCGACCGCGAGGTCCGGCCCGGGCCGGCGCGCTCGCTGACCTGGTTCCGGCGCGAGGTGCAGATCGTCCTCCAGGACCCGATGAGCTCGCTCGACCCGCGCCTGCGCGTACGCGACATCGTGGCCGAGCCGCTCGAATGCCTCGGCGTCGGGGGCGACCACGACGCGCGCGTGGACGAGGTGCTGGCGGCCGTCGGATTGGATCCGCAGGCCCGCACCCGCCACCCGCACGAGTTCTCCGGCGGCCAACGACAACGCATCGCGATCGCCCGGGCACTGGCACCCGACCCGCGCGTCCTGGTCGCGGACGAGCCGGTCAGCGCCCTCGACGTCTCCGTCCGAGCACAGGTCCTCGACCTCCTCCGCGACCTCACCGCCCGCCTCGGCCTCTCCCTGATCCTGGTCTCCCACGACCTCGGCGTCGTGCAACACCTGTGCGACCACGTCCTGGTCCTGAAGTCCGGCGAAGCCCTCGAATCCGGTCCGTCCCGCCAAGTCCTCGGCAACCCCCGACACCCCTACACCCGCACCCTCCTCAACGCCATCCCCACCCTCCCGACCCCGAAGGCGCCGACCCCCACGGACGCGCCGGCACCCCCGGACGTCGCGGCGCCCCGGAACACGCCGGCCGCCAAGGGCTCGGGCGCCTGCTGAGGCCACTCCGGGCCCGGTCCGGGCACCTTCAGCCCGGCCGGCGTTCGCGGTCACCCGGCTTCCGAACCCCGAGTGTGAGGCCACCGGCTTCGGGTACCAGCGAAGATCCCGGGCCGGGCCCACGGCCCCGAGCGTGCCCTCGGGAGGGAGCATGGCCGCCGACGAAGTCGCAGCCGAAGTCGAAGCCGAAGCCGAAGTCGTCGAACTCCGCGTCAACGGCGTAGTCCGAGCGCTTCGCATCGACCCCCGCGTCACCCTGCTGGACGCCTTGCGCGAAGACCTCGGCCTGACCGGCCCCAAGAAGGGCTGCGACCTCGGCCAATGCGGCGCCTGCACGGTACTGGTCGACGGCCGCCGAATCACCTCGTGCCTGACCTTCGCGCTCATGCACGAGGGCCGCGACGTGACCACGATCGAGGGCCTCGGCGGCGACCCCGAAGGGGACTTGCACCCGGTCCAACAGGCATTCGTCGACCACGACGCGTTCCAGTGCGGGTTCTGCACGCCGGGCCAGATCATGTCCGCCGTCGCGCTCCTGGCCGAGGGCCACACCGGTGACGACGACGAGATCCGCGAGTGGATGAGCGGCAACCTGTGCCGGTGCGCCGCATATCCCAATATCGTCGCGGCGATCGCCGCCGCGGCCGGACGGTAGGCCCCGATGCGTTCCTTCACCTACACCCGTCCGGCCGAACCCGCCCGGGCCTGGGCCGACCTCGGCCCGGACGCGATGTACATCGCCGGCGGCACCAACCTCGTCGACCTGATGAAGTGCGGCGTGGCCGCCCCGGCCCGACTCGTCGACATCGGCCGACTCCCGCTCGCGGACATCACGGTGGACGCGGCCACGGACACGCTCCGGATCGGCGCCCTCGTGCCCAACAGCGACCTCGCCGCGCATCCGGTGGTGCGCGAGCGCCTGCCGGTACTCTCCCGCGCGCTGCTGGCCGGCGCGTCCCCGCAGTTGCGCAACCTGGCCACGCTCGGCGGGAACCTGTTGCAGCGCACCCGATGCGGATACTTCCGCGACCTCGCGATGCCGTGCAACAAGCGCACGCCCGGCAGCGGATGTGCCGCGCTGGACGGCGAGCACCGCGGCCACGCGGTGCTCGGCACGAGCAGCCGGTGCATCGCCACCCACCCCTCCGACCTCGCCGTCGCGCTGCTGGCGCTGGAGGCGCGGGTGTCGATCGACGGCCCGAACGGCCCGCGCGTCGAGCCGATCGAGGCGTTCCACCTGCCGCCGGGGGACACCCCCGAGCGGGAGACCACGCTGACCCACGGCGAACTGATCACCGCGGTGGAGGTGCCGATGACCGTGCTCGGCGCCCACTCGCACTACCTCAAGGTGCGTGAGCGGGCCTCGTTCGCGTTCGCGATGTGCTCGGCGGCGGTTGCCCTGGAGGTGCGCGAGGGCACGGTACGCGCCGCGCGGATCGCACTCGGCGGCGTGGCGACGACGCCGTGGCGGGCGTACGCGGCCGAGGCGGCGCTGATCGGCGGCCCACCGAGCACCGGTGCGTTCGCCCGGGCGGGCGACGCCGCCACGGAGGGCGCCGTGCCGGGCCGGGACAACGGCCACAAGGTCGAACTGATCCGCCGCGTCGTCGCCCGCGCCCTGAGCACCCTGACGGCCGGCGACCCCCCGGCCGCCGGCGAAGCCCCCGGCCCTGCGGAAGGGGATCACCGATGAGCCCGCACCCCACCCCGTGGATCGGCGCCGACGAACCCCGCGCGGACGGCCCGGCCAAGGTCACCGGTACCGCGACCTACACCGGCGACGTGGAGTTGCCGGATCTTGCGCACGCGGTGCTGGTGCAGAGCACGATCGCCAAGGGCCGGATCACCGGGATGGACATCGCCGCCGCCGAGACCGCACCCGGCGTGCTCGCGGTCTGCACCCCCGACGGGTCGTTGGGCATCGGCCGGGTCGCCTCGTTCTACTCGGCCGACGGCGGCCCGATGGGCGACGGCCGCGTTCCGCTGTCCGACCCGGTGATCCACCATCACGGGCAGCACATCGCGATGGTGGTGGCGGAGACGCTCGAACAGGCGGTGGCCGGCGCCGAGCGCATCCGCATCCGCTACCGCCACGAATCGCCGCTGGTCCGGATCGAGGACGCCATTCCGCAGACCCCGCCGGGTCGGGAGGACATCGTCCGCGGCGACCTGGCGACCGGCCTCGCGGTGGCCGACGTGACGGTGGAGGCGTACTACGAGACGCCGCCGCAACACATGAACCCGATGGAGCCGTGCACGACCACCGCGCGCTGGTTGGGCGACCGGCTCACGGTGTACGACTCGACGCAGTACGTGTACGGCGTGCGGGACGCGCTGGCGACCGCGTTCGGGGTGCCGGCGGCGAACGTGCGGGTGTTGTCCGACTTCGTCGGCGGCGGCTTCGGCAGCAAGGGCACGGTGTGGCCGCACGTACTGCTGGCCGCGGCGGCGGCGCGACTGGTGGGCCGATCGGTCCGGCTCGCGCTGACCCGGCCGCAGATGTTCACCTCGTGCGGCTCCCGACCGGCGACCCGCCAACGGATCGTGCTCGGCGCGCATCGGGACGGCCGGCTGACCGCGATCGGGCACGACGGCACGTCGGCCACCTCGCCCGGCGAGAACGTGGTCGAGTCGACCGGTGGGCCCACCTCGATCCTGTACGCCTGCCCGAACGTGACGATCCGTCAGCGCATCGTCCGGCTGGACATGCAGGCGCCGACCTTCCAACGGGCCCCGGGGCGGGCTCCGGGATCCTTCGCACTGGAATCCGCGCTGGACGAGTTGGCCCACGAACTCGCCCTGGATCCGGTCGAGTTGCGGATGCGCAACCACGCCGAGGCGGACCCGTCCTCGGGCCGGCCGTGGTCGGGCAAGCACCTTCGGGAGTGCTACCGGATGGGCGCCGAACGCTTCGGCTGGGACCCGGCCAACCGCACCCCCGGCACCCGCCGCGAGGGCGACGTGCTGATCGGCACCGGAATGGCGTCGGCGACCCACGAGATGGACCCCGGCGCCGCCTCGGCCTACGCCGAACTACGCGTCGACGGCACGGCGGTGGTCGGCGTCGCGTCGCACGACATCGGCACCGGGACGTACACCGTGTTCGGCCGGATCGCCGCGGACGTGCTGGGCCTGCCGGCGGAGCGGATCATCGTCCGACTCGGCGACACCGATCTGCCCGAGGCGCCGCCGTCGATCGGCTCGCAGACCGTCGCCTACGTGGGCCCGGCGATCCGGCGCGCCTGCGAGGCGGTGCGCGACAACCTGCTCGCGGCGGCCGTCGCCGACCCCGAATCGCCGCTGTACCAACGGGAGATCGACGCGATCGAGTTCGGCCCGGAGACGTTCGTCGCCGAACTGGCCCGGATGGGGGAGCCGTCCGTGTCGGCGGTCGGCCACCACCACCCGGACGCCAACTCGCGCTATGCGGTGCACTCCTTCGGCGCGCAGTTCGCCGAGGTGGCGGTGGACGCGCTCACCGGTACGGTCCGGGTGCGTCGCATGGTCGGCGCGTTCGACATCGGCCGGGTGATCAACCCGCGTACCGCGCGCAGTCAACTGCTCGGCGGGATGACCTTCGGCCTGGCCCAGGCGCTGATGGAGGCGACCTTGATCGACCCGCGCCGCGGACATGTGGTCGAGCCGCATCTGGCGGGCTATCACCTGCCGGTCAACGCCGACATCGGCACGATGGACGTGCTCTTCGTCGGCGAACCGGACCCGCACATCAGCGATCTCGGCGCACGGGGCGCGGGCGAGATCGGCGTGGTCGGCGCGGCGGCGGCGATCGCCAACGCGGTGTTCCACGCGACCGGAGTTCGGGTGCGTACGCTGCCGATCACGCCGGACCGGGTGGTGACCGGCTCGGCCGTCGGCAGGTGACTCGCGACCGGCCGGCGTCGGCTCGTCCGGTGGAGTCCGCCCCGCGGCGGGAGCTTTCCTGCCGGTCGGCGTTCAGCTCGTGGTGGGTGCCTGCTTCTCGGTCGGAGTCTGCTCCTCGGCGGGCGCCTGCTGATCGGTCGGCGTCTGCCTCCGGGGCGGAGTCTGCTCCTCGACGGGCGCCTTCTTCTTGGTAGGCGCCTGCTTCTTGGTGACCGACTTCTTCTTGGTGAGCGACTGCTTCTTGGGGGGCGTCGTGACGGTCGGTGTTGTGCCGGCGGGGGTCGTGACGGTCGGTGCAGCGTCGGCCGGTGTCGCGATGGGCAGGGTGAAGGTGATCCGGGTGCCGGTGGTGTGTTCGGGGTCCAGTGCGATCGTGCCGCCGTGGAATTCGACGATCTTCTTGCACATGGCCAGGCCCATGCCGTTGCCCGGATACGCGTCGCGGGTGTGCAGCCTCTGGAAGATCACGAAGATGCGGTCCGCCTGCGCCGGATCGATGCCGATGCCGTCGTCGGTCACCGAGATCCGCCACATCCCGTCCACCTGCTCCGCGCCCACCACGATGTGCACCGGCCGGTCCGGCCGGCGGAACTTCACCGCATTGGCGATCAGGTTCTGCAACACCACGGACAACTGGATGCGGTCGCCGCGCACGGTGGGCAGCGGATCGTGCGTGATCTCGGCATCCGCCTCGCGGATCGCGATGTCGAGATCGCCGACGACCGTCTCGTACACGGCGTTCAGGTCCACCGAGGTCTCGTTCACCGGTCCGCGGCCGACCCGGGAGAACGCGAGCAGGTCGTTGATCAGGGCCTGCATCCGGACCGCGCCGTCCACCGCGAAGGCGATGTAGCGGTCGGCACGCTCGTCCAACTGCCCCTGATAGCGCTTCTCCAGGAGGCCACAGAAGCTGGCCACCTTGCGCAGCGGCTCCTGGAGGTCGTGCGAGGCGACGTAGGCGAACTGTTCCAGATCGGCGTTGGAGCGGCGCAGCTCGGTGGCCTGTGCGTCCAGGCGGCGCCGGGCGTCGTCGGAGAAGGCCAACTCGTCGGCGAGCCGGCGGCGCATCGCCTCCATCGCCTCGGCCAGGGCGCGCAGATCGGCAGGTCCGGTGGGGGTGATCGCGTGCCCGAAATCGCCCCGGCTCACCGCGTCAGCGTCGGCCACCAGTCGGCCCACCGGCAGCGTGACGCCGCGGCGCAGGCCCGCGAACACCATGATCGCACCCGCCGCTATCACCAGCGCGATCGCGCTGAACACCCAGGTGCGCAGATCGCGGACGTCCTGGAGGTCGGCCCGGGCGGCGTCGCGTTGACGCTGGAGGCGGTCCACCTGGTCGCGGGTCGCCGTGCGCAGCGCCGCATAGGGCGACGGGTCGGCGACGGCCGCGCGTACCTCCGCCGGCGGCGTCGTCCCGGGCGGGACGGTCAGGGCCGGGCGGACCACCCGGTCCTCCCACGTGCGGGCGTGCTCGAGCACCACCCGCAGGCGGGCGATCGAGCGGGCGTCGTCGCGCAACAGCTCGTGCAGCACGGCGACCTGCTCGCGCTCGGTCTCGAGGCCGACCGAATAGGCGTTCGGGAGGGGTGCGTTGCCGGTCAGGATGTGCTCCCGGATCGCGGCGTCCTGGTCGGCGTACGCGGTCTCCAGGCGCACCGCGGCGATCAGCGCCGGCGAACTGTGGTCGACCAGGTGCCCGTTGACCGAGGTCGACCGCGCGAACACCCAGATGCCCGACAGCGCGAGCACGGCCAGTACGACCAGCGTCGCGGACACGCCCACGAGCAACCAGCGTCGGGTGTCCCACGTCCGCCGGCGCGGGGCGTGCGTCGGCGACCCCGATCGCGGGTCGGCTTCGTCCGGTTGCTCCACCACATCGTCCCCATCGTCGCGAACCCGCTGCCGTGCCGGCCGTGAGCCCGGACATCGTACGAGGACCGATACCTGCCCGGATCGCGGATTCTTGCACCTGGTGGCGACGTGTGATCGGGTACCGCGTGGAGTGGGGTCGGGGACGGGTCGGGTGTGGGGCCGGGGCGGGGGGTCAGGCGCCGGTGGTCGAGCCCGGGCGCACGATCATCAGGACCGTCACGGTCGCCCAGAGCAGGTTGAAGATGCCGGTGAACATGGCCAGCCGCACGGTGGCGCGGTGCGCGGCCGACGGTTGCGCGGGTGATGCGGGTTCGGTTGCGGCTGCGAGCGCGGGTTCGGCCGTGCGTCCGAGGGCGGTCGTCGGCGCGGGCTCGGTGGTGGTGATGGTGGCCAGGAGGGCGTCCTGCCGGGGCAGTACGAGCAGCGCCAGGACCGCCGCGGCGAGCGCGGTCAGCACGATCGAGACGATCAACCAGGTGTCGCCGAGCACGTCCATGTTCAGCGCGACGCCCAGGCCGAAGACCGGTACCACGACGCCGACGACGGCGTAGATGCGGCAGATCCGGGACAGGTTGCGGACGATCGCGAGGGCATGTTCGTCGTGCGGGTCGACGAGGGCGTGCCGGGCAGCGGGCGGGAACATGCTCGCGGCGACCGTCACGGGTCCGATCGCGACGATCGCGGCGAGGACGTGGATGGCGAGGAGGAACTTGGTCACGGACCGAGGCTAGAAGCGGCAACGGGGCGCGACGAGTGGCAATAATGACACTGTTCCACGGATTCTCGCCACGGCGATTCCGGGCCCGGCGGGTGTGTTTGGCGAGGCGGCGGCTTTGGCGGGAATCGGGTGGACGCATAGATTATTGCCATGCATACCGTCGCCATTCTGGCCCTCGACGGCGTCATCGGGTTCGATCTGACCACGCCGATCCAGGCCTTCGGACGCACCCGGTTGCCGGATGGGCGGCCCGCCTATCGGGTCCGCGTGTGTGCGCTCGAGGCGGGGGCCGACGTGGACGCCGGGGACTTCACGCTGCGTGCGCCGTGGGGGCTGGAGGCGCTGGCCGAGGCGGACACGATCGTCTGTCCCGGCAGGGCCGACCCGACCGAGCCCACGCCCGCGGCTGCGGTCGCTGCGCTGCGGCAGGCCGCGGCGCGCGGGGCCCGGATCGCGTCGATCTGCGTGGGCGCGTTCGTACTCGCCGAGGCGGGCCTCCTGGACGGTCTGCGGGCCACCACGCACTGGCTCGGTACCGCCAAGTTGGCCGAGTGTTATCCCAAGATCGCGGTGGACCCGGACGTGCTCTACATCGACAACGGCTCGATCCTCACCTCGGCCGGTGCCGCCGCCGGTCTGGACCTGTGCCTGTACATGATCCGCCTCGACCACGGCTCGGCGGTGGCCGCGGACAGTGCCCGGGACGCCGTGATGCCCCTCGAACGTGCGGGCGGCCAGGCCCAGTTCATCGTGCACGAGCCACCCGCCCCGGACGGCGCGAGCCTGGAACCGCTGCTCCGCTGGCTGCGCGAGCACAGCGACCGCGAACTGCTCCTGGACGACATCGCCGCGCAGGCCGGAATGAGCGCGCGGAGCCTGAACCGGCACTTCCGGGAACAGACCGGCACCACCCCGCTGCAATGGTTGCACCGGGTCCGGATCAGCCGAGCCCAGCACCTCCTGGAAACCACCGCCCACCCGGTGGACCGGATCGCCACCGAGACCGGCTTCGGCTCGCCCACCGCCTTCCGCGACCGCTTCAAACGCATCATCGGCACCACCCCCCAGTCCTACCGCCGCGCCTTCCGTACCCGTAACACCTGACCCGCGCCCCGCGGACCGCTCCCCGACCACGCCCGACCACGCCCGGCCGCTGCCCGACCGACGCGCCCGCGCCGGCCACCGTCCGCCCCCGTTCGCTCGCCGTACGGGCGTTCGCGCTCAGCCACCGCTCGTCCGCCCGATCCGCCGTCCGCCGGACGCGTGTTCGTGGGGCTTGTCGGTCGGTGGGTCGATGAAGTGGGGCCGGGTGGGGCAGGACTGACGGTGGGCTCGGACGGATTGTCGGGGCGGGATGTAGAGGGGACGGGGATCGAGGGATGACGCTCGACGGTGTGGGGGCTGCGGACGACGTGTGGTGGAAGTCCGCCGTGGTGTATCAGATCTATCCGCGCAGTTTCGCCGACTCCGACGGCGACGGGATCGGCGACCTGGCCGGGATCACCGCGCGGCTCGACTACCTGGCCGACCTCGGGGTGGACGTGTTGTGGTTGTCGCCGGTGTACCCGTCGCCGCAGGACGACAACGGCTACGACATCAGCAACTACCGGGACATCGACCCGATGTTCGGCAACCTGGCCGACTTCGACCGGCTGCTCGCCTCCGTACACGAGCGCGGGATGCGGCTGGTGATGGACCTGGTGGTCAACCACACCTCCGACGAGCACCCGTGGTTCCGCGAGTCGCGCGAGGGGCCGAACAGCGCCAAGCGGGACTGGTATTGGTGGCGGCCGGCACGCAAGGACGTCGGTACCGCGGCGGATCGCACGGGGGAGGAGCCGCCGAGCGCGGGGGCGCCGGGTGCCGGGGCGCCCGGTGCGGAGCCGAACAACTGGGGGTCGTTCTTCTCCGGGTCGGCGTGGCAGCTCGATGCCGCGAGCGGGGAGTACTACCTGCAC
Organism: Embleya sp. NPDC008237; assembly: GCF_042956465.1. Taxonomy (NCBI): domain Bacteria; kingdom Bacillati; phylum Actinomycetota; class Actinomycetes; order Kitasatosporales; family Streptomycetaceae; genus Embleya; species Embleya sp. NPDC008237. The sequence goes on from NZ_JBIBGL010000016.1 coordinate 238,162, forward strand.
CTGTTCTCGCCCAAGCAACCCGACCTCAACTGGGAGAACCCCGAGGTCCGGCAGGCCGTGTACGCGCTGATGCGATGGTGGCTGGATCGCGGGGTCGACGGCTTCCGGATGGACGTGATCAACCTGATCTCGAAGGACCCCGACCTCCCGGACGGCCGGCTGCACGGGGACGGCCTGTACGGCGACGGCTCGCCTTACTACGTCTGCGGCCCTCGGGTGCACGAATACCTTCAGGAGATGCACCGCGAGGTCTTCGCCGGTCGGCCCGAACGCCTGCTCACCGTGGGCGAGATGCCCGGGGTGACCCTGGAACACGCCCGGCTGTTCACCGATCCGTCCCGCGGGGAGGTGGACATGGTCTTCCAATTCGAGCACGTGGGACTGGACTTCGACCGGAACAAGTTCGACGTGCGGTCACTGCGGCTCACCGACCTCAAGGCCTCGCTCGGCCGCTGGCAGACCGGCCTCGCCGAGTCGGGCTGGAACAGCCTGTACTGGAACAACCACGACCAGCCCCGGATCGTCTCCCGGTTCGGCGACGACGGCCCGGAACACCGCGTGCGCTCGGCGACCATGCTGGCCACGGTGCTGCACCTGCACCGCGGCACGCCCTACATCTACCAGGGCGAGGAACTGGGCATGACGAACGCGCCGTTCGCCACCATCGAGGACGTGCACGACATCGAGGCGCTGGGCCACTACGCACAGGCGGTGCGGGCCGGCGAGGACCCGGACCGGGTATTGGACGGTCTGCGCGCACGGGGTCGGGACAACGCCCGTACACCGATGCAGTGGGACGCGTCCGAGCACGCCGGCTTCACCACCGGCACGCCCTGGTTGCCGGTCAACCCCAACCACACCACGATCAACGCCGTTGCGGCGGTGGCCGATCCGGACTCGGTGTATCACCACTACCGCCGGCTGATCGCCCTCCGGCACACCGAACCAGCGGTCGTACACGGCGACTTCGCCATGCTGCTCGCGGACGACGAACGCGTGTACGCATTCACCCGCCGGTACCACGACACCACGCTGCTCGTGCTCGCCAACTTCACCGGCGAGGCGGTGGCGATACCGGCCGAGTTGGCGGCGGAGTGGGCGCAGGCGCCGCTCGTACTGGGCAACGCGGGGCCGATCGACGAGACGGTGCTGCGCCCGTGGGAGGCCCGCGTACATCGGCACGGGTAGCCGACCGAGAGGCCGGATGCGGACGGTGTACGCGTTCTGACGTTTCCGTCACCATCCTTGCCGTCGTGCGTCGCCGGTCGCGGTGACGGGGTGGGACGGGCACGGCCTCGACGACCGGCGCTCAAGAGGGGAGCGGGCCGCCGTCGAGGTCGTCGTTTCGGGCGAATCGGGCGCGGTGCGGTGGGTGTGCGGATTTCAGGGCGGATACTTGAGGTCTACCTAAGGAATCTCATGATTCGCAGGACTCGCATGACCCTCGGCATTCTCGGTACCTCCTTGAAGGAGAACGAGCACCGGTTGCCGGTCCACCCGCTGCACATCGAGCGGATCGCCCCGGACGTGCGCGAACACCTGTTCCTGGAGGAGGGGTACGGCGAGCGCTTCGGCGTCGCCGACGCGGAACTCGTCCGGCACGTGGCCGGCCTGCTGCCGCGTAAACGGTTGCTTGCGGAGAGCGACGTGGTGCTGCTGCCGAAACCCACCCACGAGGACGTGGCCGCGTTGCGCGACGGCCAGGTGCTGTGGGGCTGGCCGCACTGCGTGCAGGATCCGACGATGACCCAGCTGGGCATCGATCGCAAGCTGACGATGATCGCGTGGGAGGAGATGAATCACTGGACCGCGGCGGGCGCGTTCAGCGTTCACGTCTTCCACAAGAACAACGAACTGGCCGGCTACTGCTCGGTGTTGCACGCACTGGCACTCGGCGGCGCGACCGGCAGCTACGGTCGTCGGATGCGGGCGGCGGTGCTCAGCTTCGGAGCCACGGCGCGCGGCGCGGTGATAGCACTGGAGGCGATGGGCGTTTCGGACGTGACCGTACTCACCGCGCGGGACGCGGTGGCGGTCGCCTCGCCGATGCCCTCGGTCGTGATGGGCCACTTCCAGTTCGGCGAGGACGATCCGACGCGGTTGGACGCGCTCACCGAGACCGGGCCGGTGCCGCTGGGCACCCACCTCGCCGGCTACGACATCGTGGTGAACTGCATCCGGCAGGACACCGACGCGCCCTTGACATTCGTGCTGAACCGGGACCTTCCGGAGTATCGGCCGGGGTCGTTCTTCATCGACGTCTCGTGCGACGACGGCATGGGCTTCGAATGGGCCCGCCCGACCACGTTCGAGGAGCCGACCTTCACGGTCGGCGACAACTGCCACTACTACGCGGTCGACCACAGCCCGTCCTACCTGTGGGACTCCGCGACGTGGGAGATCAGCGAGGCGCTGATCCCCTATCTCGGCACGGTCATGGACGGCCCGGAGGCCTGGGACGCGGACCCGACCATCGCCAAGGCGATCGAGATCCGCGACGGCGTCGTGCGGAACCCGAAGATCCTCAGCTTCCAGCACCGTTCCGCGGACTACCCGCACCCGACGACCGCCGCGGTCCACGCGGGAGGATGACGCGGACGGTCGCAGCTTCGAGGCCCCATGGCTCGAACTCCTGCCGTACGTGGTGTGAACACACGCGCCGAAGGCCCCCGTGGATCTTCCGGGGGGCCTTCGGCGTCGGTTTCCTTGCGTTCCCTACGTCGCTTCGTACGTACCGTGTGTTGCTTCGTGCGTCGTTTGCGTGGCTATCCGGTCACTTCTTGTGCCAGGGGCGGCGGTGGGCGCCGCCGGATTCGGTGTGCGTCTCGGGCTGAGCGGCGGTGTCGGCGGACCAGGTGGTGTCTGCTTCGTCGGCGCCCACGGGCTCCTGCCCGGCACGCCCGGCGCGAGCCTCGGCCTCTGCGGCCCGCTCGTGGGCCTTGGCCGCGTCCTCGCGGGCGGCTGCGGAGTCACGTTCGAGGGCGGCCCGGTCGCGGGCGCGCCGCTCGCGGTTGCGCCGGGCCCGGCTCAGCCGTGCCTTCCCGCCCATCAGGAGCAGGCCGAGGCTGAAGATCAGGCCCAGAGCCAGACCCGAACAGAAGATCGCCAGCGAGTTGAGCGTGACCATGTCGGTGCCGAAGATGGTCACCGTGTACTCGGGTCCACCCGAGGTGTTGTAGGCGATCAGCAGGGCCGCGAACGCTCCGGCGCACGCGGCGAGCAACAGTCCCAGAAGGAACATGGCTTCACCTTTTCCAGAGGGCGATGACCCCCCGCAGTCAGCGCATACCCGCTCACCCATCCCCCACACGGCCGACCGTGTCCGCCGATCCCGACGCGCGAGACAACCGGTGGCCGGGACGGTACGCGGGTGGTGCGGGCGGTGCGATGCACGGATTGGGTGGCGTGGTGCCTGGTGGCGTGGCGGCGCGAGCGGGTGGCGGCGGCGGGGCGCCTCGTGTGCGGGGCTAGGGTCAAGGCGGACTTGGTTGTTGTGCGGAGGGGACGTCCGGAGCATGCGTCTTGGGTTTGCCGGGTTTGCGCACAGTCACCCGTTCACGGATGCGGGTGTGGCCCGTGACCTGGGGGTGCGGCGGATCGACGGCTGGGATGCCGGTGAGCCGGAGCGGTTCGCGGCCTTTCGGGAGCGGCACGAGTGCGAGCCGGCCGGGTCGCTCGCGGAGTTGCTCGACCGCCGGCCGGACGCCGTGGTGGTCACGGTGCGCCCGGCGCTGATCGCGGACACCGTGGGCCGGATCCTGCGGGCGGGCCTGCCGTGTTTCGTGAACAAGCCGGCCGCGTCCTCGGCCGCCGCGCTTGCCGAGTTGGATCGGGCCGTGGCCGGGTACGAGGAGCGTTTCCTGACCACGTCCGTGTTGCGCTTCGCGCCTGCCGTAACCGAGTTGGCCGAGCGGGTCGCGGGCCGCCGGGTGCTGAGCGCCCGGGCACTGGTCCGGCACGACATCGCCGGTTTCCTGACGCCCGAGCGCGCCTGGCAGGACGACCCGGCCGAAGGCGGCGGCACCCTGGTCTCGCTCGGCCTGCACGGCGCCGAACTCCTGGACGCGGCGGCCGGCCCCGGGGCGCGTGTACTGGCCGCGACCGGCTCGGTGCTGGTCCACCCGACGACCCGCTCGGAGGACGTCGGCGCGATCCTGCTCGGCTGGCCCGACGGGCGTGTGGGCACGATCGAGGTCGCCGGCGTGGGCGGCGACGAGGTGTACGAGGTGGCCGTACAGACCGAGGACGGCGTCGAGACCGCCCGCCTCGGCGGCGCCGACTGGCAGGAGGCCCTCGGCTACCGCGCGACCATGCGCGCCGTACTCGCCATGGCCTCCGGCGCCCCGTCCCCCATGCCGTGGCCTCGCACCCGAGCGGTCCTCACCTGCGCCACGACCGCCGCCGGCCTCGCCCGTCCCTGAGTCCACCCCCGCGCCGCGCTCGCCTTCCCGCGTGCGGTGTGGTGCGCCGTCCTGTACCCGGTTCAGCGCCGGGACGGGGGCTTGGGGTGGGTGCTTTTGTGGAGGATCGGGAGGGAGGCCAGGAGGAGGATGGGCAGGAGGAGGAACGCGGTGCGGACCGGCATCAGGTCGGTGGCCAGGCCGAGGAGGAAGGGGGCGCCTCCGGCGGCCAGCGTCGTGGCCACGGCCAACCGGGAGACGGCAAGGTCGGCTCGGCCGTCGGCGGCGCGGATGGCGGCTGCGGTGGCGAGTGGGAACTGTACGGACATGCCCAGGCCGGAGACGAACAGGCCGAGGTAGGCGAGCCAGGGGACCGTGGCCGACCAGAACAGGGCGAAGCCGACCAGGTTCACCGCGACGGCGCTGCCGTACAGCCGGTCCAGCGGAACGCGCAGGGCGAGCCGACCGCCGGCCAGGCGACCCAGGCAGAGGCCGGCCACGACGGCGGTCATCGCGGTGGCCGCGGCGCCCTCGGACATGCCGGTGCGGTCGCGCAGCAGTGTGGAGGCCCACAACGACAGGGAGAACTCGACCCCCACCGAGCACACGGTCAACAGCCAGGCCCACCAGTACGCGGCGGGCAGCGACCCACTCGACCGCGAGGTCGGTGATGTCGGTGCAGTCGGTGCAGTCGGTGCAGTCGGTGATGTCGGTGAGGTTGGTGAGGTTGGTGAGACGGGCGAGGCGTGCGCAGACGGCGGGGCCGATGTCGGCGACGGAAGCGTCGGCGCCGAGAAAGGGGCCGGGCTGGTCGACGAGTCCGAAGAGCCCGGTACGGATGCGGGCGTCTCGGTCGAAGCCGCCTCCGGCGGCATGGGCGGGCCCGACGAACCCGACGCACCCGATGAACCGGACGAGATCGACGGGCCCGGTGCGGTCACCGGCGCGCCCGCCGAGGATGCCCCCGACGTCACCACATCCGGTATCCGCGTTCGGCCGAGGCTCACCGCCAGCGTGCCGAAGAGCAGCGGGACCACCACCATTGCCCAGCGCCAGCCCGGTCCGGAGGAGTCCATCACGCCGATCAGCAGGGGAGCGGCCATGCCGACCCCGGCCGCCAGGCCGTTGGCCTCGTTCAGGGCGCTCGGGCCGGCGATCGGGCCGTGGTGGTCCGCGAGTGCCGTGCCGGCCACGTTGACCACCAGGAACGCGCCGAAGCCGCACAGCAGCGCCGCGCTCAGCGACACCGCCGGCGTGCCGGCCGCGCAGTACGCCAACACGCCCGCACTCAACAGTGCGCAGCCCGCCCACAACGTGCGTCCGCGCCCGAAGCGGCGCATCGGCCGGTCGCCGAGCAGCGCGATCAGCACGCCGGCCGCCGCGTACGCCGTACTGTGCAGCGCCGCCACCGCGTTGCTCACGCCCAGGTCGTCGCCGAGCAGCGTGACGGACGGGCCGAAGCAGTACAGGAAATAGCCGAACGCGGCCATGTGCAGATACAGCAGCCAGGTCGCGCGGTCACGGGTCAAGCCCGATACCGAACCGTCGGTCACGCGAAATCGCCCACTGTCGTCCTCGTCCGCATCATGTGGGTCCCGTCGCGGATGATCCCGCCCCGCCGGGATCGTATGCGACCGACGTGAACACCCGGGACGCCGCCCGGGCCGGGTCGTACGTGGTGGTGCGGCAGGTCGCACGTCCGCTTCGCGGCCGGGGTCGGGTCCGGTGCTCCGCATCCGTGCTGCTCGTCCGCTACGCGTCCGGTGCTGCGTGGGTCGGCCGCACCGCGTCGGGAGCGGAGCCGCGTTGCTGCGGCCGACGTGAACCTGGGGTGGCGGCCCGTGGGCGGGGAGGTTGCGATCACCGCAACCTCCCCGCCCACGCGGCGCCGCCGGGGGTCGGCCGTGCGCCCCCGCCGGGCGCGCGGCCGACGCTCCGCCGCGCCCGTCGGATCCCCGCGCCGCGCCGGCCGTCCCCCGTCGACACGCAGCCGGCCCCCGTGCCCGGCGCCGGGTCAGCCCGTACGCCCCCAGCCGGTTCGCAGCAGGTGCTCCGCCTTGCCCGTCGGGTCCTCCGGTGCTCGGCCGTCGGCGCGGAGGCGGTCCAGGCCCAGCAGGGCCGCGCCCACCACCGGTGGATCGACCGCCACCCGCAACACCGCCCGGGGCGCGGAGTGCAGGATCAGGCGGGAGACCGCCGCCATCAGCATCGGGGGCTGGGCCGCCAGGACCCCGCCGCCCAGCACGACGTCGGCCTCCTCCGCCAGCAGATCGAGTCGGCCCAGCGCGGTCACCGCCATCACCGCGATCTCCTTGGCCTGCCGCTCGACCACCTCGGCCGCCACCGGATCCCCGGCGTCGGCGATCCGGAACAGCAGCGGCACCAACTCGTGCAGCCGCTCGGACGGCAACTCGCCCAGATGCACCGCCTCGGCCACGGCGGTCGCCGAATCCAGGCCGAAGTGCCCGGCCGTCGCGTCGGCCAACGCGGTCGCCGGACCACGACCGTCCTCGGCTCGGACCGACGACCACATCACCTCCTCCATCAGGCCGAGCCCGCCGCCCCAGTCGCCGGTCATCCGCCCCAGCGCCGGGAAGCGCGCGGTCCGGCCGTCCGGCAGCAGGCCCACGCAGTTGATCCCGGCCCCGCACACCACCGCGACCCCGCGCGGCGCGCCCGTGCCCGAACGCAGCACCGCGAAGGTGTCGTTGCCGACGGTGACCGTGCGGGCCCAGCCGCGATCCTCGAACTCCTTGCGCAGGTGCAACTCCTCGACCGGCAGGTCGATGTTGGCCAGGTACGCCGCCACGTGCTCCACCGGTCCGGCCCCCGCGGCCGACCGCAGCACCTCCTCGACCAGCGAGGCGATCCGCTCGACCGCCGCGTCCTGGCCGAGTTGGTACGGCGCATAGCCCGCGCCCCGGCCGCGCCCCCAGACCCGACCGTCCGCGTCGACCACCGCGACGTCGGTCTTGGAGTTGCCCGCGTCGATCGCGAGCACGGCCGGGGCCGCACCGGAGGAATCGGCCCCGCCCTCCGTCACCGGGCCCACGGCAGGTGCTCCTTGCCCGCCGCGAGCAGCCGATCGGCGAGGGCCTCGGCGATGTCGTACTGCCCGACCAGCGGATGCGCGAGCAGCGCGGTGACCACCCGATCGCGCCCTCCGCGCAGCGCGGCGTCCAACGCGAGTTCCTCGTACGCCGCGACATGCGCGATCAACCCGGAGTGCAGCGGCCCCAGCGGCGCCACCGGCAGCGGCGTCGCGCCGTTCGCGTCGATCCGCGACGGCACCTCGATCACCGCGTCGTCCGGCAGGAACGGCAGCGTGCCGTTGTTGCGCACGTCCGCGACCTGGACGCGATCGACGTCGCCGGAACCGGACCCGGAACCCGTGCCCAGCAGCGCGGCCACCAGGGCCACCGCCGCCTCCGAGTAGTAGGCCCCGCCCCGGCGTTCCAGCAGCTCCGGCTTGGTGTCCAGGGTCGGATCCGCGTACAGCTCCAGCAGTTCGCGCTCGATCGCGGCCACCTGTTGGGCCCGGGACTCGGTGTGTCGCTGTGCGGAGACCACCGCGTCGTGCGCGTAGAAGTAGCGCAGGTAGTAGGACGGCACGGTGCTTTGCGCGCGCAGCAGTTCCACCGGCAGCTCGATGTCCGCGGCGATCGCCGGACCGTGCTCGGCCAGCAGCGTCGGCAGCAGGTCCGGACCGGGCTCGCCGTGCTCGTCCAGGACGTGCACCCCGCGTTCCCAGGTCAGGTGGTTGAGTCCGACATGGTCGAGCCGCACCCGGTTCGGCGCAACGTCCAGCATCGCGGCGAAGCGACGCTGGAAGCCGATCGCGACGTTGCACAGCCCCACCGCGCGGTGACCGGCGTCCAGCAGCGCGCGGGTGACGATGCCGACCGGGTTGGTGAAGTCCACGATCCACGCGTTCGGCGCGGCCCGGCGCACCCGTTCGGCCGCGTCCAGCACCACCGGCACGGTACGCAGCGCCTTGGCCAGGCCGCCCGCGCCGGTGGTCTCCTGGCCCACGCAGCCGCAGTCCAACGGCCATTCCTCGTCCTGCGCGCGGGCCTCCTGACCGCCCACCCGGAGCTGGAAGAGCACCGCGTCGGAGTCCTCGACCCCCGCGTCCAGGTCGTCGGTCAGCACCACCCGGGCCGGGTGGCCGTACCGGGCCAGGATGCGACGCACCACCGCGCCGACCGGTTCGAGTCGTTCGATCACCGGGTCGACGAGCACGAGCTCGTCGACCGGCAAGGTTTTGTGCAACCGGCCCAGGCCGTCCGCCAGTTCGGGCGTGTAAGTGGACCCACCGCCCACCACCGCGAGCTTCAACCCTTTACTCCCGTCAACGTCACGCCCTCGATGAACGCCTTCTGGGCGAAGAAGAACACGAGGATCACCGGCGCCATCACAAGAAGCGTGGCGGCCATCATGAGATTCCAATTGACCTGGTGTGCGCCCTTGAACGATTCCAGGCCGTAGGACAGGGTCCACGCGCCCGGATTCTCGGACGCATACACCTGTGGTCCGAAGTAGTCGTTCCAGCAGTAGAAGAACTGGAACAGCACCACCGCCGCGATCGCCGGCCGGATCATCGGCACCACGATCGAGATCAGGATGCGCAACTCGCCGCACCCGTCCACCCGGGCCGCGTCCAGGTATTCGGACGGGATGGTGAGCAGGAACTGGCGGAGCAGGAAGATGGTGAACGCGTCGCCGAAGGCCATCGGGATGATCAGCGGCCACAACGTCCCGCTCAGGTGCATCTGCTTGGCCCAGAAGATGTACATCGGGATGACGATCACCTGCGGCGGCAACATCATCGAGGAGATCACCAGCATCAGCGCCACGCCCCGGAAGCGGAACCGGAACTTGGCCAGCGCGTAGGCCACCGGCAGGCTGGAGACGACGGTGAACAGGGTGCCGAGCCCGGCGTACATCAGCGTGTTGCGCCACCAGGTGCCGAAGCCCGGTGTCTCCATCACCTTGGTGTAGTTGCCCCACTCCCACGAGGTGGGCCACAGGTCGCTGGTCAGCGCCTGCTTGTTGCTCATCACCGAGGTCAGGAACAGGAACACGAACGGCAGGATGAAGAACAGTACGGCGGTGACGGCGAGCGTGTGCACGCCGATCCAGGTCAGTACGCGCTTGCGCCGTTGTGGGCGCGGCGGCGTCCGGGCGGGCGCGAGCGGCGGCGCGATGCCGGCGGCCTCGGCCGTGACGGTCTGGGCCATGGATCCGATCCCTTCTGGGCACGGTGGATCGTCGAACTCGGGTTGCCGGACCGGGAGTTCCGGTTCCGGCGTGATGGCGTGCGGTGCCTCAGTCGTCGTCGAGCAGGCCCGAGCGGCGACGCAGCAGCAGGAAGGTGAACGCCATCGCGATCACGAACAGGAGCAGCGAGATCACGCACGCCGCGCCCGTGTTGAAGGTGGAGAACCCTTCCTCGTACACCAGTTGCGGCAGCGTCAGCGTGGTGCCCTGCGGGTAGCCCGGTTCGAACGACTGGCCGGAGTTGCCGATGATGCCGCTCGCGACCTTTCCGGCCACCATCGCCTGCGTGTAGTACTGCATGGTCTGGATCACGCCGGTGACCACCGCGAACAGCACCACCGGGGTGATCGCCGGCCAGGTCACGTAGCGAAAGCGTTGCCACGGCCCGACGCCGTCCAACTCGGCCGCCTCGTACTGCTCGCGTGGCACGTCGAGCAGCGACGCGGTGAAGATCACCAGCAGGTCGCCGATGCCCCACAGGGCGAGCAGGGTCAGGGCGGGCTTGGACCAGTCCGGGTCGTTGAACCACCCGGGCTGTGGCATACCGACGTTGCCGAGCAGGTGGTTGACCGGTCCGGTGCCCGGGTTGAGCAGGAACGCGAAGCCGATCGTGGCGGCCACCGGCGGGGCCAGGTAGGGCAGGTAGGACAGCGTGCGGAAGAGCCCGCCGCCGCGCTTGAGCCGGATCGCCAACATGCCCAGGCCCAGGCCGAAGATCACCCGCAAGGTGACCATCACCACGACCAGCCACAGCGTGTTGCGCAACGCCTGCCACAGCGGCGGGTAGTCGTTGAGCACGTAGTTCCAGTTGCGCATACCCACCCAGACGGGTGGGTTGATCAGGTCGTAGCGGGTGAACGAGTAGTACACGGTCGCGCCGAGCGGATACGCGAAGAAGACCGAGAAGCCGATCAGCCACGGGGACAGGAACGCGAGCGTGCGCAGGTTCCGCCGGCGGCGCTGCCTGCGCAGCGCCGCCGGGACCTCCGCCGCCGCGGGGGCGGTCGTGGTCATCGGATCACTTGACCTGGGCCACGTCGGTGTCGATCTGCTTGTCCAGATCGGCCAGACTCTTGGTCAGGTCGCCGCCTTGACCGGCCTCCCACTTGTAGGCGTACTCGGAGAGGGTGACCTGGTACTTGCCGCCGTTGGGGCTGGCGGGCGTGGTGTTGCTGGCGGGGTGCTTGAAGGCGTCGATGAACGGCTTGAAGTGCTCGTCGTTCGCCAGCGGCGACGCGGCCAGCGCGGCGTTGGTGCTGGGCACGTTGTGGATCGCCTGCGAGAAGGCGACCAGCGCCTCGGTGTCGGTGGTGACGAACTTGACGAACTCCCAAGCCGCGGCCTGGTGGTGGCTGGACTTGGCGATGCCGACGGTGGTGCCGGTGAGGTAGCTGCGGCCGTACTTGTCGAGCTGGTCGTCCGGGACCGGGAACGGCGCGGTGCCGTAGTTCAGGTTCGGCGCGTCCTGGGCGATCATCGCCGTGCGCCACTCGCCGTCCATGGTCATCGCGAGCTTGCCGCTCATGAACGGGTTCTCTGCGGAGAACTCCTCACCGAAGGTGGTGCGGAACTTCTCCAGCTTGTCGAACCCGCCCTGGCTCTCCACGAATTGCTTCTGCCAGTTGAAGAACTGGGGAACGACAGGGTCCTTGGACAGGTTCGACTTGCCGTCGGGCGTCTGGTAGGTCGGTCCGAACTGAGCCAGCGTGTGCGCGGCGGAGAACTCGTAGGCGTGGAAGGTCGGCAGGAAGCCGGCGACCTTGAACGTGCCGTCGCCGTTGAGCTGGTTGAGCTTCTTGGCGGTCTCGGTCAGCTCGGTGAACGTCTTCGGCGGCGCGGTGATGCCCGCGGCGGCGAACATGTCCTTGTTGTAGTACAGCCCGTAGGAGTCGGCGAGCAGCGGCAGCGCGCACCGCTTGCCCTGGAACTGGGTGTAGTCCAGCACCGGCTTGGGGAAGGTCGCGGCCGGGTCGATGTTGGACTTGGCCAGCCACGGAGCCAGATCGGTCCACGAACCCGACGTACAGAACTGGCCGACGTTGTCGGTGGTGAACGAGGAGACCACGTCCGGGCCCTTGCCGGAGCGGATGCCCTGGGTGATCTTGTCGTCGGTGACGTTGGAGACGACCTTGACCTTGATGTTGGGGTGCTTGGCGTTGAACTTGGCGACCAGGTCGTCGACCGCCTTAACCTCGCTCTCGGCGCTCCACCCGTGCCAGAAGGTGATGGTGACCTTCTTGTCGGGCGCCTCGTCGGCACCGGTCCCCGAGCCGCCGTCGTCGCCGGCGCACGCGGAGGCCAGCATGGCGAGCGTGGCGGCGCACGCGAGGGTCGTGATGGAACGACGGAGCCGTGGGAGTCTGTGCACTGGGTCCTCCTCCGGAGATGGCGACGGCGCGGCCGGGACGAGCGGCGCCGGGGGCCTTACGGTGGTGCGGGTCGGGCGACAGAGCGCGCGACCGGGCAAACGGGCACGCCGCAGCGGGAGTGCGGTGCCGAGTCGCGAACGAGGGTGCGGTGCCGGGTCGGACGCGGATGCGTCAGGTCGTGGTGAAGACGACGTCGCGGGCGACGTCGAGCGCCGCGTGGACGGCGCCGGTGAGAACGGGATTGGCCGGTACGTCGCCGAGTACGACGCGCGGACGCGGGATCGCGAGGCGTTGCAACTCGTCGACCACGCGCGAGCGCAGCGCCTCGCCGCCGGCCATCGGGATGGCCCCCGACAACACGACGAGTCCCGGATCGAGCACCGAGACGATCACCGCGAGGCCCACCGCCAGCCGGTTGGCCAGCTCGTCGAGGAAGGCTCCGCCGCGCGATTCGGTCGCGCGCACCGCTCGGGCGACCGCCTGCGGCGCGGTACGACTGCCCACCCCGTAGGCGCGGGCCAGGGACAACACGGCGGGCGCGCCCGCGAGTTGCTGGAAGCCACCGGTGTTGCGGCGGCTGACGTCGTGCGGCAGCGGGGCGCCGGGCATCGGCATGTAGCCGACCTCGCCCGCGCCACCGGTGGAACCTCGGTGCAGTCGGCCGCCGAGTACGATCGCGCAGCCGATGCCCTCGTCGACCCACAACAGGACGAAGTCGCCGCCGTCGCGGGCGGATCCGTCCCGCTGCTCGGCGAGTGCGGCCAGGTTGACGTCGTTCTCCACGTCCACGGTCAGGCCGAGTTCCTCGCGGACGAGGTCCAGCACGCCGGGGGAGTGCCAGCCCGCGAGGTGGCGGCCGTAGCGGAACTGTTCGGTGGTCGGGTCGAACGCGCCCGGAATGCCGATCACCACGTGCGCGAGGTCGGCGAGATCGAGCCCGGCGGGCTTGGCCGCGGCGCGCACCGCGTCCCGGATCCGGCCCGGCGTATCGGCCGCTTCCCGGCGTGGGGTGGGCAGTTCGTGTTCGCCCACCACCCGTCCGGTCAGATCGGCGATGGCCACCCGGATCCGGGCGGGCGTGACGTCCAGGCCCGCGACGTGTCCGGCCGCCGGGTTGATCTCGTACAACTGGGCGCCGGGTCCGCGGCCACCCTCGGTGGTCCCGACCCCGACGACCAGGCCGGCCGCCTCCAGGCGGGAGAGCAGCTGCGAGGCGGTCGGCTTCGACAAACCCGTCATCGAACCGATCTGGCCCCGGGACAGCCGCCCGTGCCGCAAGAGGAGTTCGAGCGCGGCCCGGTCGTTGATGGCCCGCAAAAGGCTCGGCCGCCCGGCCTGCTCCCGCCCGGACGCTCCCGCGCCGCGCTCGGTGCTTCCGGCCATGAGCGGTTCTCCTCTTCGCCACTGTTAGGAAACCTTCCTAAGAGTTGTAAGGAAATTAGGCCCGCCCTCTCGGCACTGTCAAGGGTGTCCGCCAAGGTCGTTTGCCGTGCGGGGCAGGGGAATCGGCGCCGAGGTCAGCCGGCGCGCGGATGTGCGGCACGCGCGGCGGCTCGGCACCCGGCACGGAGCCCGGCCGCGATGACCGCGCCGGAGGCGTTCAGGAGCACGTCGTCCACCGAGGACACCCGCCCGATCGCAAGCAACCACTGGGCGATTTCGATCGCCACCGACCCCGCCGCGGCCAGGCCCGCGATCCGCCACGCGCCGGACCGACCGGCGAAGCGCGGTGCGTGGAACGGCAGCAGGAAACCGAGCGCCGCGAACACCGCGAGATTGCCGCCCACCTGGATCGCCGCGGTCACCGGATCGCCGCCGAGGACGGTCGCGAGGTCGTGCAGCGGCACCAGGCTGAGCGCGCGGCCGGAGCCGACCGGGGTCAGCACCATCCACACCCACGGGAGGGTGCCGAGCACCATCCCCGCGACGACCGCGACGCGCGGCCGGCGCAGGGCGAGCAGCACTACGAACGGCGCGACGACGGCGCATGCGATCAGCACCGCTCCCCACCGGGACCACACCCCACCCATTCGGCGGACTGTACCGGCGAACGGCGGGGCGCGCGGGTGTCCGGAGGGGCGTGATCCGGCGCCATCCGGGCGCACGGGCATGGTTAGGGCCGTCATCTCGGGCAACTCTCAGAGTCCGGCGAGTTCCTTGGACACGGCATCGCACGCACCGCGCCGGATCGGGACGAGTGCACGGATCGCAGGAGGCGGCGTTGGCCGGCAGTACATCGACGACCGGACAGGCGAGTGGCGACACCTACACGGAGCACCTCGGCCACGTCATCTTCATCACCGCCGCCGCCGCGATGGGCGGATTCCTCTTCGGCTACGACAGCTCGGTGATCAACGGCGCGGTCGAGGGCATCCGGGGCAGGTTCGAGCCCGGATCCAGCCTGCTCGCCCAGGTCGTGGCCGCAGCGTTGATCGGCTGCGCGATCGGCGCGGCGATCGCCGGGCGGATCGCCGACCGGATCGGCCGGATCCGGGTGATGCAGATCGCCGCCGTGTTGTTCGCGGTCAGCGCGGTCGGCTCGGCGCTGCCGTTCGCGCTGTGGGATCTGGCCATGTGGCGGGTGCTCGGCGGGACGGCGATCGGGATGGCCTCGGTGATCGGCCCGGCCTATATCGCCGAGGTCGCCCCGCCCGCCTACCGAGGTCGGCTGGGCTCGTTCCAGCAGGCCGCGATCGTCACCGGCATCGCGGTCTCGCAGCTGGTCAACTGGGGCATCCTCAACCTCGCCGACGACGACCAGCGCGGCAAGCTGCTCTTCGGCCTGGAGGCGTGGCAGGTGATGCTGGGCGTGATGGTGATCCCGGCCGTGCTGTACGGCCTGTTCACCTTCACCATTCCCGAGTCGCCGCGCTATCTGATCTCGATCGGCCGGGTGGATCAGGCCAAGAAGGTGCTCGCCGAGGTGGAGAGCGACCAGGTCGACCTGGACGCGCGCGTCGCCGAGATCAAGGAGGCGATGCGCCGCGAGCACAAGTCCACGTTCCGGGACCTGCTGGGCGGCGGCGGGTTCCTGTTCCTGCCGATCGTGTGGATCGGCATCGGGCTCTCGGTCTTCCAGCAGCTCGTCGGCATCAACGTGATCTTCTACTACTCGGCGTCGTTGTGGCAGTCGGTGGGCATCGATCCCAACAGCTCGTTCCTGTACTCGTTCACCACGTCGATCATCAACATCATCGGCACGATCATCGCGATGTCGCTGGTCGACCGGGTGGGCCGCAGGCCGCTCGCGCTGGTCGGCTCCACCGGCATGGCGATCTCGCTCGGCCTGGTCGCGTGGGCCTTTTCCGCCCGGACCGGCAAGGGCAAGAACATCAAGCTCCCGGACACCGAGGGCACCGTGGCGCTGATCGCGGCCCACTCGTTCGTGTTGTTCTTCGCGCTGTCGTGGGGCGTGGTGGTGTGGGTCTTCCTCGGTGAGATGTTCCCGAACAGGATTCGTGCCGCGGCCCTGGGCGTGGCCGCGTCCGCACAGTGGATCGCCAACTGGGTGATCACCGTGACGTTCCCGACGCTGTCGGACTGGAACCTGTCGGCGACGTACGTGATGTACGCGTGCTTCGCGGTGTTGTCCATCCCGTTCGTGCTCAAGTTCGTCAAGGAGACGAAGGGCAAGACACTGGAGGAGATGGGCTGAGACCCGGCGGCCCCGGCGGCCGAGCCCGGATGGGGATCGGCCGCCGGGGTGTGATGCCGGTTCGGGCGGTGGCCTCCAGGAGCGAGCGGCGCGCGTCGCGCACCGCGCCCACCGAGGAGCCGACCGCCGGTTGCCGGTCCGGGTTCAGCGTCCGCCCAGGCGTGCCGGCGGCCGGGGCCGGGGCCGGGGCCGGTGTGCCGCCCGGAGTCGGGGTCAGTCCAGGTCGCGCCCGCGGAGCGTGCTCAGGCCCGCCACCGGCAGCGCGAGTGCCAGGGCGAGCAGCCACACGTACGGCGTGGCCGTGACGTCGGCGCCGGGCAGTTTCGGCAGGTGGCCGAACGGCGACACGTCCAGCACCGCCTGCGGCAGTTCGAGCACCGGCCCCAGCCAACCGAGCGCGATCACCGACCCGACCAGCCCCCACACCGCCGCGCTCAGCCGCGGCAACGCACCGACGACCAGTACGGCGAGCCCGGTCAGTACCCACACGGCCGGGAGTTGGGCGAGCGCGGCGAGCAGGATGCGCGGCAGTTCGCCGGATACGTCGCCGACGGTGATCCCGTACGACAGGCCCATCGCGAGACCGCCCGCGGCCAGGATCAACACCGGGCCGGCGTACGCGATCACCAGGTGCCCGCCCGCCCAGCACAACCGGCCGACGGTGTTCGCCAGCAGCGGTTCGGCCCGGCCGTTCGTCTCCTCGTCGCGCAGCCGCAGTACGGAACCGGCGGTGAACACCACGCAGATCAGGCCCAGCATGCCCACCAGCGTGGACAGGAACGCGTCGGTCAGCGCCACATGGCCGCCCATGCGGCGGATCAGGTCGCGGGTCCCGGTGTTGTCGCCGACGATGTCCTGCGCGCCGTCCGCAATGCCGCCGAACACCGCGCCGGCGAACGCGAAGCCGACCGCCCAGGCGAGCAGCGTGCCGCGCTGCAGTCGCCAGGCCAGGCCGTACGCGCCGGCCAGCGACGCGGGCGCGTGCGCCGGTCCCGGGCGTGGTCGCACGAAGCCGGCGCCCAGGTCGCGCCGACCCGCGAGGGTGTACGCGAGCGCGACGCACCCGGCGATCAGGCCGACCGGCAGGAGCAGCACCCACCAGCGGTCGCCGGCGAACGGCCGCACGTTCTCGGCCCAGCCCAGCGGCGACACCCAGACCATCGGGTGGCTGCCGGCCGAGGCCGCCTCCCGGGCCGCGTCGCCGGAGGCACGCAGCACGAAGGCGGCGCCCAGGACGGCGCCGGCGATGCCCTTGGCGAGCCGGGCGTTCTCGGTGAGCTGCGCGGCGACCGCGGCGACGGCGCCGAACATCAGCCCGGACAGCGCGACGGCGAGGCCGAACGCGAGCGAGCCGGCCGCCGGTTGGCCCGCGCCGAGCAGGATCGCCGTGCACGACACCAGGAGCAGCGCATCGGCCAGCGCGGCGGTGGCCAGGGCCGAGGTGAGCGGCGCCCGGCGGCCCACCATCGCCGCGGACAGCGCCTCCTGACGGCCCGTCTCCTCCTCCTCGCGGGAGTGCCGGATCACGATGAGCAGGCTCATCAGACCGGCCAGCAGGGCGGCGTAGCCGCCGATCCGCCATGTGGTGAGGGCTCCGTACGAGTCGCCGAAGACCGCGCCGTACAGGGCCCGGAGCGAACCGTTGGCGTTCATGTCGGCGGCGAGCTTCGCCCGTTCGGCGCCGGTGCCGTAGAGGTTCTCCAGGGAACGTTCGACGCCGGAGACGGCGGCGGCCACGACCAGCACCCAGACCGGGATCAGCACCCGGTCGCGGCGCAGGGCGAGGCGGATCAGGGCGCCGGTGCCGGTCAGGTGGTGCGCGGAGCCGCCGCGCGGCAGGGGGAGGGCGGCGGCGGTCATCGCGAGGCCACCAGCGCGGCGTCGCCGGCCTGGTCGCGGTAGTGGCGCAGGAACAGCTCCTCCAGGGTGGGCGGGCTGCTGGTCAGGCCGCGTACGCCGATCTCGGCGAGCCGGCTCAGCACCGGGTTCAGATGTTCGTTGTCCACTTGGAGCACGACGTGGTCCTCGCTCGCCGCCACGTCGTGCACGCCCGGGAGCTCGGCCAGGCCATCGCCCGGGCCGCGCAGTTCGGCGCGCACCGTGGTCCGGCTCAGGTGCCGCAGGTCGGCCAGCGAACCCGACTCGACGGTGCGGCCGTTGCGGATGATGCTGACCCGATCGCACAGCGCCTCGACCTCGGCCAGGATGTGGCTGGACAGCAGCACGGTCCGGCCGCGCTCGCGCTCCTCGCGCACACAGTCCCGGAACACGTCCTCCATCAGCGGGTCCAGGCCGGACGTGGGCTCGTCCAGGATCAGCAGGTCGACGTCGGAGGCGAATGCGGCGACCAGGGCCACCTTCTGCCGGTTGCCCTTGGAGTAGGCGCGGCCCTTCTTGGTCGGGTCGAGCTCGAACCGGTCCAGCAGGTCGGCGCGCCGGGCCGGGTCCAGGCCGCCGCGCAGCCGGCCGTACAGGTCGATCACCTCGCCGCCGCTGAGGTTGCGCCACAGCGTGACGTCGCCGGGCACGTAGGCGACCCGGCGATGCAGGGCGACGGCGTCGCGCCACGGGTCGCCGCCGAGGAGGGCGACGTCGCCGCAGTCGGCGCGGATCAGGCCGAGCAGGACGCGGATGGTGGTGGACTTCCCGGCGCCGTTGGGGCCGAGGAAGCCGTGTACCTCGCCGGCCGTGACGTGCAGGTCGAGGCCGTCGAGGGCGTGGGTGCGCCCGAAGGACTTGTGCAGACCGGAGACACTGATCGCCGTGTTCATGTTTCAGAACATACGCTTCGTTCAGGAAGTTGTGAAGTTTGGAAAGATCCAGAATCATGGATCGAAGGTGCCGGTAGAGGGCTGAACGGAAGGTGACGACCCGAATGCGGGACGACGACGGGCGGGCGCGAGAGGACGAGCCGGTGGGGGGCGGGGGGTCCGTGCGGGGCGAGGGGTCGGCGCGGGGCGAGGGGGCGGTGCGCGACGAGGCCGAGGTCGCGCGGTACATCGAGCGCTTCGCGGGCGAGTTGGCCGACGCCGGCATGCAACGGATGGCCGCACGGGTGTTCGTCGCGCTGCTCGCGGCCGACTCGGCGAGTATGACCTCCGCCGAACTCGCCGAGTCGTTGCAGATCAGTCCGGCCGCGGTGTCGTCGGCGATCGCCTACCTGTCGCAGATCAGGATGGTCCACCGCGAACGCGAACCCGGCTCGCGCCGGGACCGCTACCGGTTGCACAACGAGCTCTGGTACGAGACCTACAGCGAACGCGACAAACTCCTGGCCCGCTTCGAGATCGTCCTGCGCGAGGGCGCACAGGCCCTCGGGCCGAACACCCCGGCAGGCATCCGGGCCCAGGAATCAGCCGAGTTCTTCGCCTTCCTCCAGGCGGAGTTCGTCGGAATCATGGAACGCTGGCGCAACCGGGAACGCTGACCGACCGACTCGGCCCGGCCGGCGTTCGAGGCCGCCGGAGCGGCAGGCCGGACCGCTTCGGGCCGGCCCGCGTTCGAGGCCGAACTGGCCGAAGCCCCTATCGCGTGCCGGGCGCGATCGGCACGTTGGGACACTGCGCGCCCAGCCGCTGGAGCGTGCCGAGTTCGGTGGTGTCCACCGTCAGGTCGTACTTCGTCTTCACCGTCACCCAGTCCGTCAGGTACGCACAGCGGGCCCCCTCGTACGGCGGCAGCCAAGTCCCCGGATCCTGATCGGCCTTCGAGCGGTTGTACTTGGCGGTCACCGCGACCAGCGCCCGAGGCTGGTCGAGATCGTTCGCGTACTGCTCACGCTCCTTGGACGTCCATCCGGACGCGCCCGAGTCCCACGCCTCGGCCAACGGCACCATGTGGTCGATGTCCAGGCCGGACGCGCCCTCGACGTAGGCGTCCTCGTAGTACGAGTACCAACGACCGCCGGTGAGTGCGCACTTGGCGCCGATCTCCGGTGGGGTGACGGCCTCCTCGATGAGAACCTCGGCGCGCGTCGAACACCCGTCCCGATCCGCGTCGACCCAGTGCCGGAACGCGTCCCGGTCGTAGCCGGAGCGATCCTCGTCGGCCACCCGCAGACCCGCAATCGCGTCCCGGAGCGGAATCCGCACGCCGGTTTCGGTCGTACCCGTCGTCTGCGCCGGTCGGACCGGTGCCCCCGCCGCGTTCGTCGCCGGCGCGAACAGCAGCGCGCCCATGCTCGTTGCCGCCACCAGCAGCGAGGCGGTCCGACGTCCCACCGTGATTCCCGTGTGCATCATTGCGTTTGCCCCAGAGTCGCCGTGACAGGTCCGCTCCTGTTGTAGCGATGTGCCCGAGCGAGATCGACAACGGCGCAGTTGTGCCACTCGAAAGAGTGGTCCTGCGTGGGCATTTGCCGGGCAGCCCGCCGCGGGGCCGCTCTGCGTGGCGCTTCGCGAAGGTGGACGCCGGCGACATCGTGGGGGTCGACGAGAAGGGTGTTGGTTGGAACGGCAGCGTCGAGTGTTCGAGGCGGACCCGCGGCCCCCCTTCGGTGTGACGAGGGGCGGCCTTACCTGCGTCGAAGTGCGCGCGGCCTCTTCGAGACTCACCGGGGGCGACCCGGTTGCTCAAGTGCCCGGCGCTGCCCTGAGCCCGGAGGATAGTCGTGTACTCAGCGCCAACATCGAGCGAGGACTGGACTGAGATGGACAACGTGAACACGGCCGGCCCGGAAGTTCTCGAGTGGCGCAGGAGCACCTACTCGAACAACGCGGGTGACTGCGTCGAGACCGCCCCGACCGCCACGGCTGTCGCCGTGCGGGACAGCAAGGACCTCACCGTCGGCAACTTCGCTGTCCCCAACCACTCCTGGACCCGGCTGACGGAAGCGTTCAAGCGCTGATTCGGTCGACACGACGAGTCGGGGGGAAGCACAGGCGGGCTTCCCCCCGACGCTTCCCGCAGGGTTACCAGGGCACTTCCCCGTTTTCGTCCTGGAAGGTTCCCGTCGGGCCGTCCGCGTCGAGAGTTGCGAGCCGTACGACAATCCTGGCGCTCTCCTCCGGCGCCCTTCCGATTCCGAATGCCGCGGTCAGGTCGGTTGCGGTGGTGCCGGGCTCGACCGCGTTGAACTTGATGCCCGGCTGGGACTTGGCGTACTGGACCGTGAGCATGGTGGCCGCGGCCTTGGACGCGGAGTAGAGAGCCAACGGCAAGTGGAACTCGGGCCGGTCCGGGTTGGTCACTGCCCAGAAGGACCCGGCACTGCTCGAAACGGTGACCACGGTCGGGTTCGGGGATTTGCGCAGCAGGGGAAGTGCCGCCTCCGTGACGCGCACGATTCCCACCGCGTTGGTGTCGAAGGCCCGGAGAGCCGTGGGACCGTCGGTTGCTCCGTGCCCGAGGATGCCCGCGTTGTTCACCAGGACGTCGAGTCGGCCCTCGGCCGAGTCGATCGTCGCCATCGCGCCGCGCACCGATGCGTCGTCGGTCACGTCGAGTTGCACGAATCGTGCGCCGAGTGCCGCCGCGGCCTTCTCGCCTCGCTCGACGTCACGGGCGCCTATGTAGACAACGTGGCCCAACGCCAGAAGCTGCCTGGCTGTCTCGAAGCCGATGCCCTTATTGGCCCCGGTGATCAAGGTGGTGGTCATACATATCCTCACGAGTTTGTGGCCCGGCCATGAGTGGCGTTCGGACTGTTCTTCGAGTCGCAGGTGCTGATCCCGGAGGTCAGCCGGTCGGCTGCCGGAGAGGTTCGCCGGCGTCGTGCAGGGCGGTCATGCGCACGAACCGTCCGTTGCGGATGCGGAGATGAGTCGCGCCCTCGACTTCCGCATCGATCGATGCGGAAGTCGAACGTAGCACTTCTGTAGCGATCGATGCGGAAGGGGTAGGCTGTCGAGGTGGAGACGAAACAGAACGGCCCGATCGGCCGACCGCGAGGGTTCGACGTCGACGAAGCACTCGAGCGCGCCATGCTGGTCTTCTGGGAGCACGGCTACGAGGGGGCCAGCCTGGCCACCCTGACCGACGCGATGGGTATCTCCACCACCAGCATGTACGCGGCCTTCGGCAACAAGGAGAAGCTGTTCCGCAAGGCTCTGGAGCGCTACACCGAGGGCCCGAGCGCCTACCTGGCCCGGGCCCTGGAGGAGCCGACCGCCCTCGACGTCGCCACCGCGATCCTGGCCGGCACCGTGCGTACCACCACCCGCCCGGCTCACCCTCACGGGTGTCTGGGCGTCCAGGGCGCACTGGCCGCCGGTGAGTCGGGGCGAGAGGTCCGTGAACTACTCGTCGCGTGGCGTAACAACGGCTGCTCCTGCATCCGGGAGCGGTTTCAGCGAGCCGTCGATGACGGCGACCTGCCCCCGGGAACCGATCCGGGCCTCCTGGCCCGCTACGTCACCACCTTGGCATTCGGCATCGCCGTACAAGCCGCGAGCGGTATCGGCCGCGACGAACTCCAAGAGATGGCCGACGCCGCCCTGCGCAACTGGCCGCTCTCCTGAGCGGGCATTCGACGGCCGTTACCGCGTCACGTCCATGCCGGATGTCTCAAGTGGTCAGGCCGGCGCCGAGCAGCCAGATGTGTTCGCAAGTGGCTGATGCCTTCCGGAACTTCCCGCGGGCGGGACTCCTGCGAAGCAGGGCGCCGCGGGTGATCCCGGCGCCCTGGGCGATGTCGCCGACGGCCATGGCGTCGTCGCCCTTGCCCGAGCAGGGCCGCTCCACCGCGCTGTCCACCTTCGCTACCGACACCGCGGCCGCTATCCGCCCCCCGATGCTCGGGGCCACTGCCACCGCCACCGCCACCGCACCGGGGCCGTGCGGTGGCAGCGGACATCGAGTTCGCCTCCGTCACCCGCTTCACGCTTGAGCGATGAGTTCGGGCGGCGGATCGGGTCTGCCTTGGTATGACTCGAATCATCGCCGACATCTCGGTCTCTCTCGACGGCTTCGTCACCGGGCCCGACCCCGGCCCGGACAACGGTCTGGGGACCGGCGGCGAGGCTCTGCACACGTGGGCGTTCTCCGACGACCCCGACGACCGCCGGGTCCTGCGCGAGGGGACCGGCCGTTCGGGCGCCGTCGTCCTCGGCCGCCGGCTCTTCGACTTGGTCGACGGGCCGGACGGCTGGGACGACACGTGCGGTTACGGCGCCGGCGAGGTCGGCAGGCCCGCGTTCGTCGTGGTGACGAGCTCGCCGCCGGAGTCGGTGCGGACATCCGACCTCGACTGGACGTTCGTCACCACCGGTCTGCCCGACGCCGTCACCGCCGCGCGCAAGCGGGCCGAGGCGGCGTCGTCGGACAGTGGCAAGGACCTCGACGTCGTCCTCATGGGCGGCGGCGCCACGATCGGCTCGGCGTTCGACGCCGGGCTGGTCGACGCGCTGACGCTGCACCTGGCGCCCGTCGTGCTGGGCGCCGGGACACCACTGTTCACCGGCGGAGTGCCGCGCACGCTGGTGCAGCGGAGCGTGATCCCGACATCGACCGCGACCCACCTGACCTACGACGTCTCCGGGTGATCCGATGACCACTGTCAACGCCAATGACATCGCCTTGGGCATCGAGTCGTTCGGCGACGAAGACGCGCCACTCGTCCTGCTCGCGGGCGGGACGACGATGCTCTCCTGGCCCGACGCGCTGTGCGAGCGCCTCGCCGCCGGCGGGCGCCGTGTGGTGCGCTACGACCTGCGCGACAGCGGGGAGTCGACGACGAAGGACCCACAGGCGCCCGCCTACACCCTGCGCAGCCTCGCCGCCGACGCGGCGGCCCTTGTCGGCGCGCTCGGCGGGGGACCTGCGCACCTCGCGGGAATCGGCGTCGGCGGGATGGTCGCCCAGGTGGCCGTGCTCGACCACCCGGGCGCGTTCTCGGCGCTCACCCTGGTCGGCACCCGCGCGGTTGCCCCCGGCCCGCCCGACGACGACCTCCCCGACCACGACCAGGCGACGATGAGCCGGTTGTTCGCGCGTTCGATGCCCGATTGGAGCGACCGCGAGGCGGTAGCGGAATTCGCCGCCGCCGGCGCGGAGATCCTCGGCAACGACCCCGTCGCCGCCCGCGCAATCGCCGCGCGTATCTGGGACCGCACGCAGGGCACCGCACCACCGGTCCAGATGGCCAACCAGATGGGCATGGTGTTCGCCGGGCTCGACTGCAAACCCCGCTGGCGCGAGCGCCTGCCCGAGATCGAGGTCCCCACCCTCGTCGTCCACGGCCGCCGCGACCCGTTCTTCCCCGTCGGCAACGGCGAGGCGATCGCGCGCGAAATCCCCGGCGCACGGCTGCTCGTCCTCGACAAGGCCGCCACCGCAATCCCCGAAGCCGCGATCGACGAGGTCACCGAGGCGATGCTCGCACTCGGCTAGAGGACGGCGGACGCCGCGCGGGCGCATCCTGCACGCAGCAGCAGTTCCGGTCGGAGGCCGGATACGGCCGGGTAGGCGGCCAAGGCCGCCCCTCCTGCCTGCCGCCACTCGTGGGTCGTGCGACGATCCTGGTCATGCACAGGCTCGGTACTTCCCTTCCACGGCGCCGTTTCAGCGCGGGCGGGCTGCCTGGAGTGGCGGCGGGCCACCCGCCTTCAGCGGTCGCCGTGTTGGTGGCGCTGCTGGATCGCTCGCTGGTGCAGATCGCTGCCGCCGCCGCGGACGCCCGGTGCTTCGACCGGGAGACGATCCGCGTGGCAGCGGACGTATGGGACAACAACACCTTCCCGCTGTTTTGGGCGGTCACAGCCGGCACGCGAGGCGGCCGTGAGCGTCGTGCCATGGCGGCGTTGGAATGGATGGCCGGCTTCGGTGAGGAGAGACGGGCCTGGATGCTCGAACAGGCCTCGGTCGCCGGACACTCCTTGGACTGGTTGCCGGCGCCCGCGACGCCGTACGCGCCGGGTCGGGACTATCTGGGACGGGTGATGGCCCCGGTAACGGCCGTAACGGCGCAGATCGCAGGGAGTCTGGCCGCCGACTACGACCTGCCGTCGGCCGAGGTGCGGCACTTGCGGGTCGAGCGGGCCGGCAACCGTCTCGACGGCGCTCTCGTACTGGCTGTCGCTCGTTCCTATTCCGTCGACGACGGCACCGCTCCCGACACCGCGACACTGGACATCCGGCTGCGCGACGTCACCGAGATTCGCTTCGATTCCCACGACGCCCGGGGCGCCGCCTTTCGAGCGGAACCGGACGGAGTGTCGATCGACCTTGGAGCCCGCGGCGCGCTGAGCGCGGCGTCGGCCGACGTCCGCCCGGACGACCGCTGGTGGCACCTGTCCGCAGCCGGACGCCGGGCCGACACGAGCACACCGCCCCGCGACGGCCGGCCATCCCGTGCCGGTTCTCCGCAGAGGGGACGCCTGGGCGACAACGCCGTCGCCGCGGCGACCCTCCTCCACCGCGCGATGCTGGACATTCGTATGGTCCGGTATGCCGAGGACGCGCACCGGGTCCCCGTGCTCGATATCCACGCTGCTTTCGCCGGAGCAGGCGAGGCAGTCCTCGCCGCGGGCGCGCACCTCGTGCCCCACCGCCGGGAAGCCGCCTTCCGCCGACTGATCGAGACCTGGGCGCGGCGCGGCGGGCCGGATCTCGCCGACTGGTTCGCCGCGATGCTGCCGGAGACGGCCCACCAACCGGAGTTCCTTCCCGGCCTCCGTGACCAGGCCCGAGCAAATCCGGCCGCCGACGCACCACCGGCCCCGGCCCCGGGTCCGTCGGCGTTGTCCGATGCACCGCAGGTCGAGCTCCGACTGGCTTCCTTTTCCGCGGCACACACGCGTTACGACACCAGCCAGAGTGCCTTCGCCCTCGTACATCTGGCTTTGCCGCCCCGCTCCGAAAGCGCCCCGGACATCCCCTGGCGTCTACGCGCCGTCCGGGGCGCCGACCCCGCCCGCTTTCGGTTGCAGACCGAGGCGTTCCGGGGCACGAGCCGGCCCCTCGTCACAGTCGACGACAATGCGGCCCGCCACTTCCTCCTGCACGACGGAGCACTCGACATCACGAGCGCGGAGAACCGGCACCACGAACCGTCGTGAGCACGTCGGCCTGTACCAGCCTGAGCATGTAGCCCTGTATGCGGACAACATGACGCTTCACGACCCCCTTGTCGTGGTCCGAGTGCCCGACCGACCGCAGGTGGAAAAGGTCGCCTGGTTCTCCGGAGGGACGTAGCGTTGGGGTGCGGGGGAGTTTTCACATATCTGCGAGGCGTCGGCGGTTGGTCGTTCGACGCTCGGCCGCGATCGACGCCTCCCGAGTGGAGGAGGAGACCATGACCGGTCTCGTCCGTAAGAATTTCGCATCGCCCGAGGAAACACGTCCGTTCGAAGCGGACAAGGGCAAGGTCGATCTGGTTTCCCTGAATGCCATTCCGGTGGGTCGGGGCACGTTCGAACCGGGCTGGCGCTGGTCGGAGCACGTGAAGCCGATCGCCGGGACCGACAGTTGTCAGGCGTCGCATGTCGGCTTGACGCTCTCCGGACGGATGCACATCGTCATGGACGACGGTGAGGAGATGGAGTTCGGAGCCGGAGACCTGATGGTCTGCCCGCCCGGACACGACGCGTGGGTCGTCGGTGACGAGCCGTGCGTGGTGCTCGACTGGGCCGGCTTCGGCGACTACGCCAAGCGATAGTGCGTATCGAACGCCAGGGCCGGGTGGCTTGGGCGGAAGGTTACGTCATGCCTCGGCGTGGAGTTCCGTGAAGTACTGGGCCACCGCTTGGCCGGCCGCGGTGACGAGGTCGGTTTCGACTTGGCCTTCGGCGAGGCCGTCGGGGTCCGGCTTGAGGATGTACGCGGTGAGCCCGTCCGTGCCGACCTGGTCCATCTCGGTACGGACGGCCCCGACCAAGGCGTGGTCGACGTGGGCCTGTTCCAGGGCGGTCATCGCCGCCCCGCCGACGTCGACGCGACCGTCGACGATGTGGGTCACCGTGGTCTGGAAGTCGGTGATGGCACCGATCGTCTCGTTGCCGACCAGGCCGTCGAGACCGATCAGGCCGCGGCCGTTGTTGCCACGCCAGTCGTTGAGCAGGGCCTGGACGTAGCGTGTGTCCTGTGTGCCGTTGCCGCCTCCGTTGCCGACGCTGTCTTCCAGCGGCGAGTTCTCGGCCAGAACGACGACGCCGCCCGCGACCGGGACGAACAGGCTCAGTACCGCGAGCACGGCCAACTTGATGAGTGCCTTGACGAAGACCTCGGCCAGGAGTTGGCCGGTGACCTTCACGCAGACCTCGTAGACGAGAAGCCCCTCCTCCTCGCGGAAGAAGTGGAAGAAGACCTGCACCGGCGACCCGAACCAGGTGCCGTCCCACAGGAGGATGCTCCGGTCCGGGTCGAAGAGTGTGCCGCGGTCGTACTTCATCGTCGGCACCGAGGTGGTGCGCAGGAAGTCCACCATGGCCTGGAAGGCATTCAGTTTGACCCGGCCCTTGCTCTTGCTCGACTGGGAGTTCGGCTTCACCTCGTAGAACTCCCGCCGTCCGGCGGCCGGATCGTGGGTGATGATGTCCGGTACCGGGAACTTCTCCCCTTCGTCGTCGTCATCGCGCTTGCGGATCTCGCACGTCTGCGCCACGAAGATCTCGTCCAGCGCAGGGTGGTGGAACTTCAGGAAGGCGGCGAGGTAGCGGCAGCGGGTGGTGCCGGCGTTCTCGTCGAAGAAGTCCGTCTGCGGCCCACCGGGCAGCGTGAGGAATTCGCTGCATCCGCCTTTGGCCAGGCAGTACTCCTGCCTGATGAACCACTCGGCGATTCGCCCGAACACCTGCGTGAGGCGGATGTGGACGCCTGCCTGCGAAGGCGTGAAGCACTGCTGGACCATGGCCGGGCTACCTTTCGCGCGAGCGCCCCGCAGCCGAGGAGCCGGCCGTCGAAGGGCACGAGTGACCGCTCTTCCAGCACACGCCCGTCGTGCCTCGGTCGCAACCCGACGCACGGTGTGCGCCGGCCCGCTCGGCGTTCGTGTCGAAGCGGGCCGGCTGCGGCGGCGCGCAGCCGTGACGGGCCCCGGCCGGCCCGACCGCGACGAGGTCGGGCCGGCCGGGGGGCGGTCACGCGTCGTGGTTGCTTTGCAGGGCCTCGATCAGCCATGGATGGATCGGGAGCAGGGCCGGGATCAGCTGCCAACCCCTGACGATCCATACGAGCCGCCAGTAGCGGTCCACCCGGGGGTCGTGGGCGGGCTTGAACTGCCGGGCCAGCCACGTGCGGAAGGCCTGGTCGGGGGTTCGGCCGAGGGCTTCGGCGAATCGGCGTACCAGGTCGTCGACGATGGGTGCGGCCTGTTCGTCGGCCGGTTCGATGCCCGCCTCCCTGGCCGCGGCGACCCTCCGGCGGGTGAACTGCATCAGTTCGTCTCCGGCTTCGGTCTCGATGTCGAGCGTGCGTCGGCCTGCCTGGTAGGGGGCCGCCCGCCGCATTCGGGCCCGGAAGTCCGCGTCGCCGACCAGTTCGGCGATCTCCACCCATGCGGCGACCTGTTCGGGGGACGGGTCGTCAAGGAGGTCGGGCGTGGCGGAGCGGACCATCGCCTCGACCACCGGGTCGGCGCCCACCGCCTCCGTGCCGAACGTGTCGTCCAGGAAATCATCGATCAGGCGGCGGCGTTCGTCACCCGACAGCTGCGTGAGTCGGTGCATGAGATTGGTCTCCTCGGGACTGGACCCGCGCGTGGCCACGACTCGCAGGACACTCCGACGCAGTTGCAGGATTCGAATCTGCACGTCCACCGCGTCGGCATGCGCCGCGGCGACGTCCGCCACCGTGCGTTCGCGGTTCAGCACCTGTCGTACCGTGGCGAGGTCCATGCCCAACTCGCGCAAGGTGCGTACGAGTTCCAGTCGCAGCAGGGCGTCGAGGTCGTAGAGCCGATATCCGGCGGGAGTTCGGTCGGTCGGTACCACCACGCCCGAATCGGAGTAGAACCGGATCGTCGTGACCGACAAGCCGGTCCGTCGGGAAAGCTCCCCGATCGAGTAGAGAGTCGCACCGTCCATGCCCCTACCCTCCTGTCTCGAGCCACTGGAGAGTCAAGCGGCGCAGCCCGCCTCGGGACCCTTTCTCGGCAGTCGCAGAGCAGTATCGGGTTGTCGACGGCGAGCAACGAGACGTGCCACTCCATCGAGCAGCCACCCGAGGTCGGGTATGGCCACGACACCGGCATTCCTTCGTCCACGGCGTCGACGGGCGTGGGGAGTTCAGCGCAGGATCTCGGCGATCGCCTTGACCACGGCGATGACGACGGGGAGGGCGAGCAGGATGCCGAAGACGAGCGCGATGGGCAATGTGCCGTACAACCGGCCGCGTTCGTCACCGATCCGCACCCGTGTCTCCGGCGCCTACGGGTCATAGCGGACGTCCACCAGGTCCCCGACCGCGGTCGTTTGCGGCGCGTGGAGCGGCACGCCGGCGGTTACCGTACGGCCGTCGACCGTGGTGAACCGCTGGCTCCACACGCGGTAACGACGGTTGGACACCCTGCCGCTTCTGATCGGGACCCGCACGGTGACTCCGCGTTTACGCAGGTGGTAGCGGTCACGCGTGGTGTCCGCAAAGAACGACAGGGAGAGGAAGGACAGGAGGCTGAGGCATCCTGCGAGGGTCAACTCGACGGTGTGTCCTCCGCCGGCCGTGACCCCGAGTGTGATCAGGATCGCGAAGTACGGCACCAGGCAGAGGATGACGCGCACTCGGCGCCCGGAGACGTCCGGCCTCCATGCGGGCACCGTCTCGACGGAGACCGCGGGAGTGGCCGGCCCGGGCGTGCCCGCGGCCGCGACGCGCCGGCGCAGTCCGTCGGCGAACGCGGTCGACGCGGCCGCGTTGTCCTCGGGGGTGCGGTACTGCGTTCCCTCGTGGAGGGTGATGCACACGTCTCGTGAGGGTTCCACCAGGACTGCACGAACATGTGCGTACGGAACGCGAGTTCGCGTTCGCCCCCTGACGAGAACGAGTCCTGCGTGTTCCAACCGCGCGGCCGATCCGCCCGACCCGAGCACCACGTCCACGTCCTGAACCCCTGGCATGACATCTCCCCCCTCGGGCGCCGACGGTAACGCGGTCCCCACCGGTTCGTCGGTGCTCCTCGGAAGAAGGTACTCGGTGTCCACCGACTACCGGACCGCATGTCGATGCCTGTCGGGCCCGCTGCGCGGCGAGGCGCCGTCGAGGACGACGTCCACGGTGCGGAACGCGAAGGCCCCGAGGGTCGCACCGAGGAGCGCGCCCGTCGTTGATCCGGAGGAGGCCCGGTCAGCCGGAGAGTGGGGCCTGAGTGCCGTAGGTGCGCTGCGCCGCCTTCACCT
The DNA here is from genome assembly GCF_042956465.1 of Embleya sp. NPDC008237. Taxonomy (NCBI): domain Bacteria; kingdom Bacillati; phylum Actinomycetota; class Actinomycetes; order Kitasatosporales; family Streptomycetaceae; genus Embleya; species Embleya sp. NPDC008237. Next base: position 268,133 of record NZ_JBIBGL010000016.1, read on the forward strand.
CGGCGTCCGACCGGGCGACCAATTGCTCGATCCGCTTGCCGTTCCTTCGGAGGAAGACCTTTTGGCTCTCCAGGGCCAGCGGCTCCAGGACGGCCATCACCGGCCGTGCGCACTCGGCGAAGACCGGCGCCCAGCGCTCGTTGTTCTCGGTGATCGCGGCGGGCGAGGCGGCATGGGTGTTCATCCCGTCCTCCCAGGCCAGGAACTTTCCGAACGCGTCGAGCGAGGACGTCACGGGTATCTGCTCGGCGGGCGCGCCGGCTTCGACCATGCAGGCGCGGAACCCGGGCAGGGTGGCCCGTACTTGCGATGAGGCCTGGATCGTGCGCATGCCCGTCCACCACCGGTCGGCCAGGTCGGTGGACGTGCCCGGCACCTTGAACAGGGCGCCGGCGACCGGCCGGCACCTGTCGCGGGCCGCCGTTCGCAGGGGGTCCTCCGCCTTGCCGGGAAAGTCGACGGATATCGGCGGCACGAACGCCTTCGTGGCGGCGATCCGGTCCAGGTCGGGGAAGTCGACGGTGTTGACGGTCATCAGCACGTCGTACCCGGAGGCCGGGTCCGGCGTGAAGCCCGCCTCGGTCATGCAGCGTGCGAGAGCCGTCGCCTGCAGGGCCTGCCGCAACCGGGTGTACCGCACGCCGTCGTTGAACTGGGCGGAACTGGCGGGGAAGAGGCTGTGCAGCGCCTGGACGCCGACGACGGCGTCGGGGGAGAAGGTCGGGTCGGCTGACGGGCCGTCGGCGCCGGACGGACCGCAGGCGCCGAGCACGCCCAGAGCCGCGGCCGCTCCGACCAACCGGAGCCCCCCGCGCAGGAGGTGGGTGGGCATGTGCGCGGGACGCCTACAGGTTGACGTGGACGTTGTACCCGGCGCCGCCGTCACCACTGATGACGATCATGTTCGTGCCGGTCGACACGTTGGTCATGATCGGCTGGCACCAGTTCGAGTTCGCGTTGTGCCACTGGGCCCGCGTGTTGGACATGTGCGGGTTGCCCCAACTGTCCCAGTAGGCCGCGCCGTAGGACGCGGAGTGGTCCACCCACGTCAGGTTGAAGTCGTTGCAGCCGGGCGGCTGCTTGGTGAACACCGTCTTGACGTTGGTCGGCTGGCTGCTCAATCCGGCCTTGTACGTACCGCAGTACCCACCGGGCGTCGCGCTCGCGACACCGGGCGCGACAGCCAGGGTGGACGCGCCGATGCCCGCGGCCGCAACCGCCAGGAGCGCGCGGCGGCGTGCTCGGTTCTTCGCCATGAGTCTCATCTCTTTCTCTGCTCGGGTACGGGCTCGCGCCCGTGGAGAGGGAAGGTGATGCCTCGCGACAACGTCACCGACGCTGCCGTTCCCCCGAAGCGATCCGATCCTCCTGTCGCCGTGGCTCTCCGGTATTGGATAAATCCGACGCGGTGGACGCGGTCGCGGCAGCGGAGGAACAACTTCCCGCCACGCGGCGGGGCCGGCGCACCGCGGTACCCGATGCCCGGGCCGGTGGACACGGAGGATGTACGGCCCGACTACCGAGGCACCTTCGACGCGGGGCGACGCGCGCCCGGGGCGGTGGCGGTGCCGTCGAGGACGATGTCCACCGTGCGGGACGCGAAGTCCGGGTCGGCCGGGAGGCGGCGGAAGACCAGGTGCAGCCAGGCGGCACCGGCCAGGAGGTCCATCAGGAGCATCGGGTCGGCGTCGGGGGCGAGTTCGCCTCGGGCGACGGCGCGTTCGAAGAGGGGTCGTTCGCGGGCCAGTCGGTCGGCGAAGAACGCCCGTGTGTGCTCGGCGAGTTCGGGACTGTGGGTGACCGCGCCGAGGGCGGCGACGGCGATGTCGGCGGTGGGTGGGGCGGTCAGCAGCCCGACGATCCCGTCGGTGAGGGCGATCAGGTCGCCGCGGAGGCTGCCGGTGTCGGGCAGCGGGAAGTCGAGCCGACCGGCGCCGGTGAGGGCGGCGCCGAGCAGGGCGCCCTTGGACGGCCACCAGCGGTAGATCGTGGTCTTGTTGACGCCGGATCGTTCGGCGACGCCCTCGATGGTCAGGCCCTCGTACCCCTTGTCCGCGAGCAGGTCGAGGGTGGCGTCGAAGATCTCCCGGGACTTGCGTGGCCCGCTCCCGGTGCGCACGCCGCTCCCGCGGTTGGCGTCGCCGGTGTCTCGGTCGGCCGAACCGTCGCCGCCCGTGACGGCGGGACTCGTGGCAGCGGGGTCCGCCGTGTGCTGCTCGTTCTTCATGCCGGGAGATTACCTCGAAATACAACGCGACGTTGCGTTGCGTTCGGTGTTAGCGTGGCGGGCATGGAGCCTCAGGAGCACGAATCCGGCCCGCCGGCGACGAGTGGGCGCGTCTGGGAGATCGAGGAGTCGTTGACCGTGCCGCTTCCTCCGGAGGCGGTCTATGCGGTGGTCGCCGATGTGCGGCGGATGAAGGAATGGAGCCCGGAAGTCTTTGCGATCCGGCCCCGCGGCCGAAGCTTCGTCGGCTTCAACCGCCGGGGCCCGTGGGTCTGGTTCACCACGTGCCGGATCGTGACGGCCGACCCGGGCCGGGAGTTCGCCTTCGACGTCACCTCGTTCGGCCTGCCGATCGCCCGTTGGGGCTACCGCCTGACGCCGGCGGAGGAGGGGACGGTGGTGACCGAGTACTGGAACGATCTTCGCCGCGACGGGTGGCGCCGTCGGGTCGCCGAGGTGCTCGGCCTGGTCTTCACCGGCACCCCGCCCGCGCAGCGTGCCGCGCGCAATCGCCACGGCATGCGCACGACGCTGGTTCGGCTCAGGGCCGCGTGCGGAGGAGCCCCCTGACCCGCCGGGGGGCCGGCCCGGCTACCGCGCCGCGTACGGGTGGTACAGGGCCCGGCAGCGGGCCGGATCCGGCGACGCCTCGGCCGTGACGGTGAGGAAGTGGTCGAGCTGCCAGGCCCGGGTCCGGTCGGCCTGCCGGTTGGTGGTGCTCACCCACGGCGGGTAGACGCGGAAGCCGCGCTTGCCGCCACCGCCCCGCACCGAGAGGATGCCGCGCTCGCGCAGGACCGCCTTCGGGAAGACGAACTGCCCGAAGTGTTCGCCCTGCCGGGAGCTGATCACCACCAGGTCGAGCCGATCCTCGGCGGCGAGCGGCTCGATCGGGCCGGCCGCCGAGCGCTGCCACAGGGTGACGAACTGGCCGACCTTGGTCGGAGTGGTCCCGGCGATCCGGAAACGCACCTCGGCACCGTCGACGGTGAACACGTGGGCCCCGTACTCCGCGCTCTCCGGCTCGGCCACCGGCGTCGAGCACACGAACCCGTTCGGGTCGTAGACCAGGGCCTTCGCCGCGAGCAGGTCGGCGGGCAGCGACACCGGCCAGGGGACGCCTGCGGACTCGGGCCGGGATCGGGACCCGGAACCGGGCTCGAACCGGGACCCGGAACCGGACTCGGACCCACTCCCGGACCCGGCGACGTCGCAATGGTCGGGGTTCGTGGTCATTCCGGCATCCTGCCGGCATCGGCCCGCGAAGCCGGCGGCGGCACCCCGCGCGGTCGGCCGCGGTCGCCCGCCCGGCCCCGCACGGTGTGATGCCCGGCAGGCCATCCTGCGGCCTACCGGGCATCACAATCGGGGAAGTCGGGGACCAACTTACGTGCGGATCAACTCAGCAGGCGCCGAGGTCGACCCACACTCCCCACTGACCGGTGGTCCCGGGTTCCTCGCCCTGGGTCCACCACTTGGCGCGGTAGGTGTGGCCGTTGTACGAGACCACACTGCCGTTGGTGTAGATCGAGTTCGCGTCCCACGCGGGCGCGGTGCAACTGCCCGGACCGCTACCGACGGTCAGCGTGTACGTCGTCGAGTGCACGACGGAGCCGGTGCCGGTGATGGTGATCGGGTAGGTGCCCGGAGTGGTGTTCGCGGCGACCGTGATGGTCGCGGTGGCCGACGAGCCGGACTGCACGGACGTCGGGTTGATGCTCACGCCGACGCCGTTCGGGGCGCCGCTCGAGGTCAGCGTCACGGTCTGCGCCGTGCCGCTCACGGTGGTGGTGTTCACCGTCGCGGTGCCCTGGCCGCCGAGCTGGATGGTGCCGGCCGCCGGGACGGTCGTGATGGAGAAGTCGGGGCCGGGCGTGGTGCCGCCGACCGCGGTCTTCCAGATCGCGTAGGCGATACCGTCGGCGCTGCGGTTGAGGACCGTGGCGTCGACGTTGGACGTGGTGTCACACGCGGAGTGGTAGCAGGAGTCGTACGAGGCGCCCGCCGTGCCGCCCCACTTCGTGGCCTGTGCCTGCGTCTTGGTGGCGCTGGCACCGGCCGCGTAGCCGGAGGTGGGGATGCCGGCCTGCTGGAAGGAGTAGTCGTCGGAACGGCCCTGGCCCTCGACGTTCTCCTCGGGACGCAGGTTCAACGTGTCCCAGTACGCCTTCAGCGGTCCGGCGGTGGTGGAGGTGATGTTGTTGATGAAGTAGCCCGCGTTGCGCGAGCCGACCATGTCGAAGTTGTAGTAGCCCTTGATCGCGGCACGCTGCGTGGAGCCGAGCTGGCCCACGTAGAACTGGGAGCCTTGGAGGCCCTGTTCCTCGCCGGCCCACCAGCCGAAGCGGACGTGCTTGGTGAGGGTGGGGTTGGCCT